>CAZOHT010000024.1:0-20250 GCA_964579825.1 uncultured Anaerolineaceae bacterium
GGATCTCGATCAGTGGAGCCGATCGCGGTCGGCCGGATCCCTCGCAGTTCGGTACCCTCGCTCCATGACCATCGCCCTGCCGCCGGTCGATCCAGAGCTCGTCGCCGAAGCCGCGGCGCTCACGGCGCAAGAGGCGGTCGTCCGCCACGCGCAGCTGGCGGCCGAGGTGGACCGGGCGAACGAGCTGTACCACGCGCAGGACGCCCCGGAGCTGACCGACGCCGAGTACGACCAGCTGTTCCGCCGGCTCGTGGCGCTCGAGACGGCGCACCCGCAGCTGACGACCCCGGAGTCGCCGACGCAGCGTGTCGGGGGCACCCCGTCCGGCACGTTCAGCGAGGTCCGCCACCGCCGGCCGATGCTGAGCCTCGGCAATGCGTTCAGCCACGACGAGCTGCGCGCGTTCGATGCCCGCGTGCGCAAGGGCCTGGGCCTGCCCGCGGCCCCCGAACCGGCCCCCGACCTGCACTACGTCGCGGAACTCAAGATCGATGGGCTCGCCATCACGCTGCGCTACGAGCGCGGCCGGTTCGTCCAGGGCGCCACCCGCGGCGACGGCACGACGGGCGAGGACGTGACGGCGAACCTGCGGACGATCAAGGCGATCCCCGCGTCCCTGCCGGAGTCCGTGGCGATCGATGTCCGCGGCGAGGTCTTCATGCCGAAGGCCGAGTTCAAGCGCATCAACGAGGAGCGCGAAGACGCCGGACTCCCGCTCTACGCCAATCCCCGGAACAGTGGCGCGGGCTCGCTGCGCCAGAAGGATCCGGCGGTGACCGCGGCACGGCAGCTGTCGTCGTGGTCGTATCAGCTGCTCGAGGATGCCCCGACGGTCGAGTCCCAGTCCGGCGCACTCGCCCGTCTCGAAGCCCTGGGCTTCAACGTCAACCCGGATCGCGAGGCGGATCTCGACATCGACGGTGTCATCACCTTCACCGAGTCGTGGCGCGAGGCCCGTCACGCCCTGCCGTTCGAGACCGACGGCGTCGTCGTCAAGGTGGACCGCTACGACCAGCAGGAGCGCCTCGGGATCGTCAGCCGCGCGCCGCGCTGGGCCATCGCCTACAAGTTCCCGCCGGAACAGGTCGAGTCGTTCGTGGAGGACATCGTCCCGTACGTCGGACGGACCGGGACGCTGACGCCCGTCGCGCACCTGCGCCCGACCAAGGTGGCGGGGTCCACCGTCGCGCGCGCCACCCTCCACAATCTGGACGAGGTCCGGCGCAAGGACATCCGGATCGGCGACTGGGTCGTGCTCCAGAAGGCGGGCGACGTCATCCCGGAGGTCGTCCGGCCGTTCGCGGATCGGCGGGCCGGCGACGAACGCGAGTTCTTCATGCCGGAGCGCTGCCCGGTGTGCGACACACCGGTGGTCCAGGACGAAGGCGCCGTCCGGGTCTATTGCCCGAACACGCGTTGCCCGGCGCGGCTCGCGCAGGAGTACGGCCACTTCGTCGGTCGCGGCGGGATGGATATCGAGGGCATGGGCTGGGCGGTCCTGAGCCAGCTCCTGGAGCGGGGGATGATCCATTCGCGGGCCGACGTCTTCCACCTGACGGTCGAGGACTTCGAGTCGCTGGAGCGATTCGCTCGTAAGAGCGCCGAGAACCTGGCCGGACGCATCGAGCGCGCCCGCGTCGGCCGGCCGTTCGCGCGCGTCCTCAACAGCCTCGGGATGCCGCAGGTCGGCGAACAGACCGCGATCGACCTCGCGACGTGGCTGGCCGGCCGCGTGCGACCGGACGACTTCCCGCCGCCCGATGGCGCAGTCGTGCCGGATCCGTGGTTCACCAAGGCCGAATCCGAGCTGCGCCGCATCGCTGTCGAGGAACCCGACGCGATCACCGAGGTGTCGGGGATCGGTGGATCCGTGGCGGCGGCGCTCGGACGTTGGTTCACCGACGAAGCGACGCGCGACGTCTTGCGCGAGCTCGTCGACGTCGGGGTCGTGCCGGAGCGGCCGGTCGTCCGTCCGGCGGGGGAGGGTGCCGGACCGCTCGACGGCAAGACGGTCGTGGTGACCGGCACGCTCGAGGGCTTCGGGCGGCAGGAGGCCGAGGAGGCCATCCGCGCCGCCGGCGGCAAACCCGGTGGTTCCGTCTCGAAGAAGACCGATTACCTCGTCGCCGGCGAGAGCGCCGGCTCCAAGTTGGCCAAGGCCCAGGAACTCGGCATCCCCATCCTCGACGAGGACGGATTCCGCCGGCTCCTGGCCGGTGAGGAGGTTCCGTGACGATCCCCGATGAGATCACGCAGGCAGCGGCCTACCAGCGGTCGTTGCTGGATGCGCTTGGCGGCGACGACCCGGCCGAGGCGCAGGCCACGACGCCCGCGGCCATCCGGGCGCTGATCGCCGAGGCGGGACCGGACCTGCGAACGCGGCCGGAGCCCGGCGAGTGGTCCGTCCTTGGCTGCATCGACCACATCGTCGACGCGGAGCTGGTCATGGCGGCCCGCTATCGCTGGGTCATCGCCCACGACGAGCCGGAGATCATGGGCTACGACCAGGACCTGTGGGTGGACCGCCTGCACGAGGAAGACCGCGACGTCGAGGCGCTCGTGTCCTTCTTCGAGGCGCTGCGGACGGCGAACCTGGCGCTCTGGGCCCAGACGACCGCCGCGGACCGGGCACGGGTCGGCCATCATCGCGAGCGTGGCCCAGAGAGCGTCGACCTCATGTTCCGGATGATCGGTGGTCACGACCGGGTCCATCTCGGCCAGGCCCGCCGAACGCTCGATGCCGTCCGCGCCCGTGGCTGACCGGAGCCGCGGCTGACGGCGACAGGTCAGCCCATCGCGTGGTTGAACTGGCCCCAGATGGCGGTCGGATCCCAGTCCAGCGCGTCGCCCCGGATCATCCGCGGCGCATGCCAGGCCTCCGCCCAGCCGTCGCTCGCGAGGCGCTCCAGGCCGGACTCGTTCTCGGCGAGGAGCCCGGCCCGGACATGGCGCTCCGGCCCCGAGGCGATGCGACGAGCCTGCAGGATCGTCACGGCATCCTCGATGTCGGGGGCGATGGTCGCCCCACCGCCCCACGGCGCCCGCACGACGAAGCCACCGAGCGATCCGTCGACGCGTTCGAGGCACCGAGTGGTCGCAGGCCCGGTGAACGCGGTCAGCACCCCGCGTCGATCCTCGCCGGTGGCGCGAGCGTCCAGGGCCGCCATCGCCGACAGATCCCCGTCGCGATAGGCGCGGATCCGAGGATCGGGCACGCCGATCAGGCCGGGCGCCTCCAGGATCCGATACGTCGTCTCGACCTCGAATCCGATCTTCTCGTACAAGCGACGACCCGCGTCGGTCGCCACCAGCAGCAGCGTCCGCGCCCCGGCTGCCTCGGCCGCATCGATGGTCGCCTGCGTCAGCGCCATCCCGAGCCCGTTCCGTCGCGAGGCCTCATCCACCCAGATCGTGCCGATCCAGGCCGACGTCCCGTGCATGGTCGCGATGCCCGTGCCAACGACGGCACCGCCGAGATCCGCCACGAATGCGTGCGACCCGGGATCCGCCGCGGCGAAGGTGAGCTGGGCGCGTCGCTCGCCCCAGCCCTGGCGCAGGATGGCCTCGGACGCGGCATCCACGTCGGCAGGCGTCATCGGTCGGATGGTGGGCCGGGGCATCACGACCCATCCTAGCCACCCGCGAACTCGCGAGTGCTATCGTGCGTGGACCGTACGAGAGCAGGACCGTGACCGAAGCCGACGACCGATTCCTCGCGTCCCTGGCAGAAGCGCTCCAGCCTCGCCTCGGTCCGCGGCTGGCGATCGTCGACCTGGATCTCGATCGAGTGACTCCTGACCGGGTCGGGATCTCCGTCTCGCTCGCGTCGCCGACGGGCGATCGAACGATCACGGCAGACGGGGAGTCCCTGACCGAGGCTGCGGCCAGGCTGCTTGACCGGGTCGTCGAGTTCCGCCTCGCCGACGGGTTCCGCGAGATGGTCGGCCCGACCCGAGTCTGAGTCCGGGGTGCCTCGTCGGCTATCATCGAGCCATGGCCACCCTGTCACGCTCGGACGTCGAGCACGTCGCGCACCTGGCGCGTCTCGGACTCACGGACGAGGAGCTGACGCTGCTCGAAGGGCAGCTCAACCACATCCTGGATCAGTACGCGATCCTGGCCGAGCTGCCGACCGACGACATCCCGCCGACCGCCCAGACGATCGAGCTCGAGAACATCCTGCGCGACGACGTCGTCCGGCCGTCGCTGTCCGCCGAGGACGTCCTCGCCAACGCCCCGGCCCGGCAAGGCGAGTTCATCGTCGTCCCGTCCATCCTCGACGAGCGCTAGCCGAACGTGACCGAGCTGACCCGTCTGCATGCCCACGAGATGGCCGCGCGGCTCCGCTCCGGCGATGTGTCGTCGCACGAGCTGACCGAGGCGCACCTCGCCGCCGCCGAGGCGGGAAACCCCGCGCTGAACGCCTGGCTGTCGATCGATCGAGCGCGGGCGCTCGGTGAAGCCGATGCCGCCGACGCGCGGATCGCCGCCGCGCGCACCGCCGGGCCGGACGCCGCGGCCGCCCTCCCGCCACTGGTCGGCATCCCGGTCGCGCTCAAGGACCTCGTCTCGGTCAAGGGCGGCCAGTGCACCGCCGGTTCGAAGATCCTCGAGGGCTATCGCGCGCCATACGACGCCCATATCACCGAACGCCTGCGCGACGCCGGCGCGGTCATCCTCGGGAAGACGAACATGGACGAATTCGCGATGGGCTCGTCCACCGAGCACTCGGCCTATGGCCCCACGTCCAATCCATGGGACCTCGACCGGGTCCCGGGCGGGAGCAGCGGTGGGTCCGCCGCCGCCGTGGCGGCGTTCCACACGCCCCTGTCGATCGGCACGGACACCGGCGGTTCGATCCGTCAGCCGGCCGCGCTGTGCGGGATCGTCGGGATCAAGCCGACCTACGGCCGGGTCAGCCGCTACGGGATCGTGGCGTTCGCGTCGTCGCTGGACCAGATCGGGCCGTTCGCGCGGGACGCCCGCGATGCCGCGACCCTCCTCCACGCGGTGGCCGGGCGCGATGACCGTGACTCCACGTCCTCACCGACCCCGGTCCCGGACACGTTCCTGTCCCTCGCGACGTCCGACGACGAGGCCGCCGCCTCGCTCAAGGGCAAGCGCCTCGGTCTGCCGAAGGAGTACTTCGTGACGGGGATGGAGGCGGGCGTCGAGGCACGCATCCGCGAAGCCGTCGCCGCCCTCGAAGGCGCCGGCGCGATCGTCGAGCCGGTGAGCCTGCCCCACACCGACTACGGCCTCGCGACCTACTACATCGTCGCGCCGGCCGAGGCGTCGGCGAACCTGGCTCGCTACGACGGCATCCGGTTCGGTCCGCGGCTGGGCGATGGCGACGTCCTGGCCAACTACCTCGCGACGCGCGGTCGCGGCTTCGGGGCGGAGGTCAAGCGCCGGATCATGCTCGGCACGTACGCGCTGTCGGCCGGCTACTACGACGCCTACTACCTGAAGGCGCAGAAGGTCCGGACGCTCATCAAGGCGGACTTCGATGCGCTCTGGGCGCAGGGCTTCGATGCGCTGGTCGCCCCGACGAGCCCGACCGTCGCGTTCCGCTTCGGCGCGCGCCTGGCGGATCCGGTCTCGATGTACCTGTCCGACGCGTGCACCCTGCCGGTGAACATGGCCGGCCTGCCCGGCATCAGCATCCCGTGCGGCCTGTCCGAGGGTCTGCCGGTCGGCCTCCAGTTCATCGGCGCCCCGTGGTCCGAGGCGAACCTCTTCGAGCTCTCGCGCGGCTACGAAGCGATCACCGCCGACGCCGCATGGCGAGCCCAGGAGCCGGCCGGACTCGTCGCCGCCTGACGACCCTGCGGCCGGCCCGCGGCCGACCCGGCGCCGATGCGGACCGGCCCCGGGCGCAACGGCCCGCGATTCGGGTCACACGGCACTGGCTGCCGCGACCACCACCGCGCGACGATGCGATCGGAGGTGACGCATGCGTGTGCGCAACGTGGTGGCCGGTGCGGCCATCGGGACGATCCTGGGGATCACGGTCTCGCGAGCCCGGCGCTGGTGGCTGACCTGGGGCATCGAGACCGACGAGAAGACGAAAGCCCTGGCCGGCGATGACGTCGTGACCGTCCCGGTCGCGAGCGAGACGCGCGGGATCACGATCGATGCGACTCCGGAGGATGTCTGGCCGTGGCTCGTCCAGATGGGCTTCGCGCGAGCGGGCTGGTACAGCTATGACCGGCTCGACCAGCGCGGCAAGAGCGTTGACGGCATCGTCGCGGAGTGGCAGACGCTCAAGGTCGGCGACATCATGCCCACCCATCCGGGCGGTGGTTTCGAAGTCGTCGCCATCGAGCCCGGCCGCTCGCTCGTGCTTCGATCGGATACGGCGCTCGTGGCCGCGCAGGCCGCGGCCGCCGAGGCCGCGACCAAGGCGAAGGCCAAGGCCGCGCCGTCCGAGACCGGCGCCGAGGACGAGTCCGTCCCGGCGGGAGTCCAGGCATCGGGTGCGATCCTGGGCGCGACCCCGCAGCAGTTCTCGGCGAGCTGGGCGTTCGTCCTGGAGCCGCTGCCGGGTGGCCGGACGCGGCTGATCGAGCGCTTCCGGGTCTGGTACGGCGAGAGCGGCTTCGGGTCGCACGTCGTCATGCCGGTCGTCGGGTTCGGCGTCTTCGTGATGCTCCAGAAGCAGATGATCGGGATCAAGGCCCGCGCCGAGCGACTGGCTCGGGAGCGGGCAGGGAGCCCGGCGACGTCCTTCCCCGTCGCCGCGGCGACCACTGGCGAGCCGATGGCGACCGTGAAGAACGGCCGCGACAAGCACGCCGAGGAGCCGGAACTCGTGACGGCGACCGTCGGCTGACGGATCCGCACGGGCGAGAGGCTCGCTGGACGGCGGCCGGATGCCGTAGGCTCTCGGAGTCATGGTGACCGACCGCCGTTCCGTGCGTCCGCCTCTCGCCGATCGCGCGCTCGCCGAGCGCGTGCTGGCCGTGCCGCCGTCCGGCATCCGGCGGTTCTTCGACATCCTCGCGACCATGGACGACGTCATCAGTCTCGGCGTCGGAGAGCCCGACTTCGACACGCCCCGGATGATCGTCGAGGCGGGCGTCGAGAGCCTGCGCGAGGGCCGGACCCACTACACGAGCAACTTCGGCACGCTCGAGCTGCGGAAGGCCCTGTCCGAGCACCTGGAGCGCCGGTACGGCGTCCACTACGACCCGGCGACCGAACTGCTGATCACCGTGGGCGCCTCGGAGGCGGTCGACCTGGCCCTGCGCGCCACCTGCGACCCGGGCGACGAGATCATCCTGCACGAGCCGTCGTACGTGGCGTACGTCCCGGCCATCGTCTTCGCCGGGGGCGAGGTGGCCAGCGTCGCGACCCGCTTCGAGGACGACTTCGCGCTGGATCCGGCCGCCGTGGAGGCGGCCATCACGCCGCGGACCAAGGCGCTCTTCCTCGGCTACCCGTGCAACCCGACTGGAGCCGTGCTGCCGGACGACGTCCAGGACGAGCTGGCACGGATCGCCGTGGAGCACGACCTGCTCGTCTACAGCGACGAGATCTACGACCGGCTGGCGTACGGGACCTATCGCCATCGGGCGATGAGCTCGTTGCCCGGGATGCGCGAGCGGACGATCCTCATGGGCGGCTTCTCGAAGGCCTACGCGATGACGGGCTGGCGGGTCGGGTACGTGGCCGCGCCCGCCGCGATCCTGGAGGGCCTGGTCAAGGTCCACCAGTACGGGATCATGTCCGCGCCCACATCGGCCCAGGACGCCGCCCTCGTCGCGGTCGTGGAAGGGGAGGCCGAAGTCGAGCGGATGCGCGCCGAGTACGACCGCCGTCGCCGGCTCCTGGTCGACGGTCTCAACGCGCTGGGCCTCGAGACATTCGAGCCGCGCGGCGCGTTCTACGCCTTCCCGCGGATCACCTCCACCGGCCTGACCGCCGACGCGTTCACCGAGCGGCTCCTCACCGAGGAGAAGGTCGCGGTCGTCCCGGGCGACGCGTTCGGGCCGTCGGGCGCCGGGCACGTCCGCATGTGTTACGCGACGTCGTACGAGCGGTTGGAAGAGGCGCTGATCCGGATCGGCCGGTTCGTGGAGCGGGTCCGCGCCGAGGCCTGACCCGTCGCCTGGACCCGGCGGCTACGCGCCGCTGCGTGTCCGACGCTCCAGCGCCTCCTCGATCGCCCAGATCGCCAGCGGGCGCACGTACAGCGACGCGCGGAAGTTCCCCGCCTCGTCGTACGCCTCGGGGGTCCGAAACCAGAGGCCGCGCTCGTACGTGACCGCGGCCGCGCCGCGTGCCGTGTCCCAGCCCTCGTCGACCAGGCCGCGCCCCAGCATGAACGCGGCGAGCGCGTAGGTCGTTCCGACCCAGACCTCGGCCGACTGCTCGCTCGAATGATCCACGGTCCCGTCGGGACGCATCCCGTTGACCGCCCCCATCCGTCCGCCGGCGAACGACCGCACGTTGAGGCGGTGGATCGTGCGCAGGGCCGCCTCGACCCGGTCGGCCGGGAGCAGGTCGCCCAAGCCCGTCGCGTCGGCATACCACTGGCCGGCCAGCTGATCGGCCATGACGCTGTCGGAACTGGCCGCACCACCATCGTCGTAGGCGTAGTGGTCGTGGCGCCACAGCCGGTGATCGAACGCGACCTGGCCGCGCTCGAACCAACCCGACCAGCGCTGCGCGGCCTCCGCGTCACCGAGCTCGCCGGCCATCCGCTCCATCGCGGCCAGGGCGCCGAGCCAGAGCGACCCGCCGTATGCCGACGGGCCATGCATCGGCCAGGTGTCGTAGGTCTGATCCGGGAATCCGTCGTGTTCGGGGAGGCCGTCGTCGTCGCGGTCTCGCGCGGACAGGCGGGTCATGAGGCCATCCAGGGTCGGCCATGACTCGCCGATCAGCGCCACGTCCGGCCGGCCAACTCCCTCGCCGCCCCCGGCCGCGACGGCATCGCGCCAGACCTGCAGGACGACCTTCGGCGTCAGGTCCTTCCAGTCGTGGACGTCCTGGAACTTGTACCAGTTGGGGCGATAGAACGGGTCGTCCGCGGGCCCACCGATGTCGTGCGGGACCGTCCCGCCGACCTTGCGCGGTGCCGGTAGCCCCGTCGCCTCGATGGTCACGACCTCCGGGTCGTCCACGGGCACGGACGCCATGAGGTCGCGGATGCCGCGCATCTCCAGCCCTGGGAAGAGGCGCAGGATCGCGAACGACGCGTAGAAGTCGACATCCACGCTGTCGTAGAACGGGTAGTCCGTGCACTCGAGCAGGGCGAAGCGCCCGGCGTCGTCGGGGTCGGGTGCCGGACCGCCCACCTCGCCGGCCTCCCAGAACGAGCCGCCATCCACCAGGAAGTACAGCTCGTTGAACAGGGCCGCCTTGTACCAGTCCGGCCGATCGGTCGACTCCAGGACGGGTCGCTGCCAGGCCTCGATCGCCGCACGCCAGGCCGGGGTTCGCTCCAGCGCATGGCACGCGAGATCGAACGCGCGGTCGCCCGTCCGGCCCCAATCTCGGGTGTACCGCTTCCACCAGCGCCGTCCGGCTCCGAACTCCACGATGGGCAGGTCCCAGGCGACGGCGAACCGGATCGATCGCCGCTCGCCCGGTGCCAGCTCGACGGTCGCGGCGACCGCCGCCCCGATCAGCTCGCCGTCGTCGCTCGCCCGTCGGTCGTCGGCCGGCTCCAGGCGGCCGTCGGCCGCGAAGTCGTCCCACAGCTCCGTGTCCGCGACGGCATCGAAGCGCGACCGTGTCGTGATCGTGACGCCGGGTTCGCGGGACGCCGCCAGAGCGAACGTCCCGCGAAGACCCGACGCAGCGCCGACCGGGGCGTGGAGGATCACCCCGTCGACATCGTGTGTTGCCGCCGCCTCGTGCCACGCCCCGCCGGGCGCCACGCCGGAGGGATCCGCCTGCGGGTCCGCCCACGTGAGCATGAGCCCGACCGTCAGTGACTCGGCGGTGGGGTTCTCGACCCACCATTCGAACACGCCGACCGGGAGCGCGCTGGAGGTCGGGTCGCCGGCGATGACCGGGCTGAGCTGCTCACCGGTCAGTCGGACGCCCACGACGTCGGGCTCGAATGTCTGCCACGCTCGCGGGAACAGGGCGTGGTACGTCCCGCCACCGACGGGCAAGGTCCAGCCCCACTCGGTCAGCTCGTCCGGGCGAAGCGCCGACAGCACGGTCGCCGTGCCGGTCTCGCCGGGCCGTCCGACGTACACGGAGAACCCGTCGGCCGCGACCGGCTGGTAGACGTGCCGCCCGACCTCGAGGTGCCAGCGGGCGAAGTCGCCACGGTGCGTCCGCCCGATGCTGCCCGTGCCGAGTCCGCCGATCGGGATCCCGGCGAACGATCCGTCGTCGGTCATCGGACCCCCGACCCGTGGATGGCCCGCCTCGGGGCAGGGAAGGCCCATCGGCCGCCGCCAGGCGACCTCGGGGATGACGGGCGCCGCGACGGCCTGCTTCACTTCTCGACCCCGGTCACGACGACGCCTCGCATGAAGGCCCGCTGGGCGATGAAGAAGATGAAGACCGGGACGGCCATCGCCAGCACCGCGGAGGCCTGGATCAGGGTCGGCTGGCTGGCGTACAGGGCGTTGTACTGCTGGATGCCGATGGACAGCGGCTGGAGTTCCGGCTTGTTGGCCAGGTAGAGCAGCGGCACGAAGAAGTCGTTCCAGGCGAAGAAGAAGTGGAACAGGGTCACGGCGGTGATGGCCGGGATCGACTGCGGGACGATGATCGTGCGCAGGATCCGGAACGGCCCGGCGCCGTCGATCATCGCGGCCTCATCGAGGTCGCGCGGGATCGTCATGAAGTACTGGCGCAGCAGGAACACGTTGAACGCATTCGCGAAGAAGTGCGGGATGATCAACGGCAGCCACGTGCCGTTCCAGCCCAGCCAGGTGAAGATGACGTACTGGGGCAGGAGCGTGACCTGGTTCGGCAGGATGATCGTGCCGAGCAGGATGAAGAAGAAGACGTTGCGGCCCGGGAAGCGGAACCGGGCGAACCCGTACGCGACCAGGATCGACGAGAAGACGGCGCCGATCGTGCTCAGCACGGCGATCCCGAACGTGTTGCTCAACAGCCTCGGGAAGTTCAGCTGGTTCCACACGGTCGTGTAGTTGTCGATCAACGGCGAGAACGTCCACGACTGTTCCAGGGTCCGCCAGCGCCCCTCCCATTCGATCCTGGTCGCGGTCGGGTCGGACGGGTCCACGAACACGCTCGACTCGCGCCCGGGCTCGATGAGCATCAACTGGCGTTCGACACCGTCGATCGTCACGGTGTAGATCGGGTACTCCGCGCCCTCGAACGTGCCGGTATCCGGGCTGGCCGGCCACCACGGGGCCCCAGGGGTCGAGATCTGCGAGGGCTGCTGGAAGGACGTCGTGACCATGTACAGCAGCGGCAGCAGGTATGCGCTGATGATGATCACGGCGAACATCGTCAGCGACGCCTTGCCCAGGAACCGCCGATGGCTGCGCGCGATCGGGCTGCGCGCGGAGAAGGCGCGCTCGGCCGTCTTGGCGGTCTCGGTCATCGGTCGCCGCCGGCGTAGTAGACGCGCTTGCGGGCGAACAGGAAGAGGGCCAGGGTCAGCAGGAGGACGATGGCGAACAGGAGCCAGGCGATGGCCGCGCCGTAGCCCATCCGGCTGAAGACGAACGCTTCACGGAACAGGTTGAGGTTGATGAACAGGGTGGCGTTGTTGGGGTCGCCGCGCCCGTTCGTCAGCGTGTAGGCCTGGGTGAAGTATTGGAATGTCGCGATCAGGACGATGACCAGGTTGTACAGCAGGACCGGCGACATCAGCGGGATCGTCACCCGCCGGAGCTGGGTCCACCAGCCGGCGCCATCCATCCGGGCCGCCTCGTACAGCTCGGTCGGGACGGACTGCAGCCCGGCGATGTTGATGATCATGAAGTTGCCGATGCCCCACAGGCCCATCAGGGTCAGGGCCGGGTAGATCCAGACCTCGCTGCTGATCCAGTTCGGCTGGGGCAGGCCGATCCCCGCGAGGATCTGGTTCAACCAACCCGTCTCCGTGTTCAGGAAGCCCGTCCAGACCAGCGTGCTCGCGACGAGCGGGATCATGATCGGCATGTAGACCAGGGTTCGCAGCGGGCCCTTGAAGGCCAGACGCGGGTGGTTCAGGAGCAGCGCGAAGGCCAGGCTCGCGATCATCGTCACCGGGATGACGATCAGCGCGAACTTGAACGTCGAGATGAGCGACGTCGCGACCAGCGGATCGGTCGTCAAGCGGATGTAGTTGTCCAGGCCGATGAACCGGGTCTCATCGGCGTGGAGCAGGTCGAAGTTCGTCAGCGACATCGCCAGGGAGGCGAGGATCGGGCCGCCGGTGAAGAGGGCCAGACCGATGAGCCAGGGGCCGATGTAGACGTAGCCCCAGATCGCCTCGCGGGTGCTGGGCCGAAGCCTCCAGCGGGAGCGGTGGGAGCGAGGCGTGGCGGGCAGCGCCTCGGACGTGTCGGTCATGGTGTGGTCGGGCTCCAGGGTGGACTCGACAAGGATGGGGCCGGCGTCCCGAGCGGGTGGGAGCTCCGCTCGGGACGCCGGAGCGACTACGGGTTAGCCGCGAAATACTCGTCGAAGATGCCCTGGAGGGTCGTCTGCAACGTGCTGAGCTCAGCGTCGATGTCGACGCCTTCAGTGGTGCGGTACTTGCTCCAGACGGCCTTCAGGGCCGATCGGGACTTCTGGTAGTCAGGCATCCAGGCCTGGTGGTTCGGCTTGTCGACGTACCCGAGCATCGCCTGCGGAACGGTCCAGTCGATGGTCGAGTCCGGGTAGTTGGCCTGGGTGGTGTCGAAGAACTGCTGCTGGAGGGCCGGATCGGCCGGGAAGGCGCCGTAGTTCACGAGCAGCTCGTTGGACTCCACCAGGGCGGCGAGGGCCTTGAAGGCCGCCTCCGGGTTCTTGGTCGAGTCGAGGATGCTGAACGTGTCGGCGTGGACCTTGGCGGTCGTGACGCCGTTGTACGACGGGGCGACCGCGACGCCCCAGCTGAAGCTGGGCTTGGCCGGCGGAGCCGGGTTGATGCAGCACATGTACCAGCTGTGGGTCTCGGCCATGGCCAGGTTCCCGGACTGGAACGGGTTGCCCTTGCCCAGCAGGTCGCTGTCGATGGCGGGCTTCGTCGGGATGAAGTGATCCTTCCAGACGCCGTCGTTGAACCACTTCAGGCCGGTCCGGAACTGATCGGTGATCGTGGCGGTCTTGCCGTCGGCGCCGACCACGGAGCTCGCCCCGAAGAGGGTCGCCTCGGTGTCGGACCGGTCATCGGCCCACTGCATGTCGAAGCCCCACTGGACGATGTTGTCGGCGTCGAAGTCGGGGCTCGTCGCGTCATTGCCGTTCTTGTCGACGGTCAGCTTCATGCCGAGCTGGCGGACGGCCTCCATGTCCCAGGGCTTGCCCTCATAGAGGTCGCCGACCTTGGTCGGGGGATACGGCAGCTTGGCCTCGTCGAACAGCTTCTTGTTGTAGTACATGAACGACGGATAGGTCGCGAACGGGAGGCCGATCGCCGCGCCGCCCTCACCCATGTTGAAGAAGTCGGCCAGTGCGGGGTCGTACTTGGCCATGTCGAAGTTCTGGGACTCGATGAGCGGGGTCAGGTCGAGCAGGTTGTCGAGGAAGATGTTCAGGCCTTCCACGCCGACCGGGCCGATGATGTCCGGCGGGTTGCCGGAGGCGATCTGCAACTGCAGGGTGCTCGCAGCGACCGAGTTGTCGTAGATCTCGACCGAGAGGTAGACATCCGACTGGGCGGCGTTGAAGTCCGCGGCGAACTTCTGCTCGGCCGCGATCTGCTCGGGCTTGCCGCCGCTGCCGATCCCGATGAACCAGCGGACGACGACACCGCCGTTCGGGCCCGGACCTGCTTCGATCGGTTCGGGGGTGACGGCGACGAGGGACGGTGCCGCGCTCGGGGCGGCGCTGACGGGGGCGGCGCTAGGGGCGGTCGATGCGCTGGAGCCGCCGCAGGCGGCCGCCACGATGGCGACGACGCCCAGCAGGGCGACCAATCCGCGCGGTCCGGATCGAGAACGAATCATCCTTGATCTCCTCCTAGGTTCCTCGGGCTTCCTTCGATCTCCCTTCATTGGGACGTGGTTCGGGCTGCCGCACCTCCCAGTGGCGGCATCCGCCGGTCGCCGGCCGGCTCTCAGGGCGCATGCCTCCCGGCGCTCGACGCGCGCTGGACCAGCTCGGTGGCCAGGATCACGCGCCGGGGCACGGGATCCGATGCGTCGACGGCCTCGATGAGCAGGCGGGCCATCTCGTGGCCCATCTCCTCGATGGGTTGGCGGACGCTGGTCAATTGGGGGGTCGTGGAGGTCGCGATCGGAGAGTCGTCGAACCCGACGACCGCGACGTCGTCCGGCACGACCCGCCCGGCGGCTGTGAGCACGGACATCGCACCGGCCGCCATCAGGTCCGAGGCGGCGAAGACGGCATCGATGTCCGGGTGGATGGCCAGCAGGCGCTGCATGGCGGCCGCACTGCCTTCCTGGGTGAAGTCGCCGAGCGCCTCAAGGGTCGGGTCGAGGCCGATCCCGCCTTCAGCCAGGGCATCGCGGTATCCGCGCAGGCGGTCCACGCCGGCGACCATGTCCTGCGGCCCACTGATCGTCGCGACGACGCGACGTCCCGACGCGACGAGGTGGGCGACAGCAGATTCCGCGCCCAGGCGGTTGTCGACGTCGACGAAGCTGGCGGTCGTGCCCTTCGGCGGTCGTCCGATCAGGACGATGGGCATCCCGGCGGCGGTCAGCCGGGCGGGCAGGGGATCGTCGCCGTGGAGGCTGACCAGGAGCGCGCCGTCGACGTGGCCGGCGGTGAGGTAGTCCGCCACGCGTCGCTCGTCGGCCGGGGATTCCGGCATCAGCAGGATCAGCTGGCGGTCGCGTGCGGTCAGCTCGGAGCTGATGCCGCGCAGCAGGCGAGGGAAGAACGGGTCCGAGAACAGTCGGCCGGTCGGTTCGGTGATGACGACGGCGATCGAGTCGCTGCGGCGAGTGACAAGACTGCGGGCGGCCCGGTTGGGCGTGTAGCCGAGCCGTTCGATCGCGGCCTGGACGTCGAGGCGGACGTCCGGGCTGACTCGTGGCGAGCCGTTCACGACCCGCGAGACGGTCGCGCGGGAGACGCCCGCCAATAGGGCGACCTCCTCGAGCGTGGCGTTCGTGCGTCGGTTGCGACCGCTGGGCTGCGTCACCGTCACTCCGTCCGTGATGAGAGCGCTCTCACGCTTGTTTCGCACTCTAACAGGGGTTGTCAAGAGAGCGCTCTCACGCACGAGTGGACCGTTTCGGTATCGGCCGAGGTGCCAGGGCGGGGTCGCGCGAGGCTCGTCCGGGCCGGTCGAACGCGGCAACGGACGTCAGTTCGCGGGCCCCGCCAGCCGGCCCACCCAGCGGGTGCCGCCGATCGTCATGATCGCCAAGACATCCGTTCGTCGGCGGCCCTGTGCGAAACTTGGCCGCATGACGACAGTGACGAGCGCGACGGCCGGGACGTCCGCCGCGGAGCGGTACGAGGCGGTCATCGGGATCGAGGTCCACTGCCAGCTGCGGACGGCCTCGAAGATGTTCTGCGGCTGCGGCACGGACTACGACGGTGCGCCACCCAATACCCACGTCTGCCCGGTGTGCCTGGGCCTGCCTGGCGCCCTGCCGACGATCAATCGCCAGGCGGTCGAGCATGTCCTCACGACCGGTCTCGCCATCGAGGCGAGCGTCCCCGCGGCGACCCGCTGGGACCGCAAGAACTACTTCTACCCGGATCTGCCCAAGGGGTATCAGATCAGCCAGTACGACCTGCCGCTCGCCTCCATGGGCCGGCTGACGTTCGAGACGTCCGACGGGCCGTTCACGGTCGCCATCACGCGGGCCCATCTCGAGGAGGACACCGCGAAGCTCGTCCACGGGACGGACGAGACCGGCGGCAAGGTCAGCCTGGTCGACTTCAATCGGTCCGGCGCGCCGCTCATGGAGATCGTCACGGAACCCGACATCCGGACGGCCGAACAGGCGCGTCGATATGCCGAGGAACTCCAGCTGCTGATGCGGGCCATCGGTGCGTCCGACGCCGACATGGAGCGCGGCCAGATGCGGGTCGAGGCCAACGTCTCGCTTCGGCCTCGAGGCACCGAGGCGTTCGGGACGAGGGTCGAGGTCAAGAACATGAACTCGTTCCGCTCGGTCGAGCGGGCGATCACCTACGAGATCGAGCGACAGGCCGGTCTGCTCGATGGCGGCGGCGACCTGATCATGGAGACGCGGGGCTGGTCCGACGAACGCGGCGAGACCTACCGCATGCGCGCCAAGGAGACCTCGGACGACTACCGCTACTTCCCCGAGCCGGACCTGCCGCCGCTGCACCTCGAGCCGTCGTGGTTGGCCGCGCTGAGCGCCGCCCTGCCCGAACTCCCGGCCGCCCGCCGGGCACGCTATCGCGATGCGCTGGGGTTGAGCGCGTACGACGCAGCCGTGCTGGTCGCGGACCCGGATGCCGCGCGGCTGTTCGAGGCCACCCTCGCCGCCGGCGCCGGTCTCGGCGCCAAGCCCGTCGCGACCTGGGTCACCGGGGAGTACCTGAAGCTGCGGAACGCGGCGTCGGCACCGATCGCGGTGGACCCGGCCCAGCTCGCGGCGATCGTCGCGGCCGTCGCGGACGGCGCCATCTCGCGGGCCAACGGCCGCGAGGTGCTGGACGCCCATGTCGCGACCGGCGAGCGGGCGGAGGCCATCATCGCGGCCCGTGGGTTCGCCCAGATCTCCGATGTCGGGGCGCTCGAGACGCTCGTCGACGAGGTCCTTGCCGCCAACCCGGCGGCGGTCGCCGACTACCGGGCCGGCAAGGCCCAGGCCGTGGGCTTCCTCGTCGGCCAGGTCATGAAGGCGTCGCGCGGTCAGGCCAACGCCGCCCTCGTCCAGACGACCGTCCGGGCCCGCCTGGATGCCGGCGTCGCGGACTGACGATGGGCCTCATCAACCTGCTCCTGTGGGGCGGTGGGATCGTCCTGATCATCATCGGGTACCGTCGTGCCCGCGCCCCATGGAGCCGGTACCAGGCCCTCAAGGCCCAGGATGAGAACATCGCCCGCTACGAATCGTGGCGAGGCGGCAGCCGAAGCGACGACAAGACCGGCGCATCGGTGGCGATGGAGCTCCTACGCCGGCAGGCCCGGGTCGGTGGGGCGATCGCGATCGCCGGCTTCATCCTGGTCTTCCTGGGCTTCCTCGTCCGCTAGGCGCAGCGCGGCCTCGGCGGCCGTGCCGTAGGCGGCATCCGGCAAGGGTCGCCGCCAGGCCGTCGCGGCCGCTCCAGCCTCCTTGCCGGCCTCCACGGCCGGGAGCACACCGCCACCCCGCCAACGGCGCGCCAGGAACGCCGCGATGAACGCGTCGCCACAGCCCACGGTCGTGCCCGCGACCTCGACCGGGGTGACCGGCACCGTCCGCTCGAGCGGTCCCTCGCGTCCGTCCATCACGAGCACGCCACGCGATCCGAGCGTGACGACGACCAGCTTCCGGAGGTCGAACGCGACGGCCCGGATCCCGGCGACCGTCGGGTCATCGATCGGCCCGGGCCAGCCGACGAAGCCGACATCGACATGGGCCATCGTTCGCGCGAATCGCTCGACCGTGTAGTGGCGGAACCCCAGGAAGTCGGCCGTGACCTCGAGATGCCGGAGCGCGCCGGCCTCGCCCAGTCGCTCGAGCTCGGCGACGGCCCCCTCGACCAGGACCACGTGGAGTCGGTCCGCGCCGACCACCAGGGCCGACTCCTCGTCGGTCAGCCGGAGCCCCGCCCACACGCCCTCGACGAAGTGGTCCATGTGCGGTTGCCGGTCGGCCTGGATGACGATGTCGATCGAGGCCGACGGTCCAGTCCCCACGATGGAGCCGGGCGAGTAGGGGATGCCGTGGCGATCGAGGAACTCGGTGAACACCTCGGGTCGATCGTCACCGATCCGGGTCAGGAGATGGAACGGGAACCCGGCCTGGCGCCATGCCCACGCCATGTTCAGGACGCCACCGCCCGGCAGGACGAGGTCGCGACCCACGTAGATGTCGAGGCTCAGCGCGCCGAACAGGAGGGTCCGGGCGGTGTCGGAGCGACCCTGTGTCACAGGCCGTCGAGCGGGGCGGACCGCGCGTCCCCGGAGGCCAGGAACCGGTCGAGCCGGACCTCCACCACCTTGCTCATCTGCCAGAAGGCTTCGATGGAGAGGTGACCGGCGCCCTCGACGTGGTACCACTCGATGCGACCGGGGAGCGACGTCAGGAGCGCCGGGTCGTGGGCCGGCACGACGGCCGGGCTCAGGGCGTACCCGGGTGACCACGGCTCGCGGATCTGGCAGAGTCGATCGCCACGGAATCCACGGGCGCGTGGGACCTCGTGCACCTCGCCCGTCCCGAGGTCGCGCATCGCCACGGTCTCCGCCGGGGTCTCCGTGACGTCGGGCCAGTCCGGATCGTCCACCAGCTCGGCGATGACCCGACGCACCGAGATGTCCTGGTAGTGGTTCATCTCGGTATGCGGTTGGTCGTAGGCGTCATCGAACACGTTCGCCACGCCCCAGTCGTAGACGTTGCCGCAGACGCTCGTCAGGAAGCGCACGAGCGCGGGTCGTTCGCGCAGGTAGTGGCGATAGGCGGCCTCGTACTCCTCGATCGCCTCGGCGGCCGGCACGATGGAGCCGCGAACGACATGCGACAGCCGCCAGCCGTCGCCACCGAAGCGACCGTCGAGGACCTCGCGCCAGCGAGCCTTCGACGCGCCGGCGAATCCGGGCGAGCCGACGGGGATCCAGATCTCCGCGAGCGTCGCGGCATCGTCGGGAGCGAGCGTCGTCCACCAGCCGGTATCGTCCATGACCGCAAGCGTAGCGGCCGAACCCATAGACTGGGCGACCCACGACACGCACATGGAGGCGCCACGGATGCGGGAACGGACGGACGGCCAGGGCTTCGCGACGCGGGCCATCCACGCCGGCGAGCATCCGGATCCGGTGACGCACGCGCACAAGCCGCCGATCTACGCCACGTCCACGTTCGCGTTCGATACGGCCGCCGAGAAGGAAGACGCCGTCGACCGCGCCCTGGCCTGGGAGCCGGGTGCCTACTTCTACTCGCGGACCGGCAATCCGACGAACCGCGCGCTCGAGGAGAAGATCGCCTCGCTCGAGGGTGCCGAGGACTGCGTCGTCTCCTCGTCCGGCATGGCCGCCGTGTCGGCCACGCTGTTCGCGCACCTCGGCGCCGGGGACCACCTGATCGTGGGTGATGAGCTGTTCGTCATCACGGGCGTGCTCCTGGACGAGGACTTCCCGCGTCGCGGGATCGATGTCACGTCCGTCGACATGACCGACCTCGGCGCGGTCGAAGCCGCCATCACACCCGCCACGAAGGCGTTGTTCATGGAGACGAGCTCGAATCCGCGCTTGCGCGTCGCGGACCTCGATGCCCTGGCGGCGATCACCCGGCGCCACGGGATCCTGCTCATCGCCGACAACACGTTCCTCGGGCCGGCCCTCCTCCGGCCGGTCGAACACGGGGCGGACCTCGTCGTCAACGCCGCGACGAAGTACCTGTCCGGCCACGGCGATGCCGTGTCGGGCGTCGTGTCCGGGCGGAAGGACCTGATCGATCCGATCCGCAAGCAGACCGACACGCTCGGCCAGGCGGCCAGCCCGTTCGCGAGCTTCCTGGTCATGCGCGGCGTCCGGACGCTCCAGTTGCGGTCCCGGGCCGCCTCCGCGAACGCGGCCACGATCGCCGCCTACCTGGAGGCGCACGACAAGATCGAGTGGGTCCGCTATCCGGGCCTCGCCTCGCACCCGGACCACGCGGTCGCGCAGCGGCTGCTGGGCGCCCACGCGGGGGCGATGCTGACGTTCCAACCACGCGGCGGTGTCGCGGGGATGTCCGCCTTCACGGACCACCTGGCGCTGTGCGACATCGGGGTCAGCCTGGGCGACATCCACACGCTCGTCTATCCGCAGCCGAAGCGCGGTGGTCTCATCCGCCTGTCGGTCGGGTGCGAGGACGTGGAGGACCTGCTGGCCGACTTCGAACTCGGGTTGTCCTTCGTGGCCTGAACGGGCGCGCGGCGGACGCCTTCGAGCCGCGGACGCCGTCGAGCCGGCGGATGCCGGCTCAGCCTCGTCCGAGCGCCTCGGCGGCCGACAGCGACGCCCCGATCGTCAGGTCG
>CAZOHT010000024.1:20350-29909 GCA_964579825.1 uncultured Anaerolineaceae bacterium
TCAGCCTCGTCCGAGCGCCTCGGCGGCCGACAGCGACGCCCCGATCGTCAGGTCGATGCGGGCGATGAGCTCATCCTCGGGCAGGCGATACCAGGCCTCCGACCCCAGCATCCGCGTGTCCGGGTCGTCCGGATCGCGGATGACATCCGACACGGTCAGGATCGTCCCGGCGCGGACGGCACGGCCCTTGCCGCGTTCGCGCATCGCGAGCAGGAGGACGGCCGCGGTCTCCATCTCGGCTGCCAGGTAGCCGCGCCGGCCCCAGCGGATGACGCCGTCGGGATGCGGGTCGTAGAAGACGTCGGAGGTGACGATCGGACCGACGTGCGTCGTCAGCCCGGCGGCCCGGCTCGCCTCGGCCAGGGCCGTGACGACCTCGATGTCGGCCGTGGGGGCGGTCGGCTCTCCGCCGCCCAGGACGCTCCCGATGCCAGACAGTGAGGCGGCCGCCAGGGCGACGACGACGTCGCCCGTCTGGAGGGCCCCGAACCCGCCGCACGTTCCGACGCGGATGAACGTCGTCACGCCGAGGTTGATGAGTTCCTCGACCACGATGGTCGTCGTCGGCGTGCCCATCATCGTGGTCTGGACCGACACCGGGACGCCACCCAGCGTGCCGGTGTAGCCCAGGAGCCCGCGATTGGCGTTGACCAGTCGGGTGCCGGCGAGGCCACCGTCGAAGCGCTCGGCCATCCGGGTGGCACGGTTCGGATCGCCCGGGAGGAGCACCACCGGTGCGTAGTCGCCGGCCTCCGCGTGCAGGTGGATCTGGGTCATGGGTCCTCCGCGCGTGTCTGGATGGTCGACGTGTCGGTCCAGGTGGTGACCGAGAGCTCGGCTCCGGGTGCGATCGTCGCCAGGAGCGATCGGGTGGCCTCGGTCGGGTCCACCTCACCGTCCGGCGTGATGGCCAGGACCGCCGACCCGATCGAAGCATAGGCGTCGCCGTGCGCGGCGAGCTCGATGGCGGCCGCCTGGAGCGGGCCGATCGTCGGGTTGAAGGCGACGCTCTCGATGGTCGCGCCACCGACCAGACGACCGTCATGCAACCGCAGCACGATCGCGGCCGGGCAACGACCGTACGGCGTATGGGCGCGGCGCCCCAGGCGGACGAGGAGCGCCGCGATCTCGATCGGGAGGTCGTCGGCCTTGAGGCGCAGGTCCGGCCACGGCACGGCCCCGACCACGATCCCGGACTCGCCGAGGTCGGCCGGGATGAACGGCCACGGGAACAGGTCCGCCAAGCGGAGCGTGTGGCCGAGCGGGTCGATGAGCTCGAGATCTGTCGCCGTGGCGGCCTCGGACAACGTCTGACGGCAGTGCCCGCACGGCCGCGCCTCGCCCGTTGCGAGCACGGCGAGGGACCGGTCGCGCGCGAACGCCCTGGTGGCCACGAACCCCTCGCCGTGGATCGTCGCTGCGAGATCGGATCGCGGGAATTCGAGGTTGCCGCCGAGGATGAGGTCGCCGCTCTCCGCCTCGAGGCCGACCGCCCCGACGTGGAATCCCGAGAGCGGTGGGTCCGCGAGGCCCGTTGCCACCGGCAGGGCGAGGAGCATGACGTCGCGCGGGCCAGCCAGGCCGAAGGTCGCGACGAGCCGTCTGACGGCCTCCGCGGGCACGATGGCGCCATCGATGATGGACGCGCGCAACGCCCGCTCGAACGCTTCGGCGACGCTCCCGCGCAGGCGGTCCAGCCGCTCCGCGACGGCACGATCCGGCGTGAACGGGGGCAGGCTCATCGGGGCCCCAGCCGTCCCGCGGCGACCGCGCGCCGGTACTCGACGATCGTGCAGCGGTCCATGACGACGGACAGGCCGCCGTCGAGGGCGATCCGGCCGGCCTCGCGGCTGGCGATCCCGAGCTGGAGCCACAGGCACGCCGCCCCGACCGCGACGGCCTCTCGGGCATGGGCCGGCGTCTCGCTCGGCCGCCGGAAGACGTCGACGATGTCGACCGGTCCCGTGGCGGCCACGGCCGATGCCACATCCGGGTAGCAGGTGAGCCCGTCGACCACCGACTCGTTCGGGTTGACCGGCACGACCTCGTAGCCGACATCGCGCAGCTCTCGGAGCACGCCGTGGGACGGCCGCCACGGGTTCACGGAGGCGCCGACCAGGGCGATCCGACGCGTCCGGGACAGCAGCGCGGCGATCCGCGCCTCGTCGAGGAGCGGGATGCCGAGTCGTCCGTCGTGGAGGTCCAGGAGGTCGCCGATCCGGTCCGCCTCGCCCCACCGACCGCTCATCTGAGCGCGGCCCAGGGTGGCGTCCACGTCGAGCTCATCGCCGCATGTGCTCCAGGTTGCAGACTCCATCGACGGGAACGCATCCGCTGACGTACATTACGCGAGTCCGGCGTCCTGGGAGGGGCATACCGGGTTCCAGAGGAGGAAGCAACGTTGCGAATCTCAAGCAGGATGATCGCGCTCGGCGCGACGTCCATCCTCGTCCTCGCTGCCTGTTCGCCGGCAGCCTCGACGGCCCCGTCGTCGGCTCCGTCCGAGCCGGCAATGTCCGAGGCTCCGTCCGAGCCAGCCATGTCCGACGCCCCGTCGGCTGCCGTCGTCGACTGGAAGGCCTGCGTCGCGTTCGACACCGGCGGCCTGGGCGACAAGGGCTTCAACGACCTGGCCATGAAGGGCCTGATGGACGCCAAGGCTGCCGGCTACGAGACGGCCTTCAGCGAGGCGCAGGGCGCGACCGACTACGCCGCGAACATCCAGCGCCTGCTCGATGAGGACTGCCAGACCATCATCACGGTCGGCTTCAACCAGACGCAGGCCACCATCGACGCCACCCTGGCCAACCCGGATGTCGCGTTCGCCCAGGTGGACGCCAACTGGAACACCGCCGGCCCGGACTTCGTGCCTGGCAACGACGACGACCTGCCGTTCCCCCCGAACTTCACGGGTCTGTCCTTCCAGATCGATGAGGCCGGCATGCTCGCCGGGTACCTCGGCGCCGGCTTCACCAAGACCGGCAAGCTCGGCACCTACGGTGGCCAGCAGTTCCCGGGTGTGACCCTGTTCATGGACGGGCTGTACGCCGGGATCAAGTACTACAACGAGAAGAACGGCACCTCCGTCGAGCTGCTCGGGTGGGATGCGCCCACCCAGACCGGCACCTTCGTCGGTGGCGACAACCCGTGGGGCGACCCGGCCAAGGGTGAGTCCCTCGCGCAGACCTTCCTCGACCAGGGTGCGGACATCGTCCAGCCCGTCGCGGGTGGCACCGGCAACGGCACGATCAAGGCCATGCTGGCGGCCGGCAAGTACGCCTTCGGCGTCGACTCCGACCAGGCCCTCTCGCTCCCCGAGTACGCGGCGGCGATCATCACCTCCTCGCAGAAGGTGATCGACGTGGCGGTCCTCGACGTGATCAAGAAGAACTCCGGGGGCGACCTCGGTGGTGAGGACTACGTCGGGACGCTCGCCAACAGCGGCGTCGCGCTGGCGCCCTTCCATGACTTCGACAGCCAGATCCCGCCCGAGCTGACGGTCGCGATCGATCAGCTCAAGGCGGACATCGCGTCCGGCGCCGTCAAGGTCTCCGACTACACCAAGTAGTCGAACCCTTCGAACCGTCAAGTCGCCCTCAGCCCGCACCGCGGGCTGAGGGCGCTACCGTACCCACCTGAGGACGGACGTCCATGCGGCTCGAGCTCAAGGACATCACGAAGCGCTTCCCGGGTGTGCTCGCCAACGACCGGATCACGATCTCGGTCGACAAGGGCGAGGTGCTGGGCCTCCTCGGCGAGAACGGAGCCGGCAAGACGACCCTGATGAACATCCTGTCCGGACTGTATCGACCGGACTCCGGGGAGATCCTCATCGAGGGTGAGCCACGCACGTTCGAGGACCCGCGCCAGGCCATCTCGGCCGGCATCGGCATGGTCCACCAGCACTTCCAGCTCGTCCCCGTCTTCGACGTCGTCGAGTCGGTCGCCCTCGGCGCCGAGAGCGTCACCGGACCCCTGGGCACGTTCGACCGCAAGGTCGCCCGCCAGCGCGTCGTCGAGCTCTCGGAGCAGTACGGCCTCAACGTCGATCCCGATGCGACGATCGAGGACCTGCCCGTCGGCGTCCGCCAGCGGGTGGAGATCCTCAAGGCGCTCTACCGCCAGAGCGACGTGCTCGTCCTGGACGAGCCTTCGGCCGTCCTGACCCCGTCCGAGACCGAGGAGCTGTTCGACATCATCCGCGGCCTGGCCGCCGGCGGCACATCGGTCATCTTCATCACCCACAAGCTCGGCGAAGTCCTCGAAGTCGCGGACCGGATCACGGTCCTGCGCCGGGGCACGGTCGCCGGGACCGTCGATCCGAAGACGTCTTCGCCGCAAGAGCTCGCCCAGCTGATGGTCGGTCGCGACGTCGACCTCGTGGTCGACAAGGATCCCGCCACGCCCGGCGAGGTGGTCCTCAGCCTCCACGACGTCCACATCATGGATGACCGTCTGGGGATGGCCGTCAAGGGCGTCGACCTGGAGGTCCGAGCGGGCGAGATCGTCGCCATCGCCGGGGTCCAGGGCAACGGTCAGACGGAGCTCGTCGAGGCCATCGTGGGTCTGCGCACGATCGACTCGGGGACCATCACCATCTCCGGCGAGAACGTCAACAAGGCGTCACCGCGGCACGTCGCGGACCTCGGCGTCGCGCACATCCCGGAGGATCGGATGCGCGACGGCCTCATCGCCGGGATGACGGTCGAGGAGAACTACATCCTCAATTCCTACCACCGCGAGCCCTACAGCTCGGGCGTCCGCCTGCATGCCAAGGCGATCGAAGCCGGTGCGGCGCAGGGGGTGAAGGACTTCGACATCCGGACACCCTCGGTGGAGACGATGGCCGGATCACTGTCCGGTGGGAACCAGCAGAAGGTCGTCGTCGCGCGCGAGTTCTATCGGCCGGTGAAGCTCGTCATCGCGTCCCAGCCGACCCGCGGCCTGGACGTGGGATCGATCGAGTACATCCACCGCCGGATCGTCGAACAGCGCGACGCAGGCGCGGCGATCCTGATCGTGAGCACCGAGCTCGACGAAGTCCTCGCCGTGGGGGACCGGGTGGCGGTCATGTTCGGAGGCCGGATCGCCGGGATCCTGGAGGGCGCCGAAGCGAACCGTGATGCGGTCGGCATGCTGATGGGAGGTGGCGAGTGAAGCGCGTCGGCCGCATCCTCCGCCCGGCCGTCCTGCCCATCCTGGCGGTCCTCTCGGCCTTCCTGGTCGGGTCCGTGTTCATGTTCATCACGGACATCGAGAACCTCAAGACCTTCCCGACGGATCCCGCCGGGACGATCGTCGCGGGCGTCGTCAACATCCGCGACGCGTACTACTACATGATCATCGGCGCCTTCGGCGATCCGACCAAGATCATCGCGGCGATCGGGAGCGCGGACCCGAAGGTCATCGCCGCCGCGATCCGACCGCTCACGGAGACCCTCGTCGCGTCCACGCCGCTCATCTTCTGCGGCCTCGCCGTCGCCATCTCCTTCCGCAGCGGCGTGTTCAACATCGGCGTCGAAGGCCAGTTCATCATGGGGGCCATGGGGGCCACGGTCGCGGTCCTCGCCTTGCGCGACCTCCCGCCACCGGTCCTCCTCATCGTCGCGATCGGCATCGGCACCCTCACCGGTGCCGCATGGGGCTTCATACCGGGCTTCCTGAAAGCGCGGACCGGAGCCCACGAAGTCATCACCACGATCATGCTCAACTACATCGCGGCCCAACTGGTCCTGTTCGGGCTGCGCTCCGACTTCCTGCGCCAGCCCGGCAACGACGCCCCGATCTCGAAGGTCCTCTCGACCATCGTCCGTGTCCCGCTGATCTTCGACCTGCCGGCGATCCGGCTGCACTACGGCTTCGTCATCGCGCTGCTCATGGCCGTCGTCGTGTCGTGGTTCATCTTCAAGACGACGAAGGGCTTCGAGTTGCGCGCCGCGGGCTTCAACCTCCACGCCGCGCGCTACGCGGGGATGAGCGCCGGTGGCTCGATCATGCTGGCCATGGCCCTGTCCGGCGGCCTGGCCGGGCTCGGCGGGTCGTTCGAGGTCCTGGGCACGGCCGGCCAGATGACGAACGACCTGAGTGCCGGCTTCGGCTTCAACGCCATCGCCCTCGCCCTGTTGGCGGGGAACAGACCGTTGGGCATCGTGATCGCGGCGCTCCTGTTCGGTGCGCTGCGGACGGGTGGCGGCTTGATGCAGGTGAAGACCGGCATCCCGCTCGACCTCCTGGTCTTCATCCAGGCCCTCGTGATCATGTTCGTCGCCGCCCCGCTCCTCGTCCGCTCCATCTATCGCATGAACCCCCGTCCGCTCGATGAGGGATCGCCGATATGACCGCCGCAGCCCCCACCATCAGCCCGGCCACCACGGAACTGGGCGAGGCGGATCGACGCAGTCTGCGGGCCGCCCGGATCCGCGGGGCGGTGATCGCCGTCCTCGGCCTGCTGTGCTTCGGTGCCGCGAGCGGCACGATGGATGTCGCCGCGACGTTCTCGTTCTGGCTGGTCAAGCAGGGCGGGGAGGTGTTCACGATCGCCACGCAGGTCGGCGTCCTCTGGATCCTCGCCGGCGTCGCCTCCGCGATCATCGGCATGGCCCAGATGATCAAGGGGCCGTCGTTCCCGTGGCGGCGGTCGCTCATCGTCCTGGTTCCGCTCTACGTGGCGGCCATCGTGGCGGCGCTGCTCAACGGCAAGACCGCGAACATGACGAACGTGTTCGCCGGCACGCTCGAATATGCCGTCCCGGTGTCGCTCGGTGCGTTCGCCGGCATCCTGTCCGAGCGGAGCGGTCTGCTCAACATCGCCATCGAGGGCAAGTTGCTCATCGGCGCGTGCACCGCGGCCATCTCCGCCAGCATCGCGGCCACCGCCAGCGGCAGCCCCGTCGTCGGCATCCTGGCCGGCGTCACCACGGCCGTGCTCGCCGGCATCGGGGTCGGGTTCCTCCTGGCCTGGTTGGGCATCAAGCACCGCGTTGACCAGATCATCGCCGGCGTCGTCATCAACATCGGGGCGCTCGGCATCACCAACTTCCTGTTCCTGCGCGTCCTGGGCAAGAACACCTGGCTGAACACGCCGCCGACCATCGACCGGATCAAGGTCCCGCTCCTGTCCGACATCCCGGTCATCGGACCCGTGCTCTTCTCCGGGACGCCGTACCTGTACTTCACGCTGGCGTTCATGCTGTTCCTGACGTACATGCTGTTCCGGACCCGCTGGGGCCTCCGCGTGCGCGCCTCCGGCGAGAAGCCGTCGGCCGCCGGCACGGTCGGCATCGACGTCATCAAGATCCGCTACCGCTCGATGATCATGGCCGGCGCGATCGCGGGGCTGGCGGGCTCGTACCTGAGTCTGTCGAGTGCGGGCAGCTTCCAGATGGGCATGAGCGCCGGCAAGGGCTTCATCGCCCTGGCGGCGGTCATCTTCGGCGCCTGGAACCCCATCGGCGCGTTCGGTGCCGCCCTCGTGTTCGGCTTCTCGGACGCGATCCAGTCGCTCCTGTCGATCCTCGGCGTTGACGTGCCACCACAGCTGCTGAACAGCGTCCCGTACATCGTCACGATCATCGTGGTCGCGGGTGTGGTCGGGCGGGTGCGCGGACCGGCCGCCGCGGGTCAGCCATACGACCAGGACTGACCGCGTGAGCGCCGGCTGGCAGGACACGCCGGCACCGGTCCACGCGGTCCCGACGGCGTTCCCGGTGGCCGCCGCGCCGCGCCGCGCGCCGTTCGGCACGGTGGAGCATCCGCTGCCACTCATCGTGGACAGCGATCCGGGCCTCGACGATGCGCTGGCCATCGGCCTGGCCGTCGCCCGGCCAGAGTTGGACCTGCTCGCGGTCACCACCGTCGGCGGCAACGCGGACGTCCGGCGCTGCACGGAGAACGCCCTGCGGCTCCTGCACGCGTTCGGCCGCGACGACATCCCGGTGGCGGAGGGCGCGGCCGGCCCGCTCGTCGGGACCGTCGTCCGGGCGACCGAGGTTCACGGCGAGAGCGGCATCGGCAACACGACCCTGGAGCCGTCGTCGGCGGTCGCGGACCCGGCCGGCGCGGTGGCCCTCATGGCTCGGATCCTGCGCGACCATCCGGAACCGGTCGCCATCGCCCCGATCGGCCCGCTCACGAACATCGCGCTCCTGCTCCGGCTGCATCCGGAGCTGGCGGAGCGGATCGCCCACCTCTCGATCATGGGCGGGTCGATCGGGGAGGGGAACACGACCGTCTCGGCCGAATTCAACATCTACGCCGATCCCGAGGCCGCCGACATCGTCTTCCGGTCCGGCGTGCCGATCACGATGATCGGGCTCGATGTCACCCACCAGGCGCTGCTCGATCGCGAATCGGTGGCCGCGCTGCGGGCCGGCGGCGGGACGTCCGCCCGGATCGCGGCCGAGCTGACCGAGTACGCCCTGGACCGGAACCGCGAGTGGACCGGCGCGACGACGACGGCCATCCACGACGCCGTGGCCGTGGCCCACCTCGCCATCCCGGACCTCGTCACCGTCGCGCCGTACCACGTCACGCTCGACACGACCGATGGCCCCGGACGTGGCCGGACGGTCTGCGACGGTCTGCCCTATCGCCTGACGCGGGACGGTCGGACCGCGAACGCCGATGTCGGGATCAAGATCGACCGATCGCGGTTCGAGACGCTCCTGATCGACGCGTTCGCCGCGCTGCCGTAGGACGGGCGGCCGGGTCCCGCCGCCGATGGCTCCGCTCCGCTACGTCGCCCTGGGCGACTCGTACACGATCGGGACGGCCGTGCGACCGGGGGAGCGCTGGCCCGAGCGCCTGGCGGAGGCGCTCTCCGACGACCCGAGCGGACCCGGGCTGGAGCTCGTCGCCAACCTCGGTGTCAACGGGTACACGAGCGCCGACCTCATCCGCGAGGAACTGCCGGCCCTCGACGGGTTCGCCCCGGACTTCGCGACGCTCCTGATCGGCGTCAACGACGTCGTGCAGGGCGTCCCACACGCAACGTACGAGGCGAACGTCGCCGCGATCCTCGACGCCCTGGTGGCTCGGTTGCCGGCGGATCGGCTCGTGACGGTCGCCATCCCGGACTACACGGTCACGCCGTCCGGCGCCGACTACGGCGATCCACGCAGGCGACATGATGCGATCGTGGCGAACAACGCGACCATGGCCCGGTTGTCTGCGGCGCGCGGGGTCGCGTTCGTCGACATCCTCGATCTCTCGCTGAAGGCGGCCACGGATCGGTCGCTCGTGGCCGACGACGGGCTGCACCCGAGCGGGAACCAGTACGGCCGCTGGCTGGAGCGGATCGCGCCGGTCGTCCGGGCGCTTCTGGCGGATCGACCTGGCGGATCGACCTGGCGCCCGGGGGCGCCGCTGGTCGTCCGAGATGAGGCTGGCTGATCGCGCCGGTTGCGAGTGAGCGTGACCAAGCCCGAAGTCCGTCAGCCCTTCGCCATCGCCGAGCGCGGGCGGACCTGGTTCGATCAGCCAGGTTGAGCAGGCCGCGGCAGGCGAGCGACTGCCGGACTGACCGGCACCTCGCCGCGAGCCGGCAGGGCGTCCCGCCGCG
>CAZOHT010000024.1:30009-48035 GCA_964579825.1 uncultured Anaerolineaceae bacterium
TAGGTCGCCCCGCCGCGCGCCGTCACTTCGGCGGCGGCCAGGTCCCAGCTGCGAGGGCGGTCCAGGACCTCCCACTCGTCTCGGAGCATGGCCATCCGGACATCGTCGCTCCACCGGCCGTCCTGGTAGAACGTGTGGCGCAGGACGCCTTCGCGCACGAATCCGGCCTTCTTGTATGCCGTCTGCGCTCGGACGTTGTGGGCGTCGGTGTCCAGCCACACCCGCTCGAGGCGGAGCTGCCCGAACGCGAAGTCGACGAGCGCGCGGACCGCGTCGGTGCCGTACCCCTTGTTCCACATCGCCGGGTCGCCGATGGTGATCCCCAGGCACGCCGAGCCATGCCGTCGATCGATGTCGAACAGATCCGTCCGCCCGACCGGCTCGTCGTCCTCGAGGCGGCAGATCACGAACAGGTACGCGTCGATCGGTTCCTTGGTCTCGCTCATCTCATACGCGTGCCGTCGCCAGGCGAGACTCCGAGGGAGGTCGCCCATGTTGGTCGCGATCCGGGTGTCCTCGTACCAGTGGTGCACGATCTCGGCGTCACCGGGTTCGCGTGGACGGAGGTAGACGAGCGTCCCCCGGACGCCGCGGACGGGGTGATCGGCTGCCATCCCGAAAGCCTACCGCCCCCGGTGGTCGCCCTGCAGCTCGTGGAGCCGGGCGTCGCTGATCCCGAAGTGGTGGGCGATCTCGTGGTAGACGGTGTCCGTCACCCGCTCCCGCAGGGCCTTGGGGGTGGGGGAGTGTCTGAGCAACGGGCCCCGGAACAGGGTGATCTTGCTCGGGAACATCGCCGCGTCGGCACCGAGGACGGTCCGCGGCACGCCCTGGTACAGGCCGTACAGCCCGTGCGCCTGGACGGATGCCAACTGCTCGGCCGTCGGCTCGTCCTCGATCACGATCGCGACGCTGCCGAGCTGCTCGCGGAAGATCGGCGGCAGGCCGTCGAGCGCCTCCGCGACCAGGTCCTCGATCACGAGGTCGATGTCGTCGATGGTCATGACCGCGAGTGTAGAGGGACTCGCCGAGACCGGCCGTCGGAGGCCCTCGTCGCAGCCGGTCGGCCCGTCCCGGTCGCCCGGCCGGTACCATGGACATCCCGATGACGATCGCCCCGAACGACTTCACGCATCTCCACGTCCACTCGGAATTCAGCCTCCTCGACGGCCTCGGCCGGATCACGGAGCTGGTCGATGCGGCGGCCCACGCGGGCATGGATTCGATGGCGGTGACCGACCACGGCGCCCTCTACGGCGCGGTCGCGTTCTACCAGGCGGCCAAGACCAAGGGCATCAAGCCGATCATCGGCGTCGAGACCTACGTGGCGCCCCGGTCGATGACCTCGAAGGAGGGCAAGGCCGACAGCCAACCCTTCCACCTGATCCTGCTGGCCAAGGACTACCAGGGCTATCAGAACCTGTGCCGGCTCGTCACCGATGCCCATATCGACGGCTACTACTACAAGCCGCGCATCGATCACGAGCACCTGGCGAAGTACAGCGAGGGCCTCGTCGGGCTGTCGGCGTGTCTCGGCGGCGAGGTCGCCAAGGCGCTCGAGGTGGACGACTGGGAGCTCGCCCGCAAGGTCGCCGGCGAGTACGGCGACATCTTCGGCAAGGACCACTTCTTCCTGGAGCTCCAGGACCACGGCCTGGCCGAGCAGCACCGTCTCAACGAGCAGCTTTTCCGCCTCGCGCCGGAGATGGGCCTCCCGCTCGTCGTCACGAACGATCTCCACTACGTCCGCGAGGATCAGTCCGAGGCGCACGACGTCCTGCTGTGCGTGGGGACCGGCAACAACCTGGACACCCCCAACCGCCTGAAGTTCGAGACGCACGAGTTCTACGTCAAGTCCGCCGCGCAGATGGCGGCGCTCTTCCCGGACCACCTCGACGCGATCCGCAACTCGCGCCGGATCGCCGAGATGACCGACCTCGAACTGCCGCTCGGCACCCTCCGCATCCCGCACTTCCCCGTTCCGGATGGGCACTCCGTCGAGAGCTGGTTGCGCGAGGAGTGCCAGCGGGGCCTCGAGCGACGCTACGGGACGGTCACCCCGGAGCTCCAGGCCCGCCTCGACTACGAGCTCGGCGTCATCACCTCGATGGGCTACCCGGGCTACTTCCTGATCGTCGCGGACTTCATCCGGTTCGCGCGTGAGCAGGGCATCCAGACGACCTGTCGAGGGAGTGCCCCGGGGTCGATCGTGACCTACACGTTGGGCATCACCCCGGTGGACCCGATCCTGTACCAGCTCCCGTTCGAGCGGTTCCTGAACCCGGATCGCGTGACGATGCCGGACATCGACGTGGACTTCGAGGACGGCCGGCGCGAGGAGGTCATCGCCTATGTCGGGCGCAAGTACGGCCAGGACCACGTCGCCCAGATCATCACGTTCGGCACGATGCTGGCCCGGGCCGCGATCCGCGACGTCGGCCGTGTCCTGGGCCACAGCTACGGCGACGTGGATCGGATCGCCAAGGCGATCCCGAACCAGCTGGGGATCTCCCTGGATGAAGCCCTGAAGATCGCCCCGCCACTGCGCGAGATGGTCGACTCCGACCCGGCCGTCAAACGGATCATCGACTTCGCCCGTCACCTCGAGGGCGTCGCCCGGAACGCCTCGACCCACGCCGCCGGCGTCGTCATCAGCCGCGAGCCCCTCACCGAGCTCATGCCGCTCCAGAAGGCGACCAACTCGGACGGGCTGATGTCCCAGTACGAGATGCACGCCATCGAGGCGCTCGGGCTGCTCAAGTTCGACTTCCTGGGGCTGTCGAACCTGACGATCCTCCGCCAGGCCGTCGATCTCGTACGCGCGCAGCGACAGGTCGAGATCGACCTCGACGACATCCCGCTCGACGACGCCCGGACCTTCGAACTCCTCGCCTCGGGCGAGACGACCGGCATCTTCCAACTCGAGTCGGCGGGCATGCGGCGCTACATCCGCGAGCTGCGCCCGACGTCCGTCTACGACCTCGCCGCGATGGTCGCGCTCTATCGCCCGGGCCCCATGGACAACATCCCGGCCTACATCCGCCGCAAGCACGGCCAGGAGGCCGTGACGTACCTGCATCCGCTCCTGGAGCCGTACCTCGACAAGACGTACGGGATCTTCGTGTACCAGGAGGACATCATGTCCGCGGCGATCGCCCTGGGTGGGTTCACCGGTCCCGAGGCGGACACCCTGGGCTACGCCATCCGCAAGAAGAAGTCGGCGGTCCTGCGTGCCCAGAAGGAGAAGTTCGTCACCCAGGCGGCCGAACGCGGCGTCGCCGCCGATGTCATCGATGCGGTCTTCAAGGCGTTCGAGCCGTTCGAGCGGTATGGCTTCAACAAGGCCCACGCCACGTGCTACGGCCTGATCGCCTACCAGACCGCCTACCTAAAGGCGAACTACACGGTCGAGTACATGACCAGCGTCCTGACCGCGTTCCGCAGCAACGAGGAGAAGGTCGCCGCGGCCGTCGCCGAGTGCCGCCGGATGGGGATCGAGGTGCTGCCGCCCGATGTCCACTCGAGCCACGTGGAGTTCACGGTCGAGGGCGAGGCGATCCGGTTCGGCCTCCTGGCGGTCAAGAACGTCGGCGAGAGTGCGATCGGATCGATCATCGCCGCGCGCGACGAGGGTGGCCCGTTCACCTCCTTGACCGACTTCTGCACCCGGATCGACCTGCGTCTGTGCAATCGCAAGGTCCTCGAGGCACTGGCCAAGGTCGGGGCGCTCAAGGCCTTCGGTCATCCACGCCAGATCCTCGATGGCCTCGACGATGCGATCCTGGCGGCCCAGGCGACGCAGCGCGATCGGATCAGCGGCCAGACCTCGCTGTTCGACATGGGCGCCCCGGATGCAGCCTCGCTCGTGCGACCCCTGCCGGACGCCCCCGAAGCGCCGACGCGCGAGCGCCTGCGCTGGGAGAAGGAGCTCCTGGGCCTGTACCTCTCGGAGCATCCGATGGGCGAGGTGGCCGCCCAGGTCGGCCAGTTCGTGAACGCCTACTCGGGCGACCTCCACGACGAGTCGCTCGAGGGCCAGCGGATCGTCGTGGGCGGGATCGTGACCGGCGTCCGGACCGTGATCACGAAGGCGAAGGCGACGATGCTCATCGTGACGATGGAGGATCTCCAGGGGACCATCGAGGTCGTGGTGTTCCCGCGGTTGTACGAGCAGACCGGGCCGATCTGGCGGGACGGGTCGATCCTGCTGGTCGCGGGCCGGGTCGATCACCGCGGGGAGGAGGTCTCGCTCCTGGCCGACCTCGTGGCCGAGTGGGACGACGCCATCCTCAAGGGTCCCGAGGCGTTCGCCCGGGAGGTGGCGGCGGGGGATCGTGGGGCGCGCCGCCGCGGCCCGAACGGCCAGGGCGGCTGGCAGAACGGCAGCAACGGCAGCAACGGCAGCAACGTCGGCGATGGCGGCAACGGCGGCGATGGCGGCAATGGCGGTCCCGTCGGCGATGGCCCGCCCCGCCCGATGGTGGCGGTCGGCCCCGGGCCCGGATCGGACGGCACGGATGGTCGGGGCGCTCAGGTCCCGGTCGTCTCGCCCCTCCGCCACGAACGCGGCGCGGCCGTGCTCACACCCGCCATGGCACCGTTCGGTCCCGCGGAGCCCGTTCCCACGTACATCGATGCCCCGGGGGTCGCCGCGATGGCGCCGGACCGCGACCTTGACCCGGCCGTACCCGACGAGGCGCGCGCCCGGATCGTGGCCGACGCGGTCGCCGACACCGCGGTCGCCGCCGGCCCGACGGCCGTGCTCCACGTGAGGTTCGGTGCGCACGCGCCGTCCGACCGCGTCGTCGTCGCGATGGAGACGTTCAAGGCGCTGTTGCGTGACCGCCCGGGGACGACCCGAGTCGTCATCCACGTCCCGACGAGCGGGGCCGGGTCAGCGCTCCCGATGGAGCTCCGCCGAGGCGTCGCCTACGACTCCGAATTGGTCGCCGAGGTCCGCCGCCGACTGGGCGAGGGTCTCGTGGAGCTGTCGCTCGTCAGCACCTGATGATCGGGCGCCGCCCGGGCGAGGTCAGCGCCGCAGGACCTCGTTGATCGGCGGTTCGGTCCCGTGCCAGCGCGAGATCTCCTCGGTGGCGAACCGGCCGTAGTAGTTGAGGAAGTGGCCGCCGGCCGACTGGAGGGCGGTCGCGACGGCGGACTTACGGGCATCGCCCCGGACCTTGATCATCACGGTCGCGCCGCCGGCCCGGACCGCCTCCTCGTAGTGGGCGAAGTCGACGAGCTGGTCCATCATCGTGAAGTCCACCGCGCGCCGGATGCGGGCGACGATCCCGTTCGCCGCGCCGGTCCCATCCAGCCTGTTCGCCCCCTCCTCGCCGCGCAACACGGTGATGTCACGGTCGGGGATCCCGAGCGTTCGGACGGCCGCCACCGCGGTCGCCGCCTGGGTGGTGTCGTGGAACGCGGCCAGCATCCGGTCCATCGGGTAGCCGATGAACCGGCCACGCGTCATGGCGCTGGCTCCATGGCGACGACGATCGCGGACCATGGGCAGAATCGGTCGCTCTCGTGGGTCCCGTCCTCGACGTCCTGCGGGACGCCATCGCAGCTCCCGTCGACCACGTCGACGAACGTGAAGTCCGCCGGGTCGAGCGACCACGACCAGCCGGTGTTGACACCGGTGTCGCGGACGATCAGGCCATTCGGGATGCTCGGAGCGTCCTCGCCGTCCGCGAGCGCCTGGACCGTGTCGATGTCCGCCGGATCGGTCACGAGGACCTTGTACCGCGACCCGTCGGCGACCTGGAAGGTCACGACCTGGGCGGCCGGCGGCGGGGTGGCGCAGGCGGCCACACTCATCGTGAGGGCGACGAGCGCGAGGATCGCCACGACGCTGGTGGAACGGCGGGCGGCCACCCCGGGCCGGCGTCCCCCGGTCACCCCTGGGTAGCCTGGCGACGCAGCTCCTGGACGGCGGACATCTGGTCGGTGAATTCGCGCCGCAGAGCCGCGAGCGTGGCGTCGTCGATGTCCAGCTCGGTGGCGATCGCATTGGCGACGGCGCTCTCCTCGGCCGAGATGCTGCCGTTGGCCGCCGCGAGCGCGAAGCAGGCGCGCGCCATGTTCAGCCGCTGGTCCGGCGTGGAGATGGACTTGAACTCGCGGGTCACGACATAGTCCTCGGTGCCACCGACGGTCTTGGCCTGGAGCTTCGCCATCTCCACCACGAGGACGGCGGTGGCTTCGTCGAGCGCCCCGCGGTCCTGGAGCGCCCGCTCCATGACGGCCGTCTCCTCGTCGCTGATGTCGAGGTCGGCGTTGGCGGCTCGAGCCAGGATGTAGGCGGCCGAGGCCGTCAATCGGGCCTGCTCGGGCGGCATCGCCTCGAGCTTGCCGACGATCCGTCGCACCGTGGCCGTGTCGCCTGCGGGGTCGACGGCCGTCGGTGCCGGACGCGGCGCGAGTGGCTGGTCCGCGGCGCTGTCGCCCTTGCGGAAGAACCGGTCGAACATGTGACTCCTCTGGTGCTGACGGGCGCTACCAGCGCTCGAAGGCGGGATGATCAGGACCGACCGCCACGAACGTCGCATGGCACGTCGCGGTCACGATACCTCCACTCAGGAGTTCGGCGTCGACGACGACCTTGCGTCCTTCGACCCGGACGGGCCAGGCGCGCAGGCGGACCGAGGTATCGGTGGGCGTTGGACGCCGGAATCGGACGGTCATCTCGGCCGTCACGCAGCCCGGAGGTCCGTCGGCGCCATCGTCGTGCATGAGCCTGATGGCAGCCGCCCAGTTCGAGTGGCAATCCAGTAGGGCCCCGATGATGCCGCCGTTCAGGACCCCATCGAACGCCGCGTGGTGGGGGAGCGGCTGCCAGTCGGCGACGAGCTCGCCGGGGTGCGTGTCGGCCGCGTCCGGGTCGGCCTCGACGCTGTCGATCCTGAGTCCGTGCGGGTTCGCCGGACCGCAGCCGAAACAGGTCGACTCCGGGCTGTAGCGCCGCTGGAGGCTGGCATCCGGCATGGCATCGAGTCTAGCGGACGCTACGCTTGCGCCATGAGCGTCGAGGAAGCGCCGTCGGGACCGGTCCGGCATGTCGTCCTGTTCCGCTTTCGCGAGGACGCGACGCCCGACAGCATCCGCGCGCTCGAGACGGCCTTCGTGGGCCTGCGGGACCGGATCCCGGGCATCGTCGACCTCGAGTGGGGCACGAACGAGAGCCCGGAGGCCCTGGCCGACGGCTTCACCCACTGCTTCCTCGTGACCCTGGCCGACACCGCGGCGCGCGACGCCTACCTGCCGCACCCGGCTCATCTGGCGTTCACCCGCGAGCTCCAGCCGGTCCTCGAGCGGGTCCTCGTCGTCGACTACGTCCCGCGAGCCTGACCGGATCTCGGGTCCGTCCGGGTCGTCGTGAAGCACGAATAGACCGCCTGTTCTATCATCTCCGTGGGCACGCCCACTCGGCTATGATGGGGAGGCGCGGCGGTGCTGGAATCGGCAGACAGGGCAGACTCAAACTCTGCTGTTCGAAAGGACGTGTGGGTTCAAGTCCCACCCGCCGTACCAGATCCCCTGGACCACGACGTCTCCTGTCGTGCATCCCCACCCGATGTCACGGCCTGTATCGATGACCTCGGGCGCGGTCGACCGTATCCGTATCTGCTGGGTCTCTACCTGGGCGATGGCATGCTCTCGCTCGCCCATCGCGGCGTCTGGCGACTGCGGATCACCCTTGATGCCCGGTATCCAGGGATCGTCGCTCGGGCGCAGGCATCGATCGGTGAGGTCGCGGCGCGGACGGCTGGCACGATCGTCCGGCCCGGCTGCATCGAGGTCTACAGCGACTGGAAACACTGGCCATGCGCGTTCCCGCAGCACGGAGCCGGTCGCAAGCACGAACGACCGATCACCCTCGAAAGGTGGCAGATCCGGCTCGTGGCGGCGCATCCCGGACCGTTCCTGGCGGGACTGATCCATTCGGACGGCTGCCGCTTCATCAATCGAGTGGCGAGCTATGCCTACCCACGCTACATGTTCTCGAACGAGTCCGCGGACATCCGCGACCTGTTCTCGTGGGCATGTGCACTCGAAGGCATCGCCTGTCGTCCGGCTGGGCGTCGGAACATCTCCGTGGCTCGGCGGGAAGCCGTCGCCGCCATGGATCGACTGGTCGGCCCGAAGGTCTGAGCTCCGTCAGACGGACCGCCTGATCGCGTCAGGCAGATACGACGCGGCAACAGATCCCTCGTGGACCGGGCCCACGATGACTCGACGGCGGGCTTGCGCCTGCCGTCCACGCTCATCTGTCGGCCGAGTGCATCTGGGAGGCGCACGCCGCCGATCACGCGCCGCCGCCGATCCCGCACCGCCGCCGAACCGCACCGCGGCGCTCGCCACCGAGGCCACGGAACCCGGCCGGGGCGATCGGCGTCTCGCCGGGAACCGATGCTAGACTCGCCGCGCCTCACGATCGCCATCCGGAGGGACCCCCAGACCATGGAGGGCCTTCGCTCGACGACGGTCTCAGACGACCCCGTCCAGCGCCGAGATCTCATCCTGATCGAGCAAGCCCGCGACGGCGACCTCGGCGCGTTCAACGACCTGGTGCTGCTGTACCAGGACCAGCTGTACGCGCTCGTCGTGCGGATGGTGCCGGATCGCGACCAGGCCGCCGATGCCGTCCAGGAGGCCTTCTTCTCGGCGTATCGGAACCTCAAGTCCTTTCGCGGCGGCAGCGTGAAGTCCTGGCTGAATCGGATCTGCGTCAACGCGGCCATGGATACCCAGCGCGCCAGGAAGCGCCGGCCGGTCCAGCCCTATCCCGAGCTCGATGACGAGAGCTGGCAGCCGCCCGCCGGCGAGAGCGCCGACCCCGAGCGGACGGCCGTCGCGGCGGAGCGGACGCGAGCCCTGTCGGCCGCGCTCGCGAGCATCACGGACGACCAGCGGACCGCCATCGTCCTGTTCGACATCGAGGGCTACGACTACCAGGAGATCGCCGAGATGACCGGCGTCTCGCTCGGGACGGTCAAGTCCAGGATCCACCGTGGGCGCCTCGCGCTGCGCGAGCTGATGGAAGGCCGGATGGAGCTGTTCCGTGGCTGATCGCCCATCGGACGGTGGCGCCGAATGACGCCCCGTCGGAACCGCACGGCCATCGAGGTCGTCTTGGGATGGACATGACGACGCCTGCCCACGACCACGCCACCCACGACCCGCTGCTCATCGCCGCCGACCTCGACGGCTCCCTGGACGCTCGCGAGCGGGCCCGGGTCCAGGACTGGCTGGCGGGTTGCAGCGCCTGTTCGACCCTCCGCGCCGACCTGACGGCTCTCGCCGCGGCCACCCACGACCTGCCGATGCCGCGCCGCCCTCGTGACTTCACCCTGACTGAAGCGGACGCCCAGCGTGCCGCCTCGCGAGGCTGGCGCCGGGCGCTCGGTGCCATCGCATCACCGCGCGACCGGGTCACCCGGCCGCTGGCGATCGGTCTCACGACGATGGGCCTCGCCGGCCTGCTGATCGCCAACGTCCCATCGACGGGCGTCTTCGGTGCCGCAAGCAGCGCCGGGGCCGGACCGGACATCCAGATGACCGAGAACGATGCCGGTGCGACCCAGGAGTTGGCGCCGGCCGTCGACCCACTCGCCGGGTCGTCCTCGCTACCCGGCGACACCGCTGGGCAGACGACGGGTCGCGAAGGCACCGGGAACGACGGCGGTGAGGCCGGTCGGGGCTCGGCCAAGGACTCGGTCCTGGACCAGATCACGGCGCCCGGGCCGAACGGCGGGCCGTCCCAGCTCGTCCTCCTGTCCACCCTCCTGGTCGTCAGCGGGCTGGCGCTCGTGCTCCTGCGCTGGGGAGCCCGCCGACTCGGCGACGGCTGACCGAACTCGCGCGGCGGCTGACCGAACCCTTGACGGCTGACCGGGGAGTCGCGACCGACGGGTCCCCGGGTACACTGCAGGCTCCTCCCGGACCCGGTTCCCACGCACCCTGAGGCCTGCCGATGGAACGCCTGATGCTGCTCGACGGCAACGGGCTCATCTACCGCGGATACTTCGCGCTCCCGCCCCTCACGACCTCGAAGGGCGAGCTCGTCAACGCGGTCTTCGGCTTCTGCAGCATCGTCCTGCGGGGCATCGCCGACATCAAGCCCGACTACGTCGCGGTCGCCTTCGACCTCCCTGGTCCGACCTTCAGGCACGAGCAGTACGCCGAATACAAGGCCACCCGTCAGCGCATGCCGGACGACCTGCGCGACCAGTTCCCGAAGGTCCGAGAGGTCGTGGCGGCGCTGCGGATCCCCGTGTACGAGCTGCCTGGCTACGAGGCGGACGACGTCATCGGCACGATCGTCGTGGACGCCGAGCGGCGCGGCCTGGAGACGACGATCGTGACCGGCGACCTGGACATGCTCCAGCTGGTCACCGACCAGACGCGCCTGATGACCACCCGGTCCGGGGTCGAGAACACGATCCTGTACGACCCGGCCAGGATCGATGAACGGTTCGGGCTGGTCGCCGGCCAGATGATCGACTACAAGGCGCTCAAAGGCGACCCCTCGGACAACATCCCCGGCGTCCCCGGGGTCGGGGAGAAGACGGCGGCGAAGCTCATCCGCGAGTTCGGGTCCCTGGCGGCCATGTACGAGCGGATCGATGAGGTCAAGCCGGACAAGCTGCGCGACAAACTCATCGAGCATCGAGACGCGGTGGTCATGGGCCAGGACCTGTCCACGATCGTCCGGGACCTGCCGGTCGGGTTCGACCTGGAGGCGGCGCGCCTGGGCGACTACGACCGCGAGACCGTGATCCGACTCTTCCGCGAATACGAGTTCCGGTCCCTGATCGAGCGCCTGCCGGCCATGACCGGTGAGTCCGCCGGCGAGACGGCCGAGGCGTTGCGGGGCGTCGCGACCGATGGTTCGGTCCCGGCCGCCCGCGTCGCCGGCGCCAACCGGCCGTCCGGCTGGGGCACGGCCAAGCCGGTCCGCGCGGCAGGGGAGGGCGGTGGGCTGCAGCTCTCGCTCGACTTCGATGCCGTCGTGCGGTCCACCCCCACCGACGACGCTCAGGCCGCTGCCGGCGGGACGCGTCGTTCCGAGGCACCCGCCGCAGGCCTCGACACGCTCGGCGACCTACCCACGGCGCTCGCCGCGGCCATCGCGGATCCGTCGCTCATCGAGGTCCACGGCGGTGACCGGATCGACGCCCTTCGGCCGTGGCTCGCCGCCCAGCCGGCGGTCGGGGTGGGGCTGGTGCTGGACGATCCACGCCCCCGCCGCGGGGCACCGATCGCGCTCGCCATCGCCGGGATGGACGGCCGGACGATCGCGGTGGAGGGTCCGATCGATGCCGCGGCCCTGCGCCGGCTCCTGGCCGAGCTGGGCACGCCGGTAGTGGCCCACGAGGTCAAGCCGCTGCTCGTGCTCGGGATCGCGGACGACGCGTCGACGACGACGCTCCCGGTGGCCTTCGATACGCAGGTGGCCGCCTATGTCCTGAACGCCGCGCTTCGCAGCCAGACCATCGCCGACGTCGTGGCCGAGCAGCTCGACCTCATCCTGCCGCCGGTCGCCGAGCTGGATGCCGCGGCACGGGCCGGGCTGGAGGCCCTGTCGGCCATCGCCGTCCGCGACCCGCTCCAGCGCCGGCTCGAGGAGGAGAAGCTGGATCGGCTGTACGCCGAACTCGAGCTGCCGCTCATCACGACGCTGGCCCGCATGGAGGCAGCGGGCGTCGCCCTGGACCTCGACGCGCTCAAGGCCCTCGCCGTCGAATTCGGCGCGGAGATCTCCCGCCTCGAGAGCGAGATCTACGCCGATGTCGGCCACGAGTTCAACCTGGGCAGCCCCAAGCAACTCGAGCAGATCCTGTTCTACGAGCTGGACCTGCCGAAGGGCAAGCGAACGAAGACCGGCTATTCGACCGACGCCTCCGTCCTGGAGGATCTGCGCGCGGCCCACCCGATGGTCGACAAGCTGCTGGAGTGGCGGATCTACACGAAGTTGCGCTCCACGTACGTCGAGGCGCTGCCGACCCTCCTGGCCGACGACGGCCGGCTCCACACGACGTTCCACCAGGCCGTGGCCGCGACCGGTCGTCTGTCCTCGTCGGACCCGAACCTCCAGAACATCCCGATCCGGACGCCGCTCGGCCGGCGGATCCGTCGCGCGTTCGTGGCGGGTGCCCCGGACCTGACTCTCGTCGCGGCCGACTACAGCCAGATCGAGCTGCGGATCCTCGCCCACGTATCGGGCGACGAGCACCTGCGTGACGCGTTCGCTCGTGGCGCGGACCTCCACCGGGAGACGGCCGCCCTCGTGCTCAAGAAGGACCCGGCAGACGTCACGCTGGGCGAGCGCTCGATGGCCAAGATGGTCAACTTCGGGATCGCCTATGGCCTGAGCGACTTCGGTCTGTCCGAGCGGGCGAACATCCCCCGGGCCGAGGCCCAGGCGTTCATCAACACCTACTTCGCGACGTACTCGGGGATCAGCTACTACATGCTCGCGATCAAGGAACAGGCGCGGACCCAGGGCTACGTCACGACGTTGCTCGGCCGCAAGCGCCAGATCCCGGAGCTTGCGGCCCGCAATCCGACCCTGCGCGCCGCGGGCGAGCGGATGGCCATCAACATGCCCATCCAGGGGACGGCGGCCGACATCGTCAAGATCGCCATGATCCACCTCGACGAGCAGCTCCTGGCCGGCGGCTTCCGGGCGCGGCCGCTCCTGCAGGTCCACGACGAGCTCCTGCTGGAGGTGCCGCGCGACGAGGTGGAGCGCCTCGTCCCCATCCTGCGCGAGACGATGGAGTCCGCGCTGCCGCTGAACGTGCCCTTGACGGTCGATATCAAGGTCGGCGACGACTGGGACACGATGACCCCGCTGACCCGCGCCGACGCGATCGCCGCCGAGGCTGACGAGGCCCCGGATCTCGAGGCGCCCGCCGCGCCCGTCGCCGGGTAGGGTCGCGCCGTGCCCGAGTTACCCGAGGTCGAGACGGTCGCGCGCGACCTGCGTCCACGCATCGTGGGCGCGATCATCGTGGGGGCCCGCTGCCCGTGGGCGCGCACGCTGAAGACGCACACGCCCGACGCGTTCGCCGACGCCGTCGCCGGTCGACGGGTGGAGGCGGTCGGGCGGCGGGCCAAGCTGGTCGTCATCGAGCTCTCGGGCGATGCCGCCCTCACGATCCACCTGAAGATGACCGGTCAGTTGTTCGTCGTGCCGGCGGACGTCCCGGTCGACCGCTACGTGCGCCTCGTGCTGGGACTGGCGGATGGTCGGGAGATCCGGTTCCGCGACATCCGCAAGTTCGGCAAGATCGGGCTGTATGGGCGCGACCCGGTGACCGGCGAGCTGGTCACCGAGGTCGGGGGCGCATCGGTCTTCGGCGACTTCGGGCCGGAGCCGCTCGATCCGGACTTCACCGTGCGGGACTTCCGCCGGCTGATCCGCCGCCGCAAGGGACGCCTCAAGCCACTCCTCCTCGACCAGTCGTTCCTGGCGGGGGTCGGGAACATCTACGCCGATGAAGCGCTGTGGACCGCCCGGCTCCACCCGTTGCGATCCGCCGCGTCGCTCAGGCCGCCGGACGAACGCCACCTGTACGACGCCATCCGGTCGATCCTGGCCGAGGCGGTCGAACGGCGGGGCAGCTCCATCGACGACTACACGGCCCCCGACGGTGACGGCTCGATGCAGGAGCGGCTCGAGGTCTACCAGCGGACGGGCGAGCCGTGCCCGCGCTGCGGACGGCCGATCAAGCGGATCGTCGTCGGCGCCCGCTCGACGCACTTCTGCTCGTGGTGCCAGCGCCTGTCGCGGGCGGATCGGGCCAGCGCCAAGGCGATCCTGCGGACCCAGACCGGCGGCGGCGTCCGGCGCGGCCGTCGCTGGACGGAACTGGACGGGGAGGGGAGCGTCGGGCGAACGCCCGCCGAAGCCGAGCTGGCCGCCCGCCGCCGCCGGACGGAACGGACCAAGCGCGCGGCCGCGACCCGGCGAGCGGCGGCTCGCGACAGCATGGCCCGCGGCACGTGAGCATCCTGCGGCTGACCGGGGTCACGCGCGAGGTGGGCACCTTCGTCATCCTCGATGGCATCGACGCGTCCATCGCGTTGGGTGACCGGATCGGGCTCGTCGGGCCGAACGGCGCCGGCAAGACGACGCTGCTGCGGATCGCCGCTGGACGCGCCGAACCGGACGGGGGTGAGGTGCATCGCAAGCGGGGGCTGACCGTCGGACTGCTGGCCCAGGAGGCCCACTTCGACGAGGCCTTCATGGCATCGCCGAACCTGCGGATCGCGGTCCGGACGGGCGCGGCCCACCTGGACCGGATGGCCGACGAGCTGGCGGCCTTCGAGCGCGACGGCCGGGTCACCGAACCTGGGTACGCCGACCTGCAGCACCGCTTCGACGTGCTCGGCGGCTACACGCTGGACCAGCGCGTGGACTCGGCGCTGAGCGGGCTCGGGTTCGCGCGCGACGAGTGGGCCAAGCCACCGACCGCCCTGTCGGGCGGAGAGCAGACCCGGGCCTCGCTCGCGCGACTGGTCATCGCCGATCCGGACCTCCTGATGCTGGACGAACCGACGAACCACCTGGATCTCGACGCGCTCGAGTGGCTCGAGGAGCACCTCCGCCGACGGGCCGGGTCGCTCCTGGTCGCCTCGCATGACCGAGCCTTCCTGGACGCGACGGTCACCCGGGTCTGGGAACTGCGCGACCGGCGCCTGACGGCGTTCCGTGGCGACTACAGCTCGTACCACCGCCAGCGCGAGGAACGTGATGCGCGGACGGTCAAGGATGTCGAGACGCACGCCGAGCAGATCGCCCGGGAGCGTGAGCTGATCCAGCGCTATCGGAGCCACCGCAAGTTCAGCAAGATGCATGAGCACGAGGCCCGACTCGAACGGCTGCAGGCCGAACAGAAGGAGGCCCCGAAAGCCGGCCGCAAGCTGGCCATCCCGGCCGCGTCACTGGCCGGGGCCGGCCCGTCTCGATCGGGCGAGATCGTCGTCCGGGCGGAGGCCCTCGCGGTCGGCTACCTGCCGGGTCGCGGCGCGATGGCCGCGGACGGGTCGCCGGCGACCGAGGCTCGGATCGTCGCCCGCGCCCCGTTCCTCGCCGCCCAGCGCGGTGAGCGGATCGGCATCGTCGGGCCAAATGGCGCGGGCAAGACGACCCTGCTCCGCACGATCGCCGGTGACCTGCCCGCGCTCGACGGCTCGCTGACGTTCGGCCACGCGGTGCAGCTGGGGTACCTCGCCCAGCTGCGCGAGGCGGCGATCGTCGGGACGACGGTCCTTGATGCCCTGACCGGGGCCTATCCGGTCACCCAGGGCGAGGCCCGCAGCTACCTCGCCCGGTTCCTGTTCCGAGGGGACGACGTCCTCAAGGAAGTCCGCCTGCTGTCCGGCGGTGAGCGGTCGCGACTCGAACTGGCCCTCCTCGGGATCCAGCCATCGAACCTGCTGCTCCTCGACGAACCGACGAACCACCTCGACATCCCCGCCCGTGAGGCGATCGAGGCGTTCATGACCGGATCGCCCGCCACGCTGCTGGTCGTGTCCCATGACCGGCGGTTGCTCGAGACGGTGTGCGACAAGCTGTGGGTGGTGGACGACGGCGGCGCGGTCGGGTTCGATGGCGGCTATCGGGCCTGGCGCACGGCGGTCGCCGGCGGCTGGACGGTCGCCAGTGCCCTCGCCGCCCAGGCGGCGAGGCTCGGTGGCGGACCGACGAACGCGGCAGGCGCGAACGGCCGAGCGGCAGGTGGCCCGAAACCGGTGCCACCGGCGACGGCGCCAGTGGCCGCGAAGGGCAAGCGCGGCCCGAAGCTGTCCAAGGACGCCTACCGTCGACAGCGGGCCGTCGTCGAGGCGGACCTCACCAGGCTGGGTCTGCGCAAGAGCCATCTCGAGCTCGCCCTGGGCGATCCCGCCGTGGCGGCCAACTACGTGGAGATGCGCCGCGTCACGAGCGAGCTGGCGGACGTCGGCCAGGCCCTCGCCGCGGCGGAGGATGCGTGGCTGGACCTGGAGGAGCGCGCACCGTGACCGGCCCGGCGGACCCTCGGACCGCGACGACCGCACCGACGGCCGGGCGACCCGTGCGGATCGGCCTGACCGGGCCGATCGGCTGCGGCAAGTCGACGGTCGCGGCCCGCCTGGCAACGCATGGGGCGATCGTCATCGATGCGGATCGGCTGGCCCGTGCGGTCACCGAGCCCGGCGAACCGGCCGTCGCGGCGATCGCCGCCCGCTTCGGAGCCGGACTGGTGGATCCGGACGGGCGCCTGGACCGCGGAGCCCTGGGACGGATCGTCTTCGCGGACCCCGTCGCCCTGGCGGACCTGGAGGCGATCGTCCATCCGGCCGTCCGCCCGCGGATCCTCGCGGCACTCGAGGCCGCGTCCGAGTCCGCCGCGCCGGCCGTCGTGCTGGAGGCGATCCGACTGGTGGATGGCGGCTACGTCGGACTCGTCGACGAGGTCTGGGTCGTGGATTGCCGTGCGGACGTCCAGCGTGCTCGGGTCATGGCTCGCGGCGGAGACGCCCGGGATGCCGACCGACGGATCGAAGCCCAGCGAGACCTCGTGGCCCGGTCCCGGGCGGTGGTGACACGGGTGATCGAGACGAACGGGACGCTCGAGGACACCTCGCGTATCGTGGACGCGGCCCTGGCGGACGCCGTCAGTCGCTGAGCTTGAGGACGTAGGACCCGAGGTAGCGCGGGCACGCGTTCGCGGCGCAGCTGGCCACGGTCAAGCGGGCACTCTCGAACGAGCTCACGAAGTACCCGTTGATGTGCTTGCTCGAGCCTCCACTGGCGCTGTTGACATGGAACGTCGCCCAGCCCATGAAGTTCCCGTTCGAGTCCACGACGGCGACCGGTACGTCCAGTCCGCTCAGGTGGGTGTTCACATCGCCGTAGAGGGCGGTGTGGTTGCCGTTGTTGTGCTGCCCGATGTACTCGCCGTACGCGAGCGTCTTGTTGATCGTCGTGGTCCCGTCGATGATGTCGCGGACCTCGTTCGTGTTGACGTTGCCCGTCCCGAAGTTCGTCCAGGCGAAGTCGAGGTCACTGACCGGTACATCGCCGTTGCCCTCGCCGAAGTCGGTGTCGGTCTGGTAGCGCGGCGTCCCGTCGTTATCGAACGCGCCGATGGAGAAGATGAACGGCCCGGCGCCTGCGGCACTGTCCGGGAAGCCGGCCAGGGCGCTGGCGCTGGTCGACACCTGCCACTGCGGCATGCCGACGAGCGCGAGGAAGCTGTTTCGGTGTGGCTTGTCGATGCCGACGGACACCTCCACGCCATTGGTGGTATCGATGTCGACCGTCACGACCGTGCCGTCGACGCCACTCGTGAAGCCGTTGGACGCCGCCACGGCTTCCGCCCGCGCGATCGCCTGGCTCTCGTTGTTGTTGATCAGGTAGTCGTTGGCTCCGGCCAGGGCCGCCAGGTCGGCCGACGTCTGCTGGTCGCGTCGCTGGGCGAAGGTCGCGCCACCATCGAGCGCGAGCCCGGTGAGGCTGATGAGCGAGACCAGGGACAGGGCGAAGATGACCAGGATCTGCCCACGCTGCCGATCCGTGGCCGCCGCGTGGACGGGTGGCGCGGGGGTCGTGCGCATCATTGGATCTCCGCGCTGCTGACTGACGTGAGGGTGATCGGCCCGAGGGCGACGAGGAAGGGAAGGACCGGCTGGAACGGCGCGGCCACGGCCACCCTGACCCAGTCGCCCGGCCGGCAGGACCCGGCAACGGTGGCGCCGGCGAGGTCGATGCAGGTATAGGACGAGACGCTGAGACCCGGCACGAGCCCGCGTTGGGTGGCGACCATGGCGACCGATTCGGAGCTGGCACCGAGGCCGCCCGTACCGACATGCACGCTCGTCTCGCGGGCGATCTCGCGCGCCGCCTCCGACACGCCGTTGAAGGTGTAGACCCCGCGGGCCAGGTCCACGATGCCGATGAGGATCGTCAGGAAGATCGTGATGCTGATGGCGAACTCGACGAGGCCCTGCCCCCTCGCGCGGCGTCG
>CAZOHT010000025.1:0-14830 GCA_964579825.1 uncultured Anaerolineaceae bacterium
GGCTCGAGCTCCGGCATCCCGATGTCGAGGATGCCGCCGTCATCGGCGGGGATCGCCCGCGGCGGCTTCGCGCTTTCGACCTGCTCGGCCGGCGGCCGGGTCGTGCGCATGATCATGTGGTCGAGGCCGACCAGCGCGCCACCGATCACCGTCCCGATCGAACCCTTCTTCTTCGCCATCAGGCGGAGAGTCTACGCGCCGTTGCCGAGCAGGTCCCGGATGCGGAATGCCAGGGTCAGGTCGAACACGGTCGCCGGGTCGTCGAGATCCACCTTGAGCAGCTCCTCGATCCGATGGATCCGGTAGACGACGGTGTTGACGTGGATGAACCGCCGGGCGGCCACGCGCCGTTGCGACCGACCCTCCTCCAGGTAGATCCGCAGGGTCGTCAGGAGGTCGCCGCCCTTGGCCCCATCGTGGTCCACCAGCGGCGCCAGCGTCTGCGTCGCGAACGCTTCGAGGTCGTCGCGCGAACTGACCTTCAGCAACAGGGCGAACGACCCGAGCTCGCTCGCACCCACGACGAGGCCGCGACGGCCCAGCTTGCGCATCAGGTCCAAGGTCTCACGGGCCGTGCGATAGGCCGGGGCGTAGTCGTCCGGCCGAACGCACCGCTCGCCCGGCACGATCGTCACCGCACCCGGACCGACGACCGACTCGAGTGTCGCCCGGAGATCTTCGGCGAGCGCGGCCGTGTCCCGCGACGGTCGCCCGCGGACGCCGGCCATGACGACTACGACCCCGTCCATCTCGACCGCCAGACTGCGCGGGGCACGTGACGCCAGTCGCTCACGGATCAGTGGCAGGACGGCGAACCCGTCGCCCGGGCCGACGCCCACCGGCCCATCCAGGTCGTCGACCGCCCCATCGATGACCAGTACGTCCCGTGGCTCGGCCAGGTCGTAGCCCAGCCGTGCCGCTCGTGCCGCGATCGTGTCCTCGTCGGCATACGACCCGGTCAGGAGGTCGGTCGCCGCCTCCCCACGGAGTCGTTCCTCCACCTCGGCCGCGGCACGCGCCTTCGCGAACTCGAGCGCGACCCCTGTCGTCGCCACGTCGACGAGTGCCCGATCCGTCGGCTGCAGGTCGTCACCGAGTGACAGGACGAGAAAGCCGACGACCTCGACGCCGACCCGGATCGCGGCGGTGAAGCGCGGACTCGATGCTTCGGCCTCGTCGAGCAGATCTCGCCATCCCACACCGCCACCTGGCTCGGCGCCGGCGATCGGTCGGCGCAGGTGGTCCTCGATGACGACCTGCCGACCCAGATGCTCGGCGAGGACGGCCGCGATGCCGGCAGGTCCCGTCCCGGCAAGGACCGCCTCGGCGAGCTGCTGCTGGACGGCCAGCGACCGCGCCAGGTCGCGGTTCGAGGCGGCCAGGTCGCGGCCCAGCCGGACCTCGTTCTCGTAGCGCCGCGCGTGGTCGATGGCGATCGCCGCGTGGGCCGCGAACGCGCCAAGGATGTCCGCGGCGTCCGCCGGGAAGCTGCGCTGGTCGGCGCGAGCGTGGACGTTGATGGTGCCGATGGCGTCGCCGCGGAAGATGAGCGGCGCACACAGCACCGCCCCGAAGTCGTAGCGATCGAGCGCTCGGGCGCGATGCTCGTACGCGCCGTAGGTGTCGACCTGGATCGTGCGTCGGGCAAGCATCGCCTGCGTCGAGACGCCCTCGCCGAAGGGCAGCTCGAAGCCGAGCATGTCCGGCTCGAAGTTGGCGACGGCGACCACGCGCAGGACGTTCGCCTCGCGATCCAGCAGGAGGATGTCGCCGCTGTCCGCCCCGAGGAGGGTGGTCGCGTCCTCGACGATCGAGGTCAGGACGGTGTCGAGGTCGAGCGACTCGGCCACGCGGCGGGCCGTCGCCAGCAGTCGGCTGAGCTGGTCTCGCTCCGGGTGCAGCATCCAGGACAGGATAGTGGGTCAGCGACAGTGTTAGCTCAGTCTTTTGTGGGTCGTCACCATACGCTCGGCGCCTCGCGACTGGTAGCGTCGGAGGCCTCCAGACGGGCCTGCACGGGAGAACGCGTTGACCACTTCCACGGATGTCCTGATCGTCGGCGGCGGGATCGTCGGTGCGGCATCGGCGTACCACCTGGCCAAGCGCGGCGTGGACGTGACCCTGCTCGAGGCGAACCGCCTGGCGTCCGGGGCGACCGGCCGGAACCTCGGGTACATCTGGGTCCACACCCGCCGGGTCGGCCCGGAGCTGGACCTGGTGATGCCCACGCGGAACGAGCTCGAGGGCCTGCCGGAGGAGCTCGGTGCGGACTTCGGCCTGCGCACCAACGGCGGCCTCATCTACTACACGACCGAGGCCCAGGGCGAGGTGATGCGCGAATTCGTGGCCGCCCGACAGGCTGACGGCGTCCCGATGGAACTGCTGGATGGGAACCAGGCGCGCCAGCTGGCGCCGATCCTGCCCGACACGGTCCTGGGTGGCTCGTTCTGCCCGCTCGACGCCCAGCTGGACCCGACGCGCTACGTCCGGGCCTTCGCGGCCGCAGCCCAGCGAGCGGGCGCCCGGGTCGTGGAGGGCGCCTCGGCCCGGACCTTCGAGACCGCCGACGGACGGATCACCCGCGTCCACACCGACATCGGCCCGATCAGCGCCGGCAAGGTCGTGCTCGCGGGCGGTGCCTGGAGCCCATCCTTCGCCGCCCAACTCGGCCTGGACCTCGCCATCCGGCCGATGCGCCTCCAGGTCGTGCAGACCGAGCCGATGCCACCGCGCCTGGACGTCCTCCTGTACGGGCCGGCGGCGGTCAAGCAGTACGCCATCTTCCAGGCCCTGTCGACGTTCCGGACCGAGACCTTCGCCACGGACCTGGAGGACCGTCTCGGCCTGGCGCTGCTGGAATCGGCCTGCCAGACCGCCGACGGCTCGTACCTCCTCGGCATCGCCATGGACTTCCTCGGCTTCGACTGGCAGCCGGACCTCGCCGGGATCTCGCTCGTCTCGGAGGGCATGGTCGCCGCGCTGCCCGAACTGAAGGCGGCGCGGTTCGCCAGGGCCTGGGCCGGGATCCTGCCGTTGACGGCGGACAGCCTGCCCATCATCGGCCCGGCGCCCGGCTTCGACGACCTCATCGTGGCCGCCGGGCACATCTTCGGGAATGCCGCCGGGCCGACGACCGGCCGCCTCGTGGCGGACCTGGTGACCGGATCGGAACCCAGCCTGGACATGACCGCCTTCCGCGCGGATCGACCAAGCCTGGTCGCCGTGGATTCGGCGAGGAACTGGTAGTGGAGTCAGCCGTGGCCCGCAGGATCGCGTTCATCAACCCATTCGGCACGGAGGCGTTCGATGCGATCATCGAGGAGACCCTGGTCCCGTACGCCGCCGCCGGGACCTCGGTGGACGTCATCCACCTCGAGGGCGTCCCGAAGAACATCGACTACTACTACCCGATGCATCTCATGCAGCTGGCCATCTTCGACGAGGTCCGCCGGCTGGAGGCCGCGGGCTACGACGCGGTGGTGGTCGGTTGTTGCTACGACCCGGGCGTCCGCGTCGCCCGTGAACTCGTCGACATCCCGGTCGTCGGTCCGCTCGAGGCGGCGATGAACCACGCCTCGTACTTCGGGCACTCGTTCACGGTCGTCACGGACCACGCGAAGGCGCGGCCGTGGCTGGAGGATCTGGTCCGGATCCACGGCGCGAACAACTGCCGTGGCGTGCGCTGCATCGACTGGTACGTGACCGACATGATCGAGGACACGACGGCGGTCGCCGACGACGCCGCGGCGGCCTGCCTCCAGGCCCTCAAGGAGGACCAGGCCGAGGTCATCATCCTGGGCTGCACGATCATCGGCGGCTGCCTGGAGCGCGAGATCATGGCCACCGGTCGCCATGGCGACCTGCCGATCCTCAACCCGAACCTGCTGGCGCTGAAGGCGGCCGAGACGCTGGCCGACCTCCACAAGATGGGCAAGTACACCATCAGCCGGGTGGGTCTCTACCAGCGCCACGACCAGCACGACGCGGCCGAGGCCGACGAGGTCCTCCGACGCTATCGCCTGATCGATCTCGAAGCGGTGGAGAGCCGCCCGTGACCGAAGGAGCGAGCGCGACGGGCGTCGCGGCGAGCGCCGCGGGATCGGGCGACACCGCGACCGTCGCGGAGATCGCGGATCGCGTCGTCGGGCCGTACCTGGGCATCTCCCCGGGCGAGCGATTCGCGATCGTCGTGGACACCCGCACGGACCCGGAGATCCCGACCGAGCTCGCGCGCGCGACGCTCGATCGGGGCGGGGACCCGGTCGTGGTGACCATCGCGCCGCGGGCCCGGAGCGGGACGGAGCCACCGGCCCCCGCCGCAGCCGCCATGGCCGCTGCGGATGTCGTCCTGTGCGCCGCCAGCACGTCCCTGTATCACACGACGGCCAAGGCGGCGGCGCAGCACGCCGGAGCTCGTGGCGTCTTCAATGCCCCGTATCGCGCCGATGCCTGGCGGAACGGCGCGATGACCGCGGACTTCGTGGCGGTCCGGCGGCGGGCCGAGACCCTGGCCGCGTTGTGGCGCGTGACCCGCGAGGTCCGGATCACCTCCCCGGCCGGCACGGATCTGCGAGCGACGGTCGCGGGACGAGCCCCGATGGCCTGGCTGACCGGGATCTGTCGTAACCCGGGCGAAGTCTCCGCGCTGCCCGGAGGCGAGGTCTCCCTCCCACCGATCGAGGGCACGACCCAGGGCGTCGTCGTCTGGGAACGCGTCGCCTCGGACCTTGGCGCCCTGGAGGCCCCGGTCACGATCACGATCCGTGACGGTCGCGCCGTCGCCATCGAGGGCGGCCCATCGGCCGACCGCCTCCGCGCGATCGTGGCCGACATCCGCGACGCGGACAACATCGGCGAGATCGGCATCGGGCTCAACCCGGCGGCCCGCATCGCCGACGAGATCACCGAGGCCAAGAAGGCGTTCGGGACCGTCCACATCGCCCTGGGCGATTCGGCGAACGAGTACGGCGGCACGGTCGAGTGCGACGTCCACCTCGACGGCATGGTCATGGAGCCGACGATCGAGTTCGATGGGGTCGCGGTCGTCATCGATGGCCGCCATGTCTATGCGATGGACACATGACCCAGACCGACGTCGCCGGGCCGCTCGTCGGCACGCCCTACCCGGGGCCTCGCGCCAGCGCAGTCATCGAGCGGATGCGCGCCGTCGAGGGTGCCGGACCGCGTACGGGCGGCACCGAACCGCCCCTGGTCGTCGAGTCGGCGCTCGGCTCGATCCTGACCGACCCCGACGGCAACCGATACGTCGACCTGGCCGGGAGCTTCGCCGCGGCCACGATCGGCCACTCGCATCCGGCGGTCACGGCCGCGGTCCGCGACCAGGTCGGGCGGGTCGGGCACGTCTCGTCCGGCTCCGGCAGCGAGGTGCGGGTCGAGTTCGAGGAAGCCCTCGTGGCGATCGCGCCACCCGGCCTGGACCGCGTCCTGCTGGGCCTCAGTGGATCGGACGCGAACGACACGGCCGTCAAGCTGGCCCGGACCCTGACCGGCCGCCACGAGGTGATCGCGTTCTCCGGCGGCTACCTCGGCCGGTCCAGCGGCGTGATCGGGCTGAACGGCAAGACCCGGTTCCGTGACGCCGCGGGCATCGCCCCCGATGCCCACTTCCTGCCCTATCCGTACACCTACCGCTGGCCGCTCGGCCCGGACGCGGATGCCGGGGCTGGGGCGCTCGCCCTGGTCCGCCACGCCATCGAGGACCCGGCGTCGGGCATCGGGCTGCCGGCCGCCATCGTCGTGGAGTCCGTCCAGGGCAACGGCGGCATCGTCATCCCGCCGGACGGGTTCCTGGCCGGCCTGCGCGAGCTGTGCGATCGCCACGGGATCGTGCTCATCTTCGACGAGGTCCAGTGCGGCTTCGGGCGGACCGGGCGGACGTGGGCGTGCGAGCACTGGGGCGTCGTGCCGGACCTCATGACCGCCGGCAAGGGCATCGGCGGCGGACTGGCGGTCTCCGCGGTCGTCGGTCGCGCGGCGTTCATGTCGCACTGGTCGCCGGGCACGCACACCTCCACGTTCATGGCGAATGCCGTCCACCTCGCGGCGGGCTCGGCGGCGATCCGCGTCCTCACCGATGAGCGCCTGGCCGAGCGGTCCGCGCGACTCGGCGCCTCGCTGCTGGAGCGCCTCCAGACCGAGCTGTCGGACGCGCCCGACGTCGGCGAGGTCCGTGGACTCGGCCTGTTCATCGGCATCGAGATCGTCACGGACCGCGGATCGCGTACGCCGGATCCGGCCCGGACGGCGGCCATCCGCCACGCGGCCTTCGAGCGGGGTGTCGTGCTCGGCGTCGGTGGCTCCTTCGAGAACGTCATCAAGCTCTGCCCGCCCCTGACCATCGAGGAGGACCTCCTGGGGACCGCCCTCGACCTGACCATCGCCAGCATCCGAGGGACCCGATGACCCAGACCGCTTCCAGCGTGATCACCGTCGCCAACTACATCGACGGCGGGTGGCACCAGGCCGCATCCGGCGCGACGATCGAGAGCCGCGACCCGTCGAACGGCGACCTGGTGGCCATCGCGCCGCTGTCCGGCCTCGACGACCTCGACGCAGCGATCGCCGCCGCGCGCCGGACGTTCGACGACGGGGCGTGGGCCGCCACGTCCGGGCGCGAGCGTGCCTCGATCCTCATGGAACTCGCCGGCCTGCTTCGGGCGGAAGCCGAGCCGCTCGCGCGCCTGGTCTCGATCGAGATGGGCAAGCCGATCCGCTACGTCCGCGAACGCGAGATCGCGCCGGCCATCGACCGGATCGAGTTCTATGCGGCGGCGGCCCGGATGATCCGCGGCGAGGTGACCGCGTCGGCGCCGAACCACCTGCTGAACTTCATCCTCAAGGAGCCGGTCGGCGTGTGCGGCCTCATCACGCCGTGGAACGACCCGGTGGACCTGCCGTTGCGCAAGATCGGCGCGGCCATCGCGACCGGCTGCACGTTCGTGCTCAAGCCGGCGAGCGACACGCCGGCGTCCTCGATGGCCATCTTCGAGTTGCTCGACCGCCTCGAGCGACTGCCCAGGGGCGTCGCCAATGGCGTCGTCGGGGCGGGCGATGTCGTCGGTGAGGCGCTGGCGAGCGACCCGCGCGTCGACAAGATCAGCTTCACGGGCAGCAGCGAGATCGGCCGTCGTCTCATGGAGCTGGGCGCCCGGACGTTCAAGCGCGTGTCGCTGGAGGCGGGCGGCAAGGCGCCGGTCATCGTCTTCCCCGACGCCAACCTCGAGAAGGCGATGGACGCCGTGTCGGTCGGGATCTTCCTGTACGCCGGTCAGTCGTGCACCGCCGGATCGCGGCTGCTCCTGGAGCGGTCGATCAAGGACCGATTCCTCGAGGGGCTCATGGAACGAGCCCGGGCCCTGCGCGTCGGGATGCCGCTCGACGAGGACACGCAGCTCGGGCCGATGGTCTCGCGGCGTCAGCTCGATCGGGTGCTCGGCTATGTCGAACGCGGCCGGTCGGAGGGCGCGACGCTCGTCCTCGGCGGCTCGCAGGTCGGCGGGGAGTGGGCGGGCGGATCCTGGATGGAGCCGACGATCTTCGACGACGTCGAACCGACGATGTCGATCGCCCGGGAGGAGATCTTCGGGCCGGTCCTGTCGATCATCGGGTTCGACACGGAGGACGAGGCGCTGACGCTCGCCAACGACAACGAGTTCGGCCTCGGCAGCGCCGTCTGGACGAGCGACCTCGACCGGGCCATCCGAGTCGCGCGGCGCCTGCGCGTCGGCGATGTCTGGGTGAACACCCACTACGTCCGCCTCGCCGAGAGCCCGTTCGGCGGCGTCAAGCAGAGCGGCATCGGGCGCGAACTCGGGATGGAGGGCCTCGACGCCTACCTCGAGTCGAAGCGCGTCTGCATCGACAGCTCGCCGACCTTCCACATCCGCTGACGTGACCGCGCGGCGGATCCCTGGGGCCGCGTCGGGGCCGTCGGTCCGGTTCACGTTCGACGGGGGCGAGATCGAGGGCATCGACGGCGAGCCGCTCGCCGTCAGCCTGCTCGCCGCCGGACGGCCCATCCTGTCGCGGTCGTTCCGGTTCCATCGGGCGCGCGGCCTCATGTGCTCGACCGGTCAGTGCGGCTGGTGCGAGTGCGAGGTCGACGGCGTGCCGAGCGTCCGCTCCTGCCGCGTGCCGGTCCGGTCCGGACTGGTCGCCCAGGGCGAGCATGCGCTGCCGACCGTCTCGCGCGACCTGCTGTCGCTGGTCGGGGTCGGGTCCCGCTGGATCCCACCGACGTTCTATCACCATCGATTCCTGCGGCCGCGCCGGCTCCGCAAGCGGTACCTGGACGTGCTGCGCTGGTTCGGCGGGCGCGGGCGACTGCGCGTCGCCGACCGGACCGGGATGCCCTTCCCGGCGGGTCGTTGGATGCGGTCGATCTCGACGGACGTGCTGGTCGTGGGTGGCGGTCGGTCCGGGCTGCTGGCGGCGATCGAGGCGGCCGAGGGTGGCGCCCGGGTCGTCCTGGTCGAGGCGGAGCCGGAGCTCGGCGGGAGCTGGTGCGTCGAGGTCGGGGCGGACCGGGCAGAAGGGACGATCGAGAGGCTGGCAGCGCGCGCGGCCACGGCCGGGGTGGAGGTCCTGACCCGGACCGCAGCGACCGGCTGGTACGACGGGATGGTCGCGGCGATCGGCGCCGACGTCCATCTGGAGATCCGAGCCGCGACCGTGATCGCCGCCACGGGATCCGTCGAGCGCGTGCCGCTCGTCCCGGGTGCCGATCGACCGGGCGTCATGGCCGCGCGGACCGTCTCGATGCTGGTGGACCGGTTCGGGGTCGTGCCGGGCGAACGGGCGCTCCTGGTGGGCGACGGCCGGGACCTCGCGATGGCGGCCGAGCGGCTGCGGCATGGAGGTTCGACGGTCATCGGGCCCGTCCCCGGCGGTGCCCTTCGCGCCATCCGTGGACGACGGCACGTGACCGGCGCCGAGGTCGAGGTCGACGGGACGCGGGCTCGACACCGGGTCGATCTGGTCGTCTTCGGCGATCGCAGTCCGAACCTGGACCTGGTGCTCGCGACGGGTGCGGCGGTCGAGCGGCGCGGCGACACGCTCGTGCCGGTGCTCGACGGAGAGGGACGCAGTACCGTGCCGTCGCTCCGCGTGGTGGGCTCCGCGGCCGGACGTTCGGCGGTGGGCGCTGGTCAGCCGGCCGGCCTCGGCCATCGGCACGCGGCCGGACCCGGCTCGGTCGCCCGCGACGCCATGGTCTGCTTCTGCGAGGACGTCCGCGCCGGCGAGGTTCTCGACCAGCAGACGGCCGGCTATGCCGATCCGGAGCTCATCAAGCGTCGGACCGGCGCCCTGACCGGCCCGTGCCAGGGGACGTACTGCCTCCAGGCGTTCGCCTGCCTCGCGGCCGCCGGCGCTGACCGCGAGACCGTCGCCCTTCCGACCGCGCGGCCACCCCTTCGCCCGGTGCGGCTCGGCGACCTGATCGCCACCGACCCGAAGGCGGCCCTGCCGGAAGCGGCGGTCGACGCCTGATGGTCGGCGCCGGCGACCTGCTCGACCAGGGTCCCCTACCGTCGACGGCGGACGTCGTCATCGTCGGGGCCGGGATCGCCGGCCTCGCGTTCGCCCGCGAGCTGGCGGCGCGCGGCGTCGGCGACATCGTCATCGTCGAGCGCGGCTACCCGGGCGGTGGCGCGACCGGTCGGAACGTCGCCCGGATCCGGGCGATGCAGCTCACCGAGGAGCTGACCCACGTCGCACTCGCGTGCCAGGCGAAGTACGACCGGATGGGCGAGGAGCTCGGGTTCAACGTCCTGTTCTACCGACTCGGCTACGCCTGGGTCCTGTACGAGGCCGATGAGGTCGAACGGATGCGTCCGATCGTCGACATGCATCACCGGATCGGGGTGGCCAGCCAGCTCCTGTCACCCGACGACACGCTCCGGCGGCTCCCCATCCTTCGAGGCGGTGAGCCGGTCGCCGGTTCTGTCCTCCACGACGACGCGATCGTCCACCACGACGCGGTCGTCTGGGCGCACCTCGAGCACCTGGCTCGCACGCCCGTGCGGATCCACGCCCGAACCACGGTGCAGGCGATCGAGCGCGACGGTGGGCGGGTCACGGCCGTCGTCACGGACCGGGGTCGGATCGCGACGCGCGCGGTCTTGAACGCCACCGATGGGTGGTCCACGGAGCTCAATGCCATGGCCGGCGTGTCGGCCCCCAACCGGCCCATCCGACGGGAAGTGCTGGTGACGGCGCCCGTGCAGCGCTCGATCGAGGCGGCGGTGACCTTCTACCGACCGAGCGAGGGCTGGTTCAACCAGACGCTGCGCGGCGAGATCGTCATGGGCGCGGTGGACCCCGACGAACCGTCAGGCGTCAACCAGGCCTCCTCGTGGGACTTCCTCCGGCGGACCGCGACGCTCATGACCCGCAAGGCGCCCGCGCTCGCCGACGTCTCGGTCATCCGCCAGTGGGGCGGCATGTACGACGTCAGCCCGGATCACCAGCCGCTCGTCGGCCCGACCGCGCAGCTCGACGGCTGGTGGCAGGCGAACGGCTGGAGCGGCCGCGGGATGCTCCTGGGCCCATACCTCGCGGAGCTGCTGGCGGAACGGTTCGTCGCGGGCGTGGCGCCCGCGCGATTGGCCGCCTTCGACCCCGACCGGTTCGCGCCGGATCACGCGGCCGACGAGGGGCCGAGCGACTACTACGCGCGGTACGCGAAGCGGACGGCCTGACGGGGACGCCCAGGGTCAGGTCGTGGCGGGCTCGGCGAGCACGGACGGTGGCTGCCCGGGCCGTTTGATACCCAGGGCCGCGAAGCCCGCGATGATCGCGATCCAGCCAGCCGCCACGAAGGCCGCCGCGTAGTCGCCGACGCTGTCGCGGACGACGCCGGCGGCCCACGCCGCGATGGCCGCCCCGATCATGTGCGAGGCGAACACCCAGCCGTACACGACCCCGACGTTGCGCTGCCCGAACCGGTCGGCGACGAGGGCGACGGTCGGCGGGACCGTGGCGATGTAGTCCAGGCCGAACAGGACCGCGAACGCACCGATCGACATCGTGTCGTGGATGAACGGCACGAGGAACAGCGAGAGGCCGCGGAAGGTGTAGTAGATCAGCAGCAGCTTGCGCGGGTCCCAGCGGTCGGTCAGCCAGCCGCTCGCGATCGTGCCGACGAAGTTGAACACGCCCATCACGGCGAGCGCGCCGGACGCGGCCACGGCGGTGAATCCGTGATCCACGGCGTGCGGGATGAAGTGCTGGCCGATGAGGCCATTCGACGTGGCACCGCAGACGAAGAACGTCCCGGCGAGGAACCAGAAGTCGGGCGTGCGGACGGCGCGACGCATGATCCCGCGATCTGGCGGCGGGACGTGGGCGATCTCACCCTCGACCGCGCCAAGCGGGCGCTCGCCGACGTCGGCGGGGTCGTTCCGGACCCAGAGCAGGACGGGCACGACGAGCGCGACCGTCAGGAGCGCCAGCAGGATGGCGCCGGCTCGCCAGCCGGCCGTGACCGCGAGGGCCGTCAGCAGCGGGAAGAAGACGAGCTGCCCGGTGCTGTTGCTGGCGCCCAGGATGCCGGTCACGAGACCGCGATCCCTGATGAACCAACGGGTCGCGACCGTCGGACCGAGCACGCTGGCCACGAGCCCGGTGCCCAGCCCGGCCAGCAGGCCGAAGAACAAGGCCAACTGCCAGACCTCGCGGACGAGGCTCGACGCGACGAGCGAGGCGCTCGTGATGGCCAGGCTCAGCAGGACGACGTTGCGCACCCCGATCCGGCCCATGAGCCAGCCCGAGATCGGCCCGGCAAGTCCGAACACGACCAGGCCCATCGCGGCCGCGAACGAGACCGAGGCCGTGGTCCAGCCCGGCTCGTCCGTCATCGACAGGAGGAACGCCCCGGGCGCCGAGCGAACGCCGGCCGTCAGCAGGACCACCACGGCCGTGACGGCGACGACGACCCAGCCGTAGAAGATCGCGCGGCGCATCGGCTGAGTCTAGGGAATCGCGGTTCGACGCTCCACGCTGCCATGTCGCATCGGGCGGATCCGACCTGACCTGGGATCGATCCAGGCGAGGCCAGGGCGGGCCGGAGCGACGGCTCCGGTCAGCAGGGCGCGAACCCATCCGGCGGAGGCCCCACCGAAGCGCGCGTGGACGATCGCCGGATACCGGCGGACGACCGCTCGGTTGGCGCTCGTATCGACGAGGAGCCAGCACGAGGACACCGAGGCGGACGCCGCCTCCCGGCCGGCCAGCTCCGCCAGCTTGCGGTCGCTGGACCGAACCGCGGCGCCCAGGTCGTCGAGCCGGTTCCGGATCTCGACGAGGACGAGGCGTCCGTCCGGCGCGGAGAGCTCGATGTCGGTCGAGTGGCGCGGGGCGCTGGGGTCGCTTGGCGCCTCGAAGCGTCCGTGCCAACCGCCGCGCGCGGTCAGCTGGAGGGTGAGTTCCTGCGCCGCGAGATGGCCCGCGTCATGGAGATCGGGATCGACCACGTCCCGGGAGAAGCCGATCGAGATGGGTCGTCGCATCGCGATCCCGATGGCGATCCAGGTCTCGATCGAGGTCCGCGCTCCGTTCCCACGCTCCAGGTGGCTGATCTCCGATTGGCCCAAGCCGACGAGGCGGCCGAGGTCGGCTTGCGTGAGCCGCCGTCGCTTCCTGGTCGCCTTCGCATCCCGGCCGAGATTCGCGGCGATCGCCTGGGCCTCGCGGAGGCCGGTCATCACGGCCGGTGGGCGCCTGAGTCGTCGCATATCGACGCCATCATTACCAGCCGGGCTTCACGCGCGCTTATCTGGAGCCGGGGCATTCCGGAGCTTCGTGTCGTGCGTGGATCGTGCTCACGGCGCTCCCCGATCTGACTCGCCTGGAGCCGAAGACCGGCCCGAAGCCGTCACCATAGCGATGGCGTCGATATCCAGGTGGCGAAGGCCCACGTGGGCGGGCTGACGGGGCTCCCCCGTCCGCTACGCCGCCGTCACCCTGCGTTGGTGAGGAGCTAGAGCAGCTCCCCGTGGGCCGACGCGGTCGGTTCGCCTTCGCGGGGGCGTGGCTCCTCGCCGGGCGCGAACTCCGGCTCGGGCTGCGGCGTCTCGGTCAGGTCGCCGGCCTGCAGCACGGGGAGTGCCTCGCCCGCGGTCCCCTCGATCGCCCCGACGCCGAACGGGACCCACTTGGAGGGGTCCTGGAGCCGGTGCGCCTCGGTGTTGCCGCGCGAGTGGGTCTCCTGGAAGCCTCGCGGTTCGATCCACATCCGCTCGCCCTCGAGCAAGCCCAGGATGCCGGACTGACCCGGCTCCGGGCGCTCGTGCTGGCAATACGCACACGCCGCCTTGTCGTGCTGCTGGTACGTGGCGGGTTCCTCGTACGTGGTGATGTAGCCCTCGTAGTTGCGCAGCACCACCTTGTGATCGCTGTAGCTGATCAGGTAATTGGGCATGACCGGGATCTTGCCGCCGCCACCGGGTGCGTCGATCACGTACGTCGGCACCGCGTAGCCCGAGGTATGGCCGCGCAGGCCCTCCATGATCTCGAGGCCCTTGCCGACCGGCGTCCGGAAGTGCCCGGACCCCTCGACCAGGTCGCACTGGTACAGGTAGTAGGGCCGGATCCGGTTCGCGACCAGCTTGTGGACCAACGAGCGCTGGATGTGGACGCAGTCGTTCACCCCGGCGAGCAGCACGCTCTGGTTGCCGACCGGCAGACCGGCCTTGGTCAGCTTGTCGACGGCGCGCGAGACCTCGGGCGTGATCTCGTTCGGGTGGTTGAAGTGCAGGTTGATCCACAGCGGGTGGTACTTCTGCAGCATCTCGCACAGCTCGTCGTCGATGCGCTGCGGCAGGAAGACCGGCACCCGCGAGCCGATCCGGATGATCTCGATGTGCGGGATCTCGCGCAGGCCGCGCAGGATCTTCTCGAACAGCTTCGGCGCCAGGGTCAGGCCGTCGCCGCCGGAGATGAGGACGTCACGGACCTGCGGCGTCCGGCGCAGGTACTCCAGCTGGGCCTCGTGGTCACGGCTGTTGAAGTTCTGGGTGGGGTCGCCCACGATGCGCGACCGCGTGCAGTAGCGGCAGTAGCTCGCGCACTGGGTCGTGACCAGCATCAGGACGCGGTCCGGGTAGCGATGGACGAGGCCCGGGACCGGGGAGTGGCGGTCCTCGGCGAGCGAGTCCTCCATCATGCCGGTGAACGCGCCGTGCTCCTCCGCGGTCGGGATGACCTGCAGGCGGATCGGGTCGTTGGGATCGTCCGGGTCGATCAGGCTCATGAAGTACGGCGTGATGTCGACCCGGAACCGATCCGGGACGGACAGGCCCTCACGCTCGGAATCGGTCAGGTTCAGGATCTGCTCGATCTCGGCCAGGTCGTTGACGCGGTGACTAAGCTGCCAACGCCAGTCGTTCCACTGCTCATCCGGGACGTCCGCCCAGATCGGGGCACGACGGCTGACCGCCGGGCGTCCATCCGGCCCGAGCGCCTTCGATGGATCGGAGGGGTTGACGAACGGCGCTTCGGCCGCGGCGCGGGCCGCGTCCTGGTGGGCGACGGCGGTCTTGATCTCCTGGGCGTCCACGGGTCGACCTCCGGGTTGCGACGCATAAAGTCTATGCAGTCTGCAAGTCCGCGCATGATAGCGCGACGTGTGGCGAGTGGTCCATCGAAGCCGGGCCGAATGGCACGGGACCGCCCGCCGTCTCCGCTCGTACCGTCCGATCAGAGGCCCGTCCGGGTCTGCCGACCGCCGACGCCCAGGGAGACCGCCGACCGTGCTGCCACGACTGATCCAGGGCGGGATGGGCGCCGGCGTGTCCAGCTGGACCCTCGC
>CAZOHT010000025.1:14930-39248 GCA_964579825.1 uncultured Anaerolineaceae bacterium
TGCCACGACTGATCCAGGGCGGGATGGGCGCCGGCGTGTCCAGCTGGACCCTCGCCCGCGAAGTGTCCCGCCTCGGACAGCTGGGGGTCGTGTCGGGGACGGCGCTCGATTCGATCCTCGTGCGCAAGCTGTGGGACGGCGATCCGGATGGGCACGCCCGCCGCGCGATGGCCGCGTTCCCGTCGCAGGCCATCGTCCGGTCCGTCCTGGACAAGTACTTCCGGGAAGGTGGCGACGCGAGCGGAACGCACAAGGGCGCCCGCTACAAGCTCGCGCCGCTGCTTCGGGCGCCGCTGAAGGTGGACCGGAACGAGCTGATCGTCCTGGCCAACTTCGTCGAGGTCTTCCTCGCCAAGGAAGGCCACGCTGGCGTCGTGGGCATCAACTACCTCGAGAAGATCCAGTTGCCGACGCTGCCCAGCCTGTACGGCGCGATGCTGGCCGACGTCGACGTCGTCCTCATGGGCGCGGGCATCCCGATCGAGATCCCGGACGTCCTCGATCGACTCAGCCACCATCTCGACGTGTCTCTGCGCCTCGACGTCCAGGAGGCCGGCGATCGGACGTTCGAGCTCAAGTTCGACCCAGGTTCGATCGGGCTCGGCAAGGCACTCGGCCACGACGTGCCGGACCTGCCCCGCCCCGCCTTCCTGCCGATCGTCTCCGCCGCCACCCTCGCCAAGGCGCTCCTGCGCAAGTCGCCGGGCGGGATCCAGGGCTTCGTCGTGGAAGGTCCGATCGCCGGCGGCCACAACGCCCCGCCGCGCGGCAAGCTCCAGCTCAACGATCGGGGCGAACCGGTCTACGGCGAGCGCGACGTCGTCGATCTCGAGCAGATGCAGGCGTTCGGGCTGCCGTTCTGGCTGGCCGGCGCGTACGGCAGTCGCGCCCGATTCACCGAGGCCCTGGCCGCCGGTGCGCATGGCGTGCAGGTGGGCACGGCCTTCGCCTTCTGCGAGGAGTCCGGGCTGGAGCCGGCGATCCGGACTCGCTTCCTCACCGACCTCGCCGCCGGCGACGGTGACGTCTTCACCGATCCGGTGGCGTCACCGACGGGCTTCCCGTTCAAGGTCGCCGAGCTGGCCGGCACGCTCTCGGAGGACGGGCCGTACGAGGAACGTCCGCGGCTGTGCGACCTCGGCTACCTGCGGCGAGCCTACGTCCGCCCGGATGGGCGTCTCGACTATCGATGCCCGAGCGAACCCGTCGACGATTACGTGCGCAAGGGCGGCGCGATCGTGGACACGGTCGGGCGGAAGTGCCTGTGCAACGCCCTGGTGACCAACATCGGCATGGGCCAGCGACGGGCCGACGGCTATGCGGAACTGCCGATGCTGACGGCGGGCGACGACATCGCGTCGGTCCGGGCGTTCATCTCGCCGGGCCACCTGTCGTACCACGCGAGCGACGTGGTCGCGGCGCTGCTACCGGTCGAGGCGGGCCAGGTCGGCTAGGCGGGGCCGGTCACCGGAGCTCGGGCCGCGCCATGGGCACGGCGACGCGATGGACGGGGCTACTCCCCGATGATCGCCCAGAGCAGGCCCATCATGATGAAGAAGCCGGTGAACAGGGCGATCAGACCGATCCCACCGTACGGCGAGTTGGCGCCGGTGTGCGGGACGAGCTGGAGGCCGATGCCGAAGACCACGGCCCAGCCGATGAACAGGAACGTGAAGAGGAACTTCGCGTTCGGGTTGGTGATCTTCTTGACCCACGTCGCACCGCCCTCGGCGACCATCGCGGACCGCAGGACGATCCCGAGCATCAGGATGACGAGGGCGGTCGAGATCGCGAACGGGATGGGCTGCTGGAAGGCGATCAGGAAGAGCTGCATCTGGGCGCGATGCTAGCAGATGGCGTGCCGGCTGTTCCGGGCATTCACGACTACGATGGACGCACCGATGTCCCCGTCCTGCACGCCGTTCCCCTGGCCGCTCCTGCCGCCATCCGCGACCTCGGCACACCCGAACCACTGACGTGAACCCCTTCGAGCGCCTTGGCCGGTTCGTCGTGCGCCGCGCCTGGTGGATCGTCGGCGCCTGGGCGCTGCTCCTGCTGGCCGCCCTGCCGCTGGCGCCCCAGGTCCCGGGATCGCTCAGTGCCGGCGGGTTCATCCTCGACGACCTCGAGTCGGCGCGGGCGAAGGCCCTCCTGGGCGACGAGCTGAACCTCCCGCCGAGTGCGCTCGTCATCGTCTTCAGCAGTCCGACCCTGGAGGCCGGGACGCCAGAGTTCGAGTTGGCCGCCGCCGCCGCGGTCCGCGACATCGCGACGGCGCCGCACGTCGCCCGCGTCGTCACCCACCTGCTCTCGCCGCGGCAGATCTCGGCCGATCGCCACACGGCCTACGACATCGTCTTCCTGGACCTGCCGCCCGACGATTCACCGGAGGCGCTGCCGATCCTGCGGGAACGCCTGCGCGAGGCGCCCGGCCTGGACGTGGAACTCGCCGGCGGCCCGGCGTTCTACGGCGACGTCCAGACCGTGTCCGAGGCGGACCTGCGGCGGAGTGAGCTCATCTCGCTGCCGCTGGCCGCGCTCGCGCTGATCGTCGTGTTCGGGTCCGTGGTCGCGGCGGGCGTGCCGCTGGTCGTCGGCGGTTCGGCAGTCATCGTCGCCCTGGCCGCCATCTTCCTGGTCGCCCAGGTCATCCCGATGAGCATCTTCGTGCTCAACCTGGCCACGCTCCTGGGCCTCGGGCTCGGCGTGGACTACTCCCTGCTCATGACCAGCCGGTTCCGCGAGGAGATGGCCAGGCGCCCGGGCAGCGAGACACAGGTCGCGGACTCGGTCCGGGTCACCGTCGCGACCGCCGGACGAGCGGTCTTCTTCAGTGCCGTGACGGTCCTCCTTGGGCTGCTCGGGTTGATCCTGTTCGAGTTCATGATCCTGCGATCCGTCGGCATCGCCGGCGCGATCGTCGTGGGCCTGGCGGGCGCGGCCGCCCTGACCCTCCTGCCGGCCGTCCTGACGATCCTGGGCGCTCGCATCGACCGGCTCGCGGTCCGCAAGGTCACGGTCACGCCCGAGCCGGATGGGCCGTGGTCGCGGCTCGCCCGCCGGGTCATGCGCCACCCGATCGCCGTGCTCATCCCGACCCTGGGCTTCCTGCTCCTGCTCGGCTCTCCGTTCCTGCACGTCCGGTTCAACGCCCCGGATGCCTCCATCCTTCCGGCCTCCGTCCCCTCACGGGCGGCGTTCGACCGGCTCCAGCGCGAGTTCGGCGAGGGCGAATTCGCGCCGATCGTCATCGCCATCCGGTCGACCGGCGCGGCGACATCCCCAGCCAAGCTGGCGGCGCTGTACGACTACTCCCGCCGGCTGGCCGCCGACGAGCGGGTGACCCGGGTCGACAGCCTCGTCGACGTCGATCCGCGCCTCACGCTGGACCAGTACACGCTCCTGTATGGAGATCCCAACGGCCCACGCGACCGATACGTCGCCACGACCCTGGCGGCCACGACCGCCGCCGACCTGACCGCGTTCACGATCTACACGCCGTACGGCCCCAACCGAGACGAGGGCAAGGCGCTGGTCGCGGACCTGCGCGACCCGTCGAGCGCGCTCGCACCGCCGCCCGGCATGACGATCCTGGTCGGCGGCGGCGCGGCCGATGTCACCGACGTGGTCGACCGGGTCGCGGCGGATTTCCCGCGGACGGCGCTGTTCATCCTGGTCAGCACCTACCTCGTGCTGTTCATGCTGCTTCGATCGGTCGTCCTGCCGGCCAAGGCGCTGATCATGAACACGTTGTCGATCGTCGCCAGCTTCGGAGCCCTGGTCTGGATCTTCCAGGACGGCAACCTGTCGTCGATCCTGGGGTTCCAGCCGCTCGGGTACGTCGAGACCACCCAGCCGGTCATCCTGTTCTGTGTCCTGTTCGGGCTGTCCATGGATTACGAGGTGTTCCTCCTGTCGCGGATGAAGGAGGTCTGGGACCGGACCGGCGACAACACCGAGGCCGTCGCGCGCGGCCTGGAGCGAAGCGGGCGGATCGTCACCTCGGCGGCTCTCATCGTGGTGGTCGTCGCCCTGTCGTTCGCATTCGCCGACATCGTCCTCATCAAGGCCCTCGGCATCGGCATGGCCATCGCCATCGCGCTTGACGCGACCGTGGTGCGCGCCCTGCTCGTGCCGGCGACGATGCGACTCCTGGGGACCTGGAACTGGTGGATGCCGGCCTGGCTGGGGCGGATCGTCGCGGGCCACCTGCCCGCCGCCGAGGCGGACGTGGAAGCGGCGCTGCGACCATGAGGACCGCCCGCATCCCGTCGCGAGTCCTGTCCTTCCTGTCGGTGGCGCTCACGCTCGTCGTGGTCGGAGGTTGCACCGGCGGCGCGCCCATCCTCGCGAACCCGGCCGCACCAAGGCCGTCCGTGCCGGCACCCACCGCTCCCCCGGTCGCGATCGCCGATCCACTCCCCGTGGTCCTGCCCCGGGACGATGGCCCGCACGACCGCCTGACCGAGTGGTGGTACTACACCGGCCACCTGCGCGCGACGAACGGCGACGAGTACGGCTTCGAGTACGTCATCTTCCGAGCGGAGCGAGGCGCCTTCCCGACGTCCTGGGTGTCCCATCTCGCGATCACCGACGAGACGGACGACCGATTCTTCTATGGCCAGCGACTCGAGGTCGGGCCACAGGTCGATCGATCGCCGACCGGCCCCGACGGCAAGCCGACCGGCTTCGACCTGGCACTCTCCGGCGCGGACCCGACGGACGCGACGAGCCTGGGCCGCGAGCCCTGGACGATGGCCGGCTCGGACGGGACCGACCGGCTGGCGGCGGCCCTGGCACCGGACGAAGCGGCCACGGCCGGGAGCGTTGCCGGGCTCGGCCTGGACCTGCGGCTCAGCGCGACCAAACCCCCGGCGCTCCACGACACGGACGGCTGGATCGACTTCGGGGCGGCCGGCGGGTCCTACTACTACTCGCGCACCGCCATGGACGCGACGGGTTCGCTGACCGTCGCGGGCTCCACCTTCGACGTCACGGGAGACGCCTGGTTCGACCACCAGTGGGGCGACTTCATCAGCATCGGCGGCGGCGGCTGGGACTGGTTCGCCGTGAACCTCGACGACGGCACGGACCTGACCCTGTCACTCGTGCGCGATGCGGACGGCAGCTACCCGCTCGTGTACGGCACGATCGTGGACCCGGATGGGACCGTGCGCCACGTGGACCGCGACGCCTTCACGGTCACGGTGACGGACCGCTGGCGCAGTCCGGCGACGGGAGCCGACTACCCGGCCGGCTGGGACATCGAGCTGCCGGCCGAGGGCCTGCGGATCACCCTGACCCCGACGGTCGCGGACCAGGAGTTGGACACGCGGGCGACGACCGGGGTCATCTACTGGGAAGGATCGCAGCGGGTCCAGGCCACGCGTGCCGGGCGCTCGCTGGGTGGCGAGGCGTACGTCGAGTTGACGGGCTACGGTGCGGCAGATGCCGCCGGGACGGTCGGGGCCGGCGTGAACAGTGGCGCAAGCCCGGCCTCCGCGACGAGCGCCGCGGCCGTCGCGTCCAGCGCCGGCAGCTTGGCCAGCAGGGTGACCATCCGCTTGCCCGCGGCCCGGTAGGCCTTGTCGTCCGACACCGACGCTCGCAGGCTGGCCTGCGACGAGTCGCGCACCGCCCGGTAGAACGAGCCCAGGTCGTAGGACAGCTTGGCCGCGTCGGTCCACGGTGCGACGGCCGGGGCGAGGTCGACGCCGAACGTGGCATCCGAGTTGAGGGTGCGCAGGATGCGCGCGATATCGATGCCCTTGGCGTTCTTGTTCTTCATCAACGTCGTGAGCTTGGCGCCCTGGCTGGCCATCCGGGCGTCGAGGATGGCCGCCTGGCGGAGGGCCGAGACCGCCTTCGAGGGGATCCCGACTTCGCGCGGCGTGAGGGGCTCAGGGCTCGGGCTCGCGACGATCGCGCCGGGCGCGGTCCCATCCCCACCCGGGTCGACGACCGCGGCCGCGCCGGCCGCCGGTCGCGCGACGTACATGATCCCACCGCCGAGCAGCGTCCCGATGGACACGCCGACGATGAGGAACGACAGGGCCAGGCGGGCTCGCACGCCGAAGATGAGCCGCGTCCCGCACCCTGGGCAGACCGGAGCGCCGGTCGCCAGCGGGCGCGTGCAGCGCGGGCAGTTGAAGACGTGCGCGTCGATCTCGCCGACGGCCAGCGGCTCCGAGCGGCGGCTCGCCTTCGGTCCGCGGCTCGGTCGACTGAACCGGCGCAGGGCGTTGTTGATCGTCATCCGGGTCCAGTCTGGGGAGGACCGGTGCCCTGCACATCCGACCCGATGGTCCGGTCACCCGACGTACGTTCGGTGTGGTCCGGCACGGTCGGGGATACTGCCGGCATGCGTATGACCTTCTCGAAGCAGGGCGACTACGCCATCCGGGCGATGCTCGCCCTGGCCGCGGCGGCGCCGGGGACGTGGCTCAGCGTCTCCCGCATCAGCGCCGCGATGGCCATCCCGGAGCGGATCCTGCCGCGCGTCATGCGCGACCTCGGTTCGGCGGCCCTGGTCGAGGCGAGGACCGGGCGGACCGGGGGCTACCGACTGGCTCGACCGGCCGGCGCGATCACGCTCCTCGAGGTCATCACGGCCGCGGACCCGGAAGACGACGCTCGCCGATGCGTGCTGCGCGGGATCCCGTGCGGCTCGGACGGGCGCTGTGCCGTCCATGACGTGTTCGATGAGGCCCGAGTCGCGCTCAACGATCGACTGGCCCAGACGACGCTCGCGGACCTGGTCCCAAGGCCGGCCTGAGCGTCGGGCCGAGCGGCCCGTTCCCGACGGGCCGAATGGCCCATGGCGCCCGCCCTGGACCGGCGGACTATTCACATACCTGAAACGTATGTGTTTACCGTCCACCGGAGGCCCCCGATGCGCCGACGATCCGCCGCCCTGACCATCCTGCTCGGGGGAATGCTCGTCGTCACGGCGGGCTGTGCCACCACCAAGGCTCCGACCTGGACGTTCGCCCCGGGTACGCCGGCCCCAGCCGCCGTGGCGTCGTCGTCGCCGCCTCCATCGGCCGCACCCGGCTCCAGCGCCGGCGCGGGTGACGTCCTCGGCACGCTGGAGATCGAGGCGTTCGATCTGGGCTTCACGCCGCCGGACCTGACCGTCGAGACGGCCGGGACGTACGCCATCAAGTTCACGAACACCGGTGCCATCCCGCACGACATCACGCCCGCGGACGGTGAGACCCACACGGCGCAGGCCGGCGAGACCGTGACCTTCGACGTGGACGTTCCGGAGGCCGGCCTGCCATTCATCTGCGCCATCCCGGGCCACGCCCAGGCCGGCATGACCGGCACGATCTCGGTCAAGGGTGCTGCCTCGGGTGGGGACGACCACGGCGGCCCGGCGCCGTCCGGCGATGTCGCCGCGGACCCGAACGCCCCGGCGCCCGTGGTCTATGACGCGACCGCACCCGAGCGCCTGCCGGAAGGCGAGGTCCACGACATCGACCTCGTCGTCACCGAGTCCAAGATGACCGTCGCGAAGGGGTTCGTACAGACCGTCTGGACGTTCGGCGGGACCGTCCCGGGGCCGGTCATCCGGGTCACGGTCGGCGACAGGATCCGGATCCACCTGAAGAACCCGGCCACGAACCAGCTCCCCCACTCGGTCGACTTCCACGCGAGCCAGGTCGCCTGGAACGACGAGATGACCTCGATCGACCCGGGCGAGGAGAAGCTGTACGAGTGGACGGCCGAGTACGCCGGCGTGTGGATGTACCACTGCGGGACGTCGCCTGCCCTCCACCACATCGCGAACGGGATGTTCGGGATGGTCATCGTCGAGCCGAAGGGGGGCCTGCCCAAGGTCGACAAGGAGTTCGCGCTCGTCCAGAGCGAGTGGTACCTCGGTCCCCAGGGTGAGATCACCAACCTGGACAAGGCGTCCGCCGGCGCCCCGGCACCGGACTACGTCGTCTTCAACGGCGTCGCCAGCCAGTACGTGGATGCCCCGCTCAAGGTCGAGACCGGCGAGCGAGTGCGGATCTTCGTCCTGGATGCCGGCCCGAGCATCGATAGCTCGTTCCACATCGTGGGGACGATCTTCGATACCGTCACCAAGGAGGGCATCCACCTCGTGAAGGGCAACGAGGGTTCGTGGGGCTCGCAGGCGATGGACCTGTCACCGGCGCAGGGCGGGATCGTGGAGTTCACGACCGCCGAGGACGGCCTGTATCCGATCGTGACGCACGCCTTCAACTTCGTCGGGCGCGGTGCCCTGGGACTGGTCCAGGCCGGCGATGGCGACCCGCTGGACTAGTCGCATCGTGGCGCCGACAGGCCGACACCCGGCTAGCCGAGCGCCGGTCGAGCGATCGGGCTGGATCCCGCCATCGGGGTCGTTGACGCTACCGAACCTCGAGCTGCGCTGTCAGGGGCGGCGCGCAGGTCGTGCAGGACGAGGAGCTCAGACCGTGATGACCACCGCGGTCGCGGTCTGGACCACGTGCAAGTCGTCGCGATCGATCAGGCACCGGTCGCTGTCGGGATGGAACAGGTCGCGGCAGGCGTCCCAGTCCCGACGCAACCAGCGGCGCGACGCCGGGTCCGTCAGCCAGGCCAGGACGCTCGTCAGGTAGGCCCGTTCCACTGGCAGGAGCGGTGCCGTCCGCTCCCACACGACCGACATGGGTTCGATGGAGGCCACCGGCAGGTCGCAGGCGAGCGAGTACAACCGTCGGCCAAGATGGATGTCGATCGGCGACCCCCACGCTCCGGCTCGCATGGCGCGATGCTCCGCCAGGTGGAGCCGCGTCTCCAGGGCTGGATCGATCGGCAGGAACATCGCCCGAGCCGCGTCGCCGGTGAGCGCGAGGATGCGACCGCCGGGCCGCGTGACACGCACGAGCTCCCGTAACCCCTGGCCGGGGTCGGCGAGGTAGCCCAGCACGCTGGAACACCAGGTCGCACCGAACGTGTCGTCGTCGAACGGCAGGTGCTCCAGGGAGCCGAGCCAACCTTCGACGTGCCTCGTCGGATCCCCCCGCAAGGCGGCGTGGGTCAGTCGAAGGGCGTCCTCCTCGCGGTCCAAGGCGCAGACGGAGCCGCGCGGGCCTACTCGTTCCGCGATCCATCCGGTGATCCGCCCGGACCCGCAGCCGGCATCGAGTACGGCCGACCCGCCGAGCGGGCTGAGGTGGTCGAGCAGGCTCGTCAACTCGGGCTGCCAAGCGTCGGCGGCATCGTCGAGCGATCTCCCCCACTCCGCCAGCCACGACTCCACCGGGGCGGAGTCCTCCGGAGCGGCGTCGACCGGCGTCGACCCTCGAGGTTGGGCCATCAGGCCTTCTTCAGCACGGGCATGCCCGTCGGTGCCTCGCTGACGACATAGCCGGCCGGGACCGCGTCGAGGGCCCCCTCGCGCACATCCCGGCTGAAGTAGTGGAGCGTCCGTGACTGGCCGGACTTGAGGTGCGCGACCGTGCGATGCAGGGTGTAGACGTCGCCCTTCTTGTTGGTGTACTGGAACGGCATGATCATCCCTCCTTGGTGCGTCGTTCACGCGTTGCTATCGAGACACTGTCTCGTTACTGATGGCAGCCGAACCGTAGTTGTTGAGATGCAGTCTCGTCAAGCAGGGCGATCGGTGGTATCCTCCGGGCCATGGGAAACCCAGACCAGATCGTCGTCGCGTTCGATCGCGCCGGCTATCGCCTGACCGAACCGCGGCGGACGCTGGCCGCCCTGATCGCCGATCAGGACGGCCACTTCACCGCCGCGGGGTTGGTGGCCGAGAGTCGGTCTCGCCGACTCGGCGTCGGTCGGGCCACCGTGTTCAGGACGATCGAAGCCCTCGAGGGCCTCGGGGTCATCGAACGGATCGACCTGCCGAACGGGGAGCACGCGTACGTCGCATGCGACCCAGCCCATCACCACCACGTGGTCTGCTCCCGCTGTGGACGGACCGCGGAGATCGAGGACGCCGGTCTCAAGACCGTCGTCCGTGAGGTCGCCCGCCGGACTGGGTTCCGGATCGACGAGCACCGGCTCGAGTTGTTCGGTCTGTGTCCGGCCTGCCTGGCCGTGCAGCCCGGGCCGTCCAGCGCGACGGCGTAGCCCCACCCCACCCCACCCCACCCGATGGAGGTTCGTTCGCCATGATCCCGCGACACACACCGAGACTCAGTATCACTGGCCGGGCAGCTGCCGTGCTCGCGACGATCGCCCTGGCCGTGGCCGCCTGCGGGGGGTCGGCGGCCTCGGTCGAGCCAGCCGGCGCGCTGAAGGTCGTGGCGACCACGACGGTCTTCCAGGACATCATCCGCAACGTCGGCGGGGACCTGGTGGTCGTGGATTCGATCATCCCTGCTGGGGTCGGCCCCGAGGACTACGAACCTGCGCCCGACGACGCGAAGAAGCTCGCTGACGCCGACCTGATCGTCTCCAACGGCGTGGGCCTCGATGACTTCCTCGACGGGTTGATCGATGCGGCCGGCGAGGGCGACGCCGCCCGTCTCGTGCTCGGAGAGGGCGTCCCGACGATCACGATCGACGGCGAGGAGAATCCGCACTTCTGGCTGGACCCCAGCCTGGTCGACGAGTTCTATCTGCCGGCGATCGCGACTTCGCTCGCCGAACTGGATCCGACGAACGCCGCGACCTACGAGGCCAACCGTGCCGCCTACGCCGAGGCGGTCGAGGCGATGGACGCCGCCAACAAGACGGCCATCGAGACGATCCCCGAGGCGAACCGGAAGCTGGTGACGGCCCACGACGCATTCCCGTACTTCGCCGCGCACTACGGATTTGAGATGATCGGCGTCATCATCGAGAACGTCGGACAGGAACCCACCGCAGCCGAGCTCGCCGCACTGGTCGAGACGGTCAAGGCCGCCGGCGTCACGGCCATCTTCTCCGAGTCGCAGTTCAGTCCGAAGCTCGCCCAGGCCCTCGCTGACGAAGCCGGCATCACGAACGTGGTCACGACCCTGTACAACGACTCCGTCGGACCGGCCCCGGCCGATACCTACCTCGGGATGATGCGATGGAACGTCCAGGAGATCGTGAAGGCACTCAGCTGATCTCGAGTCCACCGACCGCCGCGCCCAGGACCGGAGCGGCGGTCGCACCGGCGGTTCGACTCGCCGGCGTCACGGCCGGCTACGGTACTCGGACCGCCCTGGCCGACGTGGACCTGGACATCCCGGCCGGATCCCTGCTCGCCATCATCGGACCGAACGGGGCCGGGAAGAGCACGCTGCTCAAGACCATCGCCGGGCTCCTTCGGCCGTTCTCCGGCACCGTCGAGGTGCTCGGCGGTCCACCGCTCCGGGAAGCGAAGCGGGTCGCCTACCTGCCACAGGCGGAAGTGGTCGACTGGTCGTTCCCGGTCTCGGTCGGGGATGTCGTCATGATGGGCCGAGTCGCCCTGATCGGCATCGGTCGGTCGCCCGATGCGAGCGATCGCGCCGCGGTGCACGAGGCGCTCGAAACGGTCGGGATGCTGGCGATGGTGGATCGGCAGGTCGGCCAGCTGTCCGGGGGCCAGCGTCGACGGGTCTTCCTGGCCCGGGCCATGGCGGCCAGACCGGACCTGTACCTGCTCGACGAGCCGGTCACCGGTGTCGACGTGACGACCCAGGAGGACCTCATGGCGATCCTGGAAGCCGAGTCGGCACTGGGGCGAACCGTCATCGCCACGACACACGATCTCGCCAGCGCTGCCAGGCACTTCCACCAGGTCGCGTTCATCAACGGGCGGGTGGTCGCCGCCGGCCCGTCCGATCTCGTCATGGATGCCGCGCTGCTCGCCAAGACCTACGGCGGCCACGTGATCGTCCTGCCGGCAGGCGAGGGCGCGATCATCGACGATGCCCACCATCACGATCAGGCACCGGCCGGCGAACGCCACTTCCACGACGAGCCGAACTGACGTGCTGGACCTCATCCTCGATCCGATGGCCTATGGGTTCATGCAGCGCGGCCTGGTGGCGGCCATCCTGGTCGGGATCGTCTGTGCGGTCATGGGCGCGTTCGTCGTCCTGCGAGGGCTGGCGTTCATCGGCGACGCCGTGAGCCATGCGGCCTTCCCCGGCCTCGTGATCGCCTACATGGCCGGTCTGCCGCTCTATCTGGGCGGGGCCGTCGCCGCCGTCGGCACGGCGCTCGCCATCGGGGCCGTGGCGCGTCGAGGCGCCCTCCGGTTCGACACCGCCGTCGGCGTCCTGTTCGCCGGCATGTTCGCCTTCGGCATCCTGCTGTTCAGCACGATCGACGACTACGTGGCGGACCTGTTCGGCTATCTGCTCGGGAACGTGCTCGGGATCACGTTCGTGGACATCGTCCAGATCGCCGTCCTTGGCGGGCTGGTCCTCCTGGTGGTCGCGATCCTGCGCAAGGAGTTCCTGTTCGCATCATTCGATCCGGCCGGGGCGGCCGCGGCAGGACTCCCCGTCGAGCGTCTCGACTACCTGCTGCTCGGGCTCATCGGCGTCGCAATCGTCGTCAGCATCCAGGCGGTGGGCATCATCATGGTCGTGGCGATGCTCGTGACCCCGGCCGCGACGGGCCAGCTGCTCGTCTCGCGCTTCTGGGACCTCGTCAGGGTGGCCATCGCCGTCGCCGTGGTGGCGTCCATCAGCGGTCTGTACCTGAGCTTCTACTTCAACGTCGCGTCTGGTGCGTCGATCGTGCTCGTCGAGACGCTGCTCTTCGCGGTCGCCTTTGCGATCTCGCCGAAGACGGGCCTGCTCGCGCGGCGCCGACAGGTCGAAGGCCGGTCCAGCCAGGCGCCCTGAAACCTTTTCGCGGCAGGCTGACTCGATGGGGTAGACGTCCTTTGTCGCCATCGGGGAGCACGCATGTCGGTCGAACGGATCGCCACACCAGCCCTGTCGGTCGCGCCACCGCCGGGCAGGCGAGCGAATGCCTCGCCGCGCCTGTCGGGTCGCGCCACGGTCATCCTCCTCGCAGTCCTCGCGGTCGTCGTGATCTACGCCACGGACCAGGTCGCGCCCGCTAGCTCTGATCGGCAGGCCCAGATGCGGATCTGGCTCGCCGCTCGCGCGACCGGCGTCGTGACCCTCCTGCTCCTGACCTTCCAGATCTGCGTCGGCCTCGTCCTGTCGCACCCCACGAACAAGTCCACCTGGCGCCTGTCGAAACGCATCTTCCCGTGGCACGAGAACCTATGGGTCTTCGTGACCGCGTTCCTGGGCGTCCACATCGTCAGCCTGCTCCTGGACCCCTATGCCGGCGTCGGCATCGCCGGGACCTTCATCCCCGGCCTGTCCGGCTACCGCTCGTCGCCGGTCGCGCTCGGGACGCTGGCGCTGTACGCCTTCCTGATCACGGCCGTGACCGCTCGCTGGACCAGGTTGCTGCCGGCCGGGATGTGGCTGTCCATCCACCGGCTCGCGCTGATCGTGTTCGGGCTCTCCTGGCTCCACGGGATGCTGGCCGGGACCGACTCGGCCGCGCTACGCGGCCTGTACATCGTCACCGGTCTCGCCGTCGTCCTCGCCGGCGCCTATCGGTACTGGGCGTCCCGCAAGGGGCGGCCGTCATTCGAGACCGCTCGCACGGAGGTCAAGACCCCATGAACGTCGGTTCGCACCACACCCGTCGCTCCCTGACGCTGGTCGGCTCGCTCGGCGCCATCCTGCTCGGCCTGGCGGCCATCCAGGGCGCAGCCGCCTGGACGGCGACCTCGGCACCCCTGACGGCCGAACCGGTCTCGGCGACATCGATCGAGGCGCAGCTCCTTCAGGAGCAGGCGCGGTCCGCCGACCTGCAGGCACAGCTGCTCGATCTGTCGATCAACGCGGGCCAGCTCTCGACGGCGCTGGAAGCGGCGCAGGCCAGGATCGATGCCGACGCGACGCACGCGAAGGACCTCGAGCGCGACCTCAAGACAGCCAAGCGAAAGCTGGCGGCCTTGCAGCGGTCCATCCGGGTCACCGCCGCCACCAGCACGTCGACCCGCGCGACCAGCGCCCCAGCGGCAGGCAGCCACGACGACGAGGATGATGACGACGACGAGCACGAGGAAGAGGATGACTGAGCGCCGACTGCCGACCCACATCGCCGTCCTGATCGGGGCCTCCACGGCGGCCTACGCGGTCAGCCTGGCCGGGATGACGGCGCTCCAATCGAGCGCCGACCAGGCGGTGATCGACGTCCAGGCGCCGACCGACGAGGCGGCCGCCCGACTCAGGACCGAGCACGACCGGCTGCAGGCGGAGATCGACCGGTCCATCACCATCTACACCGCGTCCGCGGCGCGCTTCGAGGCGCTCGCGGCGGGTCTCGACAACCTCGATTCGTCACTTGCGGCCTATGCCGGGCGGATGGAACGGGTCACGGGGGCCGCTCGCGCCCTGCCGGGCCGAGTCAGTCTGCCGACCGTGTCGCGCACGACGACCACGCGCGCCAAGCCGGCCACGGCCGCCTCGACCGGTGCCTCCGGCGGGTGACATCCTTGACGCCATGACGGCGTCGCCGACGAGCAAGGACGATCGCTTCGAAGGACGGGCGATGGGTTCGCCCGTGCGCCTGACGCTCGGAAGATCTCCCGGAGCGGACCCGCTCGATGGGGCCGGGGCCTGGGCGACGGTCATCGCGTCCTTCGAGGCGTCGGAGCAGGCGATGTCGCGCTTCCGTGACTCGAGCGAGCTCACCGACTTGAACCGCCTCGCCGGGACCGGCGCGGTCGCACACGTGTCGCCGGCGTTGCGCCGGGCCCTGGCGGCATCGGACCGGGCCCATCGGCTCACCGATGGACGCTTCGATCCGCGTGTGCTGGCGGACCTGGAGCGGCTCGGATACCCGGGTGCGGCGCTGCCGGACGACGGCCGCCCCACAGGGACCGGGTCCGACCGAGCCGCCACGTCCGCTGAGCGGGTCATGGGACGGGTCGGCCGCGACGGCGTGTGCCTCGAGTGGCCGGTCGACTTGGGCGGGATCGGCAAGGGCCTCGGCCTGCGCTGGGCCGGTGCCCGGCTGGACGGCGACGGCGTGCCGGACTACCTCCTCGAGGCCGGCGGCGACCTTATCGCGCGTGGCCTGGACCCGTCCGGCGGGCCGTGGCTCATCGGCATCGAGGACCCGACCGACGCCCGTGACCATCTCGCGGTCATCACCGTCGTGGACGGCGCCGTCGCGACGTCGTCGATCCGGGTCCATCGCTGGACGATGGACGGCCGGGACGTCCATCACCTGCTCGATCCGCGGACCGGCGAACCGGCCGAGGGTGGCCTGCTGTCCGTCACGGTCGCCGGCCCGGATCCGGCCTGGGCGGAGGTCTGGTCGAAGGTGCTGTTCGTCGGTGGGCGAACGGCCATCGCCGCCGACGCCCGGGCCCGCGGGCTGGCGGCCTGGTGGGTCGCGGACGACGGATCGCTGGAGATGACCGCCGATGCCCGCCGTCGCACCGTCTGGGTCGCGTCCGAAGACGACCCGGCCGGCTGACCCGTCCCGGCGCTCGGTCAGCCGATGGCGACCGCGAGTTCCGCGGCGGTCGGCATGCCCTCACGGGCACCGGCCCGCGTGACGGCGAGCGACGCGGCAGCCACGGCCCGTCGAGCCGCCGAGTCCAGGTCGAGTCCGGCCGCGAGTCCGGCCGCGAGCGCCCCGTTGAGCGTGTCGCCCGCACCGACGGTGTCCACGGCCTCGACCCTGAGCGCCGGGATGGCGACCGATCCGCCAGCCGTGGTGAGCCGCGCTCCGGCCGCCCCGAGGCTGACGAGGTACGCGCTCCCAGCCCCGGCGCCCAGCAGCCCGGCGACAGCGTCACTGCCCCGTCCGTGGCCCAGCGCGTCGGCCAGCACGGCAAGCTCCCCGTGGTTGGGCGTCACGATGTCGGCGGCCGCGAGCGTGTCTGCCGCCAGGCCGGTGGCCGGCGCCGGATTCAGGATCGTCGTGGCGCCAGCGGCACGGCCCAGGGACAAGGCCGCCCGAGCGGATGCGGTCGGCACTTCATGGCCCACCAGCACGACGTCGCCGACGCCGGGGCGGATCGCGCCGAACGCCGCCTCGATGTGCGCCTCGGTCACGGCGGCATTCGCGCCGGACGCGACAGCGATGCTGTTCTCCCCGCGGGCATCGACGAGGATCAGGGCGACGCCGGTCGCCTCGGCGGGGATCGTGCGCAACTCGGCCAGGTCGATCCCCTCGGCCTCGAGGGCGGCCCGCGCCTGCGCCCCGAACGGATCGTCGCCGACGGCACCGACGAACCGGACGTCCGCGCCGAGACGGGCCGCCGCGACCGCCTGGTTGCCCCCCTTGCCACCGTGGTGCTGGCTGAATCGCCCGCCGATCACGGTCTCGCCGGGTGCCGGCAGGCGGTCCGAGGTGACGACGAGGTCCACGTTGACGGACCCGACGACGATGACGCGGCCCATCGAGTCGGCCTATGAGCCCGTGATGAACTCGCCGCCGTCCACGCTGATGATGTCGCCGTTGATGAACTCGGTGCCCTCGCCCGACAGCGCGAGGATCGCGTTCGCGACGTCCTGCGGCGTCGTCATCCGACCCGTCGGGTTCCGCTTCATCGTCACGTCGATCATCAGCTGCGACTCGGGGATCTTGAGCAGCGCCGGGGTGATCGTCACCCCCGCCCGGATGCCGTTCGCGGTCGCACCGGTCCCATGCCGGGCGAGTTCCATGGCCAGCTGGCGGACGTGCGATTCGAGCGCGGCCTTCGCCGACGATACGACGCCATACGAGGGCACGACGCGGGTCGAACCTTCCGAGGTCATCGCATAGATCTTCGATCCCTGGCCCAGCATCCCGGCCCGCCAGACGTCCTGGACCCAGTAGACGAGGCTGTTGGCCATGACGTCCTGGGTCATCTCCATCTTCTTGCGGTCCACGCCGCCCTTGGGGTCCTCGCTGAGGAACGGCACGAGCGACCCGAACGCGAGCGAGTGCATCACGACGCGGATGTAGGGCTTGCGCCCGGCGGCCTCTGACGCCGCGAAGCGCTCCTGGATCGCGGCGATCGCGGCCGCGCGCTTCTCGTCGTCCGCGGCATTCATGTTGATGTAGAGCGCCTGGACGCCCTTGGCCTCGATGGCCGCCTTCAGCTCCTCGACGTGGGCGAGGGCGGCCCGGAAGTCCAGGTGGATGCCGATGATGTGATAGCCGGCATCGGCGAGCGTCAGCGCCGTCGCCTCGCCCATCCCGGACGATCCGCCCAGGATCAGCGCCCAGCGCTCGCGGTCGTCGGTCATCGGAGGGCCTCCTTCGAGTGGCGCGGACCGGCGGTCGTCGCGTCGTCGCCGGGCGGCCCGAGTCTAGCAGCGGGCCCGCTCCGGCTCGCGACCATCCGTGCAGGGATGCAGCTTCCCGCTGCTTGACCACGGTCGCGACCCGAGCGTATCTTGGCATCGCCCTAATTAGGGACATGACGAACCATCGGAGCCCGCAGATCAACGGTGTCTACCGCGCCCTGGCCGACCCGACCCGGCGACGCGTCCTCTCCCTCCTGCGCGAACGGGACATGACCGCCGGTGAACTGGCCGCGCAATTCGACCTGTCGTGGCCGACGATGTCGGGCCACTTCAACGTCCTGCGTGAGGCGGACCTGATCGCGGCGGACAAGGCCGGCACGACCATCACCTACCACCTCAACGTGTCCGTGCTGGAGGAGGCGATGGCCGCCTTGATGGACGCGTTCAAGATCGCGCCGAGGGCCTCGTGATGGACCGGCGGCGCCTGGTCCTCTTCAGCGGGATCGTCGTGGCGTCCATGCTGGTGATGGCGGCCTACGCCTGGATCCAGCTACCGCCGGGCGCCGAGGTGCCCATCCACTGGGGCGCCGACGGCACCGTCGACGGCTACGCGTCGAAGACGGTCGGGCTCCTGCTGCTTCCGCTGACGGCCGCCGGGATGGCCGTCCTGCTCGCGTTCATCCCACGGTTCGAGCCACGACGAGCCAACCTCGAGCGATCCGGCAAGGCCTATGGCGCGATCTGGGTCGCCGTCCTCCTCCTGCTCGCGGGCGTGCAGGCGGTCGTCGTCGCGACGGCGCTCGGCGCATCGGTGGACATGTCGCGGCTGATGCTGTTCGGCATCGGCGGGCTGTATCTGGTCATCGGCAACTACCTGCCCAAGGTCCGGCCGAACTACATGATGGGCATCCGGACACCCTGGACCCTCACCAGCGACGTCGCGTGGGCGAAGACCCACCGCGTCGGCGGGCGGTTGTTCGTGCTCGAGGGCCTGGCCTTCATCCTGCTGGGCCTCGTCGGCGTCTCACCCGAGTGGCTGGCGATCGGCATCATCGTCGGCATCGTGCTCCTGCTCGTGATCCTGTTCGGCTACTCCTACCAGGTGTGGAAATCGGACCCGGAGAGGCGCACCGCATGAGCGACAGCCAGATCATCCTCCTGCTCCTGCCCGTCATCGTCATCCAGCTGGGCCTGACCCTCTTCTGCCTGTGGGATCTCACCCGGCCCGAGCGACGCGTCCGCGGCGACAGCAAGTTGATGTGGGGGATCATCATCGTCCTGGTCGGGACGATCGGACCGCTCATCTACCTGTTCGTCGGGCGGGAGGACGGATGAGCGGCGTCGGGGTCGCCAGCCACGCCCTGACCAAGCGGTTCGGCGGCGACGGCGGGGTCCTCGCCGTGGACAGCCTCGACCTGGACGTCCCGGCGGGCTCCGTCTTCGGCCTCCTGGGACCCAACGGCGCCGGCAAGACGACGACGCTGCGCCTCCTGACCGGCCTGGCCACGCCGACCGGTGGCTCCGCGTCGATCGACGGCGTGACGGTAGATCCGCGCGACCCGGCGACGCGCCGGGCGATCGGCGTCCTCGACCAGGAGCCGCGCTACTACGGCTGGATGACCGGCCGCGAGCTGGTCCAGCTGGCCGGTCGCCTGCAAGGCCTCGGCGCAGCCGACGCACGATCCCACGGCGACCGCGTCCTCGAACGGGTCGGGCTGGCCGAGGCGGCCCGCCGACGGATCGCTGGCTACTCGGGTGGGATGCGTCAGCGGCTCGGGATCGCCCAGGCGCTCGTCGCCGAGCCGACCCTGCTCATCCTCGATGAACCGGTCAGCTCACTGGACCCGGAAGGCCGGCGTGACCTCCTCGCCCTCATCGCCGAGCTGCGCGAGCGAGCGACGGTCATCTTCTCGACCCACGTCCTCGCGGACGTCGAGCGCATCTGCGACCGGGTGGCGATCCTGGACCACGGACGGCTGGTCACGGAGGGGCCGCTCGCTGAGCTGCTCGGTCGCTACGCGCTGCCCATCTACCGACTGGACCCGGAGCCAGGCCAGGCCGAGGCCGTCGCGGGGCTCGCCGGACGGTTGCGGGAGGTGTCCTGGGTGGACCACGTGACCGAGGCGAGTGGCGGCCTGGTCGTGTCGGTCTCGGACGAGGGCCTGGCGTCGGCGGAGCTCCTGCGCGCCGTGGTCGCCGCGGATCTCCGACTGGCCGCCTTCGAGCGCGTCCGACCTGACCTCGAGGACGTCTTCCTGCGGCTCGTCGGGCGGGACGCCTGATGGCCGGCCTGGGCGTCCTGCTCCGAAAGGAACTCCTCGAGTCGTGGCGGACCCTGCGCCTGCCGATCGTCGGCGGCCTGTTCGTGTTCGTCGGCCTCAGCTCGCCGATGCTGGCGAAGTTCCTGCCCGAGATCGTCAAGGCCGCTGGCGGCGACCAGTTCCCGACGATCGACATCCCGACGCCGGTCATCGCCGATGCCATCGGGCAGCTCTGGAAGAACCTCGCCCAGTTCGGGGCGTTCGCGGCGATCATCCTGGCGATGGGCGCGGTGTCCGGCGAGCTCGATCGCGGGACGGCGGCGTTCGTCCTGTCCAAGACCGCGACACGGGGCGCGTTCCTGGCCGGGAAGGTGGCGTCGATCGCCGCCGTCCTCGGCGTGTCCACGCTGCTGGCCGTGCTACTCGGCTGGGTCTATACGGCGATCCTGTTCGAGCCGCCGCCGATCGCCGGCTGGGTCGCCTTCGCCGCCCTCGCGTGGCTGGGATTGTTCGCCTGGGCGGCCATCACCCTCGCCGGCAGCGCCGTCACCGGTTCGACCGCGGCCGCGGCCGGTCTGGGCTTCGTCGCCTGGCTCGTTCTGTCGATCGTGTCGGCCATCCCGGGGCTGGCCCGGTTCGTGCCGGGCGGGCTCGCCGAGCCGGCGATCGCCCTGGCCGCCGGCGTGCCCGTGGACGCCGACGACGTGCTGGTCCCGGTCGCGGCGACGCTGGCGATCGTCGTGCTGGCCCTCGCGGTCACGACCCGCTCGTTCCGGCGGCGCGAGCTGTAGGGTCGGCGGTCAGACGACCCCGGCGGTTCGCAGCCCGGCGATCTCGTCGGCGCCGTAGCCGAGCTCGCCGAGGATCGCGTCCGTGTCCTGCCCGAGCAACGGCGGCGGGATGCGGATGGAGGCCGGCGTCCCGGCGAGCTCGAACGGGAGACCGACCTGGCGGATGACACCCCAGGCCGGGTGGTCGATCTCGACCGTCATCCCACGGGCGACGGCTTCCGGCGCGGCGAAGGCCGCGATGACGTCGTTGATCGGGCCGGCCGGGATCTCGGCCGCCTCCAGCACCGCGAGCCACTCCCCGGTCGAGCGTTCCGCAAAGCGTTCGGCGAGCGTGGGCCGGAGCTCCGCCCGGCGCTCGACACGATCCCCGTTGGTCGCGAAGCGCGGATCGTCGGCGAGGGCCGGCAACCCGAGCGCCACGCACAGGCGCGGCCACTGCCGCTCCGACCCCACGGCCACCGCGATCTCCCCATCGGCCGTCTCGAACGTCTCGTACGGGACGATGTTCGGGTGCGCGTTGCCGCGCCGGACGGGGGCCACACCGCTGACGAATGCGTTCTGGGCCTGGTTCACCAACGCCGACAAGGTGGCGGCCAGCAGCGAGACGTCGACCCGCTGGCCGAGCCCGGGCCGCGGGCCGGCCGCGCGCTCGCGAGCCAGGAGTGAGGCCAGGATGCTGACCGTCCCGAGCATGCCGGTCATGACGTCGCTGATGGCGACGCCCACCTTCGATGGGCTCCCACCGTCCTCGTCCGCCGCGCCGGTGATGGACATGAGCCCACTCGTGGCCTGGATGACGAAGTCGTAGCCGGGCCGGTCCGCCGCGGGCCCATCCGGGCCGTAGCCCGAGATGGCAAGGTGGACGAGGGCCGGGTTCAGCCGTTCGAGCGCGCCGTCGTCGAACCCGAGGCGCGCGAATCCGCCGGTCCGGAAGTTCTCGACCAGGACATCCCCGCGGGCGAGCAGTCGGCGCAGGACATCGGCGCCGTCGGGCGACTTGAGATCGAGCCGGATCGAGCGCTTGTTGCGGTTGACCGCCAGATAGTAGGCCGCGGTCCGCGTGCCGTCCTCGTCGGAGCCGACCCAGGGCGGACCCCACGTCCGGGTCCCGTCCCCCTCCGGCGGCTCCACCTTGATGACGTCCGCTCCGAGGTCGCCGAGCAGCATCGTGCAGTACGGGCCGGCGAGGACCGTCGAGCAATCGACGACGGTCAGGCCATCGAGTGGGCCTGGGTGGGTCGAGGGCGCCATGACGCGATGGTAGTGCGGCGGTAGCATCCCGGCATGACCGACCACCGGCCCACGCTGATGACCGTCCATGCCCATCCTGACGACGAGACGATCGGGACCGGCGGCGCGATGGTCAAGGCCGTCGAGGCCGGCCATCGCGTCGTCCTGATCACCTGCACCCGGGGCGAGATGGGCGAGATCGTCGTGCCCGAGATGGACACGCCCGAGAACCACCGTCGCCTGGGCGAGATCCGGGCGGGCGAGCTGGAGCGGGCGATGGCCCGCCTGGGCGTGACCGAGTGGGAGAACCTCGGCTACCACGACTCGGACATGATGGGTCGGCCCGGCAACCACGATCCGCGTTGCTTCTGGCAGGCGAACCTGGACGAGGCCATCGGCCGCCTGGTCTGGTTCGTGCGCCGCTACCAGCCCGACGTCATGACCACGTACAACGACTTCGGTGGGTACGGTCACCCGGACCACATCCGGACCCACCTGGTGGCAGTCGGGGCATTCGCGCGGGCCGGCGACGCCGCCTGGTATCCGGAACAGCTGGCGCCCGAGGATGGCGGCACGGGGCTCCCTCGCGCCGACGGCGGGCTGGCGCCATGGAGCCCGTCCAAGCTCTACGAGCAGGCCATCCCGGCCTCGGTCCGTCAGGCGATGGCCGACCGACTCAAGGAACTCGGCCAGCGCTCCTTCTGGGAACCGCCGGAGGGCGCGACCCCGGAACAGGTCGCCGAGTACGAGGCCTACGCGGCGAAGATGCTCGTCCCCGACGACGAGGTCACGACCTGGCTGGACATCTCGGGCGCACCGGTGGAGGCCAAGTGGGCGGCGATCCACGAGCATGTGACCCAGATCAGCGACCAGAGTCCGTTCATGCTCCTGGGCCTCGATGGCTGGCGGCAGGGCTGGGCGAAGGAGGCGTACATCCTGCGCGAGTCCCGGATCGAGACGTCGCTTCCGGAGACGGACCTGTTCGCCGGGATCGCCTAGAGCGCTGGGCGTCAGCGGACGCGAGGATCGTGGCCCGCGCCCGCACCGCGTGACCTTGGGCCGCGAGCCCAGTCACCAGGGGAGCAGCCCCTTCGACGCGCCGTACACCTGGCCCATGACCACGCGTCCGTCGCCGGCTGGGTCCAGGAAGTTCGGCTGGGCCTTGTCCAGGATGAGGTGCGGCCGCATGTGGGCCTGGACGAGCTCGCTTCCGCGGAAGGTCAGTTCCAGGGTGATGCCCTCCATCGTCGGTTCCGACCAGGTCTGGTCGAACACGAAGTTGCCCAGCGCGTACCAGATGGGCTTGCCTTCGTAGACCTCCATGGCGGCCGCCCAGTGGGCGTGGTTGCCGATGACCATGTCCGCGCCGCTGTCGATGATCATGCGGGCGAGCTTCTGCTGGGAGGCGAACGGGGTCGGATCGTACTCGGTGCCCCAGTGCGGGAAGACGATGACCACGTCGGCGCCGGCCTTGCGGGCCGCGGCCACGTCCTGCTTGACGTACGTGCCCTTGAGCGGCGCGCTCCCGATCCGGTCCGACTTCGCGTAGTAGGAGCCCGCGATCGCGTCGTAGGCCAGGATCGCCACCTTCGAGCCGGCGGCCTCGAGGATGGCCGGCTTGCGCGCGGCCTTGAGGTCCTTGCCCGCCCCGGACACGGCCAGACCGCGCTTCGTCAGATTGGCGACGGTCTGGAGGAGGCCATCGCCACCCGCGTCGCGGATGTGATTGTTGGCCAGGCTCACGTAGTCGATCCCGGCGTCGACCAGGCCGTCCACCAACGACGGCTCCGCCGAGAACACGGTCCCCTTGGTGTGCCAGCTGGGGTCGTTCGGCGCGGGGTTCTCGAAGTTGGCGATGGCGATGTCCGCGCCAGAGATGAGCTCGCGGAAGGCGCCCGCGTTCCCGGTCCGCTTGGTGTACGGCAGGTCCCACCCGAACGCGGAACAGTCCTTGCAGCGACCGGTGATCTCGACGGTGCCGCCATCGAACGGGAAGTCCGCCCCCTTGCCCTTGACGACGAGGGTCTCGTACACGCCCCGGTCCAGCATGATGTCGCCCCCGGCGAACAGGGTCCACGTCGTGGCGGGGTCGTAGGCGGCGCCCGCCGCGGGTGCCGGGAGCTGGGCCTGGAGCGGCCAGTCGCCGACGTCCCTCAGTCGATCCACGCCGAATAGCTCGTCCTTGCCCCAGGCCAGGGCGCGGACCTCCGGGCCGACCGCATCGGCGCGCAGGAAGGCCAGACGCTTGCGGTTCGCGGCAAGGTCGGACGCCAGGGTCGCGGCATCGAGCGCCTCGACCAGGCGGGTCGGGTCCGTCGGTCGATCCACGCCGAGTTCGGCGAGGATCGCGTCGGCTTCAGCTCCCACCAGCTCGAGCGCGTCATAGCGGTTGCTGGTCCCGGCCAGGACCGACAGGACCTCAGCCCGAGTCGTGCTGGTCAGGACGGTCCGGAAGTGCGTGACCGGCACGATCGGGACGGCGGCGAGCGCGACGCCCGGGGTGGGCGTGGCGACGGGAGCGGACGGGCTGGCGGACGGAGGATCACTCTCGGGTGGGGCCGGCTGGACGACCTGGGACTCGGCCGGCGAGCCCGTCGAGGCGCTCGGCCCCAGGCCAGCCACGCCGGCATCGCCCGACGGCGATGGGGACGCGGCACTCCCGAAGCCCAGCTCGCCACCGGCCACGGGCACGATCAGGGCGATCGCGAGGAGGCCGAGGACGACGAGCAGCGGACCGCGCTTCACGTCGGGGAGTCTGACAGAAGATGCCGGAACGGCCGGCCGGCGCTAGTCCAGGGGCCCGGCCGGCGCCCGAGCCAGGCAGAGGAACGC
>CAZOHT010000025.1:39348-46698 GCA_964579825.1 uncultured Anaerolineaceae bacterium
CCGGCCGGCGCTAGTCCAGGGGCCCGGCCGGCGCCCGAGCCAGGCAGAGGAACGCCCCGTCCGGGCGGGCGGACGGGGCGTAGGAATATGCGTTGATGGCGGACCCGACCGGATTCGAACCGGCGATCTCCAGCGTGACAGGCTGGCATGTTGGGCCGCTACACCACGGGTCCAGTCGTGACGAGGGCGGAGCATAGCAGGTGCGCTCGCGCTTGTCGCCGCACCGGGCAGGGGCGCGGCCAGCGGCGACGCCCGTCCTATACTCGACGGCCATGGCCCTCATCGACCTGCGCAGCGACACCGTCACCCACCCGACGCCGGCGATGCGTCGCGCGATGGCCGAAGCGGAACTCGGCGATGACGTCTTCGGCGACGACCCGACGGTCAACGCCCTCGAGGAGCGCGCCGCCGAGCTGCTCGGCAAGGAAGCCGGCCTGTTCGTCGCCTCCGGATCCATGGGCAACATCGTCGCCCAGCTCGCGCACCTCGGCCGCGGCCAGGAGACCATCGCCGGTCGCGAGCACCACATCGTGCTCGACGAGGCCGCCGGCCACGCCGTGATCGTCGGCACGAGCATCCGGGCCCTCGCCGATCGCCCGGACGGCACGCTGGATCTCGCCGAGATCGAGGACGCCTTCCGCGATCCGCTCGACCCGCACGAGCCGATCACCGGACTCATCACGATCGAGAACACCCACGCCCATTCGATGGGCCAACCGCTCTCCCCGGCGTACACGCGCGAGGTCGCGGCCATCGCGCGTCGGCATGACGTCCCGCTCCACATCGACGGCGCGCGATTCTGGGACGCGGTCGTCGCCCAGGGCGTGACCGCGCGCGATCTCGCCGACCCGGCCGCCACCGTCACGTTCTGCCTTTCGAAGGGCCTCGCCTGTCCCATCGGCTCGGTCGTCGTCGGATCGCGCGAGGTCATCTGGCGCGCGCGGCGGGGCCGCAAGCTCGTCGGTGGCGGGATGCGCCAGGCGGGCGTCCTCGCGGCCGCCGGGCTGGTGGCGCTGTCTGACGGCCCGGACGGCACCATCGAGCGCCTTGCCGAGGATCACGCCAACGCCCGTCGGCTCGCCGAGGGACTGAGCGCGATGCCCGAGATCGCCAGCGCGGGTGGCATCACCCAGCCCACGCCCGGCCCGCTCGATCCGGGGCGTGTCGCGACCAACTTCGTCGTGTTCAAGGTCGCGCGCGACCGGGCGGCCTTCCTGGCGGCGCTCCGAGCGCGAAACGTGCTGATGGTGGAGTATCCGCATGGTCAGGTCCGCGCCGTCGCGCACTACGGCGTGACGGCCGCCGACATCGACACGACCCTCACGGCGGTCCGCGATGCGCTCGCCGAAACGAGCCCGCGACCCCTCGATCCAGACCCCATCGGCGCCACAGCCTGACGGCTCGCGCCAACGAACGCACGGGCGACGCCCCTGCCGCCCGGAGGACCATCGACCGTGACCCACCCGTCCCACCCGGCGCCCCGGCGTCCGGCCCCGGTCGCCTGATCGTCGTGCTGATCCTCCCGTCGATCGACCTGGAGCGCGGCCGGTCGCGCACGGTCTTCTGGCCCGGTGCGGCTGCCGGGATCGGCGCCCCGACCGATCGACCGGAACGGATCGCCGAGCACTTCGTGGCGATGGGCGCGAAGGTCATCCACCTGGTCGACTTCGACGGTGCGCGCAACGGCACGCCCACGAATCTCGAGGCGGTCGGCGGGATCGCGGCCCGCGTCGGCGTCCCGCTCCAGCTGGCCGGTGGCGTCGACACGGCCGACGGGATCCGGCTCGCGTTCGCGGCCGGCGCGACCCGCGTCGTCCTGACGACGGCCATCGCCGACCAGCCGGCGGACCTGCGGGAGTGCCTGACGGTCGCCGGGGACTGGCTGGCGGTCGGCCTGGATCCACGACCCGAGCGGCTGGCCGCCTTCCGCTGGCACCGTGCCGACCCACCGGGGAGTGTCGACGACCTCATCGGCGAGCTCGTCGGCGCCGGCGTCGGTCGGTTCGTGCTGTCGCATGGTGGAGGTGCGCCGGACCTGTCGTGGGTGGCGGATCTCGTTCGCCGGTACGATGTGGACGTCCTGATCGCCGGCGGGGTCACCGACCTCGACGGCATCGCCCGCCTGCGCGATACCGGCGCGGCGGGCCTGATCCTGGGGGAGACCCTCCTCTCGGGCGCCATCGACTTCAAGACCGCCATGGAGACCGCCGCGTGATCACCGCTCCCGTCCGTCGCCTGACCCTGCCCCTCGTGGCCCTGTCGCTTGCGGCCGTGTTCGCCGCCTGCACCGCCGCCCCCGGTGCCAGCACCGCACCGTCCGCGAGCGTCGGCGAGGGCGGGGCCTGCCCCACCAGCCAGCCGGACGCGCTGCCCGCCGGCGAGACTCGGACCGTCACCCTCGACACGGAGCTGGGGCCGATCGTCCTCGGCATCCAGGCGGACCTGTCGCCCATCGCGGCCGGCAACTTCGTCGCCCTCGCGAGCTGCGGCTACTACGACGGATCGCCATTCCACCGCACCCCGACCCTGCAGGACGGGACCCCGTTCGTGATCCAGGGCGGCGACCCGACCGGGACCGGGACCGGCGGCCCGGACTACACCATCGAGGATGAGCCGGTGACGACGCCGTATGTCCGCGGGACCGTGGCCATGGCCCGGACGTCGGCGCCGGACTCGGTCGGCTCGCAGTTCTTCATCGTGCTCGACGACGGAGCCGGCCCGATCCTGGCGTCGGCGAACACCTACCAGATCATCGGCAGCGTCACCTCGGGGATGGACGTGGCCGATGCCATCTACCTCGCGTCCGGCGGCGAGGAGTTGCCGTCCGACCCGGTGGTCGTCACCGCTGCCACCGTCACCAACCCGTAGCCCAGACTAGCGCAGCCGAGCCCAGCCCAGCCGAGCCCAGCCCAGCCCAGCCCAGCCCAGAAGGAGGCCAAGCCCATGACCACCGCCACGATCGCCACCGAGATCGGCGACATCGAGATCGAGCTCTACGACGAGAGTGCCCCGAAGGCCGCGGCCAACTTCGCGACCCTCGCGCGCAAGGGCTACTACGACGACGTCATCTTCCATCGGGTCATCCCGGGCTTCGTCATCCAGGGCGGCGACGGGCAGTACGGCAAGAAGTCGGACCTGCAGAAGAGCCGCGTCGGCACCGGCGGCCCGGGCTACAAGTTCGAGGACGAGCAGGTCCAGGGCGACTACCTGCGCGGCGCGCTCGCGATGGCCAACGCCGGCCCGAACACGAACGGCAGCCAGTTCTTCATCTGCCACCAGGACCTGACCGGCAAGCTGCCGAAGAACTACACCCTCTTCGGCCAGGTGACCAAGGGCCTCGACGTCGTCGACAGGATCGCCACCGCCCCCCGGAACGGCAACGACCTGCCGGATTCGCCCGTCGCGATGGTCTCCGTGACCATCCACGACGCCTCCGAAGGTTAAGGAATTTACATCGAGAAGTCTGCCAAAACCCTTGGAAAACGGCCCCTGCTGAGGTAGGCTATCGGAGCTGTTAGTTCAGCCAACGCTGCCCCAGCGGCAAGGTCATGGGTAGGTAGGGTCAGGGTAGTCGGTGCAGCCGACGTGATAGATGCCCTTACCGCGTGGCAGAAGTGTCCGTCTCGTACGGACTCCTTCACCGGGACAGCATCGAGGCCGGTTCCTTCGGGAGCCGGCCTCGGCTTTTGGGCCGAGCGGACCACCGACGGGGGCCGGATGGACCGGCGACAGACCGCGACGGTCGGGCTACGCTGACGAACACCTTCCCGTCTCCAGGAGGATCAGATGCGTTCGCCCCGAACCTGGCTGCCGGCGACCCTCGCCGTCGCCGTGCTCATCTTCACCGTCGCCGCGTGCGGGTCCGGTTCCGCATCGCCCGACAGCGGGGGGCTCCCCGTCGTTTCGGACGCCTGGGTGCGACCACCCGTCGCTGCCGACCGCCCGGCCGCCGGCTACATGACGATCACCAACCCGGGCGTCGACGCCGACCGCCTGATCGGCGCCTCCAGCCCGATCGCGACCTCGGTGGAGCTCCACGAGACGATGGCCGGCGCCAGCGGGATGATGGGGATGCAGCCGGTCGACGAGATCGAGGTGGCACCAGGCTCGCCCGTGACCCTCGAGCCCGGCGGGTACCACCTGATGCTGATGGGCGTGACCGACATGCCGGCGATCGGGGAGACCGTGCCGCTGACCCTGACCTTCGAACTGGCCGGCGACATCGTCGTCCAGGCCGAGGTTCGCGCCGACTGACATGGCCGAGCGCCAGGCGATCCCGGGCCGCTCCGATGAGCCGACCGCACTGTTCGACGGTGCCTTCCGGCTGGTCGTCGTGCTCGGCGTCATCCTGGTCGCGCTCATGGCCGTCCGGCTCGTCGCGGACGCCGGTCGTGCCCCCGGTGACGGTGGACCGCCGGGTGGGGTCGTCGGGAGCGCGAGTCCATCGGGGTCGGAGCCGTCACCGGCGGCGTCGGTCGACGTCGCGGCATTCCTGGAGCCGGACCCCCGTCAAGCCCCGGACCTGGACCTGACCGGGCCGGACGGCAGACCCACGTCACTGGGATCGATGCGTGGCGGGCCGGTCGTCGTGTTCTTCGGCTATACCCACTGCCCGGACATCTGCCCCGCGACCATCGGGACCGTCGGGCTGGCGATCGATGCGTACGGCGAGGGCGCGCGGGCCATCTTCGTCAGCGTGGACCCGGAGCGGGACACCATCCCGTGGCTGGCCGAGTTCGTGCGATTCATGCCGACCGGCTTCACCGCGGTGACGGGCACGCCGGACCAGGTGCGGGCGACCGCCGACGATTGGGGGGTCCGGTACGCGAAGGTCGACGCGGAGGATCCAGCGGCCTACACGATGTCGCACACGGCGGACGCGTTCCTCATCGATTCCACCGGCCGGCTCCGGGCGACGTTCCCGTTCGGCACGGAGGCGGAGACGATGACCGCGGTCATGCGCGCCGTCGAGTCGTCGCCGAGCCCGACCCCGACCGCCCTCCCGACACCGAGTCCCGCGCCCACGGCCACCGCCGTCCCATCGGCCGAGGCCCTCGACCTGTGGCCGCGGGTCGTCTCGAGCTCGGTCTGGGCCGGTGGCGCCAGTCCGGTCATCCTCTCGCTTCACGATGGCGCCGGCGCTCGCCTGGACGATCCGTCGCTGCGCGTCACCGTCCAGGTCCTCGGCGAGGGCGGGACACCCGTCGGAGGATCGGTGGACGCCGTCGCGGTGCAGCCCGTCGGCGTGCCGGTGGTCTCGTTCGTCGCGACCGTGGACCTGCCGGCCGCCGGTCGGTGGACGCTGGATGTCAAGGCACAGGACGCGGCCGGCGTCAGCCATGCCGGGGTGGTCGCCGTCGTTGCCCTGGACCCGGGCGGGACGGCCGCGCTGGGCGAGCTGGCCCCGACCGTCAGGACGGCGACCGGCGCGGACTTCGGCGGCGACCTGACCTGGGTCACGACCGATCCCCTGCCCGACCCCAGGCTCTCCTCGACGTCGACGGTCGATGCCCTGGCGACCGGTCAGCCGTTCGTGCTCGTCGTCGACTCGGTGCGGTTCAAGGTGACGCCGGCCTGCGGCAAGGCCGTCGTCCTCGCGAAGAACCTCGTGGACCGCTGGCGCGACATCGCGTTCATCCACCACGAGCCGTATCGCTACACCGTCGTGACCACCGAGCCGGTGCTGGAAGGGACCCTGAAGGCACCGGTCCTCACCGAGGCCGCCGACGCCTGGGGCGTCGGGTCCAGTCCGTGGGGCGTCGGCTCGATGCCGTGGATCTTCATCGTCGACGGTGACGGGGTCGTCCGGGCGAAGTACCAGGGTGTCGTGGGCAGCGCGGACGTGGACGTCATCCTCTCGCTGCTCGCCCAGGAGCGCTGACGACCGACGTCGCGACGATCGCGGAGTGGAGCGGTTCGGCCCGTGGTGAACGTGCCACAGGTCACTCCACGGACCGCATCACGGAATCGTAGGCTTCCGTCCATGGATACGCAGCCGCAGGATGACCTGCACCTTCCGCTCCTCGACGACCCATCCCTGTCTCGCCGGCGGTTCCTGCGCGGCGCGGCGATCGCCGGAGGTGGTCTGATCGCCGCTGGCATCGCGGCCTGCGCACCCGCCGCCGGGACTCCTGGCTGGACCTTCGGGCCCGGCATCCCGTCGGCGGCCCCGTCGCCCTCCGGGTCACCCGTCCCGAGCGCGGCACCGAGCGCGGCGCCGAGTGCGTCGGCCGGCCACTCGATGGACCCGGGCGCCTCGCCCACCGCGGCTCCGTCCGCCTCGGCCGGCACGGGCACGATCCCGCCCGGCTGGAGCGCGCACGACGTCGAGGCGCGGACGAAGGTGCGCCGCTACCTGGGCGACCTCGTCAAGGCGCTGCCCGCGGTCTACCCGGAACCCGTCGTCGCGAAGCTGGCGACCATCCTGGGCGTCGAGGACGGCTACCCGGAACTCGACATGAAGCCCGCCTTCGTCCAGGTGCCGCAGGTCGTCCTGAGCGATGCGCTCACGCCGCTGAAGCCGACCATCGTGGACGGCGTCAAGGTCTTCAACCTGACCATCGACACGTTCGAGGCACGGATCGACGAGCTGATGCCGCCCGTAGCCGCGCTCGGGTACAACGGCCAGTGGCCCGGACCCACGATCCGGGTCAACCAGGGCGACAAGGTCCGGGCGATCTTCAAGAACAACCTGGAGGAGACCACCGGCGTCCACTTCCACGGCGTGGAGTTCGACGACTTCTTCCAGGACGGCGTCCCGTTCGTGACCCAGCTGCCGATCGTGCCGGGCGAGGAATACGCCTACGACTTCGTCGCGAAGAACGCGGGCTCACTCATGTACCACTCGCACCACAACGCGACGGACCAGGTGGGCCGCGGCCTCCTGGGGGCGTTCATCGTGGATCCGACGCCGGACCCGGTCGAGTACGACCGCGAGTACGTGTGGATCTCGAACGACGAACTGGGCGGGTTCACGATCAACGGCCACGGCTTCCCGGCCGTGGTGCCGGTCCTGGCCGCCGCCGGCGAGACCGTCCGGGTCAGGTTCATGAACGAGGGGATCATGATGCACCCGTGGCATCTCCACGGGATGCCGATGCGGGTCATCGCGCGCGATGGCTGGCCCCTGGGTTCAGCGTCGTTCGACTGCGACACGCTGGGCGTGAATCCGGGCGAGCGCTACGACGTGCTCATCAAGGCCGAGACCCTCGGCGTGTGGGCGTTCCACTGCCACATCCTGCCGCACGCGGAAGGGGCGGATGGGATGTTCGGGATGGTCAACACGCTCATCGTGGTCCCGGAGGCGAAGGACGTGGACGCGATCATCGCGGCGCTGCTCGCCTAGGCCGC
>CAZOHT010000026.1:0-43501 GCA_964579825.1 uncultured Anaerolineaceae bacterium
CGTTGCGCGTGCTCCCCTCGGCGACGCTCGCGATCTGCTCGATGAGGAACACGAGATCGCCCTCGTCAGGCAGGTACAGGAGACGCTTGGTCGCGAGCTCGCTGGCCCACAGTCGGGATCGATGGATGACGAGCTCGAAGGTGTCCATGGCCGTGTACCGCCGCGTGTAGGCGAGGCGCTCCCAGCTCTGATCGACGAGCCCGAGGGTCGCGCGGGTGACGGGGTCGAGGACGTAGGCGCGGGTCATCGTCAGAACCCGCTCTGGCGCTGGCGCCAGTAGAGCTCGGCACGCCCGGAGACGTTGACATCGGCCTCGAATGTCACGAGGTTCAAGGCCGGTCGGAGCGACCAGAAGTCAGGCTTGGCGAGGTTGATCCGGTCCATGACCGCGGTCCGAACGCCGGTCGCGATGACGACGAGCTCCACCCGCTTGTCGCCGAATCCGGTGCTGACCTCGACGTACTCGCCAGCCGCGATATGTCCGGTGATCTCGAGCTCCTCGCCCGTGGTGAGGTTGCGCAGCCGGGCGGTGGTCACGTCGCCGTAGAGTCGGGCCGTGATCGGCGCGTCGACATCGCCGTCGTTGGCGATCTCGACCTCGACGTTGTTGCTGGTCATCGCGAGGGGGAACGCGAGGGCGAACGCGAAGCCACCCGCGCCCGTAAACAGCACCTGGGTGTCGGCGACGGCTCGCCAGTACGGATCCGGCGCCAGCCACTCGATGTCGAACGGCGCGATCGCCTTGGTGCCAGCCGGTCGCTCGACCGCGCTGCTGCGCGGGAGCGCCCAAAGCTCGAGCGGTGCCCGGCCGTCGAGGGTCACCCGGAGGCGCCCGAGGGCATAGGTCTCGCCCAGCCTGGTGGGCTGCTGGGCGAGCGAGCGCAGCAACGCGGTACGCAGATCCCAGGCGGCGGCTGGCGTCGCGCCGGCGATCAGTCCGCCGAGGGTGATCACCCGGGGCGGGACGACGACGTCGACGGCGGTCGCGCCCGGCTGGTTGGGGGACTTGATCGTGACGGCCTCGACCGCGACCGGCTCAGTCCCCTCGAGGCGCAGGAGACGCAGCGGCGCGGCCGGACCCGTCGTGAACCGAGCGGATGCCGAGCCGTCGGCCGGGAACCACTCGACGAGGGTGGCCATTGCTAGGTGCCACCGAGCGACCAGGCGAGTGCGGCGCGGCGCAGGGCGCGACGGGTCTCGCGCTCGACATCACCCGCCGCGACGCCGTAGATCGTCTGGCTCCCGATGAGGGGTCCCGATCGGCCCGACCCTGCGGCGAACAGGTCGCGGCTCTGCGCCGCGGTGAACACGTCGGTGCCGCCCGGCAGGCGGGCGAGCTCCGGGCCGCGCTCGCCGAGCATCGCCCAGCCGCCGGCGAAGTCGCGAGTGCCGGTCGCGAGGCGCGGGATGGACGAGAGGTTGAGGCCGTTCCAGTCGAACGGGCCGACCGCCACATCGCCGACCCCGATCCGCGGGATGTGGATCTCGATGGCGTTGAGTGCTCGGATCATCCCGTTGACCGCGTCGATCACGGTGTTGATCGCGCCCTTGATGATCGAGGTGATCCCGTCCCAGACGACCTTGATCCCGCGCCGCAGACCCTCGAACGCATCCCCGATCCCCTTGGTCACCGCCGTGGCCACATCCCACGCGGTCTGCCACACGACACCGATCGCGTCGAAGGTCGCGGACATCACGGTCAGCAGCACGCTGGCCGCGGCACCGACGAGAGGAAACGCGACATCGGCGACCTTGGTGATGACCGGCATGACCGCCTTGAATACGACCGCGACGGCGTCCATGGCGCTCGCCACGAGGCCGGCGACCTGGCCCACGACCTTGCTGATGAGCGGCCAGTTGTCGGAGATCCAGCCTTGGACGAACGCGAAGGCGCGTTGGAGCGCGGGCAGGACGTTCTCGGCCCAGGTCGCGAAGATGCTCTGGAGGGGCGGCAGGATGTTCGTGGTCAGCCACGCGAAGGCCGCGCCGAGTGCCGGCAGGATCGTGTCGCTGACGAACGCCATCCCGTCGCTGGCGTCGTCGAGGAACCCGCCGAGGGTCGCCTGCACGGTCGGGATCACCGAGGTGACCCAGTCGGACACGGCGGTGAGGGCGTCAAGGAAGACGGGCAGGACCACCTGCGCGATGCTCATGAACGCGGCCCCGACCGTGTCCTGGACCTCGTCGACGACGACACCGAACTTGCGCTGGCTGTCGGCGAGCGTGCCGGTCATCGTGGCCGCCTGCTCCTGATAGGCGGTCGTCTGGGCGAGGATCAGCGCTGAGCGCGCCTGGGCCGCAGCACTTGCGTCGAGGGCTCCGGTCCCGTCCCAGAGGCCCATCGTGAGGGCCTGCTGCTTGATGGCGTTGCCGTCGATCGCGACGCCGAACTCTTTGAGGCCCTTAAGCGATCCCTGGGCACCCTTCTGAAGGGCACCGAAGACCTCCTCGTAGGACTTGCCGGTGGCGAGCGAAATCTCGCTTGCGCGGACGGCCATCGCCTCGGCCGACTGCGTCGCCGTCTCGGTCGAGACGCCCGCGTTCTTGGCCCAGTCGGCGAAGTTCGCGACGCTCATCTCGAGCTGGTCGTCGGTGACCCCGAGCGCACGACTCGACTGCTCGGCCCAGTGGTTGACCGCGTCGCCCGACTCGCCGAACACGGCGGTCACGCGACCCCAGGCCCGCTCCTGATCCTGGGCGTTGTCGATGGATGCGATCCCGAACGCGACAACCCCGGCGGCCGCCGTTAGCAAGGCGGCGCCAATGACCAGGGCGGACTTCTTGGCGACTTCGGCAAGACTGCCGAAGCGGCCCTTCGAGCTCGCGACGTCGGTGTCGAACTCGCTCTTGTCGAGGCGCAGGGTGGCGTAGAGCGCGCCGACCGAGATTCCCGATGCCATGGTCAGTTCACTCGCCCAGGCGGGCGACCGAAGAAGCCGGCCAGGGCTGCCTCCGACTCCGCCGGCGTCCGCGCCATCCGCGACGCCGAACTGCCGGCTGTCGCCCGCCTTGCCGACTCCCGGTTGGCGACCGCGCTATCAGGCCCGAGCCCTCGGATCAGAACCATGAACCGGCGCAGGGTGAGGCGCGGTAGGTCGACCACCAGGTCGATCCCGTACTCGCGCATGAAGTCGGCCTCCACGAGGGCCCAGCTCGCCATCAGGTCGAAGGGGTCCGGCGCTGCCTCCGCCGGATCGCCCGGTTTGGGGGTGGGCTGGCCTCGGCGGCATAGACATCCATGACCCGGCCGATCAGCGCCTGGAGCTCGGCCACCGTGAGGCGGTGGACGCGGAGGAGCTCGTCGAGCACGGTCGTGCCGAACAGGCCCTCGGCGAGCCGGGCGACGTCCTCGGCTGGGACAGTCGTGGCGCCCGATCGGCTCAAGCGGATCCCGTCGAGTGCGACCGCGGCCGGCGGGCTTGAGGGCAGGGCGTAGTCGCTGCCGCCGACGCGGATGATCAAGGGGCGTGCCTGCTGCTCGGCGCGGAAGGCGTCGAAGTCGATCAGCAGCGGATCCGGGTTGCTCATCACGCGTGGGTGACCGGGCCCGAGATCGTCAGCTTGGCCGACCAGGCCGCAGCATCGTTGTGGCCGCCACCCGCGGTCGTCGCCTCGGCCGAGGCCAGGAAGGAATCGACGTTGCCGCCCGGGCTGGTCACCCGGAAGCTGCCAAGGGCGGCGAGACCGACGGCTCGGGCAAGCGTCTCGACCGCGAGCTGGCCCGGGTCCCGGTCACCGGTCAGGGCGTCTTCGAGATGATGCCCGGCGATCGTGAACTCGAGGCCGCGCTCCATGACGATGTGCTCGGCCTGGCCGTTCGAGTCGAAGTCGGTCGTGTCGGCCCGGTTGGTCGAGGGCGACGGGGTGAGCGAGTTGAGGCCGCCGATCGCGACCCACGCCGGCGTGTCGGGGTAGGCCGAGTCGATCTCGATCGTGAAGTCGCGCGCCGGGATCTTGGTCGTGGCCATGGGTGACGATCTCCTTCCTGCTCAGCCCGGCCAGCCCGAGCGGAACGTGTCAGTCATGAGCGCGCCGACGGCGTCGGCCTCGGCGTCGAGCGTTTCCTCGAGCCAGTGCCCGGAGCGTCCGCCGGCGAACTGCCACTCGGGGTGGGCGTGGACATACCGGGCGTGGGACGCGGTGTAGGCGACCGCCACGCCGTCGTCGCCGGCGCCGAGTTGGGCGCTCGCGGCCAGCGAGCCAGTCCGGTACGGGACGCGGCCGGCAGCCGACGCCAGGAGGCGCTCGCCGCCGCGCTCGACCGCCTCGCTACCCAACGCCTCGGCGGCCACGAGCGCCGGCTCCGGGTCCCACTCGACCCGGGTGATCTCGAGACCGCTCACGCCTCGGCCTCCGGCGGGCGGGACTTCCGCGCAGCCGGGCTGGATCGCTCCTCGACGATCCCGACCGACGGGTGCGCCAGCGCGTAGGCGCGAACCGCCTCGGCGTCGCGGGTGCTGACTGCCAGCCGGCCGCCGACGAACTTGTGGCCGCGACCGGTGCGGACGAAGTGAGCCGGCTGACGCGGCGAGCGGAAGCGGACCAAGGTTGTGCTCATGGGGTCTCCACGCGCACCACGAGGTCAATGCCGAGGCCGCGGACGTCCGCGGTTCGCACCGCGTCGGGGATGACGTTCTCGGCGTAGAGGTCCCACCACAGCTCGCCTCGCCGGTGGGCGTCGATCGCGGCGATGACGCCGGGGACGATGGCGTCGAGCGCCGTCGACACGCCGCGGTCGTTTCGCTGGACGCGAGGCTCGCCCTTCGCGCCGACGGTGTAGAGGACGCGCAGTCGGATGCCCGCCTCGTCGAATCGGCCGTCGGCCTCCTCGACCCGCTGGAGCGCCAGGCGGCGCGGCCAGACGTACAGGCGCTTGGGTTTGGGCAGCGTCGGCTCGGTGGCCGAGTCGTCGGCGTCGAAGCCGTCCGGCAGCGGCAGGAAGGCTCGCACGGCATCGACGATCGGCACGAACACGCCGCTCACGAGGTCACCCGTCCGCCGCTGCGGCCCGTGCCGAGTCGTGTGCTCATCGCCCCGCGATGCGGCCAGAGCGACCGCGCCAGACGCGAGCGGGTTTGCCCCGGGTCGGTCGGGCGGGTGTAGCTGTGGCCGTCGGAGGACTCCTGCGCGTAGGGGCTCGCCGAGAGGGCCAGACGGACGAGCTCGAGGAGGACGCGCTCGACCGCTGGCTGGTCGATCGGCGTGGAGGTGACGAGGACGCTCGGACCGCGCCAGGCGCCGACGGGCTCGACGCGCGTGCTGCCGAGCAGGCGGATCGAGTCAGCGCCGAGCGCCACCCCGCCGTCGACGGCCTCGACCGATGCCGCCGGCCGGCGCAGGAGGAGCGGTCGGTCGTCACCGGGCGCGACCCACATGGTGTCGACGCGCTCGCCGACCAGCTGGCCGATCCCGTCGACCGGGTCATTGGCCAGCCAGTGCTCCTCGCGCTCGATGACAAGCGCCAGGTCGTCGGCATCAACGCCCGGCGACATGAGCGCCGCGACGTGCTCCGGATCGAGCAGGGTCGGCACGGCTGGGCGGGGCCTACGAGGCGATCACGCCGGCCGCGCGAGCGGCGGCAAGCAGCAGGTTGAGCTTGGCGGCGATCGCGTCGACCTCCGCCTTCGTCGGCGGGCTCGTGGCGTTCTCGCTGGCGTTCGCGATCGGCGCGGCCGGCGCGATCGATGACCAGCGGCCGTTGGCATCGGCCTTGAGGAGGCGACCGGGGGTCGCGGTCGGAAGGATGTCAGGCATCGGACGGCTCTCCTTCGGTGGTGGGCGTGGATGCGTCGTCGTGGGAAGCGGCAGCGCGGCCGCGCGCCTCCTTCTTCGTCGAGGCGGAATGCGGCTCGATCGAATAGCCATGGCGGGCGAAGAAAGCGAGGGCCGCGGCGTTGTCTGCGTCGACCTCGCCTCGGCCGTCGCGGAAGGTCACGCCGGCCCGGGTGCCGGAGAAGCCAGAGACCGGGGCGGTGACGGTGGCCATCACGCGACCTGCACGCCGCGCAGGACCGAAGCGGCCTTGGTCGCCTTGAGGGCGACCGCGAGCGGGCCCATCTCGACCTCGCCGGTCTTGACCGCGCCTGCCTCGGTGAAATCGGGCAGCCACGTTCGGACGAGCGGCTGGCCCGAGACCGTGACCCCATGGAACCCGTCGAGCCCGACCCGGTAGGCGTACAGGTCGGTGAGCCCAGCGGCGACCGGGATGATGGGGGTGTTGGAGCCGGCCTTGGCCCCCGCGTCGACGAGCAGGGCGTTGCCGTAGAACTCGCGCCGGATGGGGGCACCGGCACCGTCGGCGAGGCCCTCGACCGGTCGTTCGACGTACTGGTTGGCGCGCCGCGCGACGGCCCGGAACTTGGCGATCGCGAGGCTGTTGCCGACGATGACCGAGGGCGGCCCGTCGAGGACCGAGAGCCACTGGTCGATCGCGTCGAGCGCCTTCATGTAGCTCGATGCGGCGACATCGAAGTCGGTCCACACCCCGCCACCCGGCAACCCCGCCGCGGCGATCTCGGTCGAGGTGCCGGTCAGCGCGGCGTCGAGGCCGTCGAAGCCATTGGGGTCGACCGCGGTGTCGCCGTTGACGAGCTCGTCGCCGAACTTGGTCCGGGTCGCCTTGGCCAGCTGCTCGAGTTGAAAGGCGGTCTCGGCACCGCGGGCGATGTCGGACAGGACCCGGTCGATCTGGAACGCACCGCCGAGCGGCCGCAAGTCGACCGTGAAGCGGTCCTTGGCGGCCTCCGCTGGGGTGTACTCGGCATTGATCGCGCGGAACGCGGCCGCCCGCTCCGTGATCACCCGGTGGTAGCCGTAGGTGAGGGTCGAGCCGCCGCCCATCGGGTTGACGGTGTCGTGGAACAGCAAGGTGTCGAGCAGCGCCGACTGCTTGCGGAACTCGTCGATGACGAGCCGATCGACGTCGTCCTGGGTGTTGAGCGCCGCCTCGGCGAGGGTCACGGGCATCGGGTGGTTCTCCTTTCAGGCCCGCTCCCTCCTGGGGCGGGTGATGTCAGCTGGTTCGTGATCCGATCCGGGCCGCGACCGCGCTGGCCAGATCGGTCGCCCGCGGCGCGCCCGATGCCCGGGGGCCGCCGTCGACCGAGCCCGGTCCCGGCGTTGCCGCTGCCCGATAGGCGTCGGGCACTCGCGCCTTGTGCGCCTTGAGCGCATCGTCGAGTCCGGTCACCTGGTCGGTGTCGTCGACCGTGAGTGCGGCGAACTCCGCGGCGTTGGCGAGGTCCTCGATGAGCGAGGGCACCGCACCCGCACGGGCGAGGGCGAGCTTCGTCTCGGCCCGGCGAACCCGGGCGTGGAGCCTCACGGTGACCTCCTCGGCGCCGGCCTTGCGCGCGGCGGCGATCGCCTTCTCGGACTCGGACAGCGATGCCGTCCGGAGCTGCTCGAGCTCCCGTTCGGCGGCCTTGGACGCGGCGATGGCGGCGTTGCGCTCGGCCTTCATCGCGTCGAGGGCCCGCTTGCCAGCGTCGCCGAGGCCCGATGCGTCCTGCGCGGACGGATCTTCGGGCGAGGTCGACGCCGGCTGCGGCTGCGGGGTCGGGTCCGGCACGCTGGCTGCCGGCGGCGTCTGGGGAGGCGTTGCGCCTCCCGCGGCGGGCGTTGCGCCCGCGGGGGTGGTCGGTTCAGTCATGACGATGCCTGTGCGCCTCCTGTGCTGTCAATCGGCCCGGAGGCCGAGTCGTCGTACGCTTGCGGGGTGAGCCACCGGATCGAGTTCCTGTACTTCGACGACTGCCCCAACCACGTCACGGCGCGCGCCCTGCTTGACGAGGTCATCGCCGAGAAGGCGCCGGGGACTCCGGTCGAGGTCACGAACGCGACCGACCCGGCCGTCGCCGCCGCCCATCGCTTCCCGGGCTCCCCGACCATCCGGGTCGATGGCGCCGATGTGATGCCGGGGTTCGTCGATCCCGGCGACTACACGCCGCGCTGTCGGGTCTTCCCGACGCCGGACGGGCTGCGCCGCGTGCCACCCCGCGAGTGGCTGGAGCACGCCCTGTCCTAGCGTCATGCGGACGGCACCACTGCTTCGGGTGCGGCCATGACGGGCGGCACAGGCGGTGGCGACGGAGGCTCCGGCGGCGCCACAGCGAGCTCGGCCTCCCAGTCGAGGACCTGTTGCTGGCTGTAGCCGAGCTCGGACCACAGCTGGCGGCGCGGGACGTCGAGGTCCTTCTTCTTGGTCACGGCGTCCACGTGCTGGCTCTCGGACTTCGTCTCGGGGTTGCGGAAGGCGGCCTCGGCGCCGGTCATCGAGGCCCACTTCTCGAAGCGGGCGGCGGCGGCCGCGGAGTTGCCTGGGGCCCGGGCCTTGATCGCGAAGGCGAGCCGCATGGCGTCCTCGAGCGGATCCTTCCAGTCGTCGCCGCGCTCGCCCGCGACGGCGCTGATGCCGCGCTCGACCGCGGTGAGGCTCTCGCCGGACGGGAAGGTGCCTTGGGTGCCGAGCAGGTAGTGGGGCGGGAAGCGGCTGGCGGTCGCGATCGCCTGGACGAGCGTCTCGTGGACCTTGATGTAGCCCGCGAGGTCGGTCTGGCTGAACTCCGCGAGGCGCGGCTCGGGCTCGCCGGGTGCGTTCGGTGGGACCGTGATCAGCGAGTCGAGCGCGACGTCGAACGGCTGGACCGGCGCACCGGTGGCCGGGTCCACCTCGAGCGCGAAGTTGAGCATGACCTTCTGGCGGAAGGCCCCGTAGAGCCCGGCCAGCATGACGTTCGCGATGTTGGCGTTGATCGCGTCCTGGATCGGCACGACCTTGCCGAGCTCGGACTCGCCCGCGAGGTGGAGGTCGGGCTTGTTGGGGAACGGGATGACCGGCACCACCCCGAGCGGGTTGGGCAGCGGCCAGGGCTCGCCCGGCACGTTCCGCCGCTCCCAGGACGTGCCGCCGACGGTCTGGACCGCGGTCCCGTCGGGGCCGACGAGGTTCGCCGTCGCGCTGGCCGGCGTCCGGTACTTGTAGACGGCGTTTGGCAGGAACAGGTTGGCGAATAGCGCGCCCGGCTCATCCTCGTCGGCCCAGCGCTTGAGGGCGGCCCGACGCTCGCCCGTCTCGGGGTGGACGCTCGTGATGACCTCGGCGCCGTCCTCGACCCAGATCCGCGGCGACCAGTCCTCGTCGGGCCACAGGACGAGGCTGAACTCGCCCTTGATGAGCCCGGAGCGCATGCCGCGCTTGAAGCCCGCGTCGAGGTTGTTGTCCTGCCAGATCGCCCAGGCAGCCTCGGATGCCCGGTCGTCGCCGCCGAACGTGAAGCCGTCGACGCCCAGACGCTCGCTGATCGAGTCCACGACGACGCCTGCGTAGTTGACGTAGATCGGCATCCGCAGGCCGAACGCCTCGATGACCCGGCGGATCTTGTACGTCTCGCGGTGGCGGCCCTCGTAGTAGGCCTGGTAGAGGGCCATCCCGGTCGCGTCGACCAGACGCCGTTCGACCCCTGTGTCGTCGCGGCCGATGCGGGTGAAGGTCGCCCGGCCGGCGCGCTCGGTCAGGCGGCGGCCGAGCCGGTCGAGCCACCACTCGGGCGTGCCGATCGCGGCGGTCACCGGAAGCTCCCGATCACGCGCGGCTTGGGCGCGGGCGGCGGCTCGAGCATGGCCATCGCGATCGCCCGGACCATCGCGACCGCGGCGACGTTGGGCCGGGTCGAGCCGTGCTTGGACCGGGTGACCTTCATGCCCCGGTCGGTCAGGACCGCGGTCGTGTTGGCGACGTGCTCGGCGAGGATCGGGTCGGCCTCGTGGACGAGACGCCCGGTCGTGATCAGCTCGTAGGCGAGGGTCGAGGGCGGGCCCATGACCGCGGCGGTCATCGGGACCTCGACCATGTTCAGCCCGTCGTGCGTCAGCATCTCGGCCGACTCGCCGAAGGCCTGGCGGTCGTAGGCGAAGGCGGGTCCTGCCAGGGCCCGCTTGGTGCGCTCATCACGGGTCTGCGGTGACGGGTACGCGGCGCGCAGCTCGCGCAAGGCGACGCGCATCGACTCCGTGCTGGCCATACCGGTCGCCGACTCGGGCGCGAACACCTGCGCCCTCACCACGACCCGATCCCCCTGGCGCTGGGCCACCGCGATCGCGGCGTGCTCACCGCCCGGACTTCGGTCGACGCCGACGCCGATCGGAAGGGCCGCGTTGAGCGGCAGGTCACCGGTCGTGTCGCGCCAGGCACCGTCGCGGAGCCAGGCGTCCTCGAAGCCGACGAACTGGTTGAGGTGGTAGCGGCGCCACTCGAGGAGCGCGCCGCGAGCCCGGAGCCGTGCGAACTGGGCGCCCAGGTACTTCCCGTCGTGGAGCCAGCTGACCGGGTTCGCTGCGTACCAGACCGCGGGGTCCTCGATGTCCGCGTCGCGCGGCGCGCCGTACCAGTAGATGAGGGTGCCGTTCGTCCGATCGCGGTAGATGAGGAGGCTGCCGCGGTCCTCGAGCTCACCGGATCCCGTGAACATCGACTCGAACAGCTCGGCGAGGATCCCCTCGCCGGCCACGCCAGCAGTCGTGATCCAGAGCGTGAACGGCTGCTCGCGGGCACCGGTCCCGGTCGTGAGCGCGGTGTACAGCTCGGGGCTCTTGTGGGCGTGGAGCTCGTCGACGATGTTGGCCGAGGGGTTGAGCCCGTGCTGGAGGGCAGCGTCGGACGACAGCGAGCGCATGATCCCGCCGTTGCGAGGGCACTCGATGACGTAGCGGTGCGGGACGAGCCGATCGAGCAGGAGCGGGCTGCGGCTGACCATGCTCCGTGCCTGGCCAAGTACGATGCCGGCCTGGTTGCGGGCGGCCGCGGCGACGTAGACCTCAGGCTCGGGCTCGCCGTCTGCGTCGAGCATGTACAGCCCTGCGGCGCTGGCCATCGTCGACTTCGTGTTCTTGCGCGGGATGCCGAGCCCGACCTCGTTGTAGATCCGGAGGCCGGTCGCCGGGTCGAACTCGAGCGCCTCCCACCAGAACTCGCGCTGCCAGGGCTCGTAGACCAGGGGCAACCCCGCCCAGCGGCCCTTGGTGTGGCGGATGTAGCGCTCGCAGTACGCGGCAAAGTGGGGGCCGCCACTGAGGGCATCGGGGACCACGCCTCAGCCCACATCGCCGACCACCCGAAGCCGCGGCGGGAGCCCGATGTCGGCGGTGAGCGAGTCGAGCGATCGCGACTGGTCGATCCGCAGGCCGGCGCGGGCCGAGGGCGACAGCCCGAGCTCGCGGGCGAACTGGCGGATCTCGTCGGCGTTGTCCCGGGCGACCTGGTGAAGCGGGTTCTTCACGAGGTTCCCGTCGCGGGTGACGATCGGCCCCGACTGCGCGTACAGCCGGGCCGCCTGCGCGTAGCGGCTGACCGCCTCGCAGTAGCAGCGCAGGACGTCGGTGTCCGCCGAGCGGATGACGCCGCTGTGGCCCATGTCCCGGAGGACCCGCCGCCAGACCGCCTTGGCGTCGGGATCCATGTCGGGCGGCATCTTGGGCAGGTCGGCTGACGGCAGCGGCTCGGCGTGGTTCAGCCGGGACGGGCGCGTCTCGCCGTGCAGTCGCTTGACCTTGGTCGGGGTGGGCGCCGGCCCCCGCCTACCCATCGACGCGCTCCGCCGATCGCCCGGTGAAGCGCTCCCAGCGCTCGATCGCGACCTGGACGTACTTGGGGTCGATCTCCATCGCGTAGCAGCGCCGGCCGAGAGTCTCGGCGGCCATCAGCGTCGTGCCGGATCCGCTGAACGGCTCGTAGACCGCTTCGCCGGGGCGAAGGTGGTTCCGAATCGGGATCTCGGAGAGGACGATCGGCTTCTGGGTCGGGTGGTCCTCCTTGCGCTCCTTCGACCCTGAGCCGATGCGCTTGGGCGACGGGGCCCGCCAGATCGTCGCCTGGTCGTGCTCGCCGATGAACAGGTTGGAGAGACCGGGCTTGCGCACGACGAAGCAGGGCTCGTGGTTCCAGTGGTACCAGGAGCGCCCAATCGAGAAGAGGCCCTTGTCCCAGATGATCTGGGCGGCGAACTCGAAACCGATCGCGACGAGACCCTGCAGCACCTCGAGGGTGTGGGCGCTCGCGTACCAGACGTAGCCGACCTGGAGCGACGGCACGAGCGCGAACGCCTCGGACCAATCGGCGCGGACATCGCCGCTGATCGAGGTGTGCCGGTAGCCCTTCGTCCGCCCACGCGCACCGTTGCCCGGCGCCGCCTCCGCGTCGTCGGTCGGGGCGTCGACCTTCTGCATCATGTACGGCTTCGCACCGCCGGCAACAACGCCCCAGCCTTTGACCCGCTTGCGCGGTCCGTTGTAGACGCCGTCGCGCCAGGTCTGGTCGAGCTGGACGCCGTACGGCGGATCGGTCGCGAGCAGGGTCGGAGCGGCGCCGTCGAGCAGCCGGGCGACGGCGGCCGGGTCGGTCGCGTCGCCGCACAGGATCCGGTGATCGCCCAGGCGATGCAGGTCGCCCGGCTGCACATAGGGCTCGTCGGGCGGCTCGGGCACGTCGTCGGGGTCGGTGAGCCCGGTCTTCGGCTCGCTGCCGGCGAGGTCGCCGAGCAACGCCAGGAGGCCTGCGTCGTCGACGCTGACGTCCGCCAGGAGTGCCCGCAGCTTCTCGTCGTCGCGTCCTGCCATCGCGCCGATCGGGTCGAGGGTCGCGAGGACCAGCGCCTCCTCGTCGAGCGCAAGGTCGACGTACAGGACGGGCACGGTCGGCTCGCCGCGGGACAGGGCGAGCGCGACCCGGGCGTGGCCGTCGACCACGAAGCCCGTGCGGCGGTTGACGAGGACCTGCTGGACCCAGCCGACCGCGTCGAGCGCGCCGGCGAGCGCGTCCTGCTGGGCCTTGGGGTGGATCCGCCAGTTGGCCGGGTTGGCGAGGAGCTGGTCAGGCGCCTCCTCGCCCGAGCCCGTGATCCGGTTCCGCCAGGTCGTGGCCGAGGGCGTTGCGGTCATGCAGCGGGCGCCGGACGCCGGCCTTGCATCGTCGGCGCGACAGCGTGATGGATGTCCGCCGCGACGCGAGATGCGCGTCGGCCAACGGAAGGACGATCGACATGACGGACATGCGCAAGTGCATCGGATCGGCGAAGTTCGGGATCGAGGCGCACGAGGCGCCGGCCACCGAGTTCCCGGTCCAGCCCAGCCAGAAGGACGGGCTCGGGCGGATGTGCAAGACCCACTGGAACGCCTACACGAACGCGCTCCGGAAGGCGGCCCTTGCCCGCAAGGCGGCCGAGGCCGCGCCGGCGGAACCGGAGGCGATCGCCACGCCCGAGCCGACCCGAGCCAAGCGCGGGCGCAAGGCGGCCGAGCCAGCGCCGGCGAACTAGCTCCCCCACCCCAACATCGGGCCCCGGGCGCATGTCCGGGGCCGTTCTCCGTTCGGTCGCGTCAGTGGCCACGCCCGTCGTCACCGCGCCACGTGGGCCAACGTGGGCGCCCACGGGCGAACGTCGCCAGAGTCCCGATCGGCGCCCGGGATAATCCGCGAAACCCGGCCGGGCGCACACAGTCGCCGGGCGCGGTCTGGACGCGATCGCGTGCCCGTATGGGCTACCCCACCCCGGTCGGTCGACGCACCCTTGCTCGAGTTGCAGGATCGACACAGCACGGAGCAATTCGCGACGTCGAACGGCGCGCCACCAGCGGCCAGCGGGATGACGTGATCGACGGTCAGGTCGGCCGCGGCATGGGCGGCGCGGCCATAGCCAGGACACCAATCGCCGTGCTCACCGCGCCAGGCGCGGAGGACGCGGGCGCTGAGGCGCTGCCAGGCTCGCGTGCTGTACAGGGCGTTGTGGCGGCTGCGGTTCGACTGGCGTGCGTGCTCGGCGCAGCGACTGCCGGCGCGGCTCGTCATGACGCCACAGACCGTGCACAGCTTCACGGGCACGACCCGCTGGCAAGCACGTTCCTGACGTGGCTGACGCCCAAATGCACGCCCGTCGACATCGCGATGAGCGTGGCCGCCACACGCCCGTCGGTCTATTCGCCTGCGGTGCTACGCCTCGAGGGCCAACCTGTCAGGCCGCCTCACCAACCGTCGCCATCGAGTCGCCGCCGCCGCGGCTCGACTGGTCGCGCTGTCATTCGCTCTCGCCGCGAAGCGCCTCGATCCCTTCGCGAACGAGCAGCACGACGATGCCCAGCGCCGCGACTGGGTCTGCCCACCACAGGCCGAAGACCGCATTGAGCACGAGACCGGCAAGGGTCACGACCGACAGATACCAGCAGGCGTAGGTCTGCTGGGCGTCCGCGATCAGCGCTCGACTCCCCAACATCTGGCCCGTCGCCCGCTTGGCTCGGGCGAGCCACAGCATGACCACGATGGACAGCATCGTCAGAACGATCCCGATCGGGCTTGACTGCGGCTCCTCGTTCGTCACCAGGGACCGGATCGCCTCGAACCCGACATACGCCGCCAGGACGAGGAACGCGACGCCGACCAGGCGCTCCGCTCGATGCTCGACCCGCTCGACGGCTTCGTCATCAAGACGTCCGCTCGCTTCCGCGGAGAGACGCCAGATCAGGACGCCGCCCGAGATCGTCTCGACGAAGCTGTCGGCGCCGAACCCGATGAGGGCGATACTGCCCGCCGCGATGCCTGCGCCGATCGCGATGAGCCCCTCGATGATGTTCCAGCCGACGGTCAGGTATTCGAGTCGGAGTCCACGGCTCAGGAGGGCCGCCCTCGAGGTCGCGGTCACAGCTGCGCCTGCTCGGCGCGTGCCTCCCACAGGACGTGTTCCGGCGTCTCGAGCTGGAACGTCGAGTGTTTCACGTCGAAGTCGGAAGAGAGACACATTCCGAGGTGGTCCAGGATGTCGCCGGGCTTCGCATCCTCGGTCAGGACGACGTGCGCGCTGACCACGTTCATGCCACTGGTGATCGTCCAGGCGTGCAGATCGTGGACGTCGGCTACGCCCGGAGCTTCGAGGATGTGCTCCTTGACCTCGTCGATCTTGATTCCCTTGGGCGTCGCCTCGAGGAGCACGTCGAGAGCCTCGCGGAGCAATGCCCAGGTCCGCGGCAGGATGAGCAGGCCGATGACGACTGACGCGACCGCATCCGCCTGAAGCCAACCGGTGACCGAGATCACGATCGCGGCCACGATCACCGCCACCGATCCCAACAGGTCGCCCATGACCTCGAGGTACGCGCCTCGCATGTTGAGGCTCTCGCCCTGCGCGTCACGCAGCAGGTAGAGCGACACGCCATTCGCTGCGAGACCGACCAGGGCGACCGCGAGCATCAAGCCGGATGTCACCTCGGGTGGGTCGCTGAACCGGCGCCAGGCCTCGTAGAGCACGAACGCTGCGACCCCGAAAAGCAGGATGGCGTTGCCAACTGCGGCAAAGATCTCGAGGCGCAGGAAGCCAAAGGTCCGCTCGCTGGTGGCCGGCCGGCCGGCGATCCAGATCGCCGCCAGGGCGAAGCCGATCCCGAAGACGTCCGTGAAGACATGACCGGCGTCGGCGAGCAGTGCCAGGCTGTTCGATAGGTACCCGCCGATGACCTCGAAGAAGAAGATGCCGAGGGTGAGGCAGAAGACGGCGACGAGCCGCTTGCGGTGGCCCGCAGCCGCCGAGTGGACGTGGGGCATCAGTCGGCACTCCTGACGCCGGACGCCGAACGACGCAGACGGTCGCTCACGTCCACGAGAAGCTCTCCAGAAGATCGTCGAGGATCTGCCGGTCTTCGATGTCACGCTTCGTCGTCGACTCGAGTGAGAAGGTCAGCCCGAGACCATCGCGCACGGTCTCGACCGTGAGGTAGTGGATGACATACGGCCGGATCTCGAGGTGGTACTCGGACACTCGGCCGGCTATCCCGTCGAGGTCGATCGCTTCGGAGTCCTCGACGGTGAGTCGATGCTCGTCGCCCTGGAGATGCCGGTTGATCGCACAGGTCCAGCCCGCCAGCGCGGCGGCACCCTCGCCCACGACGCTGAGGATGTGACCCGTCCGATCCTTGAATGTGTCGACGCCGGGCTCGTCGGGGTGCGTACCTCCAGCCCCGGGCGTCTCCGATACCGACCAGTCTTCCGGAACCGCCAGGCGGTAGCCGTAGCGAGCCGACTCGAAGGACGCCGCCGTACCTGATGGGCCAACTGACCCGGTTGGCGCCGTCGGGCTGGCCGGAACTGCGGATGGAGACGGTTGCCCGGGGGGCGGGGTGCCTGGCCCCGCGACTGCGGCAGGGCTGCTGCACGCAACCACGGCAGCAGCGACGACCATCGGGACCATCCGCCTGGACACCTCGCGGCCCGGGATCACACGACCCCCTCAGCGATGTGGGTGGATGCGTCCAGCACCAGGTGTCGCAGGTGATCGTCAACCAGGCGGTAGTGGACGATCCGGCCGTCCTTCCGACCCTCGACGGCCCCGCGCTCGCGAAGGTATCGAAGCTGATGGGAGAGCGCCGACACGCTCATGCCCAAGACCAGGGCGATATCGCAGACGCACAGCTCGTGCTCGCTGATCGCCAGGAGATGGACGATTCGCGCCCGCGAGGGATCCGCGAGCGTCTCGAAGAGCGCAGCCACGCCCGACGCTCCGCTGGGTCCGAGCGAGCGACCCAGGATGGGTCGGACCGCGCCAGGGTGCAGACAGTCGGTCTCGCAGCGGTCTGCGTCGATCGCCGAGGCGAATACTTGAGCCATCGCTCAAGTATCACCGAACGAGGCATCGTTGTCATCCGTTCTTTCGCTTCGCCGTGAGGCGGACGTATGCGTAGGTCGAGAGCGCCGCGCCGAGACCGACCGCGAGGGTCAGTCCGATCGCTATCGGCGCATCGCCGACGAAGCCCGGACCTTGGCCGCTGCTCCGCGGGTCGCCACCGGTCCGGCTCGACGGTTCTGGGGACGCCGCGAGACTCGGTCGTGGCGCCGCGATCAGGATCGACAAGGCCATGAGGATGGCCATCCCCGCTGGGACGAACCACCGGGCCGGAAGCCAACCCGTCCGGATCAGGGCCCAACTCGCGAGGATGATCGTCGCCAGGAGCATGCCGCCCAGAACGTCCGCAACATAGTGGTCGCCGGCGCCGACTCGGGCCAAGGCCATTGTCGCGACCGCCATGACGGCGACCAGGATCGACGCTCTCGGGTGACGTCGTGCGATCGGAAGGAGCACCAGACATGCGCCGAACGCCACGGCCACACGCGTGACGTGGCCGCTCGGGTAGCCGGCGCCGACGATCAGGTCGCCCGCGCCTGCCGCTGCTGGACGTGCCCGAGAGACGAGAGCTTTCACCGCCACGTTGGCGGCTTCCGCCGCCGCGACAAGGGTGACGAGTTCGACGGCGGCCCACGGTCTAGCGCGAGCCAGACTGGCTGCCCCAAGAAGGACGATCGCCCAACAGACGACCACACTCCCGGCGGTGCTGATGATCCGACTTGCTGGCGCGATGATGCCGTCGGTGGGCGCAGCGCCTGCGACGGCCATCTCGAGCGCGGTCGGACTCGCACCCACGGCGACGGTCAAACCGACCAGCGCCACGAGCCCAAACCCGAGTGCCAGCCGCACTCGGCGTGCGTCTCCGAACGAGGCGCGCGTCAGCACGCTCCCGGCTCCGGGGCCGTGGCGTCGATCGCCTGCTGGGCGAAGGCCCGAGCCTTCGCGTCGTCCCAGCTCGGCAGCGGCAGCAGTCGTCCCCACGCCAGGAGGGCGTACGGCGTGGACATGTCATCGAAGCGTGCAACAACGACCTTGCTCGGGACCCCGCATGCCGCCGCACTCGCGGTCGTCGGTCCGTTGCGGGCGAAGTCGCGGAGTGCCGCAATCGTTGCCTCGTCGGGCTCGCCTTTGTAGAGGGCGACGACGTAGCCATGCTCGAGGTTGTGGACCCAGCCGCCCGGCTCGGCCGGGGACGTCGGACCGTAGAACCCCTGCCGCAGCGGGCCTGCTCCGGCGGCCGCGTAGTGATCTCCCGAGGTCGGCGGGCAAGACGAGTACCGGATCTTCGTTCCCGTCGACACATGACGGGCGCCGGCGGGCTCGATCGTCAGCGGCGTACCGTCGGCAGCCTGTCCCGACACGTCGGGCACCTCGCCGCACGAGTAGGACGTTGCCGACAAAGAGCCGGCGAAGACGACGACCAGCAGGGCGACTGCCCCGATTCCTGCGCCCGCGATCACGAGCAGCCGACCGATCGGACGACGGGAGCGTTCGTCTGCGATCCGACGTGCTCGGCGCGAGGGCGCGGCGACGTTGGACTGCGACCCGCGCCGCTTCTTGCTCATCTGGGACCCTCCATGTGGATCGCGACGGCCGTCTGCGTCGGCTCCTTGACGATCGCCTGGCCGAGGGACCAGAGGGTCGTCGCCGTAAGGCCGACCATGAGGATCGCGAGTGGCACCTGTCGCAGCCGCATGTCGCGCTGGGGATGGGCGTCGCGGCTGGCCACGATGTGGCCGACCCACGCGCCGACGATGTGGCCACAGACGACGGCGGCGAGCTGGACCGCCCAGACCAGCACCGGCGGGATCCAGTCGGTGCCTGGTTCATAGAAGGCGGTCCCGAAGAGGTCCCACCCAAGCTGGAACGGATCGGAGATCGCGACGATCAGGCGCTGGCCGTCCCCGAGCAGGAATGTCAGGTAGTGGGCCACCAGGTAGCCGACGGCGATCGGGACGAGTCCGGCCCCGGTGGCATCGACGCCCACGAGCCGAGCTACGGCGAGGGCGAGGACGATGACGAGTCCGAGGAACCCAACGAGCTGGAGCGTCGCCAGCGGCAGACCCGGCAGCCCGAACAGGTCGAACCAGGGCTGCGTCTGCGACAGGCCGTCGTAGAGGATGGACCCGACACCCATCGCCGCGATCACGACGTCAGCCCGCGACCAGCCGTGATCAAGCAGCCCGCGAGCAAAGGAGCGACGCCGAACGCGATCCTGCTCGTCGGGCGGGCCAACGACGGCGAGTCGGCCGATGAGCCCGAACCAGACGCTGAAGACCTCGCCGTTGGCACGCCACGCATCGCGGCCGAACTGGGCCATCCCGGCCAGGGTGATCAGCGTGTAGGCCAGCAGGAACACCGACAAGACGGAGGGACCGGCTCGAAGAGCCAGCTCTAGCCACACGATGACCAGGAACCACAGCGCGGCTGGCCAGCGCCCGAGCCATGCCGGGTATTCAGCGGGCGTCCATGGCGAGATGTGGGCGAGGCGAAGCAGTCCGGCCCCGAGATCGTGCAGCGTCGAGAAGGGGTCGACCCAGTGCCAGACGGGTCCGACGAACGCCGAGAGGATCGCGATCCCGACCCACCCGTAGACCCACAGGAACAGCGTTGCGACGTCCGCGGCGGATGTTCCCCCGACGATCAGCTGCGCCATGATCCAGGCCCACCCGATCAACCCGACCGCACGGAGGGCTGTCCTGAGCCACATCGGAACGCGGCGCGGCGGGCCGGAACGGTCGCTTGGGGGTGCGATGTCTCGCGCCAGGACGAGGAGGAACGAGAGGCCGACCGCCAGCGCCGCCCCCGTGAGGTAAACAGCGAGCGGCAACGGCGACTCGACACGGCCGAGCAGGCCATGGGCGAGCACGGGCATCGGAGCCAGGAAGTAGACGGCCGCGGCCGCAAGAAGCGCGAGTCGGCGGATCATCGCTGGAGCCACGGCGCGTCGACGAGCCGGGTCGCGATCCGCTCTCCGTCGACGATCGTGAAGGCGACCGCCACCGGCTGGGCGGTGGCCATGTGCTCGCGCAGGTGGCCGGCCGGAAAGGCCCCGCCATCGAGCTCGAGCGCACCCACCCGAAACACGAGCGACTCGCCCTCCGGGGTGCGCAGGGTGAATTCGTCGACTTGCGTGATCGACGTGCTCTTGACGTCCATGACGAAGCCGGCCGCCGTCTGGGGTGCGGGACCGCACGCAACCGCGAACGCGAGGACCGGGCTGAGGAGCACGGCCACCCTCATAGGGCGTCGACGGCGGCCGCCAGCTCGTCGGCCGGCATGACGCCCTCGAACTTGGCGGCGACCGTCCCGTCGGCGGCGATCAGGAAGGTGTAGGGCTCGGTCGACAGCCCCCAGGCCTCCGTCCAGTCGGCTGGCTGGAGCTGGCTCTGAGCATCGAGAACCGGCTGCAGCGAGCCGTCCTTGAGCGCCATTTTGTAGGGCTCGACGTTGATGAAGGTGACGTCCGGGAACTTCGCCGCGGCCGCCTTCACGATGTCGAGCGTCGGGCCGCAGGTCCGGGTCTGGCAGAACGCCGGCGTGGCGAACGACACGACGAAGGGTTCGCCGGCGGCGAGCGCATCGTCGATCGATGTCTCGTAGAGCCGGCGCTCTGGCTTCTGGTCGGTCGTGAGGGCCTTGATGTCGCCCCCGACGTCGGCGAGGGTCGGCGTTGAGATCGCCGGCGGCTTCGCACCGAGGGCCGGCGTGGTGCCCGTCTCGCGAACATCGTAGTCGGCCCTGACGACCTTGGTCGCGCCATCGGGAAAGGTCGCCTCGAACCTGGTCCCCCAGCGCCCAGCTGACGGGAACTCCACCTTCGCAACGTACAGGCCTGCGGTCCCCTCGATCGACCAGAAGAAGCGGCTGTCGGCCTCGAAGACGACCGTGTCGGTCGCCGTATCGACGTCGTAGAACTTGAGGTGGACCTTGACGTCGGGCGCGGCGATCAGGGCGCTCTGGCGATCGGTCAGCGAGAACAGGAACCGGTTGGGGCCCTTCGTGATCTCAGCCGAGACCAGAAGCGGGAAGATCTCCGGCCCGCCCGAACCAGCGGGGCTCGCCGCCGCCTGCGTAGGGCCGCTCGATCCCTGCGAGCCGGCACAGGCCCCGAGCAGGATCGCGACTGCGACCAAGAAGGCACCCCGACGCAGGGTTGTGGGTCGTTTCATCGGAACTCCTTCTGCGCCCGCGCGCGCGCTCGGTCGAGCTGGGCGTCGACGCGCCTGGCCTCGGCCTCTTCGTGACGGATGAGTAGGACGAGGAGGAAGGCGCCGGGAATCAGAAGTGAGAGATCCCCGGTCACCCACATGAGCGATCCGGCGATCCGCTGGTCGCTGAGTGCGTCGAGCCCGAACGGGTCAGACCGTCCGAGGTAGGCCGCGTAAAGCGGCGTCGCCGCGCCGATGATCGTGATGGCCAGGAAGCTCATCGGCGGCATTTGCGCGAGGAGCGCGATGAGTTTGCCGCCTGGGTGGATCCGCCACCGGAGCGGGTCCGGGCTCAGCAGTGGCCACCAGAAGAGGCACGCGGCTCCGAGGAACAGCAGGTGCTCGAAGGCATGGACGCCGTCGTCGAGCAGCGCGGCGTTGTAGAGAGCCGTGAAGTGGGCTCCCCACATGACCGCGACAAACGCGATCCAGCCGACGACCGGGAAGGTCAGGGCGGTCACGAGGCGGCTATGGAGGAACGGCAACAGGTAAGTGTTTCGAACGTCGGGCGTGGCAAAGCGAAGGGCGAGCGTGCCGATCCCGCTCGCCGCGAAGAGCGGCGCCGCCACGGCCACGAGCAGCAGGTGCTGGACCATGTGCACGGTCAACAGCTCGCCGGACAGGACGTCGATCGGCGAGAGGAGTGCCAGTCCGATCGCGACGAGGGCGCCGATGAATGCGGCCGTACGGCGTGCAGCCCAACGGTTGCCCGGGTGGGCCGCGTTGACTGACCGGACGGCCTCGACGTAGAGCAGGCCGGTCACGACTAGCCCAGCGATGACCGGGAGATCGACGTGCCACGCCGTCGCGATCGCGAACGGGTCGGTCGGCGGGGGCCCTCCGCCGCTGCCGTGGGCGCTGGCGTTCGTTGGGGGACCGAACACCAGCGCGGCCACGGCGAGCGGCGGCGTCAATAGGCGCCTCACGCGCGGCGTCCTCGCAGCAACCAGGCGGCGACCACGACGACGATGAGAAGGGCGGCGATGATCGGGATCGCGACCGAGCCTATGTCAGAGGACGGATCCGCTGGGACCGAGGTCGGTGCCGGCGTCGGGCTCGCGGTCGGCGCTGCAGTCGGGGTGGCGCTCGGCGTCGACGATGGTTCCGACGATGGGATAGCTGTAGGGCTCGCGAGAGGCGTCGGGCTGGGTGTCGGACGCGCCGTGACGCTGAACGTGTACGAGCCGCGGGCGAGTTCACCGTCTTCGGACGAGAACGACGTCCAGCGAACCTCGTAGTCGCCAGGCGCAAGGTCGGGCAGGGTCAGCACGAACTCGCGCTTGGTCGAGCCTGGCTCGCCGCCATTTGCGACCCGCTCGCCCGACGCCGAGCGGACCTCGAGCCGAGTCCTGGAGGCATTCAGATTCTGCGAGAAGCGGGTGACAAGTTCGGGAGGGGACCCTTCGACCGTGTCGCCAGGACCAGGGTTTGCGGACACCAACTCGGCATGCGCGAGGACGTTGGGTGCGACAAGCAGGCTGAGAACAAGCGCGGCGATGGCCGCCGACATGAGACCGCGGAGCAACATGGACCTCCGAGACGGGTGGAACCCCGCCGCGGATCAGTCCTCGGCGGGGCTAAGCGAGCAACGGAGCCCCGAGCGGAGGAGCCCGCACGCCATTGCGGCGGGCGCCGTCGATGCCAGTGGGGGCGATCGCTTCGACCACCGGACGGAGAACGATGTCGGCTGACGCCCGCGGACGACGTGCGGAGCGGAGCCGCGCGAGCAGGATGTCGCGACGCCAGCGCACGAGACCTCGGACGAAGGCGACGACCAGTGCAACGCTAGCGATGAACGGCACCGCCAGGGCGTGCTCGCCTGCGATAGCGCCGAGCCCGGGCATCGCATGGCCGACCGTGGCGACCTCGACGTTCTCCTGGATCAGGAAGGCGATCGTCGTTACGACCGTGACGCGTGCCCAAAGGGGCGTGACGATCCGTAACAGCGCCCGCGGACTCTCGTCCCGCACCGTTAAGCTGCCGACGCTGGCGGCGCGGGCAAGCATTGTCAGACGACGCAGTTGGGTGAATGCGACGGCGAGAAGCACACCCGAGACGATGCCAACCGCAAGTACGAAGCTGGACCAGTAGGTGTCGTGACCCGCGGCGGTCATCGCCTGGCGGTAGCTGTCCCCCGCGCCGTGGGCGACCACGTAGATCAGCTGGTGTGCCAACGCAAGGGTCGCGAGCACCAGCACTGAGAGACCGAGGTAGCGGCTCATCGGTCGCCTGCGCATGGCGACATGCTACTTGGACAATCGAAGTCTGGTTTCGATCCGAGCTTAGCCCGGCTCCAGGCTCGGCACGACGAGCCAGCCCTCGGCACGTCCGCGATAGATCAGCTGCTCGGTCGTCAGACCGGTTCTTGCTCGGAGGTCGGCGAGGTGGCGCTTCGCTGTGCTTGGTCGGATGCCTACCTGCTCAGCGGCGTGAGGGACCGACCCACCTGCAGCCACAAAGGCGGCCAGGACATCGACTTGTCGCGGAGTTCGAACCGTCGGCGGCTCGCCGCGAAGGTGACCGTTCATGCCGACAACCCGGCCGCGGCCAGCCACTCATCGCGCCCCTCGATCGGGATGGTGTAGGTTGAGATCGCGCGTCCAACACCTGTCGGGCGCGCCATTGTCTTGAGTCGCGACATCGGCGACACCTGAGTCGAGACATCGGCGACAATGATCAGCCGGTCGCTTGAGACCCCGGCCATGGGCCGGGGTCTCGTCGTGTGTTGCGCCAGTACCCCCGGTCGGGCTCGATCCGGTGGGTCGAGAGGATCTCGCCGGTGTCGAGGCTGACGACCGTTTGTCGCGATGGGCATGCCGATCCGGCGGTCCGAATCACCGCGCCCGTCGCGGAGATCGAGCAGCGCCTCCAGGCGAACCCGACGTCGGGCCGTGCCGATGACCTGCGCGAGGCCCAGGCGTGGATCGCCGCGGGCGAGGTACTCCCCTTCGAAGACGATGCCGTCGTGAATGTCGGTCCCATCCGCGCGGTTGCCGAGGGGATCCTGGCTCGCTGGCTGGACTCGTGAACACACGCACGGCGCTAGGCAACCCTCTAGCCACGTCGCGACCGGATTGACGCCGCTCCGGGCATGCCCGATGGTTCGGGCATGGAGGCGCCATCCGCGACCGATGCGGCGTCCACGAACGCGAACGGCGCCGACGTCCGACCGTGGGGGAATGCCCCGGATCCGCTCGACGTGCGTCGTCGGGAGCTCTTCGCGCTGGCGGCGCCGGTCTTCCGGGGGTCTGGCTACCGGGGAGCGACTATCAAGGCCCTGGCACATGCGTGCCACCTGTCGCCGGCGGGCCTGTATCACTACTTCGGCTCGAAGTCCGACCTGGCGACCTACATCGTGCGCCGACCGCATCTCGACTGGCGGACGGTTCACGTGGACTCCACGGTGGACCCGTTGGTCCAGCTGCGCGGGCTGGTCGATCTCGCCATTCGGGAGCTGCCGGACTTCTTGCTCGCGCTCGACATGGCCGAGGAGCTGGAGGTCCCCGGCACGGCCCGCCTTCGCCGCGGGATGTTTGCGGAGGGAGAGACGGTCTTCGGTCGCTACATCGCCGCGGTTCGGCCGGGTCTGACGCCGGAGGCTGCCAGGGAAGTGGCGGGGCTGGTGTTGGCGCTGTTGGTCGGGTCACACGAGATCGGTGACGCGGTCCCCGCCACGGTCGCGACCACGCGCCAGCGCATCATCCGCGTCCTGCGGGCCGAGCTCGTCCCTGTGGCAGTCGAGTCGGCACGCTTCGATCGGACCATGACGGACGGCTGACCCGAGCCGCGGAACCGAACGATTCGGTACTCGGGTTCGGTCGATCTGGCGCCACGCTCGACGAACATCGTTCGCGAGAGGAGCCCAGATGATCGACCGTTCGCGTCCGTCCGCTGCTGCCGTCGTCGCAACGTCGGCGATCGCCGCTGGCGGGATGCTCGCCCACAACGTCCTGGAGCTGGGGCCGGCCTTCCTCGTCGACCCACAGACGCTCATCCCGCTCATGATCTTCGCCGTTCTGGCGATCCTCTCGGCACGAGAGACCGCGGGGCGGGGCACATGGCTCGCGCTGCTTGCCTGGGGCCTCCTGAACCTGGTGGGTGGCGGGATCCTGTCAGTCCTGCCCACGGGCTTGTTCCCGTTCCAGCCTGAGCAAACGCTGGAGCACTACGGCGTGCACGCCCTGTACACGCTGTCCAGCGTGCCGCTCGTCATCGTCGCCTGGTCCGGGTACCGAGCGTCGCGATCGAGGTCGACCGGCGCGGACGCCCCCGATCCGTCTGGCGTCCGGTGAGGCGCTCGCTCTACGACTTCCTGTATCGCGTCGGCGCCCCATGGGACGGGCCGCCGCGAGCCGAGCTCGTCCGGCTGGTCGAAAGCGGCGCCTTGACGCCGTCGAGGCTGCCGCCCGGTCGCGCGCTCGACCTTGGATGCGGCACCGGTGCCAACCTGCGTTACTTGGCGAGCCATGGGTTCGAGGCGACCGGGGTCGACTACTCCCCGGTCGCGCTTCGGGTCGCCCGCCAGCGGGCCCTGTCGGACTCTGCGGGGCGCTCGATCCGGCTCGTGGAGGGTGATCTCACCGCACCCGCGATCCCGGGCGTCGAGGGGCCATACGACCTTCTGCTCGACTTCGGGACGCTCGACGACCTCGATCCGGCTGGCCGGCGCGCGATGGCGCGTCTCGTCGCCGACCTCGCCCGCCCCGGGGCGGCCTTCCTGTTCTGGTGCTTCTGGGCTCGACCCACGGACTTGCCGCGCATCAGCCTGAGCGGCCCGTCGCGCATGGTCCCGGTCATCGAGCCTGGGGAGGAGGCGCGGCTGTTCGGCGATGCCTTTGCGATCGAACGGCTGCCCGAGCCCGAGCCGGTGACGCACACGGCCTGCTTCCTGATGACCAGGCGGTGACCCGGGGGCCGGCTTGATCTGCTGCTGCGGCGCCTTCGGCCTCTGGCACCGACCCACCGGCCGCGAGTGACGCCAGGTACACCACCTGCTCGGAGGAGTCGAAACATGCGTCCCGCCTTGGAGAGCGGCATGGATGACCGTCGCGAGATCCCCACCCGGGTGAGCTCGTTGGTGGTGCGCGTGCTGGGCGATGGCCCGCCCGCCGTGCTCTGGCACAGCCTGTTTGTCGATGAGCGATCGTGGCAACGGGTGGAGGACGCGCTTGCGCGTGACCGTTGCCTCGTGATCATCACCGGTCCGGGCCATGGCGAAAGCTCCGACCCGGGCCGTCGATACTCACTCGATGACTGCGCGGCCGCGGCCGGCGAAGTCCTTGCGGCCCTCGGCATCGACCAGCCCGTGGACTGGGTCGGCAACGCGTGGGGCGGGCACGTTGGCGTGGTCTTCGCGTCGTCCTGGCCGGACCGATGCCGGACCCTGGCGACGTTCGGGACGCCGATCGAAGCCTATGGCCGGTCCGAACGATGGCTGTTCCGGATCCTGCTCGCCGCCTACCGCGTCACGGGGATGGTGGGCTACCTCTCGAGTCGCATCTGTGAGGCGCTCCTCTCGCCGAAGACTCGCTCCCACGATCCCGAGGCGGTTGCGCTGGTGCTCGACTCCCTCCGAACGATGAAGCGGCGGGCACTGGCAAATGCGATGACGTCGATCTCGCTGGGGCGCCCGGATCTCACCTCGCGACTGCCAGCGATCGGGTGCCCCACGCTGTTCGTCACCGGCAGCGACCACCCGGATTGGACGCCCGAGCAGGCAATCGCCAAGTGCCGGCTACTCGCCTCGGGCTCGGTGGCCGTGGTTCCCGACACGTCGTACCTGACTCCGCTCGAAGCGCCCGACGCGACGATCGAGCACATCCGAACGCTCTGGGTCGCGCCATCTGATACGGCAACCCTCACGCCAGCGAGGGTTGCGAGCGCTGCCGGATGAGCCAGGCGGCTCGGACGGCCCGGCATGTGCAGGACCCTGCGGGCACCCACGACTCGTCGGCTTGGGCCACTGCTTCGGCCTCCGACAGCCGGATCAGTCGCGCTTTCCAGGGGACCTCGACCAGCCGGCGTCGGTGCTTTCACGCCAGCCGCCGCGCAGCCGCCAGCCACTCGTCCCGACCCTCGATCGGGATCTCGTAGGTTGTAGCCGCGCGCCCGACACCTGTCGGGCGCGCCATCGCAACCTCTTCGGGCAGCGCCAGCGCCGATCCGTGGGCGTAGGCCGCCCGGGTCAGCCGCGTCGCCATCCCGCACATGCTGGCCCAACCCCGGGCATGGCGCGGGGTACATCGTGCGGTGCCCAGCGTCATTGGGGGAGAGCCCATGGAACTGACCTAGCCGAATCGGGGAATGCCCTGAACGGCCGGGAGTCTGAGACTCGGCGATGAGGGCGAGGATCGTTCTCGATCGAGGGCTCGCGCCCGAGCGTCCCACGCGACGAGGAGGAAGGATGCTCACCGAGACGACGGAGGTCATCACCGCCACCGCGCAACGCAACATCTCGGCGGCGCTCGTCATCGCCGTGGCGATCGGCGGGGACACCGTCGTCTGCACGCTCGTCGAGGCGCTGGCGATCCCGGTGGTGCTCATCGTGCTGGCCGGCGAAATGGGGAAGCGAGCGGGGGCCGCGGCACCGGTCGCCGCGACGACCGTAGCGGTGGCCGTCCGATGACCTTCCAAGAGTGGATGGAGGGGGCCGTCACTGCATTCGACGCCGCGGGCGTCGCCGTGATGGTCTACGGATCGGTGATCGTCCTCGCCAAGGCGCTGCTGGCGGTCGCCCGTGGTCGCTAACGCGCGCCAAACGCCTGTCGGGCGCGCCACTCGAAGGCAGACGACCTCGTGCCACGCGCCGCGTTCACGTGGTCAGTCCGAGCGGGCAGCCATGACCAGCGGTCTGCCCATCTCGAAGATGTGGTCATCCTCGAAGTTCCTCAGGACGACGATGACCGCTTGATCCTCGGGGAGGCACCCCGACCACGAGCTGTACCCGAAGTTGCCACCCAGGTGCCCGACGCCCTGCGCGTAGCCGGGGGCGGGGTTGAACAGTCCGAGGCCGTACTCGTCGTCTGCGTCCCTGTGGAACGAAGACATCTCGGCCAGCGACGCCTTCGAGACGATGTCGCCCGCGCAGAAGGCCCGCCACCAGCGCGCGAGCGAGATCGTGTCGGACGCCATGCCGCCAGCGGCACCATCGACGGTGTCGGACAGCGATGGCAGGTAGCCGAGGCCTTCTTCGAACGTCTCGCGCGACTCGCCGCGCGGCATGGCCAGCGGCTCGGTCGGTGCTTCCTCGGGCTGCCAGATGAGCCGCTCCGTGCCCTCGACACGCAGGACACCTTCGCGCAGGACGTCCACGAGCGGTCGCTGGCGAACGTGCTCGATGACGAGCCCGAGGAGGTTGTAGTTGGTGTCCGCGTAGTCGATGGCACCACCGGCTGGACGGCGGGTCGCTGGCACGAGCGCCAGGACCTCGTCGAGCGTCCAGACGCGACTCCTGTCCTGCGCGAACTGCTCCTTCATCGCGGGGTACCAGTCCGGGATGCCGGAGCGATGACCCAGGAGCTGGCGGATCGTCGCCCCGTTCGTGTCGAACGTGAAGTCCGCAGGGAGGTAGTCGGTGGCGGGTGCGTCGAGCGAGATCCCGCCTGCCTCGACGAGCTGCATCACCTGTGCGGCGATGATCGGCTTCGTCCCGCTGCCGATGCCGAACTGGCTATCGACCGCGAGATCGTCGACGCCGTCCGCCGTGCCAGCCGCCCCGCTCCACGTTCCAGCGGGCGTCATCACCGTGGCGGCGATCCCACCTCCCTCTGGGGGCATGTCGCTCAGGGCGGCCTGGAGCTTCGACGCGAGGTCTGGCGGGACCGGGTCATCGGTGAGCGTGGCGAACGCCTCGACCGGGAACGGGGTGCTGGCTGCCGATGGCTGGACGGACGCCGCGGCAGAGGTGGCGACCGGCGTCGCGGCGGGGCTCGGAGCTGTCGTGGCGGGGCCTGGCGACACGGTCGATACAGAGCTCCCGCAGCCGGCGGCGAGTCCGAGGACCAGCGCGGAAGCAAGGGATCGGTGCATCCGCGCGCATCCTCCGCTCGTGGCCGACGTCATGGGGCGACGCGCTGCCACTGCCGTGGGTCGTCGAGATCAATGGGCCAGCCCAGATCCCGAACCTCACCTGTCTCTGGGTCGGCTTGGAGAACGGTGTGGGCCTCCGACCCGATGAGCGTGGACCCGATGAGCGTGGAGTCGTCCGGCGACCAGATCCATGAATCCGCGCATGGGAGATTCGTCGAACCACCGCAATCCAGCTCGACGGGACGACCGTCGCCGCTGGTGTTGACGACAGCTGGCAGCAGGCCATGGCGGCCGTCGAGCAGGCCGCGCTCGATGACGATCCGGGTACCGTCGTTGGACCACGGGCTGACCTGGTGGATCAACGTTGTGGTCGGAGCGCTGACCAGGGGCCGATCAACCAACCCGTCCACGGCGACGACACGCGACTGGGTAGACGCCTCGGCCATCAGGTCGTAGCTGACGAACTGCCCGTCCGGAGACCACTGGACATCGCTCACGTACCCGTCCGGCACCGGGAGCGTCCGGATCGCGCCTGTCGCCAGGTCGTACACGTGGATCCCGCGCGGACCGCACGGCTCCAGCGCGGTGACAACGATGAGTTGCTGAGGGTTCGTCGGGCGGAATCTGGGGACCCCGGATTCAAAGACCTCCATCCAGGAGTCCCACAACGGGATGTCGAGGATCCTGAGTGGCGCTGCTGGGTCGACAGGTCGGATGAGGACGCGCCTCGGTGTATTCCCCGACTCACACGCAGGACCGGCGGGTTCGCCGTCGATAAGGCCAACCCCGACGAGGGACCGACCGTCCGGCGCGAAACTCCACTTGTCTGCATGCAACGTGTCCGGCGTGAGCCGGGTGACGTTCGTGCCGTCGGCGTCGGCGACCATCAGGGATCCGCCGCGCGTGTAGGCGATCTTCGTCCCGTCGGGAGAGAAGATGGGACTCACGTCGTTGTCCGCACCGGTCACCAGGGGCCGGAACTCGCCCCCTGGCCGATCGGCAACGAGGATGTCGCCGTCCTTCGGCAACGCGATGACACCGTTCCCGGCCGGGCCGAAGGGGGGCGCTGCGCTGATCGCCTGGTTCTGACGACCTGCGCCGGACCAGCCGACGACGGCGACCACCAGGACGGCGGCTGCGGCTCCGATCGCGCGCAGCGGCCATCGGCTCCGCTGATGCTCGGCAACGCGGCGAGCTGCTGGTGAGTCGGTCCACACCGGATGCGGGCCATGCTCGGGATCCAAGGTCTGGCGCAGCGCGTCGCGCAGCCTGGGTTCGGTTGGGTACGCGTCCATGGTCAGCCTCCCGCCGCCGCAACGGGACCCGTCTCGGGTTCGGGTTCCAGGACGACCTTGAGTCGATCGAGGGCTCGCGACAGCATCGCCCCAACATTCGTTGACGTGGTGCCGAGGATCGTCGCGATCGTGGCGTAGTCGTAGTCGTGGTAGTACCGGAGAACGACAGCCGCCCGCTGCTGCGCCGGCAACCGGTCGAGCGCCTGGATCAGGGTCAGGCGCGCGACGCTGTGTCCCGCACCGTCGGGCGCCATCGATGGGGACAGGTCGATGACCGGTGAGCTCGCCCGTTGCCGGCGCAGGGCCGCAAGCGCCTGGTTGACGACGATGCGGTACAGCCACGCCGTCGACGGCGCCTCACCGCGGAAGCGATCGCGATGCCGGTAGGCCGCAACGTAGGCTTCCTGCGTGACGTCGGCGGCGAGCGACCGATCGCGGACGATACCCAGCGCGGTCCGGTAGGCGTCGTGGTACGTCCGCTCGTAGAAGTCGCCGAAGTCGGTGAGCTCCAGGCGGAACGCCACGGGCTCGCTCCTCATCGCGCTGCTGCCACTGGTGTCGGACATACCCTATAGATGCGGCCCGACGACGTGTCATTACACGGCCGGTGGATCTCGCACGGCGCTCAAGGTAGACATCGCCCTGGAGCCGACTGCGGCGTGCTCGCGGGTCTGGCGGTCGGTTCGGGCGCGGACTGATCGGGGCCGGAGAGCTCTGATACTCGTGACCGCCGGCTCGTGACGGCGGAACGTCGAACATCGACCATCCAGGTGGATGGATCGTGTTTCGGGTTCGAACATGTCCTGCAGAAAGTCAGTCGCCGCACTCCTGATCCTGGTTCTCGTCGCAGCCTGCGGCGGGCATGCCATGAGTCCGGGTACCGCCGTGTCGAGCATGCCTCCGGCGAGCCTGCCATCGCCGACGGCCTCCCCTTCCGCTCCATCCAGCGTGGCGCCGACGCCATCACCGACGCCTGAGCCGGCCACCCCCACCACGGGATCTCCAGCCAGCCCGTCCCCGAGCCCGGCGATCAAGCCCATCGAGGAGGTCTTTGCCTCGAATCGGACCAAGGTCACATGGGACAGCCTGACCACTGCCGAGAATGCCCTCTATGACGAGCATCCCGAGTTCGAGGCCACCGTCCCTCGGTGGAACCTGATCGACCAGAATCTCGCCGACTGTGGAGGCGTCCAGCCGGGCATCCTGCCGGATGCGTGCGGGATCGTCGTGTGGCAGGACTACCTCCTGTACGAGCAGAGCGGTCTTGACGAGGCGTTCGCGACCACCGTCATGGCCTATCAGTGGGCCCTCGGGCAGGGGATCGACAAGACCTGGCTCGACGGATACGTCACGAAGCTCCTCGAGGGCTAGGCGCGTCGTCCGAACGCTCACGCGGCCGCCTCGCTGCGGTCCGCCGAGCAAGCAGGGCCGGCGGGCGACGACCCTTATCGGCTCGTCCGCTGCTTGCCGGAGGGAAGCTCTCCGGGTGACATGGCGACACCGAACACATGATCGAGGAGCGTGGCGACGCACCAGTCCACCCAGTCGTCGTGCGGCCAGCCATACGTATCGACGAGGACGTGGTAGGCGTCCTCGCCCACGAAGAAGAGCAGCAGGTGCGCGGCTCGCTCCGGGTCGAGCCCAGCACGGAGCGGTGCCTTCGTCCTGAGGATCTCGAGGATGTCCCGGTAGCCATCGGCTCGCCAGGCCTCTGACTCCGCCATGACCCTGGCCAGCTCGGGATCGTCGCTCGCCCGGGCGGCCAGGTTCAGCGGGATGACCCGGGGCATGATCTCGCCGACGCCGGATACGAGATGGCGCAGCGCCTCCTCGATCCCCGGGGCGTCGGTCATCGCCAGGTACCACGGCTGCCCCTCCGGTGGACGTGGGTCATCCCGGCCCATCACGGCGAAGTCGATGGCCCGCGCCAGCAGGGCGGGCTTCGTGTGGAACACGAAGTAGACCGTCTGGACGGCGACGCCCGCAGCCTCGGCGACCTGCGCCATCGTCGTCGCGGCATAGCCCTGGGTCGAGAACAGGCGGTGCGCTGCCTCGACGATCTTCCAGTGGGTGGCGCGGGACCGCTCCCGCCGGGTCAGGGTGGCCATACGAAACCTCTTGACATCCTCCGCGCTGACGATACTATCCGACCAATCGCTAGAGCGCACACTAGTGAGCCGCCCAGATAGCCTGGAGGAGGGACGTCGGATGCTCAGCATCGAGACGCGGATCGAGATCAGGCGACCGGCCGCCGACGTGTTCGCGTTCGTCAGCGACCAGACGAACGCGCCGCGCTGGCAGTCCGGACTCGTCGAGGTCCAGCGCCTCACACCGGGTCCGATCCGCGTCGGTTCCGAGCACAGCTTCGTTCGCCGCTTCGCCGGCCGGCGGATCGAGTCACGGAACAGGTTCGTGGCGTTCGAGCCTGGTCGCTTCGTCGCCTTCGACATCCCGCCCGGGGGCGGCGTGACCGGAGAAGCGTCCTATCTCGTCGAGCCGACCAGCGCCTCCACCAGCGCGCTGACCAGTCGGGTCCGACTGCGCTTCTCCGGACTGGGTCGGCTCATCGAGCCGTTCATGGGACGTGTGCTGCGGCGCGACGTCGAGCGGGACGATCAGGTGCTACGAGCCCTGCTGGAAGCGGAGGGATAGGCTGGACCATGACCGGAGTCCATGTGGATCGGGATGGCATCGGAGCTGCGGACCCCGTGACCGCGACGGCGGCGGTCCCGGGTGTCGCGCGTGGTGCCGCCGTGTTGTGCTGGGTGTACGCGGCCGGGTTCGGGCTGCCTGCGGTACCGATCGCGGCCTATGTCCTCCGGGAACGGAAGCTGCCGTGGTTCGGCGACCTGTTCCCGATGTATGGCGGCCCGTGGTGGGGCTCGTTGCGTCCCGAGGCGTTCGCGGCGACGCTCGTCGGATACGCGGGTGTCACCGCAGCGGTCGCGTGGGGCGGGTGGTGGCTGTGGCGGGGACGCCGCTCTGGAGCCGTGCTTGCGATCGCGACGATCCCGATCGAGGCCGTCTTCTGGTACGGCTACGCCCTGCCGATCCCGCCCGCCCTGGCGCTCCTGCGGATCGGTTTGATCGCCGCAGCCTGGCCGCGACTCCGTTGATCGACGCGGGCGCTGCGCCATGGTGACCGCCGCTGCGCTGTGTTCGCTGGCGCTCGGGCTGGGCTTCGGGCTTCCCGCGCTCGTCGGCACGCTGCACTTCGCGCAGACCGGTGAGGTCTGGACGTTCATGGGGTTCCCGACCTACGGCGGAGGCCCATTCGAGCGACTCGGCCTGCCGACCTCGGTCCCGTTGTTGCTCGGGTTCGTATTCGTGTGCCTGGCCGAAGTGATCGTCGGTGTGATGCTGCTGCGGGACGTCCCGCATGCGGCGACGGTCAGCTACCTGCTCCTGCCGTTCGAGTTCGCGTACTGGATCGGTTTCGCGCTTCCGTTCGGTCCGCCGTTGGGCATCGCCCGAACGATCCTGCTCCTTCTCGCGTAGGGCGGCCGCGGGCTGCCTTCGCTCACAAGAGCTCGCGTGCGGCGAGTTGGGTCCGTCGCTCCACCCCGAGCTTGCCCATCGCGGACGCGAGCATCCGGGCGACCGTCGGGCGGCCCAGGCCGAGTCGTCGCGCGATCTCGATGTTGCTCAAACCGCGCTCCACCAGCTGCACCAGCTCCGCCTCCCGCGCCGTCAGCAGGCCACTCGACCGGGTCGATCCGGCCGGGGACGCGGGGTGCTCCCCGGCGAGCCGGAGCGAGCGCCGAGCGCGCGCCGCCAATGGCTCGAAGCCGATGGCCGTGGCGCCGACCATGGCATCCCGGAGCCGCGCCACGGCGTCGGGAGCGCGCGCTCGTCGCAATGCCTCACCGGCCGCCCAGCGACAGATGAGGGCTCGCGGAACGTTGAACCCGGTCCACAGCCGCTCCGCCTCGTCGAAGGCTGCGGCCGCCAGGGCAGGATCCCCGACAGCGAGTGCCTCGAGTCCGCGGAGCTCCGGGTTCGCGCCGGCCAGATCGCGGAATGGCGGCGGGTCGGATCCGGTCGAGGTGGGCGAGCGGCCAAGTTCGACCTCGGCCCAGGCGCGCGCGAGCGACGGCAGCACGAACTCCGCATCGTTGAACGCCGTGAACGCCATCGAGGCCTGTGCCAGCTCCAGCGCCCGACGCGGCTGTCCGCTCCAGAGCGCGACCTCCGCCCAGCACCACAGCACGGAGCCGCGACCGTCGAAGTCGTCGGTCGCGATCGCGTCGACCTCGGCCAAGGTTCGCTCCGCCTCATCGACCCGACCCAGGAGACCCAGGGCCAGGCCGCGGTCGTAGAGGAGTCGCTGGCGCGACAGCAACCCGAGGGGCTCCTCGAGCAGCGAATCGATGCTGACGACCGCCGCGTGGAGGTCGCCTGAGAAGATCGTGGCCTGGGCACGCTCGGCACGGAGCTCGCTGGCCCGGGTGTGCAATCCGATCCGCTCGACCCGATCCGCGGCGTCGAGCGCCACGGCGGCTGCGGCCGGCCCGCCGCGATAGGCAAGGGTCAGGTAGTACAGGTCCATCGCCCGACCGGCGGCGGCGTTCCCGTCTCCCGCGGCGAACGTGTCGGCGACCGCGGACTCGAGGTCCTCGAGTCGGTCGGTCTCCCCGGCATACAGCCGGATGGCCGCCAGGGTGCCGACGAGGCGATATCGGCGGGGCGCGTCGCCGGCCACCCGGAGCGCCTCCTGGGCGACCGCGAGGCCGTCACGCAGCCGTCCGAGGTTCACCAGGATCACCGTCTCGATGGCCGCAAGCTCGATCGCCCCATCGCTGGCGGGATCGGGTCGAAGGTCGCGCGCTCCGCCGATCGCGGCCATCGCGTCAGCGTGGCGACCTTCGTGGTCCAGCGAACCGGCGAGCACGGCGGCGCCGAGCGCCCGCAGGTCGTCGTCGCCCTCGATCGGCGACTCCAGCAGATCGATGGCTTCCCCAGGACTGCCGATCGCCCGAAACTGGAGCGCCGCCTCGACCCGCCAACGCGAGGCCTCGTCGCTGCTCGTCGCGGCGGCCACCGCCAGGAGACTGGCGCGCGTGCGCGGATCCGTCGTCGTCCCAAGGGCCGATGTGGCCAGTCGGAAGGCTTCCTCCTGATGGCCGGCGGCTACCAGATGTCGCGCCTGTTCGGCCGGATCCGACAGGACGGTGGCGAGGGTCGCGTGGAGGGCCGTCCGGCGCTTCGGACCGATCGACTCCAGGATCGCCTGGGCGATGAGCGCGTGGCGGATGGCCACGCCATCGCCGGTCGCCTCGATGAGCCCGAGGCGGCGGAGTCGAGCGTCCGGCGCACCGATCGCCTCGGCCGGCAGTGGCTGCCCGGCGACGGCCAGGAGCTCCAGGGCGCGACGGTCCGCCCCCGACAGGGTCTGGATCTGGCCCAGGATGGCCCGGGCCAGGGAGGATGACGTCTTCCCGTGGGCCACGAGCTCCTCGATGAGCAACGGATTGCCACCCGCCAGGCTCACGAGCCGGCGGAGCCGACCCGCATTGACGTCGGGATGGAGGCGACTCGCGAGCTCGAGCGCGAGCGGCTCTGCGAGACCGACGAGGCGGATGACGGCCGCGCCCCGGTCAACGAGCCACGCCATGGCGTCGGGCGTGCTGGGATCGCCGTCACGGATCGCGACCACGCACGCGACCCGATCGATGAGGAGGCCGAGGACGTCGCGGCTGGCCGGATCGATCCATTGGAGGTCGTCGAGGAACAGGACATCCGGACCGACGGCCCGTTCCACTCGAGCCGCCACGAGCCCGGGATCCCCGACGACCGCGTGACCGACGGCCCGCTGGATCGCGAGGTAGGGCGTTTCGGCCAAGGTAGCGAAGCCGCCACCTTCGTGGAGGGGCCGCCCGGCAGCCTCGGCGGCAGCCCGGACGAGCGCCGTCTTGCCGATGCCCGCCTCGCCCAGGACGGCGATGGGTCGGTCAGCCGCCAGGGCGAGGACGAGCTGCTCGAGCTCGGCCTCGCGTCCGACCAGGGTCGGCCGACCAGGCGACGCGGCGACGACGCTCGGCTGCTGTGGCATCCGCGGATGCTAGGCCACGTTCGGGTCGGGTGGAAGACGGTCTTCCAGGCGTCGTGACGATGGCCGGTCGCGAAGGCGACCGCGCTTCGGGCGACGATCAGAGCCGTGTCGCTGGGCGACGTCGTCGAGGACCAGCACGGCCCGGGCCACGGCTCGTCTGGCGGCTTGGCCGGTACCATGTGCCGACATGGTCGATGTCGCCCGCTCCGATGTCGCTGCCACCGCCTATCGCGGCTTCCTGTTCTCCGACGTCCGCGGCTTCACCGCGTATGCGGAGAAGCACGGGAATACGGCGGCGGCCCGGATGGTCGGCCGCTTCCTCGAGATCGCGCGCCAGGCGATCGCTCGGAACGGCGGGACCGAGATGGCGACCGAGGGCGACGCGATCCACGCCGTGTTCGAGTCGGCGTCGAGCGCCGTGCTCTGCGGGCTGGAGATCGTCGAAGCGGCCGCCGACTCCGCCAGCGGCGACGCGGATCGGGCACTCCGGGTCGGAGTCGGCATCCACGCCGGCGAGGCGGTCGAGACCGCCGAGGGCTACATCGGCCGGGCCGTCAACATCGCCGCCCGCCTGTGCGCGGCCGCCCAGGCCGGCGAGGTCCTCGTCAGTTCGACGGTCAAGGGCATCACGCAGGCGAGCATCGAGGTGGGGTTCGCCCCTCGAGGGCGTCGGCGGCTGAAGGGCATCGCCGACCCGATCCTGACCTACGCCGTGACCCGGGAGCTCGACCCGAAGGTCCCGCGGACGGTCCCGCGCTCCGCCATCGTCGGCGGTGGCGTCGCGCTGGCCGTCGTGGCGGTCGCGATCGTGATCGCCGTCGCGGGGAGCCAGCTCGTGCGAGGTCCGGCCGCGAGTCTACCGGCCGAAAGCCCCTCGGCGGGGGCCGGCGGGTCGGCGCCACCGGTCGTGATGGGGCCGCTGGCGATCGGCACCTATCGGTCGGGCGAGTTCCTCCCGCCGGTCACATTCGACATCGGGGACCAGGGCTGGGTGGCGAACCGCGACGCACCCGACGTGTTCGGACTGATCCGGGATGCATCCCCCCGGGGAAGCCTGCAATTCCTACGGGTCCGGGAGGTCGTCCCCAGCCCTTGCCTGGCCGGTGCCGAGGGTGAGTCGACCGGTCCGGTCCTGACCGACCCGCTGGCCGTCCTCGAGGGCCTCGATCATCTGCTGCTGCAGGATCCCCAGCAGATCACCGTCGGTGGGTACCCCGCTGATCAGGTGGATGTCACCGTTTCGGATGCGTCACTGGCCGCGTGCGGCGGCCTGGTCGGCGCCGACGTCCCGATCTTCCGGGCGGGCGACGAGGAGTGGGGTGCGACCCCCGGCGAGCGATTCCGGCTCGTCGTCGTCGACGTCGACGGCGAGGCGGTGACGATCGTGCTGAGCACGGACTGGACGGAGACGCCATCGGTCCAGGAGTTCGAGGACCTGCTGGGCATCGGCCAGCGCGTCCTGGACGACGTCAGGTTCTGCCCGTCGGCAGCCGGAGCCGACCCGTGTTGAGCCTCGGCTCCGCGAGTCCGCTGACCCGCTAGGGGACACGCGCGAACTTCGGGATTGCCGTCCCTGAGCCGTGGGTCTATAGTGAACCACATGGTTCAGTATTTGAGCGGCGGATTGGACGCTTCGTTCTCGGCTCTCTCGGACGCCACCCGACGCGGCGTCCTGGAGCGACTCGGGCGTGCCGACGCCTCGATCACGGACCTGGCCGACACGTTCGGGATGACCCTGACGGGCATGCGGAAGCACGTCGGCGTGTTGGAGCAGGCCGGTCTCGTCACGACCGAGAAGGTCGGGCGTGTCCGGACCTGCCGGCTGGGCCCACGCCAACTCGACGACGAGACGGCGTGGCTCGACCGCTACCGCGACCTCTGGGAGGCGCGGTTCGACGAGCTGGACAAGGTCGTCGAAGAACTACAGATGAAGGAGCACGACGATGAACGCAAGCAGCCACGCTGAGGCGACCCACACGACGCACCGCACCACGGTGGAACCGACGTCCGAATGCGAGATCGTCGTCAGGCGAACCTTCGACGCCCCGGCACGGATCGTCTTCCAGGCGTGGACCACACCCGAGCTGTTCAAGCGGTGGTGGGTGCCCAAGTCGATGCCGCTGGCCCTCCTCTCGTACGAGGCGGAGTTCCGTGTCGGCGGTGGCTACCGTCTCGTGTTCGATGTCGACGGCACGAACACGATGGCGTTCTTCGGCCGGTACCTCGAGGTGACACCGCACTCGCGGATCGTGTGGACGAATGACGAGAGCGGCGAGGATGGCGCCGTCACCACGGTCACCCTCGAGGAAGAGGGCGGCCGCACGCTGATGGTCCTGCACGAGCTGTATCGCTCGAAGGATGTTCGCGACGCGGCCCTGGCCTCCGGCGCGTACGAGGGGATGGGCGAGACGTTCGATCAACTGGACGAAGTCCTGCGGACGCTGGACGCCGCCGAGTGACAGCCGTGACGTCGTCGATGCCGGTGGCCGCACCGGAGGACTGACTGCCGGGCTCAGTCCTCCGCGTCGTCCTCGACGTCCGGCCACGCCGCGATGTCGACGCCGTGGTTGTCGGGCGACGCGACCGTCCACCACATGGGCGCATTCGATGCGTCCGCCAGGCGCCCGCCGGCGTCGAGGGCGGCCGCGACCCGGGCTTCGGCCTGATCGGCCGGGACGCTGACATCGATGTGGGTCCGGCCACGCCCGGGCCTGGGCGGGTGGAGGGGCTGGAACGACACGTACGGGTTCCGTCGATGTCGATCGACGACATCCTCCTTCGGTCCCAGGCTCCGATAGCCGAGGGCGGCGGCCCAGAACGGACCGACATCGGCGTCCGCATCCTGGGCCACCGCGATGCCCACGACCTGGACCTGCGAGGGGTCCGACTCGATCCCCAGGGACCGAGCGGCGGCCGAGATCCGGCGCGCCAGATCGACGTCGCGCTGGCTCAGGGCGCCGTAGTCGCCCGAGGCGGTCCGGACGGTGACGCCCTCGGGTCGCACGTCCACGTCGGGGGCGTGGCCCACGGCCTCCGCCACATCGGCGATCGCCGCCACGAACCCTGCCGCCTCCGCGAACGATCCGACGGGGAAGTAGGCGTGGGCACCGGAGAACAGGATCCGCCAGTCCTCGACACCGGCCGCGGCGTGGAAGGCCTTGGCCGTCGTTCGCTTCTCACGCATGGAGCCATGCTACGGCAGGAACCACCCATTGACAGCGGCGGGCGTCGCCTCTATGGTTTGCAGCACAAACCAGTCTGAGGAAGCACTCACCATGGACCGACGACAGCTCGAATCGGTGGCGGCCGAGTACCCATCCCTGCAGGGCCTCTGGATGATCCCGCTGGGGATCGGCATGATCGTGGCCGGGCTCTCGAACCGTCAGGACCGGCCGACCGGGATCGCCGCCCTGGTCCTCATCCTCGGCGGTCTCGGGCTGGCCGCGGCCACCTCCCTGGTGATCGCGCGGTACTACCGCGAGCACTATGGCTCTGTCACCCCGACCCGCGATCGGGTCATCCGCCAGGGGCTCGCGCTCGTCGCCTGGATCGTGGCCCTGTTCGTCGGCGCCAACCAGGCGCTGTTCTGGTCGCCCGACGGTCCGCAGTGCATCTTCGCGTCCGCCTTCGCGCTCGCGACCCTCGTCTACTACGCGATCCTCACCGGCCTGCGGCCGCACCACGTCGTCATCTGGGGTGCCGTCTTCGTGGCTGGCCTGCTGCCGATCTGGGGCGGGCTCGGGGAGGACCGCGACGCACTGGCGATGATCCCGCTCGGGCTCGCCGCGATGCTCTCCGGACTGCTGGACCAGCGCCTCCTGGCCCGATCCTTCACGTCGGCGACCGGCGACCGCATCGAGGGCACCCGTGTCGGCGGGTAACGACGACCTGGTCCTCGATCGACTCATCCACGAGCCGGCCCGACTCGCGATCCTGACCGTGCTGTCCTCGGTACGCGCCGCCGACTTCGTCTTCCTGCAGCGCGCGACCGGCCTCACCCAGGGCAACCTCTCGAGCCACCTGGCCAAGCTGGACGACGCCGGCCTCGTGACGATCGAGAAGTCGTTCGTCGGCAAACGCCCGAATACGAGCGTCTCGCTGACGGCGGCCGGTCGCGAGCGGACGGCGGCTCACTGGGAGCGACTGGACCGACTGAAGGGCCTGGCGACCACGTCGACGGATCCGTAGACCGCGCTCGTATCGCGTAGCGTTACCGCGTGAGCCGCGAGACCGAGGACTTCAATCGACGCCTGCTGCGGGCCCGCGACGCGATGGATCGATCGTTCGCGGAGCCGCTCGATGTGCGGACGGTCGCCGCGGTTGCCCACGTCTCGGCGGCGCACTTCAGCCGGAGCTTCCGCGACGTCTTCGGCGAGACACCCCATCGGTACCTGCAGCGTCGTCGCGTCGAGCGCTCGATGTTCCTGCTCCGTGAGACCGACCGCCGGGTGACCGACATCTGCTTCGATGTCGGCTTCACCAGTCTCGGGACCTTCAGCCGGACCTTCCGCGCGATCGTGGGCGAGTCGCCGTCCGACTACCGGCGAGGGCATGGGCCGATCGTCGCGCCGCATTGCATCCAGCTCGCGGCGATGCGACCGCGGGACGTGCCGGTCGTCGCACAGTCGAGCAGTTTCGGAGAAGCGAGGTCGCGGTCGACGCCGTAGGGTGACGGACGTCCGCATGACACCGACCACAGGAGACCGTCCGGCATGATCACCAGGCTCAACGTCGCGTCCATCTATGTCCTCGACAAGGAGGAGGCGCTCGACTTCTACGTCAACAAGCTCGGCCTGGAGAAGGGCAACGACGTCCGCCAGGGCGACTATCGCTGGTTGACGGTCCGCGTCCCGGGCGACGGCGCCACCGAGGTGTCGCTCGAACAGCCGGGGTCGCCGCTCCACGACGAGGCGACCGCGGCCCAGCTCCGGGAGCTCATCACGAAGGGCGCGCTGGGCGGTCTCGTGTTCATCACCGACGACGCGCGGTCCCTGTACGACACCCTCAAGTCCCGCGGCGTGACCGACTTCACCCAGGAACCGACGGACCACTTCTACGGCACCGACATGGGCCTGCGCGACCCGTTCGGCAACCCGATCCGGATCCTCCAGCAGGGCAAGGCCAGCCGCCAGGCCACGGCCTGACGAGCGGATCGACGAAGGAGGACCAGCCGATGCCCACGAAGCCACCGACCACGTCCAGGTACCAGTCCCGCGACAAGGACCGCGTCTGGACCGATGAGGAACGGGCCGCGATGCAGGCCAGCGCCCGCGAGCGCAAGACCGCCTCCAAGTCCAGCCCCGAGGAGGCACGCGCCGAGGGCCTGCAGGCGGTGCAGGAGGCGATCGCCAAGATGCCGGCCGACGACCGGGCGATGGCCGAACGGATCCACGCGATCGTCACGACGGCGGTGCCGGCCCTGGTGCCGAAGACCTACTACGGGATGCCGGCGTACGCCCGCGACGGCAAGGACGGCAAGGTCATCGCCTTCTTCAAGCCCAAGTCCAAGTTCAAGGTCCGCTACTCGACGTTCGGGTTCCAGCCGGACGCGACCCTCGACGATGGCGACATGTGGCCGACCGAGTTCGCGGTGATCACCCTGACGCCTGCCGTGGAGGCGAGGATCGCCGCCCTGGTCAAGGACGCCGCCGGCTGAGCAGTTCGAAGGCGACCGCCGATCGACATCGTGCTAGCCTGCGGCCATCCGCCGACGCTGCCGGTTGCGGCTCCGACATGGTGAGGCGCACACGATCATGAAGCGCGTTCTGGTATCCCTCGTGGCGGCGAGCCTGGTCGCGTCGTCGCTCTGGGCTTGCCAGGGATCGGTCACACTTCCGGCCCCGTCGAGTTCGTTGACCGCGGCTCCCGCCCCCGGGAGTTCGTCGACGCCAGGTCCGACGCCCGGGAGTTCGTCGTCGGCGTCTCCACCAGTGGCCGAAGGGAGCGACGGCGGCGATGGCGGAGGTGACGATGACTACCCGATCGGCGGCGTCCAGGAGATCGGCCCGCTTGGCGACCCATGCGCGCTGTTGTCGATCTCCGATGTCGAGGACGCGCTCGGCGTGGCGGTGCTCGCCGTCGCGCGCGGCAAGCTCGATGCGGACGAGGGCCAGACGTGTGCCTTCGCGGTCGATGCCCCCGGCGTGACGGCGGGCCTCCCACCGAACCTCGGGCTCGATCCGAGCGTCGGCACGCTCGGGCCGTTCATGGCCGCCTTCGAGCAGGCGGGCAAGAGCGGAGTGTTCGGCGTACACCTCGGCGTCGTCGACCCCGCCGACATCGACTCGGCAGACTCCGATGAGGAGCCAGACCCCAACGTCACGATCGACAAGGTCGACATCGGCTTCGACGGCATCGTCGTCACGACGCCGAACGGCGGCTCGGCGATGACATGGGACGGCATCCGCGTCCAGATCCTGCTGATGGACCTGATCACCGGCACGCCGGATGCCGACGCGCTCACCGACCTGCTGCGCACCGCCTACGGGCAGCTCTGAGCCAGCGCGGCTGCTCGGTCTCGAAGCGGCAGGATCACGACCGACGTCGTGTCTCGGACGAGACTTGGCGGTACGCTGGCGGACCCCGTCGCTCCCAGGCCTGTCGAGGAGAGCCATCGATGCGCGTCACCGTCTCGCCCGAGCAGATCCAGTCCGCCTTCGAGGCGGTCAAGGACGATCCGTCGTTCGACGAGAGCCGCGCGCTGTGGGCGCTCGGACGGCCGCCGGTCGAGATGATCCAGGCGATGTGCCTGCGACCGGAGATCCTGCGCGGGTTCGCCGGGTTCGGGACGTGCGTCTACCCGGGCGGGCTCTTGGAGCGGCGGGTCAAGGAGTTGGTGATCATCACGTCATCGAAGTCGAACGATTGCCAGTTCTGCACGGACTCGCACTGCGACCTGGTGGACCTCTCGGATATCGTCGAGGATCCGCTCGTCGTCATCGACAACCCCGAGACGCTCGTCGCGCGCGAGCGAATCGCGATCGCCTACACCCGCGCGGTCATGAGCGACTCCAACCACATCCCCGACGCGCTGTCGCGCGAGCTCCACGCGCACTTCAGCGACCCCGAGGTGGTGGAGCTCACCTTCCTGATCGGCTTCATCAACATGCTGAACCTGTTCAACAACGCGATGGGCGTTCGCTACAACGGCGAATACAGCCTGTTGCGACCGGAGGTGTCCCGTGGGTGAAGCGATCGGTCAAGTCCTGCCGATGGCGGTCGGCGTCGCCATCAGCCCGATCCCGATCATCGCCGTGA
>CAZOHT010000027.1:0-42566 GCA_964579825.1 uncultured Anaerolineaceae bacterium
GCATGCGGGCGACCACTTCCGGATCGGCTTCGGGCGCGATGACCTGCCCGAGGCGCTGGCCCGACTCGAGGCCCACGCGGAGCGGACCCTGCGATGACGATCCCGGCGCGCCTGAGCATCGTGACCCTGGCGGTGGACGACCTGGCCCGCTCGATCGCGTTCTACGAGGCCATCGGTTGGGAGCGCAGGGCGTCGTCCATCGAGGGGGTCATCGCCTGGTTCGGTACGGCCGACACCCAGCTCGGGTTGTTCCCGCGGCACGATCTCGCCGAGGACGCGCGTCTGCCGGCCGAACCGCGTGCCCCGTTCGGCGGGATCACCCTGGCCATCAACGTGGAGACGCCCGGTGAGGTGGCGCTGTACCTGGCCGAGGCCGTCGCCGCGGGTGGCACCCTGTTGAAGCCGGCGACGGTCGCGGACTGGGGCGGGACGTCCGGCTACGTGGCGGACCCGGATGGGCATCCGTGGGAGATCGCCTACAACCCGGGCTTTCCGATCGACCCCGACGGTCGCGTTCGCATCCCCTGAACGAGTCCTGGACCGGGGAGCGTCAGGCCCGCTTGCGGGGCAGGTCCAGGAACGGCAGGTCGACGACGGTGGCGCCGACCCGACCGCGCCGCCCCTCCACCGTCCACTCCACGGACAGCGACGTGCCGATCGCCTCGTGGCGAGGCGGGACGGAGGCGAGGGCGATGGCCTGCTTGAGGATCGGACTCCAGCCGAGGCTCGTCACCCGGCCGACCTGCGATCCGCCCGCGAAGACCGGGACCGGCGAGCGTTCCACCGCCGGACTGATCGCCGGCGGCAGGCCCTGCGCCGAGTACAGCCCCTCGATGTCGTACCAGTCGAGCTGCAGGCCGACCAGTCGGCGCGCCGGTCCGCCGCTCGCCCGTTCACGCTCGAGCGCGAGGCGCCCGACGAAGTCGCCCTTGCCGAAGTCCACCAGCCGGCCGAGCCCGATCTCGAACGGCGAGTAGTTCTGCTCCGGGTTCATCGCGTGGCGGGCGGACGTGTAGTCCACCTCGAGCAGGATGAGCCCCGCCTCGAGCCGCACGACGTCCAGGGCGAGCATGCCAGCCGGCCGGAGCCCATAGGCGCCACCCGCCGCCATCAGCGCGTCCCAGACCGTCACGGCCGCCTCGGCGGGTAGCCACAGCTCGTAGCCCAGGTCGCCCGTGTAGCCGGTCCGCGACACATCGATCGCGACGTCGCCGATCCGTGAGGCGCGCCGCCGGAAGTAGCCGAGGTCGGCGAACGACTCGCCGGTCGTCGCGTCGAGGACGTCGCGCGACAGCGGGCCCTGGAGGGCCAGCGCGGCCGTCGTCTCGGACTCGTCGGTGATGGTCACGTCCAGCCCGGCGCTGTTCTGGCGCAGCCAGCGGAGCTGCGGGTCCGCCGCGGTCCAGCGCCAGAGGGCCTCATCCAGGCGATGGACCGTCCCGTCATCCACGACCTTGCCGTTCTCGTCGCACCATGGCGTGTAGACGACCCGCCCGATGGCGACCTTCGTCGCATCGCGCGTGATGACCCGATCGACCAGGCGGGTCGCATCCGGCCCGGACACGAGGTACTTGTACAGGGGCGAGACGTCGATCAGCGCGGCCGCTTCGCGGACGGCGTTGTACTCGATGTCGTGGGCGTCGGCATAGGCGCTCGAGGCGAAGTAGCCGGACCACTCGCGCCACTGCATCTTCCGATTCAGCGGGGCGGTCCGGGGATGGAACGGCGATCCGACGCTCACGGTCTGGAGCCTCCTGCGTGCGTCTCGAGAGTATGCCGGAGTGGGTAGACTCGCATCGAACCCCTCGCCTGTCGGAACCCCGTCGGAGGACCCGCCACTTGGCCCAGCGATACGACGCGATCGTCATCGGCGGCGGTCACAACGGCCTGATCAGCGCCGCCTACCTGGCGCGAGCCGGGATGCAGACGCTGGTCCTGGAGCAGCGCCACGTCCTGGGCGGTGCCGCGGTCACCGAGGAGCTGTTCCCGGGTTTCCGGTTCTCGGTCTTCTCGTACGTGGTCAGCCTGCTCCGTCCGGAGGTCATCCGCGAGCTGGAGCTGCCGAAGCACGGCCTCGACATCCTGCCCCTCGACGGGACGTTCACGCCCCTGCGGGACGACTACCTGTGGCGGGTGAACGACCACGGCCGGACGATCCGCGAGCTGCGGCGCTGGTCCGCGAGCGACGCCGAGGCGTACGAGGAGTACGGCCAGCTGATGGTCGAGATGGCCCGGTTCATCAAGCCGATCCTGGCCATCACCCCGCCCGATCCCACGAGCCTGGACCCGCGGCCGTTCCTGCCGCTGGCCGGCCTGGCCCGCGCGTTCCAGGCGCTGCCGCAGCGGCAGCAGGCGGTCTTCGTCCAGCTCATGACGATGAGCGCCTCGGAGTTCCTCGACCAGTGGTTCGAGACGGACCCGCTCAAGGCCACGATGTCGGCCTCGGGGATCATCGGCACCTACCAGGGCGTCAAGAGTCCCGGCACGGCCTACGTCCTGCTCCACCACTACATGGGTGAGATCGACGGCGCGTTCCGGGCGTGGGGCATCCCGAAGGGCGGGACTGGCGGAGTCAGCAACGCGATCGGCAACGCGGCGCGCGCGCTCGGTGCCGAGATCCGGCTGGAGGCGCCCGTCGCACGGATCCTGTCGAAGGACGGGCGTGCCATCGGCGTCGTACTCGGGGATGGCGAGGAGATCCGGGCCGACGCGGTCCTGAGCTCGCTCGATGCCAACCGGACCTTCCTGAAGCTCGTCGAGCCGGGCACGCTGGACCCCGAGTTCGAGGCCGAGATCCGCCGGTTCAAGTTCCGCGGCTCGTCGGGCAAGGTGAACATGGCGGTCGACCGCCTGCCGGACTTCACCTGCCTGCCGGGCGTCGGCGAGCACCTGCGCGGCGCCATCTCGTTCTCACCGTCGATCGACGACATGGAGCGGGCGTACGACGACGCCAAGTACGGCCACTTCTCGAGGAAGCCGTACATCGACATGATCATCCCGACCCTGGTGGATCCGACGATGGCGCCACCCGGCAAGCACGTCATCAGCTGCTTCGTCCAGTACGCGCCGTACAAGCTGGCGCCGGAGCTGGGTACGTGGGACGACCAGCGCGAGGCGTTCGGCGACGCCGTCGTGGACCGGATCAGCGAGTTCGCGCCGGGGTTCAAGGACAGCATCCTGTTCCGGAACGTCCAGACGCCACTCGACATCGAGCGGACGACCGGGCTGACCGAGGGCAACATCTTCCAGGGGGAGCTGTCGCTCGAGCAGCTCTTCTTCAACCGCCCGACGCCCGGCTACGCCCGCTTCCGGACCCCGCTCCGCGACCTGTGGCTCTGCGGCTCCTCCACCCACCCGGGCGGCGGGATCATGGGCGCCAACGGCCGGATCGCCGCCCTCGACGTCCTGCGTGCGCGCCGTCGGAAGGTGGCCTGACATGGCCGACGGAACGGCGCCGATGGCCACGCGGGTGACACATCGCGATGCGTACGATGCGATCGTCATCGGTGGCGGCCACAACGCCCTCGTGGCGGCGGCCTATCTCGGCAGGTCCGGCATCCGCACCCTCGTCCTGGAGCGTCGCGAGACCGTCGGCGGAGCCGTCGAGACGTCCGAACTCGCGCCCGGCATCCGGGTCCCGACGCTCGCCCATACCGTGGGAAGGCTACGGCCCTCCGTGGTGCGCGACCTCGGGCTCAAGACCCACCGCCTGTCGTTGGTGGGGCCGGACGTCCGCGCCTTCGCACCGGCACTCGACGGCCCCGGCGTCGTCCTGTGGGGCGACAACGCGCGGACGGCCGCAGGGCTGCGAACCCGGTCGCCCCATGATGCGGAGGCCTGGGCCGGCTTCGATCGGCTGGTCCGGTCCCTGGCCGGGTTCCTCGCCGAGTTGGCGGGTCGCACACCGCCGGACATCGACGCGCCAGGTGTCGGGGACGCGCTCGCCGGGTTGTCGCTTGGTCGATCCTTCCGTGGACTGGGCCGGCGCGACGCCCGAACGCTGACCCGAGTCCTGCCGATGGCGGTCGCCGACTTCGTGGCCGAGTCGTTCGAGACCGACGCCCTGCAGGCCGCTGTCGCGTGGCGTGGCGTCCAGTACACGTCGATGGGGCCGTGGTCCGCGGGCTCGACCGCGGTCCTGCTCGCCGACGCGGCCGGGAACGATGGCGGCGCGGCCGGCCAGACGGTCTTCGCGCGCGGCGGCCCGGGAGCGCTGTCCGCGGCGCTGGCCGAGGCGGCCCAGGCAGCCGGTGTCGAGATCCGGACCGGTGCCGAGGTGACCGCGATCACGTCACGCGATGGCCGGGCGACCGGCGTCGTCCTCGCCGACGGGGAGGAGATCGCGGCGAAGATCGTCGTCAGCGGGCTGGACCCGAAGACGACCCTGACCCGGCTGGCCGACCCGGTGGCGGTCGGACCCAACCTGCTGTGGCGGGCCGGCAACATCCGAACACCGGGGACGGTCGCCAAGGTCAACCTGGCGCTGGCCGGGCTGCCGCGGTTCACGTCGTCCGGCGACGACGGCGACGGTGGCGAGGCGCGTCTCCGCGGTCGGATCGTCTTCGCCCCCGGCATCGATGCCATGGAGCGCGCTCACGACGCGGCCAAGTACGGCCGGACCGCCGACGACCCGATGATGGAGGCAACCATCCCGTCCCTCGCCGATCCATCGCTCGTGGAGGGCGCCGCGGACGGCACGCACGTGATGAGCGTCATCGTCCAGCCCGCGCCGCATGCCCTGCGCGATACCGACTGGGACACGCATCGCCAGACGTTCGGCGATGGCGTGGTGGCGGCACTGGACCGGTACGCCCCGGGCCTGGCCGCGCTCGTGACCGCTCGGCAGGTGCTGACGCCGCTCGATCTCGAGCGCGAGTACGGCCTCGGCGGGGGGCACCCGATGCACGGCGAGCACGGACTGGACCAATTCTTCCTGTGGCGACCGCTCCTCGGCCACGCCCGCTATCGACTGGGGCTGGACGGCCTGTACCTCGCGGGATCCGGGGCGCACCCCGGCGGTGGCGTGACCGGCGGGCCCGGCCAGAACGCCGCGCGCGAGATCGTCTCGGACTGGAAGTCGCGCCGCCGCTGACGCGATCCGGATCAGCCGGGCTTGTCGCCCCCGGCCAGGCCGCCGAGCAGTTCCCCGAGATCGGGCGCCTCGCCACCGACGCCCGGACCGCCACTCCCGCCCATGAGGCCGCCGAGCAGGCCGCCGAGGTCCGGCGCACCGCTCCCGGACGAACCACCGAGCAGCCCGCCGAGGAGTCCGCCGATATCGCCCGGCGCACCCGCCGCCGCCCCGTTCAGTCCGCCGGCCGGGATGGTCCCGTCCGGCGTCAGCATGTCGATGATCTGGGGCAGGAACGCCGCGAGGAGGGGCAGGAGCTGCGCGATGGACATGCCCGACCCGGCCGACAACCGGTCCACGGTGTCCGGGCCCAGGGCCTCACCGAGCCGCTGTGGGTCCACGGCCTGATTGGCGCCGGGTCCGACCCAGGACGACGCGGCGTCACCGAGACCGCCGGCCTGCAGCTTGGCCAGCAGGGCGTCCAATCCGCCATCCGCACGCACGGCCGCGGCCAGGCCGCCGATCGAGTCCGCCTCGGCGCCGGGGACCCCGGCGTCCTCCAGGCCGCCGATCAGCTGCGACAGGTCATCCATGGTCGTCTCTCCAGTCTCGTCCGTGGTCGTGTCTCGGGAGACGGAAGCGTAGCGGCTCAGTCCGGGACGGGGAGCGTCCACTCCCACGTCCGCAGGCGCTTCAGGAGTGAGCGACCGGTCAGATCCAGGTGGATCGGCGTGATCGCGATCCGGCGATTGATCACCGCGTGGAAATCCGTGCCAGGCACGGCCAGCCCGGATGGCGGTTGGCCGCCGATCCAGAAGTAGGGGATGCCGCGCGGGTCGAGACGCTCCACCAGCTCGTCCGAGTAGACCCGCTTGCCGAGGCGGGTCACTTCGAAGCCATCGAAGTCGTCGAGCGTCGCCGCCGGAACGTTCACGTTGACGAGCTCGCCCGGAGCCAGGCCGTGTTCCAGGATGTTCCGGGCGACCGTCGCGGCCGCCATCCCGGCCAGCGCGAAATCCGGATGCTCGTAGTACTCCTGCGAGATCGCGAACGCGGGGCAGTTGTTGATGACCGCCTCCATCGCTGCGCTGACCGTGCCCGAGTACGTGATGTCGTCCCCGAGGTTGGCGCCATAGTTGATCCCGGACGCGACCAGATCGAAGCCATGGCCGAAGTGACCGAGGAAGGCCAGGCTGACCGCGTCGGTCGGCGAGCCGTCCACGGAGAAGGCCGCCGAACCGTCGGCCAGCTGGCGCTCGCGCACGCGCAACGGCCGCATCAGCGTCTTCGTGTGACCGACGGCGCTCTGGTTCGTGTCGGGCGCCACGATCGTCAGGTCGCCGATCGGATCGAGTGCCTGCTTCAGCGCCAGCAGCCCGCGCGACTCGACCCCATCGTCGTTCGTGATGAGGATGCGAGGCCGGCTCGTCCAGTCCTCGAGCGGTCCGGCATGTCCGCGCAGGGCCCGCGGCCCGCCCCTGGACCCGGCCAGCGGTTCGCCCCGTTCCTTGTCCACGTCGCGCCGTTCCGATCGCGCCCGCTCGCGCGACATGTCCATCGAGTCCGGGGGGCGCTCGTCCCGGTCGTCCGTGGTCACGCCGGATCGGGATCCGGTCCGGCCGGCGGCGGCTCGTCCGGCGACGGCTCGGCCGGCGGCGGCTCGTCCGGCGACGGCTCGACCGGCGACGGTCCCGATGCCACGTCGGCGTCGATCGGGGTCGCGTCGTCGATGTCGGTCGCGCTGCCGGGCTCCGGCTCACGCGGTCGGCGGACCGGACGACCCTCGCGCTCGCTCACCCGCCGCGTCGCTCGCCCGGCGACGGACCGGTCGCCCGCGCCCTTTTCTAGCAACTGGAAGAAGAAGGCGGACAGGACGGCCGCGATGGGGATGCCGAAGATGGCACCCGGGATGCCGGCGACGCGCAGGCCGATGAGGACCGATCCGAGGACGACGATCGGGTGGATCCCGACGGCGCCCTGCATGAGCCGTGGCTGGAGGACGTTCATGACCACGAACCAGCCCACGCCCATGATCGCGATCGCGGGGATGAGGGCGTCGGGCTGGAAGAACAGGGCGACGACGACCGGCGGAGCCCAGGCGACGAACGGCCCGAAGAAGGGGATCGCCATGAGGACCCCGGCGACGACCGCGGTCAGGATCCCGAGCGGCAGGCCGAGGATCATGCTCGTGACGAGCGCCACGAGGAAGTAGATCCCGCCCATCGCTCCCTGGCCGCGGATGAAGCCGCCGAACGACTTCCCGACCGAGACCTGCAACAGGCGCGCATCGTCCGCGTATGCCGGCGGAACGAGGCGGAACAGGAACGACATGATCTGGTCGCGGTCGATGACCATGTAGACCGACAGGAAGAAGATGATGAGCATCGTCCCGACGGCGCCGACGCTGGCGACCGCGATCTCCTGGAGGGGCGCGACGAGGAGCCCGGCGAACTTGTCGAGGTTGGCCAGGATCGTCTCGACCTGGACGACGAGGTTCACGTTGGCGAGGCCGAGCGAGTCCAGCCAGGCCTGCCACGGCGCGAGGATGGCCGGCAGGTCCTCCTTGATCTGCGGGATCGAGTCGAGGAATTCGCTGATGGACGTGGCCAGGGCGCCCGCGACGATCACCAGGAGCGCGAGCAGCACGGTCACCGCCAGCGTGTAGACGATGATCGTCGCCAGGGCCCGTGGTAGCCGCGGGATGCGCGAGCTGATCCAGGTCACGACCGGGCTGATGACGAAGGCCAGCAGCCAGGCCAGGAAGAAGGTCAGTAGGACGTCGCCGAAGAAGAAGAAGACCGACGCGACCTGGTCCACGACGACGAAGAAGAGGGCGATGACGCCGAGCGTCAGGAGGGCGCCGACCAGGCGCCGCTCGCGTGTCGTGGGCCGGATGTCCAGCGTCACCGGAGGCCCATCCGCTCCCGGACCTCCGCCATCGTCGCCTGGGCCATCGGCCGCAGGCGATCCGCGCCGGCCTCGAGGACGCCGTCCACCTCGTCGGGGTGGGCCATGAGTTCGACGTAGCGTTCGCGGGCGCCGGCGTAGTGCTTGACGATCCGGTCGGCGAGGAGGCGCTTCATGTCCACGCATCCGGTCGCCGCCGTCCGTTCGCCCTCCCACAGCTCGTCGTAGTCGTCCCCGAACGAGCGCTGGAGCTGACAGACGTTGCAGACCTCCGGGCGGCCCGGGTCCGTCCGCAGGATCCGCTTCGTGTCGGTCACCATCGACATGACCTGCTTGCGGATGACGTCGTCGGTCGCGAACACGTCGATCGTGTTGCCGACGGACTTGCTCATCTTCTTGACCCCGTCCGTCCCCAGGACGACCGGTGCCTCGGTGAAGACCGCCTGTGGCTCCGGGAACGTGTCGCCGTAGCGGGCGTTGAACGAGCGGACGATCTCGCGCGACAGCTCCAGGTGGGCCGCCTGGTCCTTGCCGACCGGAACCATCGACGCCTTGTAGATGACGATGTCGGCGGCCTGCAGGACCGGGTAGGTGAGCAGTCCGTGGTTGATGTCGTCGGGCTGGTTGGCCTTCTTCTCCTTGTAGGTGGGCGTGCGTTCGAGCCAGCTCACCGGCGTCACGGTCATCAGCAGCCACGCCAGCTCGGTGTGCTCGGGGCGGTGGCTCTGGACGAACAACGTGCACCGTTCGGGGTCCAGGCCGAGGGCCAGGAGCGATGCGGCCATCTCGCGGGTCCGCGTTCGCAGCACGACCGGGTCGTGGGTGCTCGTGAGCGCGTGGTAGTCGACGATGCAGTAGATCGCCTCGTACTCCCACTGGAGTCGGACGTAGTTCCGGATCGCGCCCAGGTCGTTCCCGAGATGGACGATCCCGGACGGCTGGATCCCGGAGAAGATGCGTGGGCGCTCGGCTCCGGCGGTCGCCGGTCCAGGCGCGGGCAAGACTTCCGTGGTCATGGTGGCCGAGTGTAGCCGACCCCGATCACCCGGCGACCCCGGCGATCACGCGACCTCGTCGACTGGCGGTCCGCTACCATGCCTCCGATGTCCACCCAACCCGCCCTGCGCGTCGCCGTCCTGGGCGCCGGCACCGTGGGCGGCGCCGTGGTCGCGCGCCTGCTCGAACGTCCGGCCCGCCTGTCCGCGGCGGACGGCGCCCCGCTCGAACTCGTCGGCGTCGCCTGCCGCGATCTCGGCAGGGCCCGCGACCATGGGATCCCGGCGGACCTGCTGACGGACGCGCCGGCCCACCTGGTCGCCTCGCCCGACGTCGACGTGGTCGTGGAGCTGTTGGGCGGCGACGAGCCAGCCCGGACGCTGATCGCGGCCGCCCTGAGCGCCGGCAAGCCCGTCGTGACCGCCAACAAGCACGTGATCGCGCACCATGGCCTGGAACTGGAGGCGCTCGCCCGTCATCACGACGTGGCGCTGCGATTCGAGGCCGCCGTCGCCGGCGGCATCCCCGTCCTCGGCCCGCTGGCGAGCGACCTGGCGGCCAACGACATCACCCGGATCCGGGGCATCGTCAACGGGACGACGAACTACATCCTCACCGCGATGGCGCAGGAGGGACGGGCGTACGCCGACATCCTCGCCGACGCCCAGGAGCTGGGCTACGCGGAGGCGGATCCATCCGGCGACGTCGAAGGCGACGATGCCGTCAACAAGCTCGTCATCCTGGCGCGTCTCGCGTTCGACGGGTGGCTCGACCCGGGGGGCGTGGAGCGTCGCCCGCCCACCGCGCGCGGCAGCGGCCGACCCGGGATCACCGGCGTCACGGATCGCGAGATGGAGGGCGCGGCGGCGCTTGGCCTGACCCTCAAGCTGCTGGCCACAGTGGTCCGGGACGGCGAGACGATCGCCGGGGCCGTCGTGCCGACCGCGGTCCCATCCGACAGCCCGTTCGGCTGGACCGATGGCGTCACCAACCGGGTGGAGATCGAGGCGAGCCCGCTCGGGACCGTCCGGCTCGCCGGGCCGGGTGCCGGCGGCGCGGCCACGAGCAGCGCGGTGCTCGGCGACCTGCTGGCCGTGGCGAGAGGCGGGACATCCACGTGGGCCGGACTCCCTTCGGTGACCGGCCCGGCCCTCGCGGCGGTGAACCCGTTCCGCGGCCCCCGCCACTGGTACACCTTCGTCCCGGCGGTGCGGGCCGGGATCGGCAGCCTGCCGACCGCGCTCGACGAGGCGGCGTCGGTCACGTTCGAGGATGGGACCGCCCTTCGAACGGAAGTCGTGACGCTCGATGAGGCCCGGGCCGCGCTCGCGGCGATCCTGCCCGACGGCGCGGACGTGACCCTCTATCCGGTCGATGACTGAGGCCGCCGTGACGTCGACGACCACCTCGCGTCCGCGCCTGCTGGAGCGCTATCGCGCGTTCCTGCCCGTGACCGACGCGACGCCCCGGCTGACCCTCGGCGAGGGGGCGACGCCACTCGTCCACGCGGAGCGACTCGGGGCCGCCCTGGGTCTGCGTCACCTGTACCTCAAGGTGGAGGGCCAGAACCCGACCGGTTCGTTCAAGGATCGTGGGATGGTGATGGCCGTGGCCAAGGCCGCCGAGGCCGGTGCGTCGGCCATCGTGTGCGCCTCGACCGGGAACACCTCGGCGTCCGCTGCCGCGTATGGCGCCGCCGCGGGGATGGAGGTCATCGTCGTCCTGCCGAAGGGCCAGATCGCCGTCGGGAAGCTGCTCCAGGCCCTGGTCGCCGGGGCTCGCGTCGTCGCGATCGATGGCAACTTCGACCAGGCGCTCCACATCGTGCGGGCCCTCGCGGAGCAGGACGACCACCCCGTGACCCTGGTGAACTCGGTCAATCCGTTCCGCCTCGAAGGCCAGAAGACGGCGGCCTTCGAGGTCTGCGACGACCTCGGCCGGGCCCCGGACATCCTGGCCATCCCGGTCGGCAACGCTGGCAACATCAGCGCGTACTGGGCCGGTTTCAGCGAGTACCACGCGGCCGGACTCGTCACCTCGACCCCCGCCATGTGGGGTTTCCAGGCGGCCGGCGCCGCGCCGCTCGTGGTCGGGCACCGGATCGATCGGCCCGAGACGATCGCGACCGCCATCCGGATCGGCGATCCGGCGTCGTGGACGAAGGCGATCGAGGCGCGCGACGCCTCCGGTGGGCGGATCACCGCCGTGACCGACGACGAGATCCTGGCCGCCTACCGGGCGCTCGCCCGCCACCAGGGCGTCTTCTGCGAACCCGCGTCCGCGGCCAGCCTCGCCGGGATCACCAAGGCGGCCGGGGCCGGGGAGATCGACCCGGAGGCCGTGGTCGTGTGCGTGCTCACGGGCCACGGCCTGAAGGACCCGACGACCGCTGAGCGCCAGGTGCCGCCGTTCCTGGAATCCGACGCATCCGTCGGGTCCGTCGCCGTCGCACTCGGCTGGTAAGGGAGGACGAAGTGGTCGCGCACTGGTTGGCAGAGTTGGATGGTCGGCGGGTCTCGGTCGAGGTCCCGGCGTCCGCCGCGAACCTGGGTGCCGGCTACGACTGCCTCGGACTGGCGCTGGCCCTGACGAACCGGATCGAGGTGGAGGTCCGCGGCTGGAGCCGCGGCGAGATCGAACTGACGGTCGACGGGGAAGGCCAGGGAGAACTGACCGAGGACCGCGACAACCGGTTCGTGCGTGGCGTGGAAGCAGCCCTGCGCGCGGCCCGAGGGGAGTTGCCCGACGGCGTCGGCTGGCGGATCGAGATGCACAACCAGATCCCGCTGTCGCGCGGGCTGGGGTCGTCCGCGGCGGCGACGGTCGGCGGCCTGCTCGCGGGCAACGCGCTCCTGGGCGACCCGCTGTCGACCAGTGAGCTGCTCGGGCTCGCGACCGACATCGAAGGGCATCCGGACAACGCGGCGGCCGTCATGCTCGGCGGCTTCGTCGTCTCGGCGGCGACTGACGACGGTGTGGAGGCCATCAGGTTCGATGCGCCACGGGACCTGCGGGCGGTCCTGTTCGTGCCGGACCTGCGGCTCGCGACCGGCGCGATGCGGGACGCCCTGCCCGAGACCGTGCCGTTCGGCGATGCCGCCGCGAACCTGGCCGCGGTCGCGATCGGGGTCGCCGGGCTGGCGAAGGGCCGGTTCGACCTGCTCGGCCGCCTGACGGTGGACCACTTGCACGAGCCGTACCGCGCGGCGATCTACCCGCAACTCCCTCGATTGGTCGAGGCGGCCCGCGAGGCCGGCGCGCTCGGGGCCTGCCTGTCCGGGGCCGGCTCGACGATCCTGGCGTTCGCCGACTCGCTCACCGTCATCTCGCGCATCGAAGGGGCGTTCGCCGCCGCCGCCGCCGATACGGACATCGCCGGCCGGGTCGTCGTCGCCGCGCCGCGCAACGCCGGGGCGAAGGTCAAGCTCAAGTCTTGACCCGGCGATCGCCGGGCGGGCATGGGGCGGGCATCGGGAAGGTGGGCCGTCAGGCCGGCGGGTCGCTCCGCGCCGCGATGAACGCCATCGTCTCCGTCCAGGCCGCCGCGCTCTGCTCGGCGAACTCCGCCGCCTTGCGGTCGAAGAAGCTGTGCGGCGCCCCGGGGTAGGTGACGAGCCGGTGGTCGACGCCGGCCGACGTCAGCGCCGCTTCGAACTCGCCGATGGCGGCGGCCGTGATCCCCTGGTCCGCCCCACCGAAGATCCCGAGCACGCGCGCGTCCATCGCGGCCGCCACGTCGGCCGGCGCCGGGGTGTCGTTGCGGGCCGGCCCGGTCGGCCAGCCATAGAACCCGATGACGCCAGTGAGCCCGAGCCCGAGGGTCGCCGCAAGGAATGCCAGCCGCCCGCCCATGCAGAAGCCGATCGTGTAGGTCGACCGGGCGGCGCCGCCCTCCGGAGACCGCAGGAACGTGGCCGCGGCGGAGATGTCCGCGCCCAGTCCGGCCCACGTCGTCTGGCCCACGTGCGGCATGTAGTCGAACGTGTCGTCGCGCGGCTCGTCGAACGCGGTCCGCCCGAAGTAGTCGATCGCGATCGCATCCACGCCATGCTCCGCGAACCGCAGGACGAGCTCCTCGTAGTACGGGTGCAGGCCACGGACGTCCGGGAGCACGACGATCCCGGTGCCGGTCGGCGCCGTGGCCCGCGCCCGGAACGCCGCGAACGACGCACCGTCGGCGGACGAGAGTACGAGGCTGGACGAGTCCAGCGCGCCGCCGGCGATCGGCTCGATGGGCGGACGGCTGTCGAGATCGAAACACATGCGCCTGAGCCTCCTGTTCGTGGCTGCGACCGGGCCTCGGCGTCCCCAGATGCGCTCCTGGAACGAGTGAGCGTGGAGATGGTGGGAGCCGGGCCAGATCGGCGCTCGACGGCTGGTGCCCAAGGGCGTTTGTGCCCCAAGCGCATCTGGCAGACGCACCGCACATGCCGTCCCGCGCCAGCCCGAGACCACCGGCCACCGGCCGTCTCGAGCCATGCCCGGCCATCGTACGGCCACGCTCACGGGAGCGCGATTCGCGCACGGTAGAATGCGCACGCGATGCCAGCCCCCCTCGTCGTCCAGAAGTTCGGCGGCTCCTCCGTGGCCGACGCCGACCGCATCAAGCGGGTCGCCCGTCGGATCGCGCGCGAGCGCGCGGCCGGGAACGACCTGGTCGTCGTCGTGTCCGCGATGGGCGACTCCACCGACGAGCTGCTCGGCCTGGCCGCGGCCATCACGGACGATCCCGATCCGCGCGAACTCGACGTCCTGCTCGCGACCGGCGAGCACCAGAGCGCCACGTTGCTGTCCATGGCCCTGCATGCGCTGGGCGTCGCGGCGCTCAGCCTGACCGGGCCCCAGGCCGGCATCACGACGGACGGCCGCTATGGCCGTGCGCGCATCGCCGATATCGAGCCGCGCCGCGTCCGCCAGGAGCTGGCCGAGGGCAAGGTCGTCATCGTGGCCGGGTTCCAGGGCCAGAGCGCGGCAGCCGTCGGGGATGCCGAGATCACGACCCTCGGCCGGGGCGGCAGCGACACGACCGCCGTGGCCCTGGCCGCCGCCCTCGGCGCCGCGCGCTGCCAGATCTTCACCGACGTCCGCGGCATCTACACCGCGGACCCGCGCCTCGTCGGGAACGCCCGCCAGCTGCCGATCATCGGCTACGAGGAGATGCTCGAACTCGCCCACCAGGGGGCCCAGGTCATGCAGGTGCGGGCCGTGGAGCTCGGCTGGGTCAACGACGTCGTCATCGAGGTCCTGAGCTCGTTCGAGGACGCGCCGGGCACGCTCATCAAGGAGGACCCGCTCGTGGAGCAGCGCAACAAGGTCCGCGGCCTCGCCCACGACCGGAACGTGGCCAAGGTCACGATCAACGAGGTCCCGGACCGGCCGGGGGTCGCCCGCGCCATCTTCGACCCGCTGGCCGACGCCGGCATCAACGTCGACATGATCGTCCAGAACGTGGGCCACGGCGGATCCACCGACATGTCCTTCACCGTCCCGCGAGCCGAGCTCGGGAAGGCCCGCAAGGTCCTGGACCACGTCGTTCGCGAGCTGGGCGCGAGGGACCTGACGACGGACGCGTCGGTCGGCAAGGTGTCGATCGTCGGTGCCGGGCTGCACAACGCACCCGGCTATGCGGCTCGGATGTTCGGGGCATTGGCCGACGCGAAAGTCAACATCGAGATGATCTCGACCTCGGAGGTCCGCATCACCTGCATCGTCGCCGAGGACGAGCTCGAGGTCGCGCTGCGCGCGTTGCACGACGCCTTCGAGCTGGAGCGACCCGAACCGATCGACGTCGCGGCGGCGGGATGACCGACCGCTCGACGTGGACCCGATGACGCCGTTCCTGGCCCGACAGGAGCGGTTCGCGAGCGTCGGTTCCACGAACGACGTCGTGCGCGGATGGCTCGCGGACGGGACGCCGGAGGTGTGCCTCGCCGTCGCCGACGAACAGACCGCCGGTCGCGGCCGGAACGGCAGGACGTGGGTCGCGCCGGCCGGTGCCGCCCTGCTCCTGTCCCTCGGATTCCGGCCGACCTGGCTGCCGCCGGACCGCGTGTGGCGCCTCGTCGCGACGACCAGCCTCGCGATGGCCGACGCGGCCGAGGAGGTCGCCGGCCTGGCCGACCGGGTCATCCGGCTCAAGTGGCCCAACGACCTGGTGATCGAGGGCGAACACGGCGGCGGCGTCCGTAAGCTGGCGGGCCTGCTCGGCGAGACCGACGGCCTGGGGACGGACGAGCCACGGGCGGTCGTGGGCCTGGGCATCAACGCGGACTGGGTCCCGTCCGCGTTCCCGGCGGAGCTGGTCGGGACGATGACGTCGCTTCACGAGGCCTCGGGCGGCCGGCCCGTGGACCTGTCCGCGCTGCTGGACGCATTCCTCGGACGGCTGGAGGTCCGCATCGAAGCCCTGCGGGCCGGTCGATTCGACGTCGCCGACTGGACGGAGCGGCAACTGACGACCGGGCGCGCCGTGACCATCGCCGGCCACGACGGCGGCACCTGGACCGGGCGGGCCCTTGGCGTGGACTCGGGCAGTGGCGCGCTCGTCGTGGAGGACGCGGGTGCCCCGAGCGGCGAACGGGCCGTCCTGGTCGGCGAGATCGTCCACATCCGGCTGGTCGGAACGGCCGTCGAACCGACCGGCTGGCCCACCGTCGCCACGAGCGGGGTGTAACGGGATGGCTCGTCCGGCATTGAGGAGAGCAGGCACACCGGAGGAGGCCGGTCGTCGTCGCCTCGCCCATCTCGATCTCGATCGATCGCTGGTGGACGCGGCGCAGGCGGACCCGGCTCGGTTCGAAGCCCTGTATCGGAAGTACCTGGCCCAGGTGTACAGCTACGCGTTCTACGAACTACGCGACCACCACGAGGCGGAGGACGCCACGGAGCGGACGTTCCTGGCCGCGCTGACGAACCTCCACCGCTTCGAGGAGCGCGCGCGCCCGACTGACGGCGAGGGCGCCTCGACGTTCCGTGTCTGGTTGTTCCGGATCGCCCGCAATGTCGTGGCGGAGCGACGCCGGACCCGACGTCGCCACCCGGAGGCGCCACTCGAGGCCGCCGAGCATGTCGCCGATCGACACGACGTCGCGGCCCTGGTCACCGGTCGCGAGGACGCCGCCGACGCCTGGCGGGCCGTTTCGCGCCTGACCGGCGATCGCCGGCGAGCCGTGATCCTGCGCTTCGTCGACGAGATGTCCACGGCCGAGATCGCCGGCACGCTCGGGCGGAGCGAAGGCGCGGTCCGCGTCCTCATCCACCGTGCCCTGCGCAGCCTGGCCCGCGACCTCCGCGAGGACGGCCGGTGACGTTCTCGCTCGGCGGGCGCGACAGCGATGAGATCGACGCGATGACGACCGATCGGTACCTGGACGCGCTCCTGAGCGCGCACGCGTCGGGGGCGGCCACGACACCGGCATCGTCGGCCGTGGACCCGGTCGCGCGCGCCGCGGCCGAGCGGCTGTCACGGGACCTGCCCCGCCTCCACCCCTCGTTCCGGTTCGAGGAGGGCCTCTGGCTTCGCCTGTCCGACGTCGCGCGCGGACTCCAGCTCGGGGCCGCCGTCGGGTCGGACGGACGGCCGGTCGCGGTCTCCGGACGCGGCAGCGCCGCCTCGATGGGCCTCGATGCCGTCGCGCTCGCCGCCCTCGTGGACGGCCCGGATCCAGCGAGCGACGCCCCGAGCGCCGTCCGGCCGCTGCTCGTGGGCGGGGCGCTGACCTCGGCCGCCCTGTCGATCGCCGGCGCGGCCTACGTTGCGTGGCGCCTGAGCCACCCGAACGCCGCACCGATGGCCAGGGCCGTCCGTGCCGTCACGCGAGCGAGGTTGGCCTGATGCCGCTGAAGCTGCCGTCCTTCCGTTCGCGCACGGACGTCTACCCGCCGGACCTGTGGACCCGCTGCCCGTCGTGCGAGACGATGCTCTTCAACAAGCAGCTCGACAAGGCCATGCGGGTCTGCCCGACCTGCGGTCATCACTTCCGCCTGTCCGCGGCCGCCCGGCTGGAACAACTGCTCGACGAGGGATCGTTCGAGGAGCGGGATGCCGGCCTGCAGTCCGTCGACGCGCTCGGCTTCGTGGACCAGAAGGCCTATCCGGATCGCCTGACCGCCGCCCAGGCGGCGACCGGGATGCGTGACGCGGCCATCTGGGGCACCGGGGCCATCGAGGGCACGGCCGTCGCCATCTGCGTCATGGACTTCGGGTTCATGGGCGGGTCCATGGGCGCGGTCGTCGGCGAGAAGGTCGCCAGGGCAGCGGAACATGCGCTGACCGCCCGGATCCCGCTCATCGTCGTGGCCGCGTCCGGCGGGGCGCGGATGCAGGAGGGCACGCTCGCCCTCATGCAGCTGGCCAAGACGATGGCCGCGCTCGAGCGCCTGCGCGACGGGGGCGTGCCATTCCTGTCGGTCCTGTCCGATCCCACCACCGGCGGCGTGTTCGCCTCGTTCGCAGCCGTCGGTGACGTCAACATCGCCGAGCCGAATGCCCTGATCGGCCTGGCCGGCGCGCGCGTCTCCGCGAACACGATCGCCAGCGAGCTCCCGCCGGGCTTCCAGCGCGCCGAGTTCCTCCTGAGCCACGGGTTCATCGACCGGATCGCGGCGCGCGACGAGCTGCGCGGTGAACTCGCCGGACTGCTCCGCCTGCTGCCCGTGCGCGACGGCGTGGCCGACGTGGCGACGCCGGTCGACGACGAGGACGTCGCCGGGTTCCGCCCGCTGTCGTTCCTCTCGACCCTCGCCGAGCGGGTGGGGGAGATGACCTCGGGCGACAGCGCCGCTGGAAACGCGACGGACCCGGCCGCGGACACGGCGGTCGACCCGAAGGAGGCCGTCTGGGCCCGGGTCCAGCTGGCCCGGAACCTGCGCCGGCCGCGGACCCTCGAGTTCATCGCGGCCATGACCGACGAGTTCGTCGAACTGCACGGCGATCGCCTGTTCGGCGACGACCCGGCGCTCGTCGCCGGGCTGGCGCGGCTGGCGGGCCGGCGGGTCGTCATCATCGGCCAGCAGAAGGGCGCCGATACCGACGAGAACATCGTGCGCAACTTCGGGATGCCGCACCCCGAGGGCTACCGCAAGGCCATGCGGATCATGGAGCTGGCGGAGCGCCAGGGCCTCCCGATCGTCACGTTCGTGGATGTGCCGGGCGCCCATCCCGGGCCCGAATCGGAAGAGCGCGGCATCGCCGAGGCGATCGCCCGATCCGTCGGGCTCATGAGTCGGTTGCGCACGCCGATCGTGACCGTCATCACGGGCGAGGGTGGCTCCGGCGGGGCGCTCGCGATCGCGGTCGGCGACGTCGTCATCGCCCTGGAGAACGCCGTCTACGCCGTCATCTCGCCGGAGGGCTGCGCTGCGATCCTGTGGCGGACCGCCGACGAGGCCGCCACAGCCGCCGTCGCGATGAAGATGACGGCGGCGGATCAGCGCGCCCTGGGCGTCGTGGACATCGTGGTCCCAGAACCCGGTGAGGGCGCGCACACCGACCACGAGGAGACCGCCCGACGGCTCAAGGAGATCATCGTCGACCGGCTCGCGGCCCTGGACGCGCTGTCCCTCGACGAGCTGGTCGACCAACGCTACCGACGCTACCGGTCCCTCGGGTCCTACACTGAGGCGTCCGCGCCGGACGTCCCGCCACCGCCCAACAAGGGACTGGCCGATCGCCTTCGCGATCTGCTCGACCCGGGTCGGCGAGCCGTCGGTGGTGCGACATCGTCCTGGTCGCGCGATGAGCCGCCGGCCCGCGAGGAGGTCTAGCGCATGCCCGAGCCCGCCCCGACGGACGGCAGCCGTCCCGAGCGCAGCGATGCCGAGCGTGCCGTCGACCACGCCGCCATCGACGGCCTGACCGACGGGCTCCTGCCGGCGCTCATGGCCAAGCTGAGCGCGACCGGCCTGGGCGAGCTCGAAGTCCGCGAGGGGACCTGGCGCGTCCGGCTACGCCGCCCCGCCGATGGCGCCGTGCGCGACAAGCGAGCGACCGAACGGGCGGCCCGTGCCGCCGCAGGCCACCACGCGCCGCCGCCCGCGGCCGTTCCCGCGATGACGCCCGTCGGGCCCGGCCGCGATGGGCGGGACGGAGCCGCCGTCCCAGCCGAGCGACGGGTCGTCGCGACGTCGCCGGCGGTCGGCATCTTCCAGGTCGCCGCGGACCGCCGGGCCGGCACCCGCGTCCGGGCCGGTGACAAGCTCGGTGTCGTGGACATGCTGGGCGTCGCCCAGGAGGTCGTCGCGCCGATGGACGGGGTCGTCGGGGCCAGCCTGTCCGAGTCCGGTGACGCGGTCGAGTACGGCCAGGAGCTGGTCGTCATCGAGTTCGCGTCCGCACCCGCACCCACGGCCGAGGCCTGACGGGTGTTCCGCAAGATCCTCATCGCCAACCGCGGCGAGATCGCCCTGCGAGTGCTGCGCGCCTGCCGCGAGCTGGGCGTGGAGGCGGTCGTCGCCTACTCGGAGGCGGATCGCGAATCGCTCGCCGTCCAGCTGGCCGACGAGGCCATCTGCATCGGGCCGCCGGACGCCAAGCGCTCGTACCTGCTGGCCCCCGCGGTCATCTCGGCCGCGCTCGTGACCGGTTGCGACGCGGTCCACCCCGGCTACGGGTTCCTGTCCGAGGACGAGGGCTTCGCCGAGGTCGTCGCCGCCCACGACCTGGCGTTCATCGGGCCCCGCGCGACGGTCCTGGAGCGGTTTGCCAGCAAGGAAGGGACGCGCCGGCTCCTGGGCGATCACGGTCTGCCGACCATCCCCGGCTCCGACGGGATGCTGCGCGACGAGATGCACGCGCTGGGCGAGGCGGAGCGGATCGGCTATCCGGTCCTCATCAAGCCGTCGGCCGGCGGTGGCGGCAAGGGTATGCGCATGATCCGGACGCCGCGCGAGCTCGAGTCGTCGCTCAAGGTGTGTCGATCGGAGGCAAAGGCCGCGTTCGGGGACGACTCGCTGTACCTCGAGAAGTGGCTTGACGAGACCCGCCACGTCGAGGTCCAGGTCGCGGTCGATCGGTACGGTCACGGCGTCCATCTCGGGGAGCGCGACTGCTCCGTCCAGCGTCGCCACCAGAAGATCCTCGAAGAGGCACCCACACCGGCCCTCACCTTCGACGCCCGCCAGGAGCTGGCCGAGCGGGCCATCCGGGCCGTCGTCGCGGCCGGCTACGAGAACGTCGGGACGCTCGAGTTCCTCGTGGACCGGAGCGGCAACGCGTTCTTCATCGAGATCAACTGCCGGATCCAGGTGGAGCACCCGGTCACGGAGATGCTGACCGGCATCGACCTCGTCGCGACCCAGATCCGGATCGCGGCCGGTGAGCCGCTCGGGTTCAGCCAGGCCGACGTCCGGTTCGATGGGCACGCCATCGAGTTCCGCATCAACGCCGAGGATCCGTCGGCGGACTTCCGGCCCGGGGCCGGGGTCGTCGAGCGCTACCACGCTCCGGGTGGGCCGGGCATCCGCTTCGACACCCACCTGTACTCGGGATACGAGGTGCCGCCGTTCTACGACTCGCTGCTCGGCAAGCTCATCGCCTGGGGGCCGGACCGCGAGACGGCCATCGCGCGCGGCCGGGCGGCGCTGGCCGAACTGGTCGTCGAGGGGCTCGTCACCAACGTCTCCATCCATCAGGCCCTCCTGGCCAACCAGTCGTTCCTGGACGGCCGGATGACCACCAACCTGCTCGATCGCGTGGGCAGCGCCGCCTTCCTGGCCGCTGCCGCCCGCTCGTGAGGCCGGCCGTGCAGACCTGCACGGACCGTGTCGCTCGCGAGCGCCTCAGCCGCCCACACTGACCGTCGAACCCCGAACCCTGGAGTCGCCCGTGCCCGAGGCCATCGTCCATACCACTCGCGAGATCGAGGCGCTCATCCCGCATCGCTGGCCGTTCCTGCTCGTCGACCGGATCGTCGAGTACGACCCCGAGGCCAAGCGGATCGTGGGCCAGAAGGCCGTGACCGCGACCGAGTGGTTCTTCCAGGGGCACTTCCCGGGGATGCCGGTCATGCCCGGCGTCCTCCAGGTGGAGGCCCTCGCCCAGACGATGGCGGTCTACGTGGCGAAGCAGCCCGGGTTCGGCGACCGGATCGGCCTGTTCGCCGGCATCGACGCCGGCCGGTTCCGGCGGGTCGTCAGCCCCGGCGACACCCTCCGGCTCGAAGTCACGATGGAGAAGCTCGGCGGGAAGTTCGGGCGCGGCCACGGGGTCGCGACCGTGGATGGCGAGGTCGCCTGCGACGTGCTGATCAGCTTCGTCATCCCCGGCGAAGGCGTCCTTCGATGACCCGGTTCGCCATCCTCTCCGACGTCCACGGCAACGCGCTCGCGCTCGAAGCCGTCCGCAAGGCGGTCCACGCGTCCGCACCGGATCACGTGGCCGTGGCTGGCGACCTGGTCCTGAACGGTCCGGATCCGGCCGGCGCGGTCGACGTGCTGCGCGAGATGGAGGCGGCCGGCGCGACGGTCGTGTCCGGCAACACGGACATCGCCGTGGCCGACTTCGACTACGCGGCCGCATTCCCATGGATGGCCGACGGGGTCCCGGACACGTTCCAGGCGGCCACGGAATGGGCGAACGACACGCTCGGCGACGACCGCGTCCACTGGCTCCGACGCCTGCCGGCCGAGCGCCGGCTGCGCGCCGACGACGGCACGATGGTCCTCATCTGCCACGCCTCGCCGGGCTCGCAGACGGCCGGCTTCGACCAGGCCCTGGACCCGAACATCGTCGTCGAGCGAATCTCGCGCACGGACGCGCGGGTGATCGGCTGCGGCCACACCCACCTGCCCGAGATCCGCGACCTGGGCTGGAAGATCATCGTCAACGCGGGCTCGGTCGGGTACGTCTTCGACGGTGAGGCGACCGCCTCGTGGGCACTCGTCGACATCCACGAGGGGGTGGTGACCGCCGAGATCCGCCGGACCGAGTACGACGTGCTCGCGGTGGCCAACGCCATCTCCGAGCGCGGCCTGCCGGGCGACGTGTATCGGGCCGCGACGGTCCGCACCGGGAAGCTCGTCCGATGACGGAGCCGCGTCGCGTCGTCGTCACCGGGATGGGCATGGTGTCCGCCCTGGGCAACGACGTCGCCAGCACCTGGGCGGGCCTGGTCGCGGGGCGCTCGGGTGTCCGCACGATCTCGACCTTCGATGCGTCGCGCCTGACGTCGCGCATGGCGGGCGAGGTCCGCGAGTTCGACTCGAGCGCCGTGCTCGATCGCAAGGACCAGCGCCGGACCGACCGCTACATCCAGTTCGGGCTGGTCGCCTCCCGCGAGGCGCTCGACCAGGCCGGGTTGCCGGAGCGGTTCGAGGGCGACCTCGCCGAGCGCACCGGGGTCATCCTCGGGACCGGCCTCGGCGGCGTCGGGACGCTCGTCGACGGGATCACGACGAATGCCATGCGCGGCCCGGACCGGATCAGCCCGTTCCTCATCCCGATGGGCATCCCGAACGTCGGGGCCGGCCAGGTCGCCATCAACTTCGGCATGACCGGGCCCAACTTCGCGGTCGTGTCCGCGTGCGCCACGGGCGGCCATGCCCTGGGCGAATCGAGCGAGATCATCCGTCGCGGCGACGCCGACATCATGCTCGCCGGCGGCACCGAGGCCGGGATCTTCGAGCCGCTCGTCGGCGGGTTCGCGTCCATGCGCGCGCTGTCGACCCGGAACGACGACCCGGAGGCGGCCTCGCGGCCGTTCGACGCCGGGCGTGACGGATTCGTGGTGGCCGAGGGTTCTGGCGTCGTCGTCCTCGAAGAGCTCGCCCACGCCCAGGCCCGCGGCGCGACCATCCTGGCCGAACTGGTGGGGTACGGCGCCACCGCCGACGCCTCGCACATCACCCTGCCGGCGCCCGGTGGGATGGGGGCCGTCCGCGCCGCTCGCCGGGCGATCGAGAAGGCCGGGATCGCCGCCGACGAGATCGCCCACGTGAACGCCCACGCCACGTCGACGCCGGAAGGCGACAAGGCGGAGCTCCAGGCGATCCGGACCATCTTCGGCGCCCATGCGCCGTCCGTTGCGGTCACGGCCAACAAGTCGATGCTGGGTCACACCCTGGGGGCGGCGGGCGCGATCGAGGCCATCGCGACGATCCAGGCGATCCGCACCTCGACCGTGCCGCCGACGCTGAACCTCGAGGATCCCGATCCGGCCGCCGACGGCCTGGACCTGACGCCCGGCACGGCCACCCATCGCGACATCCGCCTGGCGTTGAGCAACTCCTTCGGGTTCGGGGGCCAGAACACGGCCCTCATCTTCCAGCGGTGGGACGGATGACCGACGAGGTCACGACGCCCGGTCCGCACAAGGGAGCCGACGCCGAGCTCCTCGGCCTGATCGACCGCCTCGCGTTGCTCCTCGAACGGTCCGACCTGACCGAGATCGAAGTCGAGTCGGGCAGCACGGGCCTCATCCTGCGCAAGCCGGTCGCCGACGCGGCGCCGGTCGCGAGCACGCCGGCCACCCCGGGTCCGTCGACCGCGGGGCCCCAGCCCGGCTCGAGCGGCGAACCGGCGGCGGCCGGTCGCGAACCCGGCCCGCCCGCCCGACCATCGGTCAAGGCGCCGTTGACCGGCATCTTCTATGCCTCGCCGGCCCCGGGATCCGCGCCGTACGTCAAGGTCGGCGGCGAGGTCGCGGTCGGCCAGGTCGTCGGGCTGATCGAGGCGATGAAGCTGTTCAACGAGATCAAGTCGGACCTGGCCGGCCGGGTCGTCCGGGTCGTGCCGGAGAGTGGCACGCTGGTGAAGGCCAAGGGCCCGCTCATCGAGGTCGAGCCGCTGTGAGCGCGGCGCCCCGCTACGCCCACCTCACCGGCTGGGGCCGCTACGCCCCGAGCCAGGTCCTGACCAACGCGGACCTCGAGCGGATGGTCGACACGTCCGACGAGTGGATCGTCAGTCGGACGGGCATCCGCGAGCGCCGCGTCGCGGCGGCGCACGAGACGACGGCGTCGATGGCCGCGGTCGCGTCCCTGCGCGCCATCCGGACGGCCGGCCTCGAACCCGACGACATCGACCTCATCCTGCTTGCGACCTTGACGCCCGACTACTGGATGCCGTCGACGGCCGCGCTCGTCAAGGAGGCGATCGGCAACACGAAGGCGGCGGCGATGGACGTCGCGGCCGCCTGTTCCGGGTTCGTGTACGCCTATTCCACCGCCCACGCCTACATCACGGCCGGCCTGGCCAAGCACGTGCTGGTCATCGGCGCGGAGTTGTTGACCCGGTTCCTCGACTACACGGACCGGAACACCTGCATCCTGTTCGGCGATGGGGCCGGCGCGGTCGTCCTGTCCGCGTCCGACGAACCCGGCGGCGGCCTGGGGATGGAGCTGACCACCGAACCGCAGGGCGCCTACATGATCTGGCTCCCCGCCGGCGGGGCCAAGGCGCCGCCGTCGGCCGAGACCGTAGCGCGCGGTGAGCACTACGTCCGGATGGAAGGCCGGGAGACGTACCGGTTCGCCACTCGAACGCTGGCCACGACGGCCCTGGCGGCGATCGGGAAGGCCGGTCTCCAGCCGTCCGACATCGACCTGTTCATCCCGCACCAGGCCAACATCCGGATCATCGATGCGGTCGCCAAGGGCCTGGACCTGCCGATGGACAAGATGTTCGTGAACCTGGACAGGTACGGCAACACGTCCGCCGCGTCCGTGCCGATCGCCCTGGCCGAAGCCGCCAACAGCGGCCGGATCAAGACCGGCGATGCCGTCGTCATCGTGGCGTTCGGGGCGGGGTTCACGTCCGGCGCCGTCGCCATCCGTTGGACCGCCGACCCGGCCCGCGGGGTGGCCGGCGATGCGGCCGTGCGGCCCGAGGACGTCGCCGTCCGGCTGCCGGTCGATTGGGACTCGGTGGACCCGATCCCGGCGGCCCTGGCCGAGCTGATGGCCCGGCCGGGCGGACCGAACGTGCCCCTCGACGATGTCGTCCCCGGCGAGCAGCCGACCCACCAGGAGGCCAAGGCGTGATCGAACTGACCGGCAAGTCGGCACTCGTGACCGGTGGGTCCCGCGGCATCGGCCGCGCGATCGTGCTCCGGCTCGCGACGCAGGGCGCCGACGTCGCGTTCACCTACAAGGGCAATGCGGCGGCGGCCGCGGACACGGCGGCCTCGGTCGAGGCGCTCGGACGTCGAGTCCTCGCCATCCAGGCCGACGCCAGCGACGGCAGCGCGGCCGATGGTGTCGTGAAGACGGTGCTCGACGCGTTCGGCAAGATCGACATCCTGGTCAACAACGCCGGGATCACCCAGGACGAGCTGATCATGCGGATGACCGAGGAGAAGTGGGACAGCGTCATCTCGACCAACCTGTCCGGTGCCTTCTGGATGATCAAGGCCGTCACCCGACCGATGCTCAAGGCGCGCGGTGGTCGGATCGTCAACATCACGAGCGTGTCCGGCCAGGCCGGCCAGATGGGCCAGGCGAACTACTCGTCGGCCAAGGCCGGCCTCATCGGCCTGACCAAGGCCGCGGCCCGCGAGCTGGCATCACGGTCCATCACGGTCAATGCCGTGGCGCCGGGGTTCGTGCTCACCGAGCTGACCCAGGACCTCGCCGAGCCGCTCCAGGCCGAGATCACGGCCCGAACGCCGCTCGGGCGGTTCGGGACGACCGACGAGATCGCCCAGGCCGTCGCCTTCCTCGCGTCCGACGACGCCGCCTACATCACCGGCCAGGTGCTGGCCGTGGATGGCGGCCTCGTCATGATGTAGCCGAGGCGACCTCGACGTCCTCGTCGCTGGCCGTGCCGACGCGTTCGTAGCGGAACCCGGCGGCGCGCACACGTTCCGGGTCCAGCAGCCGCCGCCCATCGACGATGAGCGGGCCGTTGACCGTGGACCGCAGCGCCGCCCAGTCAAGGGCCGCGAATGCCGGCCACTCCGTCGCGATGACCACCGCGTCGGCGTCGCGGATCGCGGCCTCGGCCGTCGCGGTCGTCTCGAGGTCGGGGAGTCGTCGGCGCGCGTTCGTCATCGCTTCGGGATCGAACGCCCGGACGTGCGCGCCACCGGCCAGCAGGCGGTCGGCGAGGGCGAGGGCCGGGGAGTCGCGGACATCGTCCGTGCCGGCCTTGAACGCGAGACCCAGGAGGCCGATGCGCCTGCCGGGCAGGCCGCCGACCGCCGCGTCCACGCGATCGGCGAACCGGCGCTGTTGGGCGGCGTTCGCCTCGGACGCGGCGACCGTGACGTGCATGTCCAGGCCGTGGTCCTGGCCGGCCACCGCGAGGGCGCGGAGCTCCTTCGGCAGGCAGCTGCCGCCGAACCCGAAGCTCGGTCGCATGTAGGTGGACCCGATGCGCGGGTCCAGCCCGATGCCGCGCATGACCTCGGATGCGTCCGTGCCGTATTCCTCGGCCATCGAAGCGATCTCATTGGTGAACGACAGCTTGAGCGCGAGGAACGCGTTCGAGCCGTTCTTGATGAGCTCGGCGGCCGCGACGTCGACGACCAGGATCGGGGCCGACAGCCGGTCGTACAGGTCCGTGACGAGGGACACAGCGGCCGGATCGGCATCCTCGAATCGCCCGACGACGATCCGTGTCGGGTTCCGGAAGTCCTCGAGCGCGGTGCCCTGGCGCAGGAACTCCGGATTCGTCAGCAGGTGGCTCGTGGTGCTGCCCGCCCACGCGACCGCGGCCCGGGTGGACCCCGGTGGCAGGGTGCTCCGAATGACGATCGGCGTGCCGGCCGTGGCCAGCGGCTCCAGTGCGGCGAGCGCCGCGCGGAGCTGGGACAGGTCACTCCGTCCGTCCTCGCCGATGGGGGTCCCGACGCACACGAGGACGGCGTCGGCGCGGCCCGTCGGCCGATCGCTCAGGCGCAGGGAGCCGGCGGCCAGGGCGGCGGCGAGCGAATCGGGGAGGCCGGCTTCGTGGATGGGCGCTCGACCGGCTTGCAGGGTGGCAAGACGCTCGGGGTCGGCTTCGACGAGTTCGACGGTGTGGCCGAGCTCGACCAGGCCGACGGCGGTGATGAGTCCGACGTAGCCCGCGCCGATGACGGTGATCTGTCGTCGGGGTGCCTTCACGAGGGCGAAGCCTAGCAGCGCGGGCCGGTGTAGGCTCGGACCGTGCGAGTCCAGCAGTTCCAGATCCCGGGGTTGGGACACCTCTCCACGCTGCTCGTCGACGATGCCACCCACACGGCCATCGTGGTCGATCCGCGGCGCGACGTGGACGTCTACCTCGATGCCGCCCAGCGTGACGACCTGCGCATCAGCCAGGTCATCGAGACGCACCTGCACAACGACTATGTGTCCGGCGGGCGAGACCTGGCGGCCCTGACCGGAGCGACCCACGTGATCGGTGCCGGGGCGGAGCTGCGCTACGACGCGCGCGGTGTCCGCGGCGGGGACACGATCGAGGTCGGAGAGCTGCGGCTGACCGTCCTGGAGACACCCGGCCACACGCCCGAATCGGTGAGCTACGCGGTCGCGGACACCGCGCGCGCCGACGAACCACTCCTGATGCTGACCGGCGGCTCACTGCTCGTCGGGGCGGTGGGACGGACCGACCTGCTCGGGGCCGACAACGCCCCGGCCTTCTCGGCCGCGATGTACCGCTCGCTCCACGAGGTGATCCTGCCGCACGAGGATTCGGTCGCGATCTACCCGACCCACGGCGCCGGGTCGCTGTGCAGCACCGGGATCGGGTCGACGACCTGGTCGACGATCGGGTTCGAGCGTCGCCACGACCCGCTGCTCGCGCCGATGGAGGTGGACGCGTTCGCCCGGGCGCTGCTGGCCGGTCAGCCGGCCTTCCCGCGCTACTTCGCCCGGATGCGGCCGATCAACCAGGGCGGTCCGCGGCTGCTCGGAGGCGTCATCCCGGCCGTCCCGGGGCTGTCCGTGGCGACCTTGGACGACGTGCTCGCCGGCGGTGGCCTGGTCGTGGACGCCCGCGATCCGGCCGCGCACGCGGCGGCGCACATCCCCGGATCCCTGTCCATCCCGGTCGGATCGTCATTCGGGACGTGGCTCGGCTGGGTCGTGGACCACGATCGGCCGCTGGTCCTGATCGTGGACGACGTCGCGGACCTCGACGAGCTCCAGCGGCAGGCGTACCGCATCGGCCACGAGTCGATCGTCGGGCACCTGGCCGGCGGCTTCCCGTCCTGGCTCGCCGCCGGGCGACCGACGGAGTCGAACGGCGTGGTCTCGGCCGACGGCCTCGCGCGATCGCTCGACTCGGCGTCCGGCGCCGGTCGCCCGCTCGTCATCGATGTCCGCCAGGCGGCGGAGTTCGAGGCCGGGCATGTCCCGGGGTCGATCCACATCGGAGCCGGCTCGCTGCCCGATCGGCTCGACACCCTGCCGCACGACCGGCCGATCGTCGCGACCTGTGCATCCGGGTTCCGCGCGTCCGTCGCCTCGTCGATCCTGCGCGCCGCCGGGTTCACGGACGTCACCTGGGTCGCGGACGGCTTCGACGCCTGGGCCGCGGCCGGTCACCGGTACGACACCGGCGGCGCGACCGACGACGTCGTCGCGATGGCGACCGAGGGAGCCGGCCACTCCCACTGACCCGACCAGCGCCGGACACGGCGCACGACGGGATCCGCACCGCTCGACGCGTGCCGTTGGCTGGCGCAGGACGACCTTCCGCGATGGGACTTCCGAGCCGCTACACCCGTACGGAGGATGGGGAGGCTTCCGGGCTTGTGGATGGGAGCATCAGGTCCATGAGCGCCCAGGAGCCGCTCCGCGTTCGCTTGCCCGACTCGACCGGGATGTCCGGCGCGGCCGGGTCGTCCGGTCCGGCCCGGAACGAGACGGTGGAACGGACCGCGAGCGTCGGCCCATCCATCTGGAAGCGGCTGCTCGGCGGGGCATCGGCCCGGGTGCCGGGCGCGAACTCGAGCGACCTCGAGCGCCCCCAAGAGCCCCTCGCTCCCACACCGACCACCGCACCAGCTCACCCCAACCTCGGCCGGCGCGCGACGGACCGCGTGCCACCCGGACTCGAGGCGGAACTGGCGGAACGACTCGACACCGTCCTCGGCATCGCCGAGCGCCTGGCCAGCTCGCATGACCGGCGCGAACTGTTCCGGATGATCGTCGATGAGACGCGGCGGGCCCTGCGCGCCGACGTCACGACCATCCGGATCCTGGAGGACGATCGCCTCGAGATCGCCGCGTGGGCCGGCCTGCCGGACGACGTCGCGGCCCGTCTCCCGTCCTTCCACCGCGACGAAGGCTGGGTCGGCGAGGTGCTGCGAACCGGCCGCGTCCTCGCGTTCCCCGACGTCCGGGGCGACCCGAGCCACGGCTACGCGCGCTACGACGGCGTCATCGAATTCGCCGGCGACCTGATCGCGCCCCTCATCCATCACGACCGGGTCATCGGCGCCCTGGCGGCCGTGACCCACGAGCCGCGCCACTGGACGAGTGGCGACGTCGCGTTCATCAGCACCCTGGCCACGCACGCCGCGATCGCGCTGACCAACGCGGAACTGTTCGAGCAGACCGAAGCGCGGGCCGCTCAACTGGGCGTGCTGCAGGCCGCGTCCGCGCGTCTCAGTCGAGCCGCGACCGTGGGCGAGGTCGGCCGGACGGTCGTCGAGGAGACCCGCCGGATCATCGATTACCACAACGCCCGCGTGTATCTCGTGGAGCAGCCGGACGACGTCGTCCCGATCGCGTTCGAGGGGACGGTCGGGGCGTACGAGCAGGTGGACCTCGAGCTCCTGCGCTGCCGCCTCGGTGAGGGCTTCACCGGCTGGGTGGCCCAGCACGGCCGTCCGCTCCTCGTGCGCGACGCGAACGGCGACGCCCGCGGGGCCACGATCCCGGGCACGGATGACGTCGATGAGTCGATGCTCGTCGTCCCGATGCGCTACGACGAAGCCACGGTCGGCGTCATCACATTGTCCAAGCTTGGGCTCGACCAGTTCGACGAGGACGACCTGCGGCTCCTCACGATCCTGGCCGACCAGGCCGCCACGGCCGTCGAGTCCGCACGGCTGCTCGCTCGCTCGCAGGACCTTGCCTCGGAGCTGCGCCGGCTCCTGGACATGAGCGCCGAGCTGTCCGAGAGCCTCGATCCGCGCCAGGTGGCGGACCTGATGGCGGCCCACCTCGCCCAGGCCATGGGCGTCGAGGAGTGTGCGATCAGCTACTGGGACCGGTCGCTCGGACGGCTGGAATCGCTCGGCTACTACCCGGTCCTGGCCGGCGAGGACATCGAGCCGTTCTTCGATGTCGCCGGCTATCCGGAGACGCAGCGCGTCCTGGACGACCAGTGCACGGTGATCATCGATGCCGAGGATCCGGCCGCCGACGAGGCGGAACGGGTCCTGCTCGTCAAGGACGGCAATCGCATGGTCGCGATGCTGCCGCTGCTCGCCAAGGGCCAGGCGATCGGTCTCGTGGAACTGTTCTCCAAGATCTTCATCCGCTGGGACGACGACCGACTGGCGTTGGCGCGGACGATGGCCAACGAGGCCGCCATGGCGCTGGAGAACGCCCGGCTCTACGAGGACGCCCGCAAGCTCGCGGACCGCGATCCGCTGACGGGCTACTACAACCACCGATTCCTGCACGAGCGACTCGGCGAGGAGGTCATCCGGGCCCAGCGCGCCCGAAGTCCGCTGAGCGTCCTGATGCTGGATCTCGACGATTTCAAGCTCGTGAACGATACCTTCGGCCACCTGTTCGGCGACCGCGTCCTGACCTGGACCGCGGAACTGATCCGATCCACGCTGCGCGGCTCGGACATCCCGGCCCGCTACGGGGGCGACGAGTTCGCGATCATCCTGCCGGAGACCGATGCGGTCGAGGCACGACGGGCCGCCGAACGCATCCTCGAGGCCTTCCGTGACCGCCCGTTCATCGGCGAGCAGCGTGGTCCGGTCCCGATCGGGGCGTCCATCGGGGTCGCTACGTTCCCGGCCGACGGCCGGACCGGGACGGACCTCATCGCGGCCGCGGACCGCGCGCTCTACCGCGTCAAGCGCGATGGCGGGCACGATGCGGCCACCGCCGCCGAGGTCGCCGCCTAGCCTCCCATCCGCGTGCCGCCTGCCGCCTGCCGCCCCGGCCTTCCACGCGGCGACGATCGAGCGGTACCCCGTACCAAAGTACCGTCCGGCCATGACCCTCCTGTACCCCGCAAGCGGGTAGACGAACGGACGTTCGAGTCCCACACTTCGATTCCGACGTGACCCAACCCATCGCGACCGCACCCCGCCGCGTGGAACCCTCGGATCGTCGGATCCGCCGGGCCTGGGTCGTCTTCTCCGGAGCGTTCCTCCTGCTGACCGCGCTCATCGTCGTGCGCCTGGTCGCTGGCGGTGCGCAGCCCGTCGACTGGGCGGTGGTCGGACTCCTCATCCTGGTCGGTGTCGCGGCCATGCGTCACCGACAGGCGGTGCTCGCGCTCGAGTCCGGTCGACGCGGGGAGGCCGAGTCGTTCGCCCGGATCCTGTCCGGCCTGTCTCGTTCGGTCTCGCCCGATGCCATCGTCCGGGCGATCGTCGAGGAACTCGGCACGGCCACCGGCGCCGATCACGTGGTGGTCGCTCGTCGTCGCCCCGATGCGCTCGTGCTCGAGGCGACGCTCACGAGCACACGCCCCGGGGTCCCGGACTCGACCACCGTCCTGCCGATCGGCGACCTCATGGATCCGGTCGATCCGAGCGCCGAGCCGATCACGGAACGGGTCCCGGTCGCCGTGCCCATCGCGGCGACCGCGGAGATGGCCGTCCCGGTCGGAGCGATGGCCGGCGCCGGCGCGAGCGCGACCCGGGGATCGGCCAGCGCCATCGGCGCCGACCTCGACGGGTCCGGTTCGAGGCGACGGAGCGCCCTGCGCGACCGCGGCGATCGTCTGTGGAGCGAGTTGGCCGGGCTCCTCGGCGGCGGCGTCGCGGACGGGGATGCCACCGACGCGACACGAGCGGCCCGCGAGGCCTCGCCCGACGGCGCCGTGGCCGAGCGGATCGCGGCCCGGGTGCGTCGCACGTACGGTCTCACCCACACCCTGGCGGCGCCGCTCACGTCGGAGCACGGCGTCATCGGGGCCATCGTCATCTCCCGTCGCACGGCCGAGGCCTGGCCCGCGACGACCCGGCGGATCCTCGGAGGCGCCGCGCTCGAGGCGTCCACGGCGCTGGCCCGTGTCTACTCCCACCGGGCGGCCGAAGCGCGCGCCTCCACCGACGCCCTGACCGGCCTCCCCAATCGGCGCTACTTCGACGAGTTCTGCGGCCTGCTGGCGCGCCGGCGCCGCGCCGAGGATGCGGTCGGCGTGCTGATGATCGACATCGACCTGTTCAAGAAGCTCAACGACGCGCACGGCCACGACATCGGCGACGAGGTCCTGCGCGCCGTCGGTGGGGCGATCATGGCCGCGGTCCGCGAGGACGACGTCCCGGCGCGGTATGGCGGTGAGGAGTTCGTCGTCCTGCTGCGCAATCCGTCGCGCGAGATCGCCATCGAGGTCGGGGAGCGCGTCCGCGCCGCCGTGCGGGCGCTCGACCTGCGCGAGTTCGGGGTCTCGAAGGTGTCCGTGTCCGTCGGTGTCGCGGTCGCCCAGGTCCCGGACGAGCCGATTCAGGACATCATCAAGGCGGCCGATCGCGGGCTCTACCGGGCGAAGCGGACGGGTCGCGACAAGGTCGTCGCCGTCTGAGGCTGCTCGCCGCCGGCGCGATGCCCGCCCGGTCCGGGCCGGTCTCGCCCGACCCGGCTACCATCGCCGGGTGCCCAAGTCCGAGACCACCGAGCGCACCGCTGACGCGCCGAACCTGACCAACGCCGACCTAGGTCGCATCTTCCACGAGATCGGCGACATGCTCGAGATCAAGGGCGAGCTGGTGTTCAAGACGGTCGCCTACCATCGCGCGGCGGATGTCATCGAGCGCAGTCCCATCGATCTGGTCGCCGCCTACCGAGCTGGGAAGCCGCCGCGCCTCGCCGGCGTCGGACCGGCCATCAGCGACAAGCTGGACGAGCTGGCGCGGACCGGCCATCTCGCCTTCTACGACAAGCTGGCGGCCGAGATCCCGCCGGGCCTCGTGACCATCCTCGGCATCCCGGGCGTGGGGCCCAAGACCGTCCGCCAGCTGCACACGGAGCTCGGCATCGCGAGCGTCGAGGATCTGCAGGTCGCGGCGCAGGAGGGCCGTCTGCGGACCATCCGCGGGCTGTCGGGCAAGACCGAGGCGCAGATCCTCGAGGGCATCGCCCGCATCGAGACGCGATCCTCGCGGATGCTGCTCGACCGCGCCGAGGAGCTGGTGAACGGCCTGCTCGACACGCTGGACGGGACGCCCGGCCTCGAGCGCCTGACCCCGGCCGGCTCGTTCCGCCGCCGACGCGAATCGATCGGCGACCTGGACCTGCTGGCCGAGACGGCGGACGGCACAGCGATCATCGAGCGGTTCGTCGGTCAGCCGGCGACCGAGGAGGTCATCGGGCAGGGGACCTACAAGGCCGCCATCCGGCTGCGTGGCGGGCCGCAGGTGGACCTCATGGTCGTGCCGCCCGGCGAGTGGGGCACGTACGCGATCCATTTCACCGGCTCCAAGGAACACAACGTCCGCCTGCGGGCGATGGCCCGCGACCAGGGCTGGAGCCTGTCCGAGAAGGGGTTCCTGCGCATCGGCGAGGACGGCGAGCCCCTGACGGGTGATGCCGCCGAGCTGCGGACGTTCGCCACCGAGGCCGAGGCGTACGCCTTCGTCGGGCTGCCGTTCATCGAGCCGGAGCTGCGCGAGGACGCGGGCGAATTCGACGCAGCCCTCGGGGGCACCCTGCCGAACCTGATCACCCAGGCCGACCTGCGCGGCGACCTGCACAGCCACTCGGAGTGGTCCGACGGCGCGTTCCCGATCGAGGTCATGGCCGAGGCCGCCCGCCGCCGCGGTTACGCGTACCAGGTCCTCACCGATCACACGCAGTCGCTCGCCATCGCCCGTGGGCTCGCCCCGGATCGGGTCGAGCAGCAGCGCGCGATCATCGCCGAGCTCAATGCCCGGTTCGCGGCCGAGGAGGCCGCGGGCACGGCCCCACCCGAGACGCCGGCCGAGGGCTTTCGACTGTTGCACGGCTGCGAGTTGGAGATCCGGGCGGACGGGGCGCTCGACTACGACGACGACCTGCTGGCCCGGTTCGACCTGGTGGTGGCATCCGTGCACGTGGGGCGTCGCCAGTCCCGCGCGGAACTGACCAAGCGGACGCTCAACGGTATCCGCAGCCCGCACGTGGACGTCATCGCCCATCCGTCCGGTCGCAAGATCGGCGAGCGGGACGACCTGGACCTCGACTGGGACGTCGTCTTTGCGGAGGCCGCCCGGACCGGCACCGCCCTCGAGATGAACGGGTCGCCGCCGCGCCTGGACCTCGCGGTGGAGCGCGCCCGGCGGGCCGTCTCGATGGGCTGCATCCTCTCGATCGACTCCGACGCGCACCACACCGATGAGCTCGACTTCGTGCGCTGGGGGATCAGCCAGGCGCGCCGGGCGTGGGTGGAGCCGGCGCGCGTCGTGAACACGCGATCGCGGGCGGATCTGCTCGCGTGGGTCGCCGGGAAGCCGGGGCGGGTGTGACCGTCTCGCGTACCATCGCGCCGATGCACGATCGACTGGCTCGACGCGACCTCGCCATCGCCGCCGTCGTCGTGGTCGGGCTGTCGCGACTGTTGGAGCCCCCGCAGGTCTGGGCCGTCGCGGTGTTCCTGCTCGGTGCCGTCCTGTTCGGGACGCTCCAGGTCCTCGCCGACGAGGCGCCGCCGGCCGAACAGTCGATGGGCGTCCCGATCGAGTCGCTCATCCTGCCGGCCGTGGCGGCTGTCGCCTGTCTGGGGGCGATCCGGCTCGTGCCCTTCGGCCTGTGGCTGGCGCCCGCCCTGCTCGTCACGTGGTGGCTGGTCGGGCGGACGCTGGCGCTCGAGGCCCGGATCAACAGCGCCACCGAGGGCTTGACCCAGGACGACCGGACGGCCGTCCTGGTCACGATCCTGCTGGTCGGCTTCCTCGCGTTCACCGGGATCGCCGCGATGGTGCCGGGCGGCATCGTCCAACCGGCACTCAACGGCGGCACACTGCCGGAGGCCAATCTGCTCGTCCTCGCCGGGGCGGATGCGTTCGTCGCGTTCCTGCTGGGCTACCGCGCCGCGGCGCTGCGGGTCACGAACCTGCGCGATGCCGTGTGGAGTGCGCTGACCTATGCCATCGCGATCGCCATCGGCGCGGCGGCCCTGCGGGCCATGGAGATCCCGCGCCTGATCGGCCCGGCGCTGCTCACCCTGCTGTTCTACCTGTGGGACGCGTTCGCGGGGGCGACGCCGTCACGCCGGCGGACCGGTGGCTGGCTGTGGCAGATGGGACTGCTTGCGGTCCTCGGCCTGGGCGTCATCGCCTGGAACCTGCTGCTGCGACCCTGACGCCGGTCGCTGGCCGAGCGCGACGGGCGTGCCGCCCGCTCGGCGTTTGACGAGTTCGCGGGACGGTGCTACAAGACTAGACCGCGCCGTGTGCGTCTTCGCCCGCGCGCCCGTCCCCGCCCAGATCACGGATGCCTGACGCTCACCTCGCCCCGACCCGCCTCGAAAGGACCGCCCACACGTGACCTTCCCCGACGTCGAGACCAACCCGCAGAGCCCCGCGAACCTCACGCGGCAGAAGCGCCAGCTCGCCGATCAGGCCATCGCCCAGGCGACCGCCGCGCAGTGGGCCGACGCCGCGGCCACGAACCGCAAGCTGCTCGAACTGGGTCCGGACGCGGAGGCGGAGAACCGGCTCGCCAAGTCGCTGTGGGAGCTCGGTGAGCTGGGTGCCGCACGAGAGCACTACCAGACCGCGCTGGCGCTGGACCCGACCAGCCGCATCGCCGAGCGCAACATCGACCGGCTCAAGATGCTGATGGTCGCCGCCGGCGACAAGACGGTCCCGGCACAGGCCGGCAGCAAGGCCCCGGTCGGGATCTTCGTCGAAGAGACCGGCAAGACCGGCTTCGCGTTCCTCACGGACCTGCCCGACCCGCGCCAGCTCGCCCAGGTCAACCCGGGCGACGCAGTCGACCTGACGCCCGAGGGCAACCGACTCATCGCGCACAGCAACGGCATGCGCATCGGTGTCGTCGAGCCTCGAGTGGCGGCCCGCCTGCTGAAGCTGATCGCGGACGGCAACAAGTACGCGGCCGGGATCACGTCGCTGGGCGACAAGGACGTCCGGATCATCATCCGCGAGGTCTTCCAGGATCCGCGCAACTACGGCAAGGTCAGCTTCCCGACCGCCGCCAAGTTGACGGACCTGCGGCCATACACGAAGGGCACCCTCGTCCGCGAGGAGATGGATCTCGAGGAGGACCTCGAGGACGACGAGGAAGACGACGAGATCGAGGATCTCGACCGGGTCCTCCCGCCCGAGGCGACGACGGACGAAGCCTTCGAGGACGAGCCGGACGAGCTGGACGAGCCGTAACCGGCGTTGCCCGCAGGCGCCGACCACTGGCGCCCGTGGGCTAGCATCGACGGATGACGATCCGGTCGTCGTACCCGAACCCTGACCCGGCGCCGGCGCTGCCGATCTTCGATCGGCTCGTGCCCGCGCCTCCGAGCCTGCTCGTCACCGCTCGCATCGATGCCCATTCGGGCGCCGGCGACGTCGTGGCGGACCTGTTCGGTCGCGGCGGCTGGGTGGCGCGAGCCGCGCTGGACCGCCAGCGCCGGGCGATCACCCTCGAGTCGAATCCGCTCACCCGGATGCTCGCCGAGGTCGTCCTGCGACCGCCCGACGTCCGCCATCTGGACGCGGCGTTCCAGGGCATGTCCGCCTCGCCCCGACGCGAGTCCAGCCTGAAGGTCTCGCTCGGCGACCTGTACGCCACCCGCTGTCCGACCTGCGGTCGGATGCTCGTCGCCGAGGACTTCATCTGGGGCGTGGGCGACCCGGCGCCCGTCCCGATCGCGCGGGTCTACCGCTGCACGGTCTGTCGCGACCAGCGCGGCGAGACGGAGATCCGCCAGGCGCCGCTCGACGACGACGACCTCGCCCGGATCCGCGCCGACGTCGGGGCCGACGAAGTCCGGGCACTGCTCAAGGCCCGGTTCCCGGCCGTCGACGGCGCGCCGGACCTGGTGGACGAACTGCTGGACCTGCACACGCCACGCCAGCTCGTGGGCCTGGCCGCGATCATCGACCGCATCGAGACGGACCTGCGCGCGGCACCGGTCCTGGCCGCCCTGCGCCTGGCGTTCCTCCACTCGATCCTGCCGGCGAGCCGCCTGGCCATGAGTCCCGGGCGCCTGGCGACCCTGCGCATCGCCGGCGGCCACGTGAAGCTGCCCGGTGCCGAGCAATGGCGAGAGAAGAACCCGTGGATCGCGTTCGAGGAGTCCGTCCGCCTCGTCCGCGGCTTCGTCCAGCGTCTCGACAGCGGCGCCTACGGCCCGCTCCAGGCCCGCCTCGGCGAGGACCTGCGGAGCCTGGGCGAGGGGACCGCGACGGCGATCGTCGGCCTGTCGAGCCCGTCCGGGCTGCGCGCGATCGCGACCGGAGCCGTCACCGAGAGCCGCGGCGCGCCGCCGCCGCGCATCCGCCTCGTCCTGGGCCAGCCGCCGCCGCGTCCGGACCTGGAACGGCTGGCCGCCACGTACCACGCCACGTCCTGGGTCCTCGGCCGTGAGGCGGCGTCGCTCCTGTCCATCGATGCCCTGGCCGGCACGTCGCTGCGCGGTCCGTGGAGCTGGCAGGGGGCGGCGGTCGGGCGTGCGCTGGAGGCCGTCGCCCCCGCGATGGCCCGCGACGGCCGGGCCGTGCAGATCGTCGATGGCGGCGCGGAGGCGGTGGCGGCCGCCGCGCTCGGTGGGGTGGGGGCGGGCTATCGGCTCATCTCCGCCCTCTTGGGCGACCCGAACGGCGAGGGCCACGGCGTCGTCGAGCTGCTTCCCCCCGGGGCCCGGATGCCGCCGGGCGCCCGGACCCGCGCCAACGTCCCGCTCGACCCGATGCCGGGTGGGGCGGGCGATCCGGATGTCGTCCACGGCCGCCGGTTGTTCGCGGCCCCGGAACGGTTCGAGAGTCGGCCCTTCTCCGCGGCCGAGGCCGCCCGGACCGTGACGGACGTCGCGGTCGAGACCTTGCGGGCCCGGGGTGAACCGGCTCGCTACGAGCGGCTGCTCGGCGAGATCCTGGTCGGCCTGGACCGGGCCGGGCAGCTCCGACGACTGGCCGGCGATGCCGCCCAGGACGAGCCGACCGCGGCGCCCGGCACGGCGACGACCGAGCCGGCGGCACCGGCGGACGAGCCGTCCGACCGGCCCGACCCGGCGTCGGGGTCCGGGGCGGGGCCCGGTGCCGCCGGCGGCTCCGGTTCGGGTGGCAGCGGCTGGTCGCGCGTCCGCACGGCCCAGGTCGGCATCGGCGCGGGCGCCGGCACCGTCGACACGGGCACCGGCACCGGCACCGGCACGGCGGCTCGCGCCCAGGCGACACCGCCCGATCCGGTCGAGCGACTCCTCGCGCTGATCCGGGACGAGATGTCCCGGCCATCGCAGACCCGTCTTGTCGAGCTCGAACCCGGTCGCTGGTGGCTCGCCGACAAGGCAGACCGCGAGGCTGCGGCCCCCGCGCTCGCCGATCGCGTCGAGTGGGCGGTGTTCAGCCTGCTGTCCACCGCCGGACCCCTGTCGGAGGCGGCGTTCTACGACCGGATCTCGGGTCTGTTCGTCGGGCACGACCTGCCGGACGAGGCGCTCATCCAGGCGTGCCTCGACAGCTATCGCAGCCAGACGAGCACGGCCGACCTGCTCGCGACCTCGGACGACCTGCTCCACCGGAGCCAGGAGCACACGGAACTGCTGGGCGCGCTCGCCGACGGCGGTCACCGGATGGGCATGCGGGTCTGGCTGTCCCGGCAGCAGACGGGCCGCCGACTCGGTGCCGGGGTGCTCGGCGACGTGCTCGACGAGCGCGAGCGTCACGCCTACCTCGGCGGCATCAGCCGCTCGACGTCCGAGCTCGAGGAGGTCGACTGCGTCTGGTACGTCCGGGGCAAGCTGGCGTTCCTGTTCGAGGTCGAGTGGACGGCGATGCTGGGCGACCCGCTCCTGCGCAAGCACGCCCGGATCGCCCCGGACGAGCGGATCGTCCGGTTCCTGGTCATCCCGCCGGAGCGAACCGAGCTCGTCCGCTACAAGCTGGCTCGGTCGCCCCTGCTTCGCGCGGCGATGGAGGAGGGCTCGTGGACCATCATCAAGTCGGTCCACCTGCGCCGGTTCCTGGCCGCGGACACGCCGGATCTGGCGGATCTCGAACCGCTCATCGGACTCGATCCGGCCATCGAGCGCTCCAGTGAGCAGCTGCCCATGTTCGGTGGATGACGGGCGGCTGATGGACCGCGGCGGTACCCTGTAGGCCATCGTTCCTTCGCGTCCCAGGCCACGGCCGGACGCCCGCATCGGGAGATCCATCGTGACCCAGAACCCTGACGACCTGTCGCCCGTCGACGCCCTCGCGGCCCGGTTCTGGGAGGGCGTCCTGGAGACGAGCCCCACCCTGGCCAGCTTCTACGGCGACGACCGCTGGGCCGGCCAGCTCGATGACACCACGGCCCACGGTCGAGCGGTCGTCCGCGCGCTGATGGAGCGGACGGCCGCGGAGGCGAGCGCCATCCCGACGGACGGTCTCCCGACAGAGGAGCGCATCACCCGCGACATGCTCCAGGTCGTCGCCGAACTCGCGATCGAGGAGGATGACCAACACCTCTACCAGCTTCGGGTCGTGGACCAGATGAGCGGCCCGCAGCAGCTCCTCCCGTTCCTGACCCAGTTCGAGCCGGCCGACACGCCGGCCAGGCTCGAGGCATTCGTCGAGCGACTGCACGCCTATCCGGCCTACATCGCCGGCCACATCGAGACGCTCGCGGAGGGGGCCGCCTCCGGCCTGACGGCCCCGCGCATCGTGGCCGAACGCGTCATCGCCCAGATCGAGCGGATGCTCGAGATCCCGATCGAGTCCGCGCTCGTCCCGTCGATGGTCAAGGTCGCGACGGACGCGGACCGTGAGACCGTCCGCGAGATCGTCCGGGACGTCGTCTATCCGGCCGACATCGCGTTCCTCGAGGCACTCAAGGGCGACTACCTGGCCGCCACTCGCGAGGATCCGGGACTGTGGTCCGCGCCGGACGGCGAGAGCCTCTACCGGACCGCGATCCGAAGCTGGACGTCGCTGGACCTGGATCCGAACGAGGTCCATGCCATCGGCCTGGCCCAGCTCGATGCGATCGAACTCGAACGACGCGAGATCGCCCGCGCCGCCGGCTTCGGCGAGGACACGGCGGCCTACCGCGAGGCGCTCGGCGCCGACCCGGCCAACGTCCCGACCTCGAAGGACGCGTTGGTCGCGCGGGCGAACGAGGACATCGAGCGCGCGATGGCGATCGCCCCGCAGTACTTCGGCGTCCTGCCGAAGGCCAGGTGCGAGGTCCGTGCGGTCGAGGAGTTCAAGGAGAAGGACGCCCCGTTCGCCTACTACTACCCGCCCAAGCCCGACGGCACGCGCGACGGCGTGTACTACGCCAACGGCTACGACCTGCCGAGCCGCAAGTTCAGCAAGCTCGCCTCGACGACCTACCACGAGGCGGTGCCCGGCCACCACTTCCAGATCACCCTCGAGATGGAGAACCCGCACCTCAACACGTTCCGACGCCTCGGCGCGCGTTCGGTCGGCGGGGCCTACGCCGAGGGCTGGGGCCTGTACAGCGAGCGTCTTGCCGACGAGATGGGCCTGTATCGGAACGAGGGCGAGCGGTTCGGGATGCTGGACGCCCAGGCCTGGCGCGCCGGGCGCCTGGTCGTCGATACCGGGATGCACGCGCTCCGCTGGCCGCGCCAGCGCTCGATCGACTTCCTGCAGATGGCCGGCCTGTCCGAGACGGACGCCGTCATCGAGACCGACCGCTACATCTGCTGGCCGGGCCAGGCGCTGACGTACATGATCGGCCAGCTCGAGATCCAGCGGTTGCGAGCCGAGCTCGCCGCCCGGGACGGATCTCGGTTCGACCTTCGGGCGTTCCACGACGCGGTCCTCGGTCATGGCTCGCTGCCGCTCGCCACGCTCGCCCGCGAACTGCCCACCTGGCTGGCCACGCCGGTCTGAGCCTCGCGGAACACCGCGGCGCCACGCAGCGCCGACGCGGCGCCCGGTCAGTCTGGTCGCCTCGCCGCTGCAAACCCTGCACATCGTATCCAGCCACCACGCGACTGCCGTCCGCTCGTCGACTCCGCCAGCGTGTCATCCAGCCGCCATCTGACTGGTATGCGGCCGGGTCGATCAGGGCGCCTCGTGTCCAGTCACTCGGTGGCTGGGACGGAGGCGGATCGACCCGATCCGCGGTGATCCGGACCCGATGACTCGACAACCTCGCACATCGTAGCCGCCACATGGCTGGATGAGAGCGACAGCCGAGTCGGGGCCCGGCCTTGATGGCGCGCTCCCGAACTACGAGTCGAAGCCGATCCCGAGGCTGTCGAGGGTCTTGAGCAGGAGGCCGCGGCGGCCTTCGTTGCGGTCGGCGCGGTCCAGTTCGCGTCGGACGAGGTTGACCGCCACGGAGCGGAACGGTTCCGGCGGGAACGGGAACGGCGCGTTCCGGACGAGGCCCAGCTGCAGCCGATCCGAGTCGGGCCGCAGGATGAAGTCGCGCACGACCTCGCCCGCCCAGCGGCTGGCGCCGACACCCAGGCCGGTGTAGCCCAGCGCATAGGTCACGCGGCCGCCCATCGTCTGGCCGAACGTGACCGTGAACCGCGTCGTCGTGTCGATGGCGCCGCCCCAGCGGTACGGGAAGCGCAGGCCCTCGAGCTGCGGGAACGCGCGGAAGAACTGGGCCTCGAGCTTCTCGAACGTGGCCGGGCGGCGATCCAGCTCCGGGCCGACCTGGCTGCCGAAGTGGTAGACCGCGTCGTATCCACCCCACAGGATCCGGTCGTCGGCGGTCAGTCGGAAGTAGTGGAACTGGTTGTTCGAGTCGGACAGGCCCTGGCGGCGCTCCCATCCGATCGACCAGCGCTGGTCGGCATCGAGCGGCTCCGAGACGAGCACGTAGTCGTAGACGGGTACGAACGTCTGCGACAGCCGGCGCAGCCAACCGGAGTAGGCGGAGGTCGCGACGACGACCTGCGCGGCGCGGACCGTGGCTCCAGTGGCGGTCCGGACGACCACGCCACCCGCACGCCGTTCCAGGCCGGTCACCCGCGTGTGCTCATGGATCCGGACGCCTCGCTCCGCGGCGACTCGGGCGATCCCGCGGCACAGCTTGGCCGGGTCGACCAGGATGTCCCGTCCGGGCGGCCGGTACAGGCCGGCGTGCCAGAGCGGGGACTTGATCTCGGCACGGACCTCATCGCGATCGAGGAACTCGAGCTCCTCGCCGTACGCTGCCGCCTCGTCGACCCAGGCTCGGAACTCCTCGACCTGGTGCGGCTGGTCGGCCAGTGACAGCGTGCCGGTCTCCTCCAGGTCGCAGTCGATGCCGTGCGTCCTCGTGAACTCGATCAGTCCGTGGAGGTTGGCGACGCCTTCGTGCTCGAGGCGCGCAAGCTCATCGGGGAAGTGGAGGATCCCGTTGGCCAGGC
>CAZOHT010000028.1:0-39232 GCA_964579825.1 uncultured Anaerolineaceae bacterium
CGTATCCCCGGCCCTGATCCTGCTGATCGTGGTCCTCGCGATCGGCCTCGTGGCTGCCCTCTACGCGATGTCTCGAGGGCGAAGCACGACCGGCTGACCGGCGCCTCCGAAGACAGGTATGGCTTGATGGAGACCGTCCCGACCATGCCGACCAGGGCGGACCTCGAGCTGGTCAGCGGCCCCATCGGGGTCGTCATGCGTTGAACCCGGCACCCACTGCCGAACCTGGCTCGGTCAGGCCCCCACACCCACGCGGCCATACGCGACGTACCGACCCTGGCGAGGCCGCCGTTCGATCGCCCCGGATCGTTCGAGGCAATACACGGCACGCATGGCGAGGCGCTTCGGCCGACCCGTCAGCGCGACGATGTCGGCCGTCGTGAACGGCTCCGGAAGCCCACCGGGAAGCAGGCCCAGCAGGTCGGCTGGGGTGTCGACGCGTCTCGTCTCGATGACGTCGATGAGACGGCGGTCCACGCGCCGCCAACGCCTCGGGTAGCGGTAGCGGACGCCCTCCGGGATCGGCCCACGGATCTCCTCCTCCACGATGAGGGCGAGCTCGATCCGAAAGTCCGGGTGGGCGATGAGTGCCGGGAGGTTGACGAGCTCATCGAACAGGTCGAGGGCGAGTCCGCGCTTCGGGGAGCGCCTGCGCCCGAGGACCTCACCGTCGCCACCGACGCTTACCAGCCAGCGTTCGACCGCGATGGGGTAGACCAGGACGACGCGGTGCGACTCGACGAGCCGCTCGAGCTTGCGCCTGGCGGACCCGAAGCTCCCGGTCTGGATCTCCACGAGTTCCGTCGGGCCAGCGACATCCACGACGTAGCCGTCCACGGCCGCCTCGACCCGCGCATCGGGGATGGCCGCGGCGTAGCGGGCCTTCAGGGCGGCATGCAGGGAGCCTTCGCGGAGGGTCGTGAACCGGGACGCGTCGACGACTGGCATGTCAGACCGTGAAGACGACCTTCCCGCGCGCATGGCCGCCCTCGACCATGCCCGCGACGCCGGGCCCTGGCTCCGGCCGACGCCGCTCCTCGGGCGTGAGGACGGCCGGGGGCCCGTACCGCCGGTGGGTGATCGCCTTCACGCCGCGCTCCCCACGGTCGGCGCCGCCCGCGCCGGTTCCAGGACCACGACCGCCGTCTCACCGGGACGGCGTGCGGCGTAGGCATCGAGCCCTTCGTCGTACTCGGCCCATCTCGCCCACAGGCGTGTCCGCTCGTCGCCGGTCGCGGCACGGCCGTGGACGGCGCGCGGGCCATCGACCAGATCCACCGTGGTGTCCGGTCGGGCCTGGAGGTTGAGCCACCAGGCGGGCTCTGGCTCACCCCAGCCGTTCATCGCCATGGTGACCAGGTTCGGCCCATCTTCGAAGTAGCCCAGGATGGCAGCCCGCGGCGTGCCGGAGCGTCTGCCCACGGTCCGAAGCCGCATCATCCCCCACCTGGTGGGTGTCGGCTTCCGAAGCCCGCGTCGGCCGCCAGTGACCGAATACACGGCGCGGTGGCCGGCCCAGAAGGCACGGATGAACCACCTCGGCGGAAGCCATGGCGATCGTGGTTCGCTCATGCGTGCGCTCCTTCGTACTGGAAGACATCGTCGAGGGGCACGCGGAACACCGCCGCGATCAGGAACGCCAGCTCGAGCGACGGCGAGTAGCGACCCTGCTCGATCGCGATGACCGTCTGGCGCGTGACACCGATCCGATCGGCCAGCTCGGCCTGGGTCATCTCGCCGTTCTCGAACCGGAAGCGTCGGATCTGATTGGTGACCCGCGTGGGCTTCACCACGTCAGAAGCCCCGGCGGTACAGGACCAGCTTCACGGTCGTGCCGCAGATCCCCGCGATGACGAAGACCACGTACATCCCATTGGCGATCCAGAAGTACGGTGCCTCGAGCAGCGCGAGCCCGAACGGCACGATCATCCCGAACGCGAGGACGGTCCCGCCGACATACTCGCCCAGCCGGTTGATGTCCTTGTCCCGCTGGTCGGACTTGTCAGCTTCGGCGGGCGACGAGATCGCGATCGCGATCATCCCCACGATGGCGAGGACGATCGTCGCCCCGATGGTCGCGAGCATCGCCCCCTGGTAGTCGATCTCGACCAAGGGCACGCGTCCGATCTGCCCGGCGATCATCGCGACGTAGGCCACCGACATGGTGATCAGGATCACCAGGTAGAGCCACGTCCCCTTCTCCTCGTATGACATACCGGCCCCCGTGCGCTGCGTGCGATCAGATGCCGGGCAATGTATAGCAGGGCTGACATAGTGTCAACTATTCTTTACATCACCTCGCAAGGCGGCATCCCGCCCGATCCACGGGCGCGTCCACGACGCACGTCGGCTACGGGCGGGCGGTGCCTTCTGCGCTGATCGCCGGCGCGCGGCTCATCTCAAGGACGTTCAGGCGTCGTCGCCCCCGCGGATCTCCGGGATCGGTGCTCCCGCGAAATCGAAGAGGACCAGCGCCTCGTCGAAGCGGAGGCGAGCGGCGTCCGCCCAGCGATCGTCCTTGGCGGCGCCCTCGAACGACCGGTCCACGGCCGCGAGATAGAGGCTGCGCGCGGCGCCGACCCTGGCCTCGGTGGGTGCCTCTTCGGCGGCCTTCGCGACCCGGGCCTTCGGGGCACCCGCTGCGACGGCGAGGTCCAGCCAATACGCCCGCTGTGCGGTCCAGCGCTCCTCGTCCGCGATCCGTCGGCGCTCCGCCTCGAACACCGGCAGGGCGGCCTCCATGAGCCAGACCGTCCGGTCGTCGATGTGTCGCACGACGATCAGCTGCTTGCATTCGGTACACCGTCGATCCGACGCCGGGGGCGGCGCCAGGAGCGTGGCGCAGTAGGGGCAATAGGCCTGGGCGACGACGGTCGCCACGGGTGGTGTGGTCACCGACGGCGACGGGTCGGGCGCCGGCGGCTCGGGCTGGGCAGCCGGTTCGGCCAGCTGGGCCGGTGCATCGGCCGACGGCTGCTCGGCCCCGGACGCCTCGGCCTCCGATCCGGCATCCACCGCGTCGGTCGGATCGCCCGCGATCGCCGACTCGTGATCGGCCGGCCAGGTCGAACCCGGCCCACCGAGGAACATCACCAATGGGGTCGCCTCGAGCTCCGGATCCGGTGGGGCCGGTGCGGGGGGCTCGTCGATCCCGGCGATGCGGAAGACGAGTGGTTGCCGCACCTTCGCGGCGGGGGCCTGGTCTACCGATTCAGTCACGTCGATCGCCTCATCTGCTTCGGGTCCGCCTGCCGCCGGCGCGGCACTGGGCGGGTCGGTGGGGTCGGGTGGGTCGGAGGCTGCGGGACCATCCGTCGGGTCGGACGCGACCGTCGTCGGAGTGCGATCCGGTCCGGCGACTCCGGCGAGTCGCTGGAGGGTCAGGGCACGGACGCGTTCCACCTCCGCGGCCTGGTCATCCGGCGATCGCTTGAGACGCCGTTGCACGTTGGCCAGCACCGACCCCTCGCGAGTCGGCGGCCCTGCGTTCGTTTCGGTCAATCGACTGCCTCGGCCGGTCTCGGCCAACCTCTCGTGGCGTGACGCCCGCAACACGGCGTCGAACCCGGATGACGCTACCAGCGAGTAGGCCGATCGGGCTATGGCTGGAGTCGCCGATGGTCCTATTCGAGGTGCGTCGTGGCACCGCCCGCTGGTCGCGCGACCGCACGTCTCCGACCCGGAGTGGATCAGACCACACCGGACCGCACGGCACGGCACCGGGTCGCCGGAACCGGGCCGGATCTGCATCGGCCCGCCCGATCGACGGCTGGCGTGACATAGTCCAGCCATGTCGTACGTCATCGCCGGCCGCCTCATGCAGACCCCGGCGGCGGACCGGCTGCAGGTGGTCGACGAGGCGCTCATCGCCGTCGACGATGCGGGGAGGATCGCGGCGGTCGAGTCCGCGGGCACGCCCGCCGGTGCCGAGCTTCGTCGGTCCACGACCGACCTCCGCGGCACGGCACCGGGCACCGTTCTCCTCCCCGGGCTCGTGGACCTGCATGTCCACGCTCCGCAGTGGCCGCAGCTCGGGACCGGCCTGGACCTCCCGCTCGAGCGCTGGCTGTTCGACTACACGTTCCCGCTCGAGGCACGCTATGCGGACCTGGCCTTCGCTCGACCCATCTGGGCCGATCTCGTCGACACCCTCCTTCGCGAGGGAACGACGACCGCCGTCTACTTCGCGACGCAGGACTCCGACGCAACGTCGGCCCTGGCGCAGACCGCGGCCGACGCCGGGCAGCGCGCGTTCGTGGGGCGGGTGGCGATGGACCATCCCGACGGAACCCCCGAGTGGTATCGCGACAGCTCGGCGACCGAAGGCATCCGGGCCAGCGCGAGGTCGATCGACGACATCGTCGGCATCGATGCGGGCCGGGACCTCGTCCGACCGATCGTTACGCCGAGGTTCACGCCCGCCTGCACCGATGATCTCCTCCGCGGGCTCGGCGCCCTCGCCGCGGCGACCGGGACGCTCGTCCAGACCCACTGCTCGGAATCGGACTGGGCGCACGGCCATGCCCTGGAGCGGTTCGGCGTCACGGACACCACCGCGCTCGAGGCTTTCGGTCTGCTCCGCCGCGGCACCGTCCTCGCCCACGCCGATCACGTGACGGACGCGGACGCGTCGCTCATCCAGGCTCGCGGCGCAGGCATCGCGCACTGCCCGTTGAGCAACGCCTACTTCGCGAACGCCGTCCTACCCGTCCGCCGGCTCGTCGAAGGCGGTGTGCGGGTCGGGCTGGGAACCGACGTCTCCGGCGGCGCCTCACCGAGCGTCCTGCGCCAGGCCCATGACGCCGTGACGATGTCCCGACTACTGGCCGACGGCGTGGATCGGGCGAAGTCGCCGACCGAGCGGGGTGTCCCAGGTTCGGCGATCGACACGACCTTCGCGTTCTGGCTGGCGACCCTCGGCGGGGCGAACGTCCTGGGCGCTCCGGTCGGCTTGCTTGAGCCGGGGCGCCGATTCGACGCGGTCCTCGTCGACACGGCGTCGCGCCGGGGATCGCTGCGGGTCTACCCCGAGCTCGATACCCCGGCGCGGGTCTTCGAGAAGGTCGTCCGCCTCGCCGGGCCCGCCGACATCGTCGGGGTGTGGGTCGACGGTCGTCGCGTCTTGGGCGAGGAGGAGGTCTAGGCGGCGGCGGCGACCCGGCCGACGTCGCTCGCCGCGACCGCACCGACGTCCACGCGTCGAAGCCGAAGCACATCGGTGACCCCGAAGATGCGGTGCATCCGCTGATCGCTTCGCGAGAAGGCCGTCGCCACGGTCGCGAGCGGGATGATCTCCGGTGAGTCGACGTCGTACGTCACGCCCTCGAAGACCAGGACCGCCGAGCCGTTCGCGAGCACGTTGCGTGCCCAGTTCGAACGCCCGTACGGCAGTGAGATGAGGAAGCGGTCATCGATGGCGACCACGCCGACCGGCGTCTCGTAGGCTCGGCCCGAGGTCCGGCCGGTGTGCCGGATGATCCCGGCGTAGGCACCGGGCCGGCCGGCCGTCTTGAGCTGGATCTTGTTGAACCCGTGCTTGCCGAGCCCGATCACCGCGCCCTGGACGATCGGCGACTTCGCCCGCATCCCGAGGACGAACACCAGGCCGACCACGGCCACGGTCACGATCAGCGCCCCAGCCAGCCCCACGATCATTCCCAACATCACCGGTCTCCTTTCGGGCCACCACTGGCGACCGCACTTCGAAACAACTACACTGTAAGCCTGAGGGAACGATACAACTACACCGTAAGCCATGTCAAGAGGCGATCCGCGGGAGGGCTGCATGACCGAGTCGGTGAACAGGAAGCGGGGCCCCCGCCGGAAGCTGAGCCGCGAGCTGATCCTGGCTGCGGCGCTGAAGCTCGCCGACGATGAAGGGATCGAAGCCGTCTCGATGCGCCGCCTCGGGCAGGCGCTCCATGTCGAGGCGATGTCGCTGTACAAGCACGTGTCCGGCAAGGAGGACATCCTCGACGGCATCAGCGACCTGGTCATGCTCGAGGTCCCGGTACCGGCACGCGATCTGCCCTGGCGGGCGGCCCTGCGCCAGAGCGCGATCTCCACGCACGAGGTCCTCCTGCGCCACCCCTGGGCGAGCGCCGTCCTCGAGTCCCGCCGCAACCCCGGCCCCACGCGGCTGGGCTACCTGGACGCGGTCGTCTCGATCCTGCTCGACGCCGGGTTCCCGTTGCCGGACGTCGCGCGCGCGTTCATGGCGGTCGACAGCCACGTCTATGGGTTCACGCTGATGATCCTGGCCTGGCCGTTCGACCTGCGCGACGCACCCGACGAGGCGGAGCTCATGGCCGCCGAGACCTTCGGCGATGCCTTTCCCGGACTCCGGGCGATGGCCGGCCTGGCCCTGGGCAAGGATGGTGTACCCATCGAGATCGAGTTCGGGCTGGACCTGATCCTCGATGGACTCGAGCGTCGTCTCGCCGGCGAATAGGCGTCAGTCCGCGCGGAGGAGTTCCAGGACCGGTCCCATCGCCTCGATGGCCTCGACCGTCCCCGGTCCCAGCATGAGGTCCACCTGGGTGAAGCCAGCGTCGCGGAAGGACCGCAGCGAATCGGCGATGGCCTCAGGGGGTCCGGAGATGACGGACGCCCGCCAGCCAGCCGGCCGCAACGGGTTCACCGACACGCCGGCGCCCCGGCCGATCGAAGCCGGATCTCGACCCACCTCGGCGCAGATCACGTCGAGCGCGGCCAGGCGTGGGGCCATCTCGTCGATGTGGGCTCGCTCCTCGATGTAGCCGCTCCAGATGTCGGCGTGGCAGGCGGCGTGCCGCTGACCCTTGGGGCCATTGCCGCCGATCAGCAGCGGGATCGCGCCGGGTCGCGGACCCACCGGCCGCTGCAGCAGGCCCCGGGCCGCGTGGAACTCACCCTCGAAGTCGGCCCGGCCGGCGCGGAGCAACGGGACGATGACCTGGAGCGACTCATCGAACCGCGCGAAGATCCGGTCCTCCGGCAGGCCGAACGCATGCGCCTGGCCCGGCCAGACGTGACCGGCCCCCAGGCCGAACACGAAGCGACCGCCGGTGATCTCGTCGAGCGTCTCGGCGGTCTTGGCGATGATCCCCGGGTTGCGATGGAGCGCGGACAGGACCCACGTCCCCACCTTGATGGACGTCGTGGTCGCCGCCACCGCACCGGCCATGGACACCACGTCCCACACGCCCTGTGGTTCCTGGTCCGGTTCGAGCCACAGGAGCTCATCGGCGACCCACAAGGTGTCGAAGCCGAGCGTCTCGGCCAGCTGCGCGATCCGGCGGAGCTCGGTCCAGCGCGGCGTGATGCGCTCCGGACCGTACTCCACGGTCGGCAGCACCACGCCGATCTCGAACGAACCCATGGATCCCTCCTCGGTGGCCCCGGATCGCGAGTCTAGCGGTCCGTCGGGCACCCCGGCCGTGGTAGCGTCCCGCTCGTGAAGGCCATCGTCCGCTCCATCTACGGCTCGCCCGACGTCCTGGAGCTTCGCGAGGTGCCCACGCCGGTGCCCGGCGACGGCGAGGTCCTCGTCCGCGTCCACGCCGCGTCCGTCAATCGGGCCGACATCGACTACCTGACCGGCAGACCGCTCATCACGCGGATAGCCACGGGCTTCCGTGCGCCGAGGCACGCCGGACTCGGTCTGGACGCGGCCGGCATCGTGGAGGCCGTCGGAGCAGGGGTGACCCGGTTCGCTCCAGGCGATCGCGTGTTCGGCAACCTCACCGAGTACGGCTACGGCGCCTTCGCCGAGTCCGCGTGCGCGCCCGAGAAGGCGTGGGCACCGATGCCGGCCGGAGCGTCGTTCGAGCTGGCGGCCGCCCTGCCGGAAGCCTCGATCATCGCGTACCAGGGCCTGCGCGGCGGCAGCACCATCAAGCCCGGCGACAGCGTCCTGATCAACGGCGCGTCCGGTAACGTCGGCCCGTTCGCCATCCAGCTCGCCAAGTCGTTCGGCGCCGAGGTCACCGGCGTGTGCCGCACGGCGAAGATGGACTTCGTCCGGTCGCTGGGTGCGGACCACGTGATCGACTACACCCGGGACGACTACACCCGGATGTCCACGCGGTACGACTACATCCTGGATGTCTGGGCGCGTCGGTCGTTCGTGGCGCCCCGCCGGGTCCTGAAGCCGGGGGGCCGGTACGCCATCGCCGGTGGGACGACGGGCGCGGTCCTGGAGGGCCTCATCCTGGGTCCGCTGTTGTCCGTGGGCCGCGACCGCACCATGGGTCTCGTCCTGAACTGGAAGCCGTTCGACCCGACCGACATCGCCACCCTGTCCAGGCTGCTGGAGGAGGGCGTCATCCGGCCCGCGATCGACCGCCGCTACCCCCTGGCCGAGGTCCCCGACGCCCTGCGCGACATCCAGTCCGGACGGCCGAGCGGCAAGCTCATCATCTCGATCGTGGCGGATGAGAGCGAGCCGGGCAGCGCCGTGCCGGCCTAGGGCCGGCACGGTCCGCGTCGGTTTCGAGACCCTCCGAGAGCGCTCAGGCCACCGCGCCCAGGACGAGCCGGGCGATGGACTCGGCCGCGGCGGCGCGGGCCAGCGGGTCCGCCGGGCTCGCGACGATGACCCAGACGGTGTGTCCGGACGCGTAGACGGCGAGCTTGGTCTCATCGCCGCCGGCGGCCTCGAGTCGGAGGTAGGCGGCGTCGCCGATCCCGTCGACCGGCCGCTGGTCGGCCATGCCGGTCTTGGTCATCGATGCCGTCCACTCGTCGCGGGTGACGACGGGGTGGTACCAGACGGTGAGGGAGGAAGCCGAACCGGTCGCCAGGTAGCGACAACTGGCGTTGTCGAAGGTGGCGCTCCCCTTCGACGTGCCAGCATCGACGGGCTCGGCGAGCGCGGTCGCGGCGGTCGCGGCCGGGACGAGTGCGCAGAGGTCGCCCATCGGGTCGACGTCGGCGGGCGGGACGTCGACGGCGGATCCGGTCGCCTCGACGGTCATGGCAGTCGCGGTGGCGGTCGCGGTGGCCGCCGCGTCCTGGGCCGTCACCTGGCCGGCCTGGCCGGCGCCACTGGAGCCGCACGCGGCGAGCGCCAGGGCGAGTGGGACGATGGCGCTCGCGAGCCGAGCGGTATGCATTCGTGACATGGGGATGCTCCTTCGATCGGGGTGGGTTCGGGGTGGGTTCGGGGTGGGTTGGTTCGACGGTGGTGGGACCGGTGGTCAGCGGGTCCCGGTCAGGCGGCCGGGTCGAGCTCGATCTCGATGATCACGTCGCCCTGGCCCCGCAGGTGCCGGACGGTCGTGAACAGCGGGCCGGCGATGCGGTGCTTGGCGTGCAGCAGGCGAAGCGCCGGCTCGACCGCGTCCGGGCCGAGGATGCGGGCGCGCCCTCGGACGACCGGACCACGGTGGCGGCCACGCTGATCGCACGGCGCAAGCGCGACGGTCCCGTCGTTGCGGATTCGCTTGAGCTTCCCGGCATCGTGCGCGGTCCGGACCAGCAGACGATCCCCGTCCTGGACGAAGAGCACCGGCGTCTCGACCGCCTCGCCCGACCGGCGGAAGGTGGCCAGGGCGATGAAGCGCGCATCGGCCAGCTGGACGGTCTCCCGGTCGGCAGCGACGGGGCCGGCGGTGGGAGTGACGGTGGCGGTGATGGGGTCGGCGGCGGCGGTCATCGTTGGGTGTCCTCATAATCACCGGACATGTTGTCTGCCGGAATGGCGAGAGTATTCCATGCGACAACTTGTCGTGTCAAGTAGGATGTGGCCATGACTCGTCCGTATGTCCAGCGAGCCCGGGCGGAATCGGCCGACCGCACGCGCCGCCAGGTGCTCGACGCCGCGCGCGCCGCCGTCCTGGCCGAGGGGCGCCTGGAATTCAGCGTCGGCGACATCGCGGCCGATGCGAGGGTCGCCCGTTCGACGATCTACGCCACGTTCGGCTCGCGGACGGGTCTGCTCGCCGCGCTGGCCGACGACGCCCTGCACCGGGCCGGACTCGAGCAGGTCATCGCCGAGTACCGTCAGCCGGATGCCGTGGTCGCGCTCGAGCGCAGCCTGCGAGCAAGCTGCCGGATGTATGCCGCCGACCACCGCGTCTTCACGCGCATGCTCATGCTGCGCGAGGTGGACCCGGAAGCGGCCGAACCGCTCGCTCGCTCACAGGGCGATCGCGCCTACGGGATGGCCGACCTGTCGGGTCGCCTGGCCGCGCAGGGTCGGCTTCGGCCGGGCATGACGCCGGAGCGTGCCGCCGACATCCTGTGGGTCCTGACCGGCTTCTGGACGTTCGATGAACTGTTCTCCGGCCGCGGCCTGGACGCCGACGCGAGCGCGGATGTCTTGCTCGAGATGGCCAGGTCCACCGTGCTCGACCGCGAGCCAGGCGCCTAGGGCCGCGGACGGAAGACCGGGCGCGGCCCGCGCCGCCGGGGTCAGCGGGTCCGAAGCCTGGGCAGGACGTCGGTCGCGATCCGCTCGAAGACCGGCCACTGGCTGGCGTCCGGCGGGAAGTACAGGCAGATCTCGTCCATGCCGAGCTCGAGCACGCGACCGGCCAGCGTTTCGAAGGCGTCCACCGAGGCGTAGTAGTCGTAGATGCCGCCCCGCCGCCGCGCCTGGCCGTCGAAGAGCAGATACGACCGTCGGAGCGTCTCCGGGTCTCGCCCGAGCGCGGCACAGGCCTCGTCCATCCGGCCGATCCGTTCCGCGGTCTCGGCCAGCTGCTCGCCGATCCCCGTCTTGAAGGACAGGCTGCTCCAGGTGTCGGCATAGCGAGCCACGTGGCGCATCATGACCGGCCCCAGGCCGGCGATCGTGATCGGCGGCCGTGGCGACTGGACCGGCCCGGGATGCAGGGTCGCGCCGACGACCTGGTAGTGGTCGCCGGCGAAGGTCAGGGCGTGGTCGCGCAGCAAGCCATCCACGATCCGGACGTACTCACCGAAGTGCGCGACCCGTTCCTTCGCGTCCCAGTCGGGAACGCCGATCATGGCGTAGGACGGGTCCCCGACCAGGCCCGTGCCCAGCCCGATCTCCAGTCGGCCACCGCACACGTGGTCGAGGGTCATCGCCTGGCGGGCGAACATCGCGGGGTTTCGCAGCGGGATCTGGGTCACGCCGGTCGCCAGGCGGATCGTGCTCGTCGCCCCGGCAAGCCCCGTGAGCGCGGTCCACGACTCGAACCACGGACGCGTCGGGTCGGTCCAGTCGACGAAATGGTCGGCGAGGGCGGCCGATTCGAAGCCCAGCGCCTCCGCCCGGACGAACCGCTCGCGCAACTCGTGCCACGGGACGTCCGGAAGGCACAGGACCTGGAACCGGATCTCCGGCCGCGTCATGGACCCGCGCCTGCGACCCGTGCCGGTCCTACTTGAAGACGAGCGTACCGCCGGCCGTCGTCGTGAGCGTCAGCGCGCCGTTCGCGATGGCGTAGCTCTCCGTGCTCAGGAGGGCCGCGACATACCTGTCGGCCATCGAGTCCTCGGGGCACGCCGCCCTGGTCATCGCGCCGGGCTCGATGGTCATGCCGCCGGTGCCGGTGGTGGTATAGCTGCCGTTCATGGTGTTGCAGTCGGCCAGGGCGCTGTACGTGCCATCAGCGTTGAACGTGATGGTGTAGCGCGCCTGGTCCGCCTCGGGCACGACGCCCTGGAATGCCGGCACCTGCTCCGTGATGGCGGTCAGTTGCCAGGCCTTGCCGGTGAGGCTGCTGCCACCGCACCCGGCGATGACGACGCTTGCGACGACCGCGAGCACGATGAGCATCGACGTCCGCATCGGGACCCTTTCCATATCAATCGGTGGTGATCGCCTGGCGATCCCGGAGTCTGGCGTGACCGGAGCGCATCGTAGCAGCGCCGCGACCCACGGATCAGCCGCTTCCGCCAGCGGATCCGAGCCGCGGTCCCACCTGGATCTTGGGCCCGACGTCACTCCGGAGCGAGCCGTCAAGGACCCGCGGGACGTCCTCCAACCCGACGGTCGCACCGACCAACGGTCGCGGGTCCACGGTGCCATCGGCGTAGTGCTCGATCGCGCGCGCCAGCCCCGGCGAGCCGCTCAGGACCCCGACGGCCGTGACATCGCGGAGCGTGAGCTCGCGCGTGTCGATCCGGCTGGGCTCGCCGGCAAGTCCGATGCACACCACGCGCCCCCCGGGTTCGACCAGCCGAACGGCCAGCGCGGGGACATCGGGGTCGTCGGTCGCGTCGATCACGGCGTGGATCGGCCCGTCGGGGAGGGCCGCCGGGCTCCAGGTCGCCGCGACGCCGAACCGGCCGGCGAGAGCCAGGCTGGAGGCACGCCGACCGACCAGGTGGACCTCGGCGCCGGCCGCGGACGCGAAGGCCGCCGCGAGCAGGCCGATCGTGCCCGCACCCCAGACGAGGACTCGCGACCCGGGTCCGGCATGCGCCGACGCCGCCGCCCGCCAGGCATTGCCACCGGGCTCGACCAGCGCGCCGGCGGTGTCGTCGACCGCATCGGGCAGTCGAAGGAGGCTGGACGCCGGCACCCGGATGCGTTCGGCCAGCGCCCCGGCGAAGCCCATCGAGATCCCGACTTCGACCAGCTCGCGGCAGACGTGCCGGCGACCCGAGCGGCAGCGATCGCAGGTCCCGCAGGCCAACATCGTGTCGCCGGTGACCCGGCGTCCGACCCACCCAGGATCCACGCCCTCCCCCACCTCGCGGACGGTGCCCGACCACTCGTGCCCGGGTCGGAGTGGATAGGCCGCGCGCCCGGTACGGAAGTAGGCCATCGAACCCGCGAACAACTCCTGGTCCGTGCCGCACACGCCGACGCGCTGGACATCGGCGACGACGTCGCCCGGTCCGGCGCGCGGCACGGGCACCTCGCGGACCTCGGCGCGCGCCGGGCCGGTCAGGACGAGTGCGCGCATGGTGCTCACCGGCCGGCGTGACCTCCTACGATGGGCAGCCTACCGTCACGCATGGACCACCGTGAGATGAGCGAGCGTCGCAGCCAGCACTGGTACGCCGGCACCGATCGAGACGGCTACATCCATCGCGCCTGGATGCGCCGGGGCCTGCCCGACGACGCGTTCGACGGCCGGCCGCACATCGCCATCGCCAACACCGCCTCGGACCTGGTCCCGTGCAACCGCCATCTCGGCGACATCGCCAGGAGCGTGGCCAACGGGATCTGGGAGGCCGGTGGCGTGCCGCTCGAGATGCCGATCATGTCGCTCGGCGAGACCCTGGTCCGACCGACCGCGATGCTGTGGCGCAACCTCGCGGCGATGACCGCGGAGGAACTCTTCCGGGCCAATCCGATCGATGGGATCGTCCTGCTGGGCGGCTGCGACAAGACCATCCCGGCGCTGCTGATGGCGGCCGCGTCCGTGGACCTGCCCGCGCTCGTCGTGCCCGGCGGGCCGATGCTGACCGGCACGTTCCAGGGCGAGCCCCTCGGCTGCGGGACCAGTGTCTGGCGCCAGAGCGAGGAGGTGCGGGCGGGCACGCTGGATCCGGCCCTCTTCCGTGCCTCGGAATCCGCGATGGTCCGGAGCGCCGGCCACTGCAACACGATGGGCACGGCGTCGACGATGGGGATCATGGCCGAGGCGCTCGGGATGACCATCCCGGGGACGGCCGGTATCCCGGCCCCGGACAGCCGCCTGCTCGAGCGAGCCCAGATGAGCGGACGCCTCGCCGTCGATCTCGTGGAGACCGACCGGCGACCGAGCGCGGTGATGACCGCGGGCGCGTTCCACAACGCGATCGTGACCCTGGCCGCGGTGGGCGGCTCCACCAACGCGGTCGTGCACCTGCTCGCCATCGCCGGACGGCTGGGCATCCCCCTCCGGCTCGACGACTTCGACCGGATCGGGAGCGGCGTGCCGCTCCTGGTGGACCTGCAACCGGCCGGACGCCACCTGATGGACGACCTGTTCCGGGCCGGCGGCCTGACGGCGGTCCTGCACGAGGTCCTGGACCTGCTCGATCCGACGCCGATCACGGTGACGGGTCAACCGCTCGCCCAGGCCGTCGTGGGCGCCCAGGTCTGGGACGCCGAGGTCATCCGGCCACGTTCGGCGCCGCTCCGGTCCGATGCCGGCATCGCGGTCCTGCGCGGGACGCTCGCGCCGGATGGCGCGGTCATCAAGCTCGCCGCGGCCTCACCGCACCTCCTGCAGCATCGCGGACGGGCGGTCGTGTTCGACAGCGTCGAGGATGCCGCCCGACGCCTGGCCGACGCGGACCTCGACGTGGACGAGGACTCGGTCCTCATCCTGCGCGGCTGCGGCCCGAAGGGCTATCCGGGGATGCCGGAGGTCGCGAACCTGCCGTTGCCGCCCAAGCTGCTGGCGCGTGGCGTCCGAGACATGGTCCGCATCAGCGACGGCCGGATGAGCGGCACTGCCTATGGCACGGTGGTCCTCCACGTCGCCCCCGAGGCGGCCGCGGGCGGACCGCTCGGCCTGGTCCGGACCGGCGACCCGATCGTCCTGGACGTACCCGGCCGGCGAGTGGACATCGATGTCCCGGCGCCGGAACTCGCCGCCCGGGGTCAGGCCGCCGCCGCGGTCGCAGCGCTGGCGAACCCGGCCCGCGGCTGGGAGCGGCTGTACGTGGACCATGTCCTGCAGGCGGACACCGGGGTCGATCTCGACTTCCTCGTCGGCGGCAGCGGGCACCCGGTGGGCCGGGAGTCGCACTGACCGTCGGGTCGTCGCGTGGGACCGTCGGGTCGTCGCGTGGGGACCGTCAGATCGTCGTGTTGGCCACGTCCAGGTTGCGCCGGGTCACGGCCGCGAGCGTGGCCGCCTGGCTCGGTGAGAGGCGGCCGCAGACACGCTCCCAGTGGACCGCGACGTCGTCGCCCGGGAGGAGGATGTCGCCGAAGCCCTCGCCGTTCGCGGTCGGGATGGGCACCGCCGTGGGGGTGCCGAACCGCAGGGCGCCATCGACCAGTTCGAGCGGCGGCAGCTCCACGGTCAGGGCACCGATCCCGACCGCCGTCACCCGCCCGGGTCGGACCAGGCAGCGCTCGAGTACGCCGAGCAGATCGGGCGGCAGGCCGCCCCGGATGAGCCCGATGCGCGGCAGGATCTCCAGGACGTGGAAGCTGTGATGGACCATCGATGGGCCGCCGGCCTTGTCCTCCAGCCAGCGCCACTCGCGCGACTGGGTGCGCGGGCGGAAGCGGTCGGTGAGATCGTCGTGTCGCGCCCGCGGACCGACCTCGCGCAACAGCGGATTCCCGAGCCAGTACGCCTCCACGACCCGGGCGTCGAGCGGATCGGCGACATCGTTCTCCGCGGCGATGAGCTGGAGGTACGGGTAGGCGCCCTCGAAGCCTTCGGCGATGCGGCGCAGCTCCGGATCCGGGCGACCGGTCCGGACCCGTTCGGGCAGGGTCAGCCCGGCCTCCGGGCCGCACAGGCCGAGCCGATTGGGCGGGAACGCGAACCGCGCGAACAGGAGCGGTCCCGGCAGCCACGCGCCGACGGTCCCGGCCACGCCGCGCTCGAGGGCGGGCGACTGCGGACCCAGGTCGACGTCGGACGTGATCGGTTCGAGCATCGGCGCTAGCCCATCGGCTCGGTCGCCGGCGTGCGCTCGCGCCGTCGTGCCGTCCGAACGACCATCCCGACGCCGAGCGCCAGGAGCCCGAGACCGGTCTCGATGGCTGGTGCGGGGAGCGCGCCGGTCCGGACCGTGGCCAGCGCGGCCGTCACGATCGCACCGCCGACCAGGATGGCCGTGACGAGACTCGCCGGCGCACGCTGAAGGGCGGCATACCACGTCGTGACGTAGCCGAGGAGCAGGACGCCCGTCGCGGCGACGATCGCCCACTGCGCCACGGAGAACGATGCGACCGCACCGATGCGGTCCGTCGCGACGAGGAACCCGAGGATCAGCACCGCTCCGAGCGCCATCCGCGACGTGGCCGCGAGCCGAACACTGACGCCCTCGCCCCGGCCATCACCGCCCAGCAGCCGGCGGGCGACGATGACCTCGACCGACCACAGGAGCGTGGCGGTCAGGATCATGACCTCGGCCGGGCCGGCCCCGATCGCCCCGGTCGGACTGATCAGCAGCGTGCCCCCCAGCAGCGCCACGAGCGCGACGACCTGGGCGAGCCCGAGTCGCTCGCCGAGGAAGACCATCGCCAGCGCGGCGACCCAGATGAACAGGGTCTTGTGGATGAGCGCGGCACCGGGACCGGTCGCCGCGGCCAATCCGCTGAAGAACAGGATGAACGGCACGCTCCCGCCGAGGACCGCCAGGGCGACCAGGCCCGCGGACTGGCGAGGTCGGAGCGAACGGATCTCGGCCACCCCACCGGATGCCAGGAGGATGCCCAGCAGGACCAGGCCCACAAGCGCGTTGCGTGCTCCGGTGAGGGCGACGGGATCGGCGAACTCCTTGACCACGAGCCCGTTGACGAAGATGGAGACGCCGGAGATGACGGCGGTGGCCGTGGCCAGTCCGATGCCCCATCCGGTCGTGCGCGGGATCGACATGCTGTCCTCCTAGGGTGCGCTGAGGTCGAGCGGCGGCGCGCTGTCGGCCACCGGCTGGATGTGATCGAGGGCGTCTCGGTCGTCCGGGTCCACGCGGCCGAGGACGGTGCCCAGGCCGACCAGGACGAGATCACCCGGCGCGAGATCCGGGACGAGGAGCGACAGGGCGCGGCGGTGCAACCCGTCGAGATCCACGAGGACCTCGCCGTCCTCGATGGCGAGGACGCGGCCGACCGTCGTCCGGCACATGTCAGGCCTCCGCCCCGGTCGTGGGCGACGCCGGCGTGGCCGGCTGGATGGAGGGCGCCTCGGCGACGCGTGGCGCGGCTTCGTCCCGGCCGACCGGGCCCGGCTCGGCGAGCGCGCGCAGGGCCGCGACGATCGCCTCCGTGTAGGCGGGCATGGCCGCCCGAACGGCCCGCGACAGGGACGCACCGTAGTCGAAGCCATGGCCGCCGAGCCCGACGAACGTGCCCGGCACCGGGGCCTCGCGGATGATCCCGGCGAGCCCGACCAGCAGGTCGATGGGGAGCTCGTGGGAGGAGCGTGGGGCGAACGCCGGGCGCTCCAGCAGATCGGACAGCGGCAGGCTCACGACCCGACCCGGCTCGATGCCGGCCACCGCGTCCAGGATCAGGCACGAGACGCCGGGCGACAGGTCCACGAGGTCCTCCACGCGCAACTCGAGCGAGCGGCGGATCTCCACCTTGGCCAGCAAACCGTGCGGCAGCGCCGGCAGGAGGTGGGCGATGGCCGAGAGGGCCAGGCCGTCGTCGCCACGGTCCGCGTTGCCGCAGACGATGATCCGGACGATCGGATCCGGCAGGAAGCCACTCATGGGGCGGCCTCCACGCGCAGGTCAAGGAAGTGCGTCGCGCACGAGATGCACGGGTCGTAGCTGCGGATGAGTTGCTCGAGCCGATGGGTCGCGACATCGTGCGGCTCGCCCAGGATGGCCGGCGCGAACGACGTCATGTCGGCCTCGATGGCCGCCTGGTTCTGGCTCGTCGGCGGGACGATCCTGGCCGTCGCGATCCGGCCGCGCTCGTCGATCTCGTAGTGGTGGAACAGCAGGCCGCGTGGCGCCTCCGTGGCCCACGAGGCCGTCCCCGGTCGCGCCGTCCACGGCTCGGCCGGCCGCTCCGGAGGCCGGTACGCGTCGATGATGTCGAGCGCCTCGGCGACCGCGTGGACGAGTTCGATCGCGCGGGCGGCGATGCTCCAGTACGGATTGCGGCGGATGGCGTCGGCGAGGCCGATCCGGTCGAGGGCCTCGCGGGCGACGGGATGCAGCTGATCGCCGGCGAGCGTGACCCGCGCGGCCGGGCCGAGCAGGTACGGCACGCGATCCGCGGCGTGGGCCTGGAGCGCATGCGACCACGGGACCTGCTCCTCCTCGAAGGCGGCCTCCCAGTCGGTCGGTGCCAGGTCCAGACCGTCGGACGACACGATCCGCCCGTCGTTCATCGGGTACTCGGTCGGGTGGCGCAACGACACGAACCGCTCATCCCGCTCGAAGGACGGCGCCGTGAACCCGGCCACCCAGTCGGCCGTCGCGAGCGCCTGCCCGAGGGCGACCTGCAGGACCGGCCGGAGGGCTTCGAGTCCGGCGCGGGTGGGGACCTTGGAGAAGCCACCGACCTTGACGCTGACCGGGTGGATCGGCCGTCCGCCGAGGACGGCGACGATCCGGTTGCCGGCCTGCTTGAGGGCGAGACCGCGCTGGACGGCCGCCCGATCGAGCGCGGCGAGCTCGACCGCGTTCTGGACGCCCAGGAAGTCCGGCGCGTGGAGGAGATAGACGTGGAGCCCGTGGCTTTCGATCCACTCCCCGCAGTACAGGAGCCGGCGCAGGGACCGGACGGCGGGCTCGACGGAGATGCCCGCCAGATCCTCGAACGCATGGACCGCGGACATCTGGTAGGCGACCGGGCAGATCCCGCAGATCCGCGCGACGATGTCGAGGACCTCGTCCGGCGTGCGGCCGACGACGAGCTGCTCGAAGTAGCGTGGCGCCTCGAAGATCGCGAGTTGCGACTCGACGACGACGCCGTCGCGAACGACCAGGCGCAGGGACCCTTCCCCCTCGACCCGGGTCAGCCCGGCGACCTCATAGCGGATCTCCCCGGTCGTGTGCGTGTCATGCATCAGTGATCCTCCCCGGGCGTACCGGGCGCCGGTGGCTGGCCCGCTTCAGTCGGCGCTGCGCTGGCGATCGGGGGCCCGCCCAGGCGGTCGATGACCTCCCGGAACGGCTTGGCGTAGGCCGTGAAGCCGGAGAACAGGCGGGCGGTGTCGGCGTCGGACCGACCGTCTCGCCCGAACCAGCTCGCCAGGCTCGTGGCGTTGGCGGCCTCGCGCGGACCGAAGCACCCGTAGCAACCCCGCGCGAAGGCGGGGCACATCGCCCCACAGCCGGTGCGGGTGACCGGGCCCAGGCACGGGCCATGGCCGGTGACGAGGACGCACACCGTGCCGCGGCGCTTGCACTCGAGGCACACGGACTCGTCGGGGAGTTGCGGCCGGCGACCGACGACCAGGGCGGTCAGCAGCTCGAGGAGCTGGCCTGGATCGATGGGGCAGCCGCGCAGTTCGGCGTCCACGGCCACGTGACTGGCGATCGGCGTGGACGTGGCGAGCGACTCGACGTACTCCGGGTGGGCGTACACCGCCGATCGATACGCGTCGTGATCCGCCCAGTTTCGCAGAGCCTGGATCCCGCCGGCCGTCGCGCACGCCCCGATGGTCACCAGGAGCGGTGTCTCGCGGCGGATCCGGACGATCTCCTCGGCCTGTTCGGGCGTGCTGATGGAGCCCTCGACGAGGACGACGTCGAACGGACCGGACGAGCGATACGACGACGCCTCGGCGAACTCGACCAGGTCGAACCGCTCGAGCAGGTCGAGCAGGTGATCCTCGAGGTCCAGGATGGTCAGCTGGCAACCGTCGCATGAGGCGAACTTCATGATGCCCAGACGAGGCTTGGTCGGGATGGAGGCTCGGACGGCGCCGCTCATCACAGCCCCTCCCGCGCGAAGTCCGGGCCGAGCTCGGCGAGCGAGAAGACCGGGCCGTCCCGGCACACGAACGCCTTGCCGAGCTGGCAGTGGCCGCACAGGCCGACGCCGCACTCCATGTGGCGTTCCATCGTCACGAAGATCCGATCGTCGGTGACGCCGCGATCGCGCAGGACGTCCACGGTCGCCTCCATCATCCGTTCCGGGCCGCAGATGTACGCCACGGCGCGGGCGCCATCGAGATGGCCCTGGTCGAACAGGCTGGTGACGACCCCGACGCGCCCGAACCAGTCCGGCCCGGCGCGGTCCACGATCTGGCCGACGTCCAGGTCGGGTCGGGCAGCCAGGTCGGACAGCTCCTCCACGTACAGCCGGTCGGCCGGGCTGCGGGCCCCATACAACAGGCTGATCTCGCGGAACCGGGTCCGGTCGGCAAGGAGCGCGTCGACCAATGGGCGCAGCGGCGCGAGGCCGATCCCGCCCGTGATGAGGACCACGTCGTGGCCGGCCGCGGCCTCCACCGGCCAGCCTCGTCCCATCGGTCCGCGCAGACCGAGCGAGTCGCCCCGGCGCAGGCCGCACAGGGCGCGAGTGGCGGCACCGGCGGCGCGGATCGTCAGCTCCAGGCCGTCGGGGTGGAACCGCGACACCGAGATCGGAGCGGCCGAGAAGGCCGGCAGGGCGGCCATGACGAACTGGCCGGGTCGTCCGGCGAGGATGGCCGGGTCGTCGGTCTGGAGACGCAGCGTGACGGTGTCGTGGGTCTCGCGCCGGCGCTCCACGACGAAGGCGCGCGCGTACGTCGGGGCGATCGCGTCCAGGACGGGCAGCGGCGTCCCGACGGTCGCGAGCGCCGCGCTCGGCATCGGGGTCGGGGCCATGACCGGCTGCGTGGCCGGGGCTGGGGCGAGGGCCGAAGCCGGGGCGATCGTCAGCAGCCCCTCGCGGATGTCGATGCCGACCGGGCACCACGTGATGCAGCGGCCGCAGCCCACGCAGCCGGACATCCCGAACTGCTCCCACCACGTGCCGAACTTGTGGGTCAGCCACTGGCGGTAGCGATCCTCGACGCGCGGCCGGAAGTTGCCACCGGCGACCTTGGCGAACCCCAGGGTGAAGCAGCTGTCCCAGGTGCGTTCGGCGACCGCCTCGACACCGTCGAGGTCCGAGACCTGGGTCACCCCCGTGCAGAAGCAGGTCGGGCAGACCAGCGTGCAGTTGGCGCAGGCGAGGCAGCGCTCGGCGATCTCGGCCCAGTGCGGGCTGTCGGCGGCGGCCATCAGTCGTTCCGGGAGACCGGCCTGCGGGACGGGGTCGCCCATCAGCTCGCGTGCGGCGGTGACCGCCTCGATCGCCGCGGTCCGCGTCACGTCGTCCGCCGGCGCCAACGCCAGGCGCGCCAGCAACGCCTCGCCGGCCGGGGTCCCGGCGCGGACGACGAACCCCTCGTCCAGTTCGGTCATGGCCAGGTCGAATCCGGTCGTGACCTCCGGCCCGGTGCCCATCGACGTGCAGAAGCAGGTCTCGGCCGGCGTCACGCACTCGACGGCGATCACGAGCGCGGCGGCCCGGCGCGACGCGTAGTCGCGGTCGATGGCCGGCCCATGGGCGAGCACGGCGTCCTGGGTCAGGAGCGCCGCGATCTCGCAGCCGCGGACACCCAGGAAGGCGACGGCCGGAGCCTCGGGCACGGCATCGGTGAAGGTCGTCTGACCATCCACGCGCCGCCCGATCGTGAGCGGGACGCGCGGTGGGAACGTCTCGTGCTTCCAGGACGTCGGACCGACGGCATAGTCGAACTGGCGATCCGTGCCGGTCGATCGGAGCCGATAGCGCCTGGGCGCCTGATCGGCCGTCCAGCCGGCTGGCAGCTCGGCCGCCCGGTGGATCTCCGCGTAGACGATGGCCCCATCCGAGACGGTCGGACCGATGATGCGCCGACCGTCCGTCGCGAGCAGGTCCAGCAGACGATCCAGGTCGGCGCGCGGGAGGAAGCCAGGCACATCGAGCGCGGGGGTCACCACGGTTCATCTCCCTGCTGGGAGAACAGGTCCAGCAGCTGCATGCGGGTGCCGGTCAGGCGTTTCGCGACGGCCTCCAGCAGTGAGTGGTACACGGCCGCGGCCAGGACGGGATCGGCCGCCAGTTCGGTGCGCAGCCCCTCCCCGTCGAGCAGCAGCAGGTCGGTCGGCACCAGGGCGGTCACGGTGGACGTGGCCCGGTGGGGCGGGACGACCGCGGTCCACCCGACGATGTCGCCGGCTTCGATGGTCAGGATCGTCGTCATGCCGCGCTCCGGCACGCGGAGGCGGAGGGCGACGCGGCCACGGACGACGACCGCGAGGTAGCGAGTCGGATCGCCCTCGCGCAGGATCTCGGCACCGGCGTCGTAGGACGCCGGACGGGCGTAGGCCTCGAGCCGGGCGAGGGCGGACGCCGGCAGGCGCGAACCGAACCAGGTGTCCCCGAGCGCGGGCGGGCGGGCGGCGCGGGTCACGAGACGACCTCGGGGTGGCCGGCATGGGCGGGGTGTGGTTCGCCGGCCGCCCGCCGCCGGGCCTCGTCGCCTTCGATCTCGCGGAGGAGCGCGACCAACTGGCGATCGGTCTTGCGGGACGATCGGCGAGCGACGACGCGGCGGTCGTGCCGATGCTCGATGTCGTCCGCCCGGATGGCCTTGACCAGGTGCTCGTGGGTCTCCCCGGGTCCGAGCACCGTCAGGTCGGCGTCCACGGGCAGACGGTGCGTCACCGCCTTGACGAAGCGGGCCACGTACACGTCGCGACGAGCGGCCTCGGCGTCCTGGGCGGCACTCCCACCATGCCGCACCGCCGGGTCGCGGCGGACGTGCCCCTCCGCCTTGCCGTGGTCCGGCACCTCGGATCTGACCCGCTCGATGCGGGCCTGGTCGTCCTCCCATCGGACGATGATCGCCTCGTGTGAATCGATCCAGGCGAGGGCGTGCGGTCGTTCCCGATCGGACGTCGTGCGGAGGTCCTGATCCATCTGACTGCGCCTCCAGAGTCGTGCCTTGCCTTCTCGAGTCTCGATCCGCGGGACCCGGCGGACATCGGCCATGAGGTGCCTTCCCGGGAGCCGAACGGCCCATCGAGGTCAGGCCGGCGGCGCCGGCCCGACCGTCCCGGCGCAGCTGGGTCCGACCGGCCCGCGACGAGGGGCCCGACGGCTCTGGGCTGTCGAGGCTCGTGCGACGGACACTCGGGCTGGCTCCAGGGAGCTGACAGGAGGTGCGTGATGACCAGGCCGGATCGCGACGCGGTGGCCGAACAGGCCTTCGAGTTGCATGAGCACCGCGAATTGCTGCCGTGGCTCGATCGGATCCACGACGTGGGCTGCGACGTGGGGCACGTCCCCGTCAAGGACCTGGCGGTCTCCCTCCACCGGGTCATCGTCTGGCTGGAGTCCGACCTGGAAGGGCACGCCGCCTGGGAGGAGGCCTGGCTCTATCCGGAGATCGATGCCCGGGCCGGGACGCCATGGGCGACCCGCACGATGCGCTTCGAGCACCACCAGATCTGCGGCGCCGTCCGTCGTCTCGCGGTCGAGCAGGCGGAGCTGGGACACGAACTGACGGTCGCCCAGGCCGGCGTCCTGGCCAGCCACGTGTTCGGGGTGGAAGCCCTCATCCGCAACCACCTCGAGGCCGAGGAGCGCGTGCTCTTGCCGGTCCTCGATGAGCCCGTCCAGGCAGAGGCGGTCCCGGCGATCTGAGGGCCCCATCCGCCACGTACCATTCGGCCGTGGCGACCCGCGTCAGTGCCGGCATCCTCCTGTACCGCCTGGCGGGGGCTCGCCTGGAGATCCTGCTCGCCCACCCGGGCGGACCGCTGTTCGCCCATCGCGACGCCGATTCCTGGTCCATCCCCAAGGGTGAGCCGGACGGCGATGAACCCTTGTTCGACGTGGCCCGGCGGGAGTTCGCCGAGGAGACCGGCCATCCCGTCCCGTATGGCCCGGTCCACGATCTCGGCACGATCGTCCAGAAGGGCGGCAAGGTCGTCTTCGCGTGGGCGGTCGAGGGCGACCTGGACCCGGCCGTGGCCGTCTCCAACACGTTCGACCTGGAGTGGCCGCCGAAGTCCGGCCGGACCGTCGCCTTCCCCGAGATCGACCGGGTCGCCTGGTTCGATCCGAGCGAGGCGCGCACCCGGATCAAGGCATCGCAGATCCCCCTGCTGGAACGCCTGGAGGCGGTACTGGCCGTCGCCGACTGACCGGCCGCCGGTGCGCCGGTATGATGCCGACCGGATGGTCATCGTCACATCGGATCGGAACACCCTCCTGGGACGGATCGCCCGTCTCGGCGTCCTGTTGCCGGTCAGCGCGTTCATCGCCCACGACGCCATCTTCGGGGCCGATGGAGCGATCGGCGGTGCCGGCTCGAGTTCGGCGGCCGCGCCCGGCCACGACTACTGGACGGTCTTCGCCCTGGTGGTCGCCGCGCTCGTCATCACGCTCATGGGTCGCGCGATCCTGCACATCCGGGCCCTGCAGCGAACGGTCGGCGGTGGCTCGGGTGCCGTCCCCGGGGATGGCGATGGACGCAGCTACCATCGCGAGCTGCTGTCGGTCTGGGCCCCGCTCTTCCCGCTGACCTGCGGCTTCTTCACGATCCAGGAGAACCTCGAAAGCCTCGCGGGCGGGGTGGGGGTCGTGGGGCTGGGGCCGATCGACGGCACGCTCCACGCGAACGTCATCCCGCTCCTCGCGCTGGCCAGTCTGACCGTCGCGGCTGTCGGGGCCTTCATCCAGTGGCGGACCCGTCGGCTGGAAGCCCGGCTGGCCCACCTCGCGGCGGGGCGTCCGCGACCTCGGCCGCGAAACGTCGTGCCGTCGGCGGTCTGGCGCCTCATCGCGGCCACCTGCCAGCACACGTGGATCGTCCTTCGGCCGGATCCGGGGCGGGCGCCGCCGCTCGGCTGAGCCACCTTCCCGACCACCGTCCCATACGGACCATGGCCCAGGCGACTGGGCATCGGCGGTCGACCCGAACCTGGGTCCCCTGCCTCCCGTCCGTCGTGGACGCGCACCCCTCGAGAGGACCGAATGGGATCCTTCACGCATCGGCGTCCGCGTGGACGCCCCGAGACCCACCCGCCGCCGCAGCCTGCCTGGAGCCGGATCGCCGGACCGCTCGTCGCGGTCGCCATGACCGCCTCCCTGCTGGCCTGCGGGACGTCGTCGCAGACGGCGCCATCCCCGTCCGGGGACTCGCTCGCGTTCCAGCCGTACGTCTACGACCCGGCCGAGCCGGCACCGCCGCTGGACCTGGTCGATCAGACCGGGGCGCCCTTCACGCTCGAACGTCTGCGAGGCCGGACGGTCCTCGTCAGCTTCGGGTACACCCATTGCCCGGACGTCTGTCCGACCACGCTGGCCATCGATCGCGACGTCCTGTTGGAGCGACCGGACGATGCCGCCGTGGTCTTCGTCACGATCGATCCGGCCCGCGATACCCCGACCGCCCTGGCTGAGTACCTGAAGTACTTCGGGGCGCCGATGACCGGCCTGAGCGGCTCCGACGAGGAGACGGCGCAGACCGCCAGGAGCTGGCATGTGAGCTATGCGAAGGAGGCCGCATCGTCGGCCGACACCTACGTCATGTCCCACACCGCCGGCACATTCGTGATCGATCCCGAAGGATCGCTCCGATTCCTCTTTCCGTATGGAACCCCCGCGAGTGCCCTCATCGCAGCCGTGGATCGGCTGTCCGATGCGTAGGCGATCGCCAAGCACACAGGAGAGCAAGATGTCCAGGAACCTCAAGCGGTCCGTGCTCGGAGCCGCGCTCATGGCGGTCGTCGTGTCGGCCTGTTCGGCCGGTGCCACGATCAAGATCGACGGGCCGTACGCCCGGATGACGGGACCGGATCGACCGGCCGCGGCGTACTTCGTGATCGCGAATGAGACCGACACCGCCGACGCCCTGATCGGCGCTGCCAGCCCGGCCTTCGGGAAGGTCGAACTGCACGAGACGTATGCCGTCGAGTCATCGGAGATGCCGTCGGCGGACCCGATGGCGTCCATTGACCCGATGGCGTCCATGGACCCGATGCCCTCGATGGACGGCGGGATGATGGGGATGCGACCCGTTGCCGAGATCCCGGTCCCGGCGAACGGCAGCGTCGCCCTTGAGCCTGGGGGCTTCCACGTCATGCTGATGGAGCCGGTCAGCCCGCTGGAGATCGGCCAGGTGATCGACCTCACGCTCACGTTCAAGAACGCGGGCGAGGTCAAGGTCAAGGCCACGATCCAGGGGGTCTGAGCGCGATGCGACGGGTGTCGCACGTCAGGGCCGTGTGGGGACGCATCCGTGGACCGGCGCTGCTGGCGATGGTCACGGTCGCCGCCGCATGCGCCGCGCCGGGCGACACCCACGGACCGCGCGCGACGACGGGGGCGGGTTCGCTCGTCCCCGTCGTCGTGTCGCCCATCCTGACCGTCGGATCCAACCGGTTCGTCTACTCCCTGCTGGACGCCGCGACCAGCGAGCCTCTCGCCCGTCCGGATCGCGCTTCGACGGTCCGCGTCCGAGCGCCGGGCGACGCCGTCAGCAGCGCGCTCGACATGGGTCGATCGGCCTTCATCTGGGTCATCGACGGGTCGCGCGGCCTGTACGTGTCACGGGTGTCGTTCGACCGACCAGGCGACTGGACCGCGGACATCGACCTGTCGATGCCGGATGGCTCCGTGCAGGTCGCCTCGGTGACGTTCGAGGTACGCCAGAGCCGACCGGGTGTCGCGATCGGGGACGCCGCCCCGTCGATCGACCACCCGACCGCCGACGATGTCGGCGACGACCTGTCGCGCCTGACGAGCGACACGAACCCGAGCCCCAGGCTCTACGAACGCTCCCTGGCGACGGCACTCGCCGAGGGCCGACCCGTCCTCGTCATGTTCGGGACACCCGGACTGTGCACGACCGGGTTCTGCGCACCCGCCCTCGAGTGGATCAAGGCCGCTGCGCCATCGGCACCGAACGTCACCTTCGTCCAGCTCGAGTCCTACGAGATGGCGTATGACGGCGCCCGCCTGCAACCGGCACTGGACGCCGAGGGCCGGATCCAGGCGTCGGCCGCGTCGCTGGCCTACGGCCTGGCCTCCGAGACCACGGTCGTCGCGATCGACCGGACGGGCGTCATCCGCGAGATCCTCGACGGCTTCGCCGGACGGTCCGAGATCGAGGCCGCGATCGACCTGATCCGCTAGGGGGATCCGGCCCGATCGCGACCGCGGGACGATGGCAGCCGGTCAGCCTCGGGGCACCGCCGCCAGGATCCGCTCCAGGTCGCTGACCGGGATCTCGCCCGACAGCCGCGCGAAGACGTTCCCGGTCCCGTCGAGGATCACGAAGTACGGGTAGCTGCTCAGGCCGTACGCCGCGGCGACCGTGTTGGACGGGTCGACGATGATCGGGACGGTCCAGCCCTCGTCGGCGAACCACTCCTCGGGCGGGTAGTTGGGTGCGGTCGGCTCGATCCCCGTCGAGACCGAGACGAGCTCCACATCGGCGGGCACGCGCCCGGCATCGACCCAGTCCTGGATGATGGGGATCTCGCGCTGGCAATGCGGGCACCAGTGCGCCGCGAAGATCACCATGGTCACCTTGCCGTTCGGCGCGATCGAGACCGGTGCGCCCGCGTAGTCGAAGCCCTCGACCACCGGTGCGGCCAGGCCTTTGGCCGGGTCGTCGGTGCTCGACGTGAACTTCGGCAGCGCGTCGCCGGTGATCACCGGCTCCTTGATCACCACCGGCGGGGAGGCGCTCGCGCCCGGCCCGGACCCGCCCTGGCTCAGGACGACGGCCAGGACGGCCACGGCGGCGATCGCGACCCCGGCCGCGGGCAGGAGCCAGCGCGAGGCCGACCGCTCGCGTTGATGCTTGGCCGCTTCGCGGCGAGAGGCGCGGGACTTCGAGGTCATTCGGGACTCCGTTCTGGGGCTTCGTCGTCGGCGGTGGCGTCCTCGGCGACGTCACGGCCCCGCACGGCCAGCAGGGTGATGATGAACAGGAACGCGATCAGGGCGAGCATCGGCAGGCTGATGAACCCGAACACCCGGAACCAGATGACCGTACAGGCCGGACCGGCACCGCAAGCGCCCGTATCCAGCGCGGGGATCCACTCGAGGGCCAGGTGGTAGGTCGCGATGACCGCACCGATCGCGGCCAACGCCCCGGCGTACGGCCGGATCCCGTCGTCCCGTCGGACCGCGGCGATCCCCAGGAGGACGACCAGTGGATACATCGCGATCCGCTGGTACCAGCACAGCTTGCACGGCTCGTAGTGGGCGACCTCTGAGAAGTAGAGGCTGCCCATCGTGGCGAGGAGGGCGATCCAGAACGCCATCCCGACCGCGTTCGGCCGGATGAGCTGGGCGATCGCGTCATACCAGCCGCGGGCCGCCGGCGAGGCGATCGCGAGCAGCCGAACGACGACCACCGTCGCGATGGCGCCGATGGCGAGGAGCGCGAGGATCCCGTAGAAGGTCTGGACGGTGTCGGGTGACATCGAGTGCGATAGTGCCGGTCGGCGCCGAATCGTGCACGGACCAGACCGCCCGGACCGGACGGGCCGAACGGCTCTCGCACCGCGGACGGTGGCGCGACTAGGGTCGCCCACATCGGGATCCAGGGCAGGAGGTCGGACGGGTGGTCGAGACGGCGGACGTCATCGTCATCGGGGCGGGCGTGCAGGGGGCCAGCCTCGCGTTCCACCTCGCCCACCGAGGCGTCCGGCCGGTCGTCGTCGAGCGGACCACGATCGCGGCCGGCGCGACCGGCCGATCCAGCGGACTCGTCCGGATGCACTACGACCGCCTGGCCGACGCGCGGATCGCGTTCGCAGCGCTGCCGTGGTTCCGCGAGTGGGACGAGCGGGTCGGCGGCGACTGTGGGTTCACGAACACGGGCTTCATCCAGCTGGTCGGTCCGGCCAAGGCGGACGACCTTCGGGCGAACGTCGCGGACCAGCGCGCCATCGGCATCGACACGGAGGTCGTGACGCCCGACCGGATCCGCGACCTCGCGCCGGGCATCCGCGTCGCGGACGATGAACTCGGGGCGTACGAACCCGGATCCGGCTATGCCGACCCGTCATCGACCGCGATGGGATTCCTGCGGGCGGCCCGCACGATGGGAGCCAGGCTCGTGCAGGGCGCGGAGGTTCGCGCGATCGATGTCGCAGGCGGGGCGGTCACCGGTATCGAGACGACCGCCGGATCGTTCGCCGCCCCGGTCATCGTGAACGCGGCCGGCGGCTGGGCCGGCCGCGTCGCGGCGCTGGCCGGCGTCTCCATCCCGGTCGAGGTCTGGCGTCACGACGTGGCGTACCTGGGTGCTCCGGCGAGCGTGACGGTCCCGTTCCCGGTGCTCATCGACGACCCGAACGCGATGTACCTCCGCCCGGAGGGCAGCGAGTCGATCCTGGTCGCCCTCGAGGATCACACGGCAGCCGACGGCTCACCGGACCGGGAGACCGATAGCGTCGAGGCCGGCTTCGCCGAGCGGGTGACGGACCGGGTCGTGCGCCGCCTCCCCGGCCTGTCCGACGGGACGTTCCGGGCCGCGCACAGCGGCCAGGATGGCCTGACCCCGGACGAGCGCCCGATCCTGGGACCGGTCGGAGCCGCCGGTCCGGACGGCTTCTACCTCGACTGCGGGCACAGCGGGACGGGCTTCAAGACCGCGCCCGCCGTCGGCCTCGCGATGGCCGAGCTCATCGTGGACGGGTCCGCCCGGACCGTGGATCTGGAGCCGTTCGCCCTGGACCGCTTCGCGAGCGGCCGGCTCCTCGTCGGCGAACACTCCTACGGGAGCCAGTGGCGGTAGCACGGATCGGCGCGCGCCAGGCCGGTCGGGTGCGGGGGTGCACCAGCGCTCCGCCGGGTGCCGTCAGGACCATCGGCCCATGGCTGCGGCCTCGTCGCGCTGCGAACGTCCCCGCATGACCCCTGGGTGTCGGGGGACACCGAGGGCACCCAGGGGTCGCCACCTCCCGTCGGGAACTCCCGACCTCCCCCGTCCGTCTCCGGGCTGACGCCGCCGATACCGCGGCCGCCCGTCGAGCGATGAAGGGGATCCAGCCATGTCGCAACCCATCCGGACCGCCGGTGCCCTCGCCCTTGGAGCACTCATCGTGGCCGTCGCCGCCCTCGCGGTCAGGCCCGGCCCCGCCATCGGGGCACCCGCCGTGGACGGCGAGGCCCCACACACGATCACGGTGTCCGCCACCGGGTCCGTGACGCTCGTCCCGGATGTCGCACGCGTCGGTCTCGGCGTCACCGTCACGAAGCCGACCGTCAAGGCCGCTCGCGACGCCGCCGGGATCTCGATGAACGCGATCATCGCCGCGCTCAAGGCGCTCGGCATCGCCGAGAAGGACATCCGGACGACCGCCATCGACCTGAGCCCGCAGTACGCCAGCGGGTCCTCGACCAAGATCGTCGGCTACCGGATGAGCCAGCAGCTCCAGGTCACGGTCCGCGACATGGACAAGGCCGGAGACGTGGTCGACGACGCGACGGCCAAGGGCGCGACGGACGTCAACGGCCTGTGGTTCGAGGTCAGCGATCCGGCTGCGGCGATGGACCAGGCCCGCGCCGCCGCGATCACCCAGGCCCGGACCAGTGCCGGCGCCATGGCCTCGGCCGCCGGGGTGTCGGTCGGCGCGGTCGTCTCCATCTCCGAGACGTCCAGCTACTACCCAGGTCCCTACTACGGGGCCGCCGGCGCGGTCCGCGAGTCCGCCACGCCGGTCCAGCCCGGGACGCAGGACGTCCAGGCCACCGTCACCGTGGTGTTCGAGATCGACTGATCGCCTCGAGGACGCGTGCCGGTGTCGCCGGCACGCGATCCATCCGTGCTCCGGTCGCATGGCGGATCGCGCCGAGGATCGCCGGGGCCGTCGGGATGAGGGCCGGCTCTCCGACGCCCTTGGCGCCGAACGGGCCGGCCGGCTCGGCTGCCTCGATGAGGAAGCACTCGATGGGCGGGACATCGCCGATCGTCGGGATCAGGTAGTCGTGCAGGTTGTCCGTGCGGCCGGGGACGTACGCCTCCATCAGCGCCAGGCCGAGGCCCTGGGCGATCCCGCCGTGGATCTGACCCTCCACCAGCATCGGATTCACGGCTCGCCCGACGTCGTGGGCCGCGACGATCCGGCGGACGATGGTGGTCCCGAGTTCCAGGTCGACGTCGACGACCGCGACCTGCGCTCCGAACCCGTACGTCTCGTACGGGATCCCCTGGCCGTCGTCGTCCAGGGGCGTCGTGTTCGGGTCGTAGGTGCCTGTCCCGACGAGCACGCAACCGGTCCCGTCCTCGGGGAGCAGCGAGAGATCCGGGCCGGACACCTCCATAAGCCGAAGCAGGTGGGCGGCGGCCCGCATCGTCGCGTTGCCGGATACGAACGTCTGGCGTGACGCCGACGTCTTGCCCGAATCGGGCGTCCGGTCCGTGTCGCCGGTCACGAGCGAGATCGACCCGATCGGGACGTCCAGCGCGTCGGCCGCGATCTGGGTCAGGACCGTATCCGACCCCTGGCCGATGTCCTGCGCGCCGCTGAACAGCACGTAGGTGCCATCCCGGCGGAGCCCGATCCGGACCGTGGACGGGTTGGACAACGACGTGTTGCCGATGCCGTACCACATGGCCCCGATCCCGACGCCGCGCCGGACCGGACCCGCGTCGCTCGAGGCGTTGACCGCCGCGGCCTCGGCCGACGCCTCCCGCCAGGCCGGCTCGAGGGCATCCAGGCAGGCGCCCAGGCCCGCGCTGGCGGTGAGGACCTGGCCGGTGGCCGTGGTCGATCCGGCTCGCAGCGCGTTGCGGCGGCGGATCTCCAGGCGGTCGATGCCGAGCGTCTCGGCGAGATCGTCGAGGACCGCTTCCTGGGCGATGGCCGCCTGTGGGACGCCGAACCCGCGGAACGCGCCGCCGATCGGGCCGTTCGTGTAGAGCGCCCGGGTCGTCGCGCGGACCGCCGGGACCGCATACGGACCGGACGCGTGGACGGGCACGCGGTTCGCCACGGTGGGGCCCCACGACGCGTACGCCCCGGTGTCGAAGTCGCCGTGGAAGTCGATCGCGGTCAGCCGCCCGTCTGCGTCCGCCCCGAGTGACACCCGGATGCGCGCCGGGTGGCGCTTGGTCGTCGATCGCATCGACTCCGGACGGGTGAACACGCAGCGGACCGGCCGGTCCAGGATCCACGCCGCCATCGCGACGAGCGGCTGGAGCGAGAGGTCCAGCTTCCCGCCGAACCCGCCCCCGCAGGCGCTCGGGATGACCTGCACGGCATCGGGCGCCAGCCCCATGATCAGCGCGAGTTCGTCGCGGTCCATGTACGGGGTCTGGGTGGTGGCGAACACGGCGATCCGGTCGCCGATGCGACGGGCGTAGCCGGCCTCCGGCTCGATGTAGGCGTGTTCGACGTGGGTGGTCTCGAACGTCCCGGACGCGACCGCGACCGATCCGGCCAGGCCCGCCGCCACGTCCCCGCGGACGACTCGGCCGGCGGCAAGGAGGTTGCCGGGGACGTCGTCGTGCAGACGGACGGCGGTCGGCGAGGCCGCCTCGGCCAGGTCGGACTGCTCCGGTAGCGGGACCCACGTGATCGGCACGTCCGTGTCGGCGATCCGGCGCACGGTCTCGGCATCACCGACGAGGGCCACGACCGCCTCGCCCGCGTACCGGACGTAGCCATCGGCCAGCACCTGCTGGTCTTTGCCGGTGGCGTAGATCCCGTACCGGTTCGCGCCGGGGACATCGGCCGCCGTGAGCACCCGTGACAGGCCGGGGTAGGCCGCGTGCAGGCGCGACAGGTCGCCGATGGTGAACCGGGCGTGGGCATGTGGCGAGCGGACGGCCCGGAGCGTCAGCGCGTCGGCCGGGACCTCGTCCGCGCCGAAGATGCTCGCCCCCGTCACCTGGTCTCGACCGTCGACACGGACGATGCGCGCGCCCACGGCGGCGCCGGCGGCTGGGGACGTGGTCGAGACGTCGGCCACGGCGGCTGCGGCCGCGCCCGCACGTACGCTCGTCACGGCCTGGATGATCGAGCGATACCCCGTGCAACGGCAGAGCACGCCGCCCAGTCCGTCGAGGATCCGGCGCTCATCGGGGTCCGGCTGCGTCGCGAGGAGCGCGTCCGACGCCATCAGCATCCCGGGCGTGCAGATCCCGCATTGGGCGGCGGCGCAGGCCAGGAACGCCCCCTGGATCGGGCTCGGAGCGTCGACATCGGCCAGGCCCTCGACGGTGGCGACGTCCCGCCCCGCGAGCTGGCCCAGCGGGACGAGACACGCACACACCGCCTCACCGTCGAGCCGGACGGTGCACGCGCCACAGTCCCCGGCATCGCACCCGACCTTCGTCCCGGTGAGCCCGAGGTCCTCGCGCAGGACCTCGGTGAGCCGACGCATCGGGTCGCCGAGGACCGAAACGGCGTCGCCGTTGACGCGAAAGGCGACCTCGTGCGGGTCGCTCATCGAGCGAGCTCGGCGACGGCGCGGCGGACGAGGATGCGTGCCGCATCGCGCCGATAGGCCGCCGGCGCGCGGACGTCGTCGATCGGCGTCAGATGGGCGACGTCCCCCGCCACGACATGGATCCGGCCCGCCTCGGCGAGCGTCAGCCCGACCAGGCGCGCCTCCACGGCCGGGACGTGGACCGGGACCTCGGAGCACGCCCCGACGACGACCCGTGCCGACGAGATCCGGCCGTCCTTCCCAAGGTCCACGACCGCCGCGACCATCGCGATCGAGATGACCAGGTACGCCCGCGTCCCGAGCTTGAGGAACGTCGAACGCGCCTCGGTCGCGGGCATCGGGACCAGGATCGCCGTGACCAGTTCATCCGGTCGCCGGACCGTCCGTCGGTTGCCGACGACGAACTCGCCGCACGCGACCTCGCGTCGGCCCGACGCCGAGGTCAGCTCGACCCGAGCGTCCAGCGCCATGAGGTTGGGCAGGCCGTCGGCTGCCGGCGAGGCGTTGCACAGGTTGCCCACGATCGTCCCGCGGTTCTGGATCTGGACCCCGCCGACAGCTCGCGCGGCGGCCGTCAGCCCGTCGAATCGGGCCGGCAGGTCCGCTCGGATGAGATCCGACCACGTCGTGAGTGCGGGGAGCCGGCAGCGGCCGTCCTCGACGGTGATCGCCCGCAGCGCCGGCAGGCCGCCGATGTCGAGCACGTCGTCGTCGATCGGCCGGCCGACCCTCGCCGGGTAGACGTCGGTGCCACCGGCGAAGACGAGCTGCGGCCCCGCTCCGAGCGCGCCGAGCGCCTCCTCGAGGGTCGTCGGCCGCAGGTAGCTGCCCATGACCGTCGGGTCAGTCCCGGATGAGCGGGATGACGTCCGACGCGAGCCGATCGAGCGTCTCGAGGCGCCAATCGAGCGGATTCAGGATCACGTGCTCCACGCCGCCGAGCGCCTCGATCTTGCCGCGGATCCGCTCCGCCAGCGGCTCGGCCTCCCCGAGCAGGTAGAACTCCTGCCAGTAGGGCAGGTCCATCCCGCTGTAGACCTGGAAGCTGGGCACCGCGGTCTCGGGCGCCTCGCCCGGTCCCAGGACGTGGATGAAGTTCGAGTAGACCTTCGTCATCTCGTTCGGATCGCGGCCGAACCCGACCATCTCCTCACGGATGATCGCCCAGTCCGAGGCGACCATCTCGGCGGTCGCGGACGAATGCGGGACCCACGTCGAGGCGTACTTCGCGATCCGGCGCAGGACCGGGCGGATCGTGTCCACCGTCTGGCCGTAGATCTTCTCGGACGGCTGGGTGCCGCCGCCGATCCAGATCGGAGGATGGGGCCGCTGGGCGGGCTTCGGTTCGAGCGACAGGTCCTCGAACCGGTAGAACTGGCCCTCGTACGTCACGTGGTCGCCGGCCCATAGCGCCGTGATCGCCTCGAGCATCTCGTTCATCCGGCGGCCGCGTTCCCTGAACGGGATGCGGAGCGTCGCGAACTCGCCCTCGTGCCAGCCCACGCCGACGCCCAGGATGGACCGGCCGCCCGAGAGCACGTCCAGGGTCGCCCACTCCTTGGCGAAGGCGACCGGGTCACGGAACGGCAGGACGAGGACCAGGGTCCCCAGCCGGATCGTGCGGGTCACGCCCGACAGCGCGGACAGCAGCGAGACCGGCTCCAGCCAGGTCGTCCGATACGCGGGCGGCGCCACCAGCAGGTGGTCGATGAGCATGGCGCTCTCGAAGCCGAGGTCCTCGGCGTGGCGGAGGTACGCGCCCATCTCGGCGAGGCTGGCCGTGTCCTCGCCGAGCGCGAAGCTCGGCAGGCGAAGCCCGAAGCGCATCAGTGCCCTCCCCCGCCGACGCCGGCGCCCTTGACGACCTCGGCCGCGCGGCCGGCCGGCGCGGTGTTGCGGCTGCGACCGATGACCGGCACACCGTCGATGAGGATCATCGAGATCCCGAACAGATCGCCGATCGCGAGGGCACCCAGGGCGGTGTCGGCGGTCGATCCGACCGGCGCGTCCACGATGCACAGGTCCGCGGCCCGGCCCGGGGCGATCACGCCGACATCCAGGTCGTGGACCCGGGCGGTGTTGCCGGTCGCCAGGCACACGATCGTCTCCGGGGTCACCCCGCCGAGCGACGCCAGGTGGGCCATGAGCCGGAGGATCCCCAGTGGGACCACGCCGGTGCCGGACGGGGCGTCGTTGCCGAGGATGACCCGGCCGAGGGCGCCGGCCTCGGCCGCCGCACCCAGGCCGATGAGTGCCGTCCGGCCGTTCCCGCAATGGACCAACTCGAGGGCGATGCCGGAGTCGGCCTCGACGAGGCGAGCGATGTCCCGTTCCGGCAGGGAGGTGGTCCCGCCGTTGATGTGGCCGGCGATGTGCGGGTTCGCCTCCAGCACCGCGTCGGCCCCGATGGCACCCGAACCGGGCAGTGACGGGCCGCCGGTGTGATAGGTGGAGATCATCCCGAGCGCTCGGCCCCAGGCGACCATCGGCGCCGCATCGGCGCCGGACTTGACGGACCCGAGGCCGATCTCGCCGATGAGCCGGACACCGGCCGCGGCCATCTCGGCGAAGTCGGACTCGACCAGGTCGAGCTCCAGGATCGGGGCGCCGGCATGGACCTTGACGCCGGCTGGTCGGAGGTTCGCGTAGCTGTGGTTCGCAGCGATCGCGAGCGCCTTGAGGCCCACGAGGTCCTTCGGCCGGCCCGGCGTGTGCACCTCGCCCGCCGAGATCATCGTCGTGACCCCGCCGTGGAGCGAGGACTCGATGAAGTCCGACGTGCGCTGGCGCGGCGTGTAATCGCCGAAGACCGGGTGGGCATGGGAGTCGATCAGGCCCGGGACCACGGTCGTGCCGTGGGCGTCGATGACCGTGTCGGCATCGGTCTCGAGGCCGCGTCCGACGGCCTCGATCCGACCATCGGCGATGACGATCGTGTCGGCGTCGAGGAGCGGCTGGGCGAGGTCGCCCGAGACGACGTGGCCGATCCCGGTGATCAGCGTGCGCATCGGTCGCCCGTCAGTGGAGGCCATCCTCGCCCACGGCATCCGCCGCGAGCAGCCCGCCGACCCGCGCGAACGGCCGGCCGCCGTTGGTCACGGCCAGGGCGAGAAGGAGTTCATCGGCGCCCGGGGCGTCGGGGACGCGGATCTCGACCGCATCGAAGTGCGAGCGCACCAGCATCGCCTTGATGTGGTGGACGGGGATGTCGAGGGTGGCGCCCATCGCGGCCCGCTTCTTGACCGACGGGAGGATCGAGACCCCACCGACGCGCCCACGGGTCGGCGCCCCGAACTTGGGATGGAGGACCGCCGCGATGTGCTCCAGTTCGCCGTGCTCGCCGACGATGCCGCCCTTGCCGTAGGCCTCGACCGGGTCGCCGAGTGCCTCCTGGCAGCGCCGCATCAGCTCGTCGCCCAGGTACTCCCCGAGGTCGATCAGCTCGGACAGGTCCTCCGACCAGCGGCCGGCGTACGGGTTGACGACGACCGCCGCTACGGCGACCCGGCGGAGCGGCCGTTCGAGTTCGCGGCCGCCGTCGGACAGGATCTCCTCGCGGAAGGTGGCCCACTTGCGGATCTGGATCGCCACGGTGTCTCCTCCGGCCACGGGCGTGTCGGCCCGATGCGACGTGGGGGACAGTATGCCGCGGCGGGCAGGCGACCCGCGCTCCCCACCGGTACGCTCGCCCGATGCGAGCGACCGCCCTCACCGATGCGTGGCAAGCGCTGACGCGCGGACCCGCCTACCCGCCGAGCGAGGCGGATCGTCGGGTCGTCTCCGTGCTGGGCCTGGTGCTGCCGCTTCGGGCGACGGTCGCGATCGCGGTCGTCGTGTTCGTGATCCTGTTCGACTACTCGCGGACGTTCATCCCGCCCGACCTGCTGGGCGCCGGTCGCTCGCCCGAGGTGATGCGCACGACGGCGCTGGAGCGGGTCGTCCTGTTCGGGCTCGTGCCGCTCGCGGTGGTGGTGTTCGGATTCCGGGATCGGCCGGGCCGGTACGGTCTGACCCTCGGCGAGTGGCGCTGGGGCCTCGGCTTGATGCTGCTCGGGTGCGTCGTGATGACGCCGGTCGTCCTGTGGTTCGCGACCCTGCCGGATGTCCATGCGTACTACTCGACGAGCTCCGGGCCGATCGGCGCGGTCGCGCTGACCAACGCGCTGGACCTCACGGCGTCCGAGTTCCTATTCCGGGGCTTTCTCATGCTGACGCTCGTGCGGGCCATCGGACCGATCGGCGTGCTGGTGGCGACGATGCCGTTCGTGTTCGCCCACCTCGGCAAGCCGGAGCTGGAGCTGTTCAGCACGCTCGGTGGGGGCCTCGTCTATGGCTGGCTGGCCTGGCGGACCCGCTCGATCGTCTGGGGCTCCATCGGCCACACCTACATCCTGACCCTGGTCACCGTGGCGGCCGCCGCGACACGTTGAGCCGCACCCCGCCGTCGCGATCCGACGATCGGGCGGGGGTCGCGTCCCCTCCCCAGCGGGCGACTTCGGCGTCGAGGTCCAGCGGCTGGACGACACCGTGTTCCTCGTACTCGCCCCACGACTCGCGCGGGACGCGCCACATGATCTCGAACTCGTTGCCGTCCGGGTCCGCGCCGTACAGCGACTTGGAGACGCCGTGATCGCTGGCCCCACCGAGGGCACCATGCTCCGAGAGGATCCGGCTGGCCTGGGCGAGGTCGCCGATGGTCGGGACCTCCCAGGCCAGGTGATACAGCCCGACCGAGCCGCGCGGCGCGCGTGGCGCCTGCGCCCCGACCGAGAAGAGGCCGAGATCGTGGTGGTTGTCACCACCGGCCGCCCGCATGAACACCGCCTGCCCACCGAACTCCTTGGCGACGACCTCGAAGCCGAAGACGCGAGCGTAGAAGTCGGCGGCGACGGTCGCGTCGCGCACGAACAGGACGGCGTGATTCAGTCGGGCGACCGGGATGACAGCCATAGGTCAGTTCTCCGAATCGGGGCCGAGGAGGACCCAGGCATCCTGCCAGGTCCCACCGGCGATGTTGCGGCTGATGTTCAGCCACGCCATGCCTTCGAGCGTCCGGGCGGCGGCCAGCGGGCCGGCATCCACCGGGCGGAAACCGATCGAGGTGACGAGCTCCAGGACGGTGGCCTTGGCAGCCTCGTGGTCGCCGGCGACGAAGCCATCGGCGGCGACGCCACCGAGCGTCGGATCCGCCTGGCGCGAGGCGAAGGCCGTGTTGAATGCCTTGACGACATGCGCGTTCGGGAGCAGCGACTGGAGGTCCTCGGCGATGGCGCCGGTGGCGCCGGCCGGATCGGGCGTGGGCCGGTTGCTGACGTCGACGACGACCTTGCCGTCGAGGGTCGCACCGGAGTCGCCGGCGATGTCGGACAGGGACGTCGCGGGGACGGCCAGGATGACGACGTCGGCCGCGGCGATGGCAGCGGCGTTCGTGGTGACGGCAGTCGCGCCGGTCGCGGCGGCGGCGGTCGCGGCATGCTCGGGCGTCGAGGCGGTGATGGTGACGGTGTGACCCGCCCGGGCGAGCGAGCCCGCGAGTGCGGTGCCCACGTTGCCGGCGCCGATGATCGAGACGTTCATGGGAGGACCTCCAAGGTCTTGACGGGTTTGCCCACGTCAAGCAAGATTTGTTGCAGGCACAACGATACGGCGCAGGTATGGCTGTGTCAATACTTGTTTGCGGAGAACAAACCATGACCATCGACGACCGGCGACGACCCGCCGTGGGCGCCCAGGTCAAGCGCTGGCGGACCGAGCGGGGCCTGACCCTGGCCAACGTCGCCGAGCGATCCGGCTTGAACGTGGGCTACCTGTCCCAGATCGAGAACGACAAGGCATCGCCATCGCTGACCTGCCTCGCGTCGCTCGGCGAGGCACTGGATGTCCCGATCGCCTGGTTCCTGATCGACGAGACCCCGGCGCCGACGGTCGTACGTCGGGCCGAGCGACCGGTCCGGGAACTCGAGTTCGGTCGACTGGAGCAGGTCGATGGCGGCACGAGCCGCGATGTCTCGGTCGTCGAGGTCGTCGGCGGTCCGGGCGGGCGCATCGGCGCCCACGCGCATGCCGGCGACGAGCACCACCTCGTGCTCCGCGGCCGATTCCGGATGAGCCAGGGCGATCACGTCCTGGAGGTCGGACCCGGCGACTACGTCCGCTGGGACGGCGCGATCCCCCATGACGGGGAGGTCCTGGGCGACGAGGAGGGCGCCATGCTGATCGTGAGCGTCCAGCCCGCCCGCTGATCGTGAGCGT
>CAZOHT010000029.1:0-5743 GCA_964579825.1 uncultured Anaerolineaceae bacterium
GGCGACATCGTCAACATCGAAGCCGGCGACCTCGTCCCGGCCGACGCGCGCATCCTGACCGCCGCGACGCTCGAGATCGATGAATCCGCGCTGACCGGCGAGAGCGTCCCGACGCCCAAGCAGGTGGACGCCGTGGCGGCCGACGCGGCGCTGGGCGACCGGGTCGACATGGCCTTCATGAACTGCCAGGTCACCCGTGGCGCGGGCACGATCATGGTCGTCACGACCGGGATGGCGACCGAGGTCGGCCACATCAGCGGCATGCTCCAGTCCACGACCGTCGAGAAGACCCCGCTCACCAGGCAGCTGGACCTGCTCACCAACCAGATCCTCATCATCGCCGGCGTCGCCCTGTTCATCTCCACGGCGCTCGGCCTGTACCGGAACGTCCAGCTCCAGGAGTTGTTCCTGAGCGCAGTCGCGTTCGCGGTCGCGGCCATCCCGACCGCCCTGCCGGCGGTCGTCACGGCCATCCTGTCGAAGGGCTCGCAGACGCTCGCCGAGGCGGGCGCGATCATGAAGCGCCTGCGATCGGTGGAGACGCTCGGGTCCACGTCCGCGCTGAACTCGGACAAGACGGGCACGCTCACCCTCAACCAGATGACCGCCGTGCAGATGGCCGTCGTCGGCCGACGCTATTCGATCAGCGGCGATGGCTATCAGACGACCGGCCAGATCACCCACACCGGTGGTCAGCCGGACGTGCCGCTCGAGCCGTACTTCCTGCCGATGGCCCTGTGCGCCGATGCCGAGGTCCGCGATGGGTCGCTCGTGGGCGACCCGACCGAGGGCGCGCTCGTCGTCCTCGCCGCCAAGGGCGGCGTGGATCCGGCCCTGACCCGCGAGCGGTACCCGCGGGTCGCCACCCTGCCGTTCGACGCCGCCTACAAGATGATGGCGACGTTCCACCGGATGCAGGACGCCAGCGGCAAGGACGTCATCCGCGGGTACATCAAGGGTGCGCCGGACCAGCTCCTGGCGCGTGCCGTCGACGCCCACGGCCCCGACGGGACCGTCGTCCCGGTCGCGGCCGTGAAGGACGGCTACCTCGCCGAGAACGAGCGCCTCGGGACCCTTGGCCTGCGGGTCATGGCGACCGGCCAGAAGGACTTCGACCCGGCCACGTTCGACCCGAATGCCGACCTCCTGCAGGCCATCGACGGGCTCACCCTGCTCGCCGTCGTCGGGATCGTGGACCCGCCCCGACCGGCCGCCAAGGCGGCCATCGCCACGGCGCACGCCGCGGGGATCCAGGTCCGGATGATCACGGGCGACCACGCGGTCACGGCCGAGGCGATCGCCCACCAGCTCGGCATCGAGGGCCGGGCCATCACCGGTGCGGACTTCCGGGCGATGAGCGACGAGGAGGCGATGCGCGAGATCGATGGCATCGGCGTCATCGCCCGGGTGTCACCCGAGGACAAGGTCCACCTGGTCGACATCCTGCGCAAGAAGGGCCATGTCGTCGGGATGACCGGCGACGGCGTCAATGACGCGCCGGCGCTCAAGCGGGCCGACATCGGGATCGCCATGGGCATCACCGGGACGGAGGTGTCCAAGCAGGCCGCGGTCATGATCCTGACCGACGACAACTACGCCACGATCGTGAAGGCGGTCGGTCTTGGCCGCGCGGTGTACGACAACCTGATGCGGTTCATCCGCTTCCAGATGGCCGGCCTGTTCGGCTACATCGCCACCTTCATCGGCGCGTCGCTGCTCAACATCCTGGGCGGCATCCCGTTCCTGCCGCTCCAGACGATGTGGCTGAACTTCACGGTCAACGTCTTCCAGGCGATCGGTCTCGGGTACGGCAAGCCGCGCGAGGGCCTCATGGAGGACCCGCCGCGACCGAAGGAGACGAAGATCATCCCGCCCCGCCTGATGCGTTGGCTCGTCACCTACGGTCTCGTGATGGCGGTCGGCACGTTGGGCGTGCTGGCCTGGGCGAGCGGCGTCTACGGCGACGTCATCGCACGGACGATGGGCGTCACGACGTTCGCCCTCTTCCGGCTCTTCTCCTCGCTGGAGACCGCGGACCAGGAGGAGTCGCTGTTCAACGGGTCCATCCTCGGGAATCGTCCGCTCCTGATCGCGACCGGCCTGTCCGTGCTGACGATCATCTTCGCGACGGAACTCGGGTTCCTCCAGCGGATCCTCGGGACGACGAGCCTGACGGCCGACCAGTGGGCGATCTGCCTGCTCGTGTCGTTCTCGCTCATCGTGCTCGAAGAGGGCCGCAAGCTGTTGAAGATCCGCACGGGCGATGCGCCCGCTGCGGCGAAGCCGTCGGCCTCGATGGCGGCCGCCTCGTAGTCCGATCCACCCGGAAGGATGCATGCGATGTCCAAGAAGCAGGACGACCAGGGCCCGAGCACCCCGCCTGGACCGACGGGCAAGATGAAGACCAAGGACTACGAGCGCGAGATGGCGCGTCTCCACGGCGAGCTCGTCGCGATGCAGGAGTGGGTGAAGGCGACGGGCGCCAAGATCTGCATCGTGTTCGAGGGTCGGGACACGGCCGGCAAGGGCGGCACGATCAAGCGGATCGTCGAGCGGGTCAGTCCCCGCGTGTTCAAGGTCGTGGCCCTGTCGGCCCCGACCGAGCGCGAGAAGTCGCAGATGTACGTCCAGCGCTACATCTCGCACTTCCCGGCCGCCGGCGAGGTCGTCATCTTCGACCGGAGCTGGTACAACCGCGCCGGAGTCGAGCCGGTGATGGGCTTCTGCACGCCCGAGGTCAGCGAGAAGTTCCTCGAGCAGGTGCCCGCCGTCGAGAAGGCGATGGTCGATTCCGGGATCATCCTGATCAAGTACTGGCTGGAGGTCAGCCCCGACGAGCAGACCCGGCGGCTCGAGGGCCGGATCCACGATCCGCGCAAGATCTGGAAGCTGACCGACATGGACCTGAAGTCGTACAGCCGTTGGTACGACTACTCCCGGGCCCGGGACAAGATGCTCGCCGCGACCGACATGCCGTGGGCGCCCTGGCACATCGCCCACACGGATGACAAGAAGCGGGGACGCCTCAACATCATCAGCCACCTGCTCAGCCAGGTCCCGTACGAGCCGCTCGAGCCGCGCGACATCAAGCTGCCGAAGCGCCAGAAGGCGGACGGGTATGTCGAGATGGAGCTGCCCGCCAAGGACATCCCGACGCCGTTCTGACCCGGGCATCGGCCTGGCGGGCTGCCCGTGCCCGAGGCCGATAGCTGACACCGACTGTCATGGATATGGCCTAGTATCCGGGCGATGCGTGCCAGTCGCCTCGTCAACGTCCTGCTGCTTCTGCAGACCCGATCCCAGATGACGGCTGGTGAGCTCGCGGACGAGCTGGAGGTCTCGGTCAGGACGATCTATCGCGATGTCGAGGCCCTGGCCGAGGCCGGCGTCCCGATCTACGCCGAGCGCGGACCGCACGGCGGCATCCGCCTGGTCGATGGCTACCGGACGCGGCTGACCGGCCTGACGGCCGAAGAGGCGGAAGCGGTGTTCCTGTCCGGGATGCCCGGGCCGGCGGCGGAGTTGGGCCTGGGAACCGTGGTGACCGCGGCCCGCCTGAAGGTCATGGCAGCCCTCCCGCCCGAACTGCGGGCACGCGCCGGGCGGGTCGCGGACCGCTTCCACCTGGACGCGCCGGGCTGGTTCCAGTCGGCCGATGACACGCCCCATCTCGAGCTGCTCGCGAACGCCGTGTGGGAGACCCGCCAGGTCCGGATGACGTATCGACGGAACGAACGGGTCGACCCGGTCGAGCGCACGATCCAGCCACTCGGCCTGGTGCTCAAGGGCGGGACGTGGTACCTGGTCGCCGAGGCCGACGCCGGCGGCTCGATCCGGACGTACCGGGTCTCGCGCATCCTGGACGCGACCGTGACCGGTGAGCGGTTCGTCCGACCGGCCGGATTCGACCTGGCCGCCCACTGGGAGCAGTCGCGGCTGGCCTACGAGCAAGCGGTCGAACCCGTCGACATCGTCGTGCGATTGTCATCGCGGAACCTGTCGAGACTCGCCGGTGCCGCCGGCGATCGCGCCATGGCGACCTCGACCCGCTGGGACGATCCGGACGACCCCGACCACATCTTCGTGCGGCTCGCGTTCGACTGGGACGACGACGCGATCGAGGCCGCCCTCAAGCTGACCGATTCGGTGGAGATCATCGAGCCGGCCTGGGCGCGACAGGCCGTCATCGATTCGGCACGCGCGATCCTCGCCCGCTACGACGAGGGGTCGGCGGTCGTTCGACCAGCCTGAACGAACCGGAGAATGATCCGACCGATCATGCGATCCGTGTCCGGCGATGGGGCCGGATCCGACGCCCCGTCGACCGTCTTCCGGTCCAGGAGGCGGACTCGGTGAGCCGCCCGGATGTCGCGCTCGCGATCGGCCTTGATCACCGCCAGGAATTCGTTGGAATGCATGTCTGCCCCTTCCCCGTCCACTCGACTGCTGTCATCGATACGTCGACGATAGGGGCCGTACATGCCAGTTCCTGTCAGGTATCAGCCGACCTCGGGGATCACGGCAAGGGAGATGCCGGCGGCGTCAGCCCGCAGTCGGGTGTCGTGCACAGTTCGAGGCCGAGCTGCTCCAGGCCCTCCGCGAGCGGGGTGAACCCGAGGTTCCCGCCGAAGCTCCGGGAGATGACCCCCGCCGGCAGGCCCCTGACAAGGACCGCCCCGCCCGAGTCCCCGGTCTCGACCGCGATCCGCGCCGCGACCATGCACGGGAAGTAGTCGCCGTCCTCGGGGTGCAGGTATTCGCCCGACTCGGCGACCGTTCCGCTGCGGAACACGTTGCGGCCGTTGATCTCGACGCTGTCGCCGATCTCGATGTCGGCGCAGCCGAGGGGACGCGTCCCCGCCGCGATGGTCCGATATCCGCCCAGCCCCATGTCCACGAGGTCGAGGTGTCCCCACGGGATGCGATCCGGGGCGACGATGAGGTAGTTGATATCCGACGACGCGCACTTGTGGCCCGGGTACGGGCAGGTGTCGTCACGAGCGGCCGGCCCGAAGACGCCCCGCACGATCACGCCATCCGGGTCGTAGGCCACCGTCCCGGGACTGGCACAGTGACCGGACGAGGTCAGGACGATCGTCTGGCCGAGGCGGGCGTAGAACCCGCCGGCGCAGTAGCCCCACAGTTGCTGGCCGGCCAGGACCGGCGGATCGAAGGTGGGGGTCGAGCGGGCCGGACGCAGGGCACCGCCCACCAGGTAGACGCCGATCCCCACGACCAGGCCGGCGACGACGGCTCCAGCCACGAACGATGTCCGCATGCGCTATCGATGGCATACCTCGCGCCGTCGCGCAAGGGCTCGAAGGTCGGGCCGGCCGGCGCGGCGACCTACCCGGTGCCCGACTCGAACATGAGGCGGACCAGCTGCCGTGGCTGCCCGCCACTGCGCGCACCCGTCTGGAGGATCCGGCGGAAGCCGGCCCGCTCGAACGTCGAGGCGATCCCGACGAACGCCAGGCCGGCGTCCACGCGGCGACCGCCCGGGTCGATGGGATACGCCTCGACGCCCGGGGCGCCGGCCGCCCGGGCCGCCTCCACGACACCGTCCAGCAAGGCACCGGTGATCCCGCGCCGGCGGTAGCCGGGGCGGACCCGCAGGCAGCCGATCGACCAGACCGACAGATCGTCCACCCTGGGGATCGTCCGCGATCCGATCAGGCGCGGCGTGGTCGTACGGACGCTCACGCCGGCCCAGCCGACCGGGAGCTCGTCCAGGTACGCGAGA
>CAZOHT010000029.1:5843-30663 GCA_964579825.1 uncultured Anaerolineaceae bacterium
GGCTCCAGCAGCTCACGGTCCCGTGAGGCCGGCGCGTCCGGCTCCGCTGGGTCGTCACCGGCGAGCGTCGCCCGTCGGAGCATCTCTTCGGCGAGCAGGGCCCGCAGCTGGGTCTGGCCCTCGCCGACCACGTGCGCGAGGAACGCCTTCGCGTCGGGGCTCTCGTCACGCTCGCGCTTGCTCTTGCCCCACGTGAACAGGACCCGGACCCGCGTCCCGTCGGGGACGTCCTCCAGGACGAAGGACGACATCGCCTTGAAGCCATTCGACATCGTGGAGCGGTGGGTCACGTAGTCGGTCGGGCGCCAGTCGAGGATCTCCTCCACGATCATGTCTGCGCCGTGCATGCAGTGGTTGGTCGTGCCGACCCCACGACGCGGCGCGGTCGGCAGCTCATCGACCCCGGTCACCCCGGCCTGCCAGCGCGGTCGGATGGCCGGGTCCGTCAGGAACGACCAGACGATGTCGCGTGGCGCCGGCTGGATCGACTCGTAGATGAAGCCGGCTTCGCGCTCGCTGACGACCCGGCGCCGCCGCTCGAGCTCGGCGATCCACGCGGCGTCCAGGTCGTGGATCCACGCGCCTACCTCGCCGAGGTCGTCGTACGCGTCGCGGTACTCGGCCATGCCGAGCGCGACCGGATCGACCGCCATGACGGCCACGCACGGATCGCTGAACAGGGCGTAGGCCGGCGTTCCCAGGCGCTCGGTCACGTGGTTCTTCAGGAACCGGTGCGCGATGATCACGTCCGAGCCGACGAGTTCCTCCCGGCCGGCGACCCGGTGCCGGATGATCGAGCCGTGGTGGACGACGAACTTGAGGTCCAGCCGAGGCATCAGCACGCAGGCGTTGCAGACGCATGAGGTCGCCTGAGCGATGTCGCGCAGGCGCCGGCGGAACGCGAAGTACGTCCGCTCGACCGCGTCGAGGAGTTGCGAGCCATCGATCCGCTCGGTGAGCACGTAGGCGAACGCGGCATCGCCCTCCAGCTTGGCCAGCCGGAACCCGGGCCGGAGCGCCCCGACCACGGTCGTCATCAGGTCGGCGAGGATGTCCTGGGCGTGGTCGAGCTCGGCCCCCGCGAGATAGCTCGTATAGCCGCTGATGTCGGCGATGAGCAGGCAGGCCGGCTCGGGACGTGAGAGCAAGGCAACCCTCCTTCCTCCGGCAGACTCGCAGCCGCGAACGCCATCATCCGCCCTGGGAGGCGCGACGTCGAGGTCCGGACGCGTGCGATCCCGCCGCGATTGGCGCAGGTGGACGATGTGCGGTCGGGCGGCTCGTCGATACGGTGCGACGCACGGGTCCTGCCACGACGGCGGGACGATCCTTCCCGAGGAGACGGACATGCGCGTGACACGATCCCTGATCGCAGGCGGGCTGGTGGCGGCCCTCATGGCCGCCTGTTCGGGTTCGCCCAGCGAGGTGCCGGATGGCACGGACGGCGGAGCTGGGTCGAGCAACGGTCCGGCCGTCTCGGTCGCGCCCGTCTCGGTCGCGCCCGGCGACGCGGGCGCCAACACGGGCGGGGGCACCGGGCAGATCCATATCGAGATCGGCGGTCCCGCCCAGGCCACGGTCGACCTGCCGTTCTTCTCGTTCGGCAGCCGGTTCGACGGCGACGTGGCCGGCGTCAATCTCAACTTCGCCACAGACGCGAGGCCCGGCATCGCCACCATCACCGGCGTGGCCGACGGGACCTTCATCATCGGTTACGTGGGCGACGAGGGTGGCTTCAACGCCCAGACATGCGAGCTGGTCGACTGGTCGATCGGCACGTCGAGCGGCGCGGGCTCGTTCGACTGCACGGAGGGCTACGCCACGATGCCCGACGGGTCGTACCTCACTGGCATCACGATGACGGGCAGCTTCCAGGCGGGCCAGTAGCCCGGGCCGGCGCTCAGCGCCTTGGCGGCGCGGGGCTATCCCGGATGATCAGTTGCGTGGCGAGCTCGCGGGCGGCCTGGTAGACCCCCAGGGCCTGAGGTCGTTGCCGGTCAGGATGGCGGTCGGCGGGGTGCCCATCTGGAGGAGCGCCCGACCTCGTTCGACCCCTTTCGGACGGTGACCTTCGACATCCGATCCGAGATGTACGCCCACAACGGCCGACCTTCGGCGGACTGTCGAGCGGGGCCGTATCCAGCTGCCGGCCGGCGCGTCCTCCTCGACCTGCCGACGAGCGTTACGATCGGCCTGACCGGCCCCGTCCACCATCTCCGGGAGCGCCAGCAGTACCTGACCGACTCGACGGTGGAGTGACGGCGCTGCGGTCCGGATCGCGGTTCACGTGAGGTCGCCCATCCCGATGCCAGCCCACCATCTGCCGCCCGAAGGGATCGGCCTTCCGGCCTTCGAGGCGATCGGCCCGCACGACGTCGTGGACCTGTCCCTGCCGATCTTCGACGGCGCGCCGTCCTATCCGGCCGATCCACCGTGCATCGTGACGCCGTTCCTGACCATCCCCGAGTCCGTCGCCAACACCCGGACGATCCAGATGGGGTCGCACCAGGGGACCCACCTCGATGCGCCGTTCCACTTCCTGGCCGATGGCGCGACCGTGGACCAGATCCCGCTCGAGCAGACCACCGGCCCGGCGTTCCTGCTCGACCTCGGCGATCGAGCCCCGCGGTCATCGATCGTCGTGGGCGACTTCGCCGGGCTGGACCTGCAGCCCGGGGACCGGCTGGTGTACCGGATGGGCTGGGACCGGCGCGTGAACGAGCCGGCCTACTTCACCGACATGCCACGGCTGTCGGTCGAAGCGGCCCACTGGCTCGCGGATCGGCGGCTCGCGCTCGTCGGGATGGATGCCCCGACGCCCAACCCGGAGGATATGGTCGAGGTCCACCAGGTCCTGCTCGGCGCGGGGACGGTGCTCCTGGAGGCGCTGGCCAACCTCGACCGGCTGCGACCTGGCCCGTTCTGGCTGTCGGCGGCCCCACTCAAGGTCGTGGGCTCGGACGGGGCGCCGGTGCGCGCGTTCGGGGTCCAGCCCCGGGGACGCTAGGCCGCCCGGCGGTCGGTCTCGGTCGCCCGCTGGCGTCCGGCTGCGATACTCACGGCATGGCCCCGACATCCGGACCCACGCCGACGACGAATCGCTACTCGACGGGCGCCGTGCAGTCGACCGGCTTCATGCTCGACGGCGAGATGCACGGGCACTGGGAGTTCTTCCGCAAGGATGGATCGATGATGCGCTCGGGCGACTTCGACCGCGGCACGCAGACCGGGACCTGGCGCACCTTCGACCGGGCGGGCCGACTGGTGAAGGAGACCGCGTTCGCGCCGCGCGGATGATGGTCCGATGAGCGAGCCGCGGATCCTCGCGATCATGGGTTCGGGCGAGACCGCCCCGACGATGGCGAAGGTCCACCGCGCCCTGTTCGAGCGCCTCGGGCCGGACCCGGTCCCGGCCGCGATCCTGGACACCCCGTACGGCTTCCAGGAGAACGCCGACGACCTGAGCGCGAAGACCGTCCAGTTCTTCGCCGAGAGCGTCGGCCGGACCGTCGCCGTGGCGTCGTACCGGTCGCGCGACGGGGATGCGGTGACCGCGTCCACCGCGGTCGCCAAGGTCCGCGGCGCTCGCTACGTCATGGCCGGTCCGGGCAGTCCCAGCTACGCCCTGCGCCAGTGGGTCGGCGGCCCCATCCCGGCCGCGCTCGCGGACGGCCTGGTATCGGGTGGCGTCCTCACGATGGCCAGCGCCGCTGCGCTGACACTCGGCATCGTCACCATCCCGGTCTACGAGATCTACAAGGTCGGGGCGGACCCCACCTGGCTGCCCGGCCTGGACCTCCTCGGTCCCGCGACCGGCTGGCACGCGGCCGTCGTCCCCCACTTCGACAACGCCGAGGGCGGCAACCACGACACGCGCTTCTGCTACATGGGCGAGCGGCGCCTGCGGATCCTCGAGGCGTCGATGCCGGCCGGCTCGTTCATCCTCGGCGTGGACAGCCACACCGCGCTCGTGCTGGACCTCGACCGACGGACGGCGACCGTCGCCGGCCTCGGCGGGGTGACGGTCCGGGTGAACGGCACGGGCACGGTCTTCCCGAGCGGCAGCGAGGTCGCGATCGACACGCTGACCGAGATCGCACGCGGGCTCGCCGCCGGCGATGTGCCCGATATCGGCTGGGAGCCGACCGGTGCACCGGTCGGCGCCCGCGGTGGGCGCGATCGGGCTGGCGGCACCACCGGAGCGGGGCCGCTCCGCGACGCGATGGCGGACCTCGAAGGGGCGTTCATCGCCGCGCTGGCCCACGATGACAGCCGGGGAGCCGTCGCGGCCCTGCTGGCGCTGGACGACGCGATCGACGCGCGGACCCGAGCCGGCGAGGACAGCCCGGACCTCGACAACGCGCGGGCGACGTTCCGGGCGCTCATCACTCGGCTGGGCGAGGCGGCAGCCTCCGGCGGGACGGATCAGCGGGGCACGGTCGAACCGTTCGTCGATGCCCTGCTCGAGCTCCGGGCTCGAGCGCGCGATGCGCAGGACTGGCCGACGGCGGATCTCATCCGCGAGCGGCTCACCGCGGCGGGTGTCGAGGTGCGAGATGCCGTCGACGGGTCGGACTGGACGTTGGTCCGACCCTGACCGCCCGGTCGGTCGGTCGGTCGTCCGGTCGGTCGCCGATCACTCGCCGACCGGTCAGCGGACGACGATCAACCCGTCGACGTCCACCCGTGGATGACTGGCCGGCCCCACGAGGACCAGCTTGAGCGTATGGCTCCCGCCGGTCGGCCAGGCGTACTGGAAGGCGACCTGGCGGTACGCCGACGTCGTCTGGTAGAGGTTGATCGTGCCCTTGTAGACGCCATCGACGTAGACCTTGGCCCGGCCCATCCGGGCGCCCTTCGGGGCGACCCAGGCGATCGCCCGTCCCGACACCGTGTAGGTCATCGACGCCCCGATGCGCGATGAGGTCTTCGTCGCGCCACCGAGGCTCGTCGCGCTCGTCGCCCGGGTCCATGTCCCGGCATACGTCGCCAGCGAGGTCCCCTCCGCATACAGGGTCGGCCGGAGTTCCCCGGTCGACACGGGCGCGCTGCGATTCCCGGCGAGATCGACACCCTCGACGGTGTACTCGTACCGATGCCCGGGGACGACCGACACGGTGACCGAGCGCGTCGCGGCACTCGCCGTGGCGAGCAGCGTGGTGGCCCCGCCATCCACGCGTCGGCGGATGTCGAAGCGCGCCAGCCCGCTGTCGTCGTCAGCGGCGGTCCAGGTCAGGGTGAGCCGCATCGATGTCGCGGCCACCGTCCCGGTCCCCACGCGGACCGACGGGACGCCGACGACCGGGGCCATGTCGTCGCTCGCGCGACTGACGAGGACCGTGACGGCATCCGCGTGCCAGTCGGCGGTCGCGAGGTCGAGGTCGCCATCGCCGTCGAGGTCGCCGGTCGCGATCGAGAACGGGGTCAGCCCCACGGTGTATGCGGTCGCGGCGCCGAGCGTGCCGGTCCCGGACCCGAGCAGGACGCTGATCGTGTCGCCGCCGACCTTGCAGCATGTCGGATAGCTGCCGGCGGTGTTCGCGGTGACGACGTCGAGCATCCCATCGCCCGACACGTCGGCGATCGCGACCCCCTTGGGCACCTTGCCGGTCGGGTAGGTCACGGCCGCGGCGAACGTGCCGTCCCCATCGCCGGACAGGACGCTCACGTCGTGCGAGCCGTCGTTGGCGGTCACCAGGTCCAGCGTCCCGTTGCCGTCCAGGTCGCCGGCCCGGATCGAGTGGGGACCCGTCCCCACCGCGTAGCTCACCTGGGTCTCGAAGGTCCCGTCGCCCTTGCCGATCAGGATGCTCGCGGTGCGGCTGCCGTGGTTGGCGACGGCCGCATCCAGGATGTCGTCGTCGTCGAACAGGCCGAGGACCACCGAGTGCGGCGCGGAGCCCGCCACCACGTTCGCCTTCGGGCCGAGGGTGCCATCGCCGTTCCCGAGCAGGACGTTGACGAGCCCGCCCCAGCAGGCGGCGACGACATCGAGATCGTCGTCACCGTCGAGGTCGCCCAGGGCCACCTCGTGCGTCCCGTTGCACGCCGCGTAGTCGACCTTCGCCGCGAATCCGCCCGCCCCGTCGCCCAGGAGCGCGCTGACGGTGTCGGCATCCTGGTTCGCGCTGACGAGGTCCGGGTGATCGTCCCCGTCGAGGTCGCCGACCGCGACCATCTTGGGGGTCGTGCCGGTGGGGAACGTGGCGAGCGGCCCGAACGTGCCGTCGCCGGCACCGAGCCAGACGCTCGCGGTGCTCGATCCGGCGTTGGCCGCGGCGAGGTCGAGATCCGTGTCGCCGTCCAGGTCGGCCATGACCACCCCGTGGGTGTGCGAGCCGGACGGCAGGGCGACCGGGGCCGCGAACGTCAGCACCGGCGCGGCGGCGAACGCGGCCGGGGCGAACCCGACCGTCGCGACGAGGCTCGCCGTCAGGCAGGCGGCGGCGACGGTGTGTCGCGAGTGATGGCGAGGCGATCCGGCGCGCATCGGGTGGGTACGGTCCTCCGTGAGGGCGAGCGGCTGTCCGAACTGTCGGTCATCGGCGCGACCTTGTCACCCGGCTTCGGGCCGAACCTGTCGTCGGCGGTCAACGCAGGCGGCGGACGAGCTCCAGGATCTCGTCGCCGTACGCCTCGATCTTGGCCGGGCCGATGCCTTTGACCCGGCGCAATGCCGCCGCGCTCGGCGGCTTGACGTCGGCGATCGCGGCCAGGGTCTGGTCGTGGAACACGACGTAGGGCGGCACGGCGTCGGCCCGCGCCCGGGCCGTGCGCCAGGCACGAAGCGCCGCGTAGAGCGGATCGTCGTCGGCGATGCCGTACGGGTTGGCCGCCGCGGCCCGGCTCGCGGTCCGGCGGGCGCCCTGGTCCTCGGCGAACCGGTCCGGGAGCTGGGTGACCCGGCGCTCGCCGCGCGGCCGCAGGTCGGCGAGGAAGCGGCTGGGTTCGCGCCGGGTGGTCCGGCCGCGCGACTCGCGCTCGGCCGCCCACGAGATGGCCAGGGCCCGCCTCGCCCGGGTGATCCCGACATACAGGAGCCGGCCCTCCTCGGCCAGCAGCTCGTCGTCGTCGAACGCCTGGCGGATCGGGAGCAGGCCCTCCTCGAGCGCCGGCAGCGCGACGGCATCCCACTCGAGGCCCTTGGCCCGGTGGTAGGTCAGCAGGTTCACACCGTCCGCCGAGCCCGCGCGCTCCGCCACGCGCCGCCGCTCCAACTCGGCGAGATACCCGGCCAGGTCCACCCGCGAATGGGAGCGGGTCTGCGTGCTGAGGATGTCGAGCAGCGTGTCCAGCGCCGCCGTTCGCTCGCGAGACTCCTCGCCGGCATGGCCGAGCACGACGTCGTCGTCGTACCCGAGTTTCTCCGCCCAGAGCGCGCGGATGTCCCCGGCCAGGGTCAGGCCGGTCGAACCGAGCCCGGCCCGCTGCGCGAGGTCGATGGCCCCGCGCACGTCGGGTCGGTCGAAGAACCGGACGCCACGGACCTGGTAGGCGATACCGGCCCGGGTCAACTCGGCCTCGATCGGGGCGAGCTGCGCATTGATCCGGACGAGGACCGCGATCTCGGCCGGCGCGATCCCCTCGGCGATCCGCTCGCGGATCCAGCGCGCGAGGGCCGCCAGCTCGGCGGCCTCCGTCCCATGTCGCACGACGGTCGGCTCCGGACCGGCCGGCTGGGTGGCCACCAGTCGCTTCGGTCGACCCGTGGAGGCCAGCAGGTTGTTGGCGAGGGCCAGGATCTGCGGCGACGAGCGGTAGTTGTCGGTGAGCTCCACCACCCGGGAGCCCGGGTAGCGCTCCGGGAATCCGGTCAGGAACCGGCTGGTCGCCCCGGTGAACGTGTAGATCGTCTGGTCCTCGTCCCCCACGACGCACACGTCGCGACGGTCGCCCAGCCAGAGCTCCAGGAGTCGCTGCTGCATCGGGTTGGTGTCCTGGTACTCGTCCACGCTGAACCAGCGCTTCCGGGATCGGACGGTCGTCGCCGCCTCCTCGTCCGCCTCCAGGATGTCGACCGTCTCGGCCAGCAGGTCGTCGAAGTCGATCCGACCCGCCCGCGACTTGGCCCGCTCGTAGCCGGCGAACACGCCGGTGAACAGGTCCAGCGGGATGGGTGGCTCGCGGGTCGCCTTGCCCGTCGGCCCGGAGACGGCCGCGCCGTAGGTGGTCGGCGTGAGACGTCGTCCCTTGGCCCACTCGATCTCGTCGGCCAGGTCCTTCGCCGGGGTGAATCGGTAGTGGCCGGGCAGGCCGCGAGCGAGCGGTACGAGGAGCGACATCTTCGAATCGAGGAGTCCGGGCAACGGCGCGCCGTCGTGGGCCAGCGGCCAGAAGTGGCGCAACTGGCTCAGGGCGTGGGCATGGAACGTCCGGGCCGTGACACCCGGCAGCCCGAGCGTGCGAAGGCGCTCCACCATCTCGCCCGCGGCCTTGTCCGTGAAGGTCACGACCAGGACCTGGTCCGCCGGCACGACGCCCGTCGCGATGGCATACGCGGTCCGCCGGCTGATGACCCGGGTCTTGCCCGATCCGGCCCCGGCCAGGATGGCCACCGGCCCGTCCGTGGCCAGGACGGCCTCCCGCTGGGCGTCGTTCAGGTCATCGAGCAGCCGCGCGGGATCCGGGGTGGGCACGCTCCCAGTATGGACGTCATCCCTGCACCGGGGATCATCACCACGGTGCGTTTGTGCTTCTCTCGCACAAACCCATCGGTGGTACCCTCGACAGGTACCGGATCGCGCTCGTCCGCGCGGCCGGCCCGCGACGGCAGGAGGTTCGGATTGAGCGAGGACTTCTTCACGGGGGTGACTGAGCCGATCCGGTTCAAGGGCCTCGACTCCACCGATCCGATGTCGTACAAGGTCTACGACCCCGACCGGCTCGTCCTCGGCAAGCGCATGGAGGAGCACCTCCGGATCGGCGTCTGCCTGTGGCACTCCTTCGCCTGGCCAGGCGCCGACATGTTCGGGGTCGGCACGTTCGACCGACCCTGGATCGGCGCCGCGGATCCGATGGCGGGGGCGCGGACGAAGTTGGCGACCGCCTTCGAGTTCCTCGAGAAGCTCGGTGTCCCCTACTACTGCTTCCACGATCGCGACGTCGCCCCCGAGGGCGCGACCTTCGCCGAATCGGCCGCGAACCTGGACGAGATCGCCGACCTGGCGGCCGGGCACCAGGAACGGACCGGCGTGACCCTCCTGTGGGGCACGGCGAACCTGTTCACCCATCCGCGCTACGCCGCCGGAGCGGCGACCAACCCGGATCCCGAGGTCTTCGCCTACGCCGCCGCCCAGGTCCGACAGATGATGGACGTGACGCAGCGCCTGGGTGGCACGAACTACACCCTGTGGGGTGGCCGCGAAGGCTACGAGACCCTGCTCAACACGGACCTGGGTCGAGAGGGCCGGCAGTTCGCCCGCTTCCTGCACCTCGTCGCCGAGCACAAGCACAAGATCGGCTTCGAGGGCACCTTGCTCATCGAACCCAAGCCGATGGAGCCGACCAAGCACCAATACGACTACGACACGGCCACGGTCCACGGCTTCCTCGTCCGCAACGGCCTGGAGGACGAGTACCGGGTCAATATCGAGGCCAACCACGCGACGCTGGCCGGCCACAGCTTCCACCACGAGGTCGCCTACGCCGTGGCCCATGGCCTGCTCGGCAGCATCGACGCCAACCGCGGCGACTACCAGAACGGCTGGGACACGGACCAGTTCCCGAACTCGGTCGAAGAGTTGTCGCTCGCCGTGTTCGAGATCCTGCGGAGCGGCGGCTTCACGACGGGCGGCTTCAACTTCGATGCCAAGCTGCGCCGCCAGAGCATGGCCCGCGACGACCTGTTCCACGCCCACATCGGCGGGATCGACACGCTCGCGCGCTCGCTCCTCGTGGCCGCGGACATGATCACCGCCGGGCGCCTGGACGCCCTCCGCGACGCCCGCTACGCGGGCTGGGACGGCCAGCTCGGGTCGAGCATCCTGGGCGGCGAGGCGACCCTCGAGTCCCTGGCGGCCAGCGTGACGGCGGGCGGGATCGACCCGAAGCCCGTGTCCGGTCGCCAGGAGCTCCTCGAGAGCGTCGTCAACCAGCACATCTGGGCTGCCGACCGCTGACGTCGATGACCCACGTCATCGGGATCGACTCCTCCACGACGGCGACCAAGGCCGTCCTCATCGACGAGGCCGGCGCGGTCGTCGGGATCGGGGTCGCCGAGTACGACTACAGCGTCCCGCGACCGCTCTGGAGCGAGCAGGACCCGACGCTCTGGTGGGACGGGACCGTGGCGGCCATCCGGTCTGTGCTGGCCACGACCGGCGTCGCGGGCGAGGACGTCGTCGCGATCGGGCTGACCGGCCAGATGCACGGCGCCGTCCTGCTCGACTCGGCAGGCGAGGTCCTGCGCCCGGCGATCCTCTGGAACGACCAGCGGACGGGGGAGGCCTGCGACGAGATCCGCCGGGCGATCGGTGCGGAACGGCTGATCGCCATCACCGGCAACGATGCCCTGCCGGGGTTCACCGCCCCGAAACTCGTGTGGGTCCGTGACCACGAACCGGAGGTGTGGGCACGGATCGCACACGTGCTCCTGCCGAAGGACTACGTCCGGCTGCGGCTGACCGGGACGTACGCGCTGGACAAGGCGGACGGCGCGGGCACGATCCTGTTCGACCTGGCCGCCCGCGACTGGTCGCCGGAGATCCTCGGTACGCTCGGGATCGACCCGGCCTGGATGCCGCGGACCTACGAGGGACCGGAGGTCACGGGCACCGTCACGGGCGAGGCGGCGGCGCTCACGGGTCTGCGTGCCGGGATCCCGGTCGTCGCCGGTGGCGGGGACCAGTCCGCCAACGCGGTGGGCGTGGGGGCGGTGTCGGTCGGGACGGTCGCCCTGTCGCTTGGCACCTCCGGGGTCGTGTTCGCCACGACGGACCGTCCGACGACCGATCGCCGAGGGCGGGTCCACGCCTTCTGCCACGCCGTGCCCGGGAAGTGGCACCTGATGACCGTGATGCTGTCGGCCGCCGGCAGCCTGCGCTGGTTCCGCGACGCCCTCGCGCCGGGCGTGGCGTTCGGCGACCTCGCTGCGGAGGCCGGTCGGGTGGCGGCGGGCACCGACGGCCTGCTGTTCCTGCCCTACCTCACGGGTGAGCGCAGCCCGCACCCGGACCCGCTGGCCCGTGGCGCGTTCGTCGGACTGACGGTCGCCCACGAGCGGCCCCACCTCACGCGGGCGGTCCTGGAGGGCGTCGCCTTCGGCCTGCGCGACGGCCTGGACCAGATGCTCGAGGCGGGGATGCCGGAGCCGGCCCAGGTCCGGGCGTCCGGCGGCGGCACGGCGAGCCCGGTCTGGCGCCAGATCCTGGCCGACGTCCTGCGCACGGAGATCGCCACGGTCGATACCACCGAGGGCGCCGCCTACGGCGCGGGATTGCTGGCCGCGGTCGGCGCGGGCTGGTTCCCGACCGTCGAGTCGGCGGCGGGCGCCATGGTCACGGCGACGCCGGTCGCCTCGCCCGGAGCGGACGTCGCCCGGTACGCCGAGGCGCACGACCGATATCGCGAGCTGTATCCGGCGCTGGCGCCCACGTTCCACCGGCTCTGAGATCACCGGGCCCGGGCGGCGGGACCTCGCCGTGAGGCTCAGTCGCGCAGGATGGCCAGGTCCTTCTCGGAGACCTCTTCGGGCAGCTTGCCCATGATGATCATCGCCAGGACCTCGTCCTTGGTCACCTTGGTCTTGTCGACGGTCCCGACGAGCTTGCCCTGGAGCATGACCGTGATCCGGTCCGACAGATCGAACACGTCATGGATGTCGTGGCTGATCAGGAAGATCCCGATGCCTTCGGACTTGAGCTGCGCCACGAGCTCGCGGACCTGCGCGGTCTCCGCCGGGCCGAGCGCGGCAGTCGGCTCGTCCATGATCAGGATCCGCGCATTGAAGTGGAGCGCCCGGGCGATGGCGACCGACTGGCGCTGGCCGCCGGACAGCGATTTGACCGGCGTCTTGTAGTTCTTGAAGCGGGGATTGAGCCGCCCCATGACCTTGCGTGTGGCCGCCTCCATCGCCGCGTCGTCGAGCGACCCGAAGCGGGTCGTGAGCTCGCGACCGAGGAACAGGTTGGCGGCGGCGTCGACGTTGTCCGCCAGGGCGAGCGTCTGATAGATCGTCTCGATGCCCAGGGCCTTCGCGTCGCGCGGGTTGTGGATCGTGACCTCCTTGCCGTCGATCAGGATCTGGCCGGAGTCGGCGATGTGGGCGCCGGACAGGACCCGCATCAGGGTCGACTTGCCCGCGCCGTTGCCGCCGACCAGGCCGATGACCTCGCCGGCATGGAGATCCACGTTCACCCCATCGACGGCATGCACGCCGCCGAACGAGACGCGGATATCCCGCATCTCGACGAGCGGCGTCGAAGTCGCGGATGGCACGGGCGGCGGCGCGATGGGCTCAGATGTGGCGGACGGATCGAGTGCCATCACGGCCTCCCGGCTCTGCGGCGTAGGACGGTGTCGAGGCCGACCGCCGTCACGAGCACGATCCCGACGATGATGTCCTGGATCGGGGCGTCGATCTTGAGGAGGGCCATACCCGACTGGAGCGACTGCATGAGCACCGCACCGAAGACGGCGCCCGGGATCGTCCCGATGCCGCCGGCGAACGATGTCCCGCCGATGACCGCGGCCGCGATGACCGCGAGTTCCGCGCCGACCCCCAGACCGACGACCGCGGACTCGAGGCGGGCGATCGAGATCACCGCGCTGATCGCAGCCAGGATGCCCATGAGGACGAAGGTCGACATGATGACCCGGCGGGTGTTGATGCCGCCCAGCTCGGCCGCTTCGGGGTTGCCACCGATCGCGTACACGTACCGACCGAAGCGGCGGCGAGTGGCGAGGATCGTCATCACGACCGCCACGACGATGGCGATCAGGACCGGGTTGGCGATGCCGGTCGGGATCTGCAGCCCGCCCTCCGGCCATGGGATGCCATTCGCTTCGGCGTAGTCCCGGGCCAGGCCCTCCGGCCAGAAGTAGTTGTTGGCGATCCAGACCGCACCCAGGGCGCCGATACTGCCGACGACGCCGATCGTGATCTCGGCCCACATGGGCCGGACCGGGAAGCCGTACTTGCGCCGACGCCGTCGACCACTGAACAGGGCATAGATGAGTCCGACGACGGCGACGCCGCCGATGATCCAGGAGATCGTCGCGCCGACCGACCCCCGGGGCCCGCCGCCCAGGAGCAGGAAGATGGCGTCGAGGGGCGCGATCGTCCGGCCGGATGCGAGGGTCCAGGCGAAGCCGCGCCACACGAGCAGTCCGCCCAGCGTGACGATGAACGAGGGTATCCCGACGTAGGCGACCAGGAAGCCTTGCAGGCCGCCGATCAGCGCGCCGACGATGAGGCCGGCCGTCAGGGCGATGATCCAGGTCAGCGGGTGATTCAGGCCGAGTCCCAGGGAATTGGGGAGCCACTCCGCCTGCATCAATGCCATGACCATCCCGGTGAACCCGAGGATGGATCCGACCGACAGGTCGATGTTGCGCGACACGATGATGAGGACCATGCCGGTGGCCATGACGGCGACGGCCGCCGACTGGACAGACAGGTTCCACAGATTGCGTGGGGTGAGGAACGACCCGCCCGACAGGATGTTGAACCCGATCCAGATGACGATCGTGGCCCCGATCAGGCCAAGCATCCGCGTGTCGATCTCCATCGACAACAGGATCGACCGCATGGATCGAACGGGGCTGGAGCCGGCCTCAGGTGCTGCGGCGGCGGTGCTCTGGCTCATCGAGCGGATCCCTCACTGCCTCGGGGATGGCGACGCGCCCTGCTCCGACGTCGCGGAGCAGGGCGCGAGGTTGACCGCGCTGGGATCGATCCCTAGCAGGGTGGGACGGACCCGGCGGGCACGTCCTTGCAGAGCTCCTCCTTGGTGACCCATTCGTTGTCGATGGCGTCCTGGAGGTTGGCCTGGGTGATGGGCTCCGGCGACAGGAACACCGAGCTCATCTTGATCTTGCTCGTGGGCGTCTCGAACTGGACGGCGCCTTCGACGTCCGCGAGGGCGGTGCCCGCGCAGAGCTGGACGGCGACCTTGCCGGCTTCGGCGCCGAGCAGGCGAGCGTCCTTACCGACGCTCACGAGCTGGGTGCCCAGCGCGACACGGTTCAGGGCCGCCTTGTCGGCGTCCTGCCCGGTGACCGGGACCTTGCCGTCGAGACCCTGGCCCTTGAGGGCCGCGACGACGCCGCCGGCCATGCCGTCGTTCAGCACGAGGGCGGCCTGGATGTCGTTGTTCTCGGCGGTGAGGTACTGCTCCATCGTGGTCTGCGCGATGGCCGCATCCCAGTTGTCCGTGTAGTCCTCGCCGACGATCTTGATGTCGCCGGAGGCGACGGCCGGACCGATGACCTTCTCGATGCCCGAGCGAAGGAAGTCGGAGTTGGCGTCCGCGCTGTTGCCCTTGATGATCACGTAGTTGCCCTTCGGCACGACCTTGATCATCTCCTCGGCCATCAGCTGGCCGACGAGCGGGTTGTCGAACGTGATGTAGAACGCCTTCTCATTCTCGATCAGGCGGTCGTACGCGATGACCGGGATGCCCTGGTCGACCGCGGCCTTCACGGTCGGCTGGATCGCCGTCCCGTCCTGGGCGAGGATGATGATGACCTTCGCGCCATCCGTGATGAGCTGTTCGACGTCCGTCGCCTGCTTCTCAGCGGACGAACCCGCGTCGGTGCCGACGTACGAACCGCCAGCCGCCTCGACGACTTCCTTGATGCTGGGCTCGTCCCACTTCGCCCAGCGCTCTTCCTTGAAGTTGTTCCACGACACGCCGACCTTGCAGCCGGCCGCGGATCCACCGCTCGGGGCGACGCTGGCGCCGCTCCCGCTGTTACACGCAGCCGCGACGATCATCGCGCTGGCTGCGAGTACGAGTGCTCGACTCTTCAGCAACTCTGTCTCCTCCTCAGGTCGCCCGGTCCGCCAGGGACCGAGCCGATTCCGAAACGTGACCCCATCTCCCATTGGTGTCGGCCGCTAGGCTACCACCCTCCCTTGTCCGTGGATACGGTGATTCGGAGCCGATCGCGCAGGTTGCGGGATGGCCACGGCGACCGTCATGCGCTCACCGCGTTCCCGACCGCGGGCCTGGCGCCGAGCCAGGCCGCTGGGTCCGCCAGCAGGGGTTCGAAGGCGAGTTCGGCCGCGCCGAGGAGCGGCGCGTCCATGCCTAGCCCGGTCGGCCCCACGCGGACGAGCTGACGCGACGCGCGAAGGGCGCGCCGGTCGAGCTCCGCCTCCAGGGTGGACCGGACGAACGGGTAGAACGGCGCCAACTGACCGCCGATCAGGATGAGCTCAGGATTGAGCAGGTTGATCAGGCCGGCGATCCCGATGCCGAGCCATCGACCCGTCTCGGCCAGCGCCGTCAACGCGAGCGGCGATCCCGCCTCGGCGTCGCGCATCACGGCGTGCATCGCCTCCGTGCCGCCCTCCGGTGAGTACCCGGCCCGACGCAGCAGCGCCGCGCCGCCGACCTCGGACTCCCAGCACCCGATCGAGCCGCACCGACACGGGATGCCGTCCGGGTTGACCGGCATGTGGCCGACCTCGCCGCCGTAGCCGGCCACGCCATGGAGCGGCGAGCCATCCACGATGACACCGCCACCGACGCCCATGGAGCCCCACAGCACGACCACGTTCCGGGCTCCCTTCGCGGCGCCGCGCCGTTGTTCCGCGATGACCGCCAGGTCCGACTCGTTGGCCATCGAGATCGGTACCGTCGTGCGCATCGCGACGGTCAGCCGCTTGCCGAGCGGCTCATCGCGCCAGCCCAGGTTCGGCGCCATCGACACCAGGCCGTCGCTGCGCCGGACGACACCGACGACCGCGACACCGACGCCGATGACGACATCGTCCGCAGGCAACCGTTCACGCACGGTGGCCGCGAGTCCGGCCAGGTCCGTGGCGATGTCATCCACGCTCGAACGACCCCGCGGTCGCTCCACCCGGACACGGTCGAGGACCTCGCCGCCCAGCCCGACAGCCGCAGCCGCCAGCGAGTCGACGGCCAGCTCCAGACCGAGCACCACGGCGCCATGCGGGTTCGGCCGGACGACCGGCGATGGCCGCCCGGGCGTGCCGTCGAGGGCCGCGCGCTCTTCCGTGACGAGGTCGCCGGCGACCAGCTCGCCGATGAGGGCACGGATCGCGCTGCGGGTGAGGCCGGTGTGGGCCACGAGGTCGGATCGAGACGACGGGCCGGAGTCGTGCAGCTCCCGGACGATGGCGCTCAGATTCGCCCGGCGAACGGTCTCGCTGCGGTGCCCAAGCTCGTCCCGACCGACCATCACCGGATTTGTGTTCCTCTCTTCCAAACGTTTGTGCGAGACTCTTACAACCGGTCGGCCATGTCAAGAGTCGGTTGCACCCTGGCGCCGATCCGGGGTGCGGAGGAGGGTCCATGCAGTCCCTGGACGGTCGTGTCGCACTGGTCACGGGTGCGAGTCGAGGCATCGGGGCGTCGGTGGCCCGAGCGCTCGATGCCGCCGGCGTGCGGCTCGGGCTCGCCTCCCGCAGCGGGGACGATCTGGGCATCGCCGGCGCCGTCGCCCGGCCCGCGGATGTCCGCGATCCGGCAGCCCTCGTCGCGGTCGCGAACGAGACGGCCGAGCGCTTCGGCCAGCTCGACATCCTGATCGTGAACGCCGGGGTGGGCGCCTACGGCCCGTTCCTCGACCTCCCGGCGGACCAGCTCGAGGAGATGATCGACGTCAACGTGAAGGGCGCCATCTACGCGGTCCGGGCGGCCCTCCCCCACCTGATGCGGAGTGACGCCGCCGACCTCGTGACCGTCGCCAGCGAGGCGGGTCGGCGGGGTCTCCCGAACGAGGCCGTCTACTGCGCCTCGAAGTTCGCCCAGGTCGGGCTCACACGGGCGCTGGATCACGAGCTTCGCGAGCACGGCATCCGTTGCACGAACGTCTGTCCGGGCGGCGTCGCGACCGACTTCGCGATGGGTCGCGGCCGCACGCCGGACATGCCGGCGCTGGCCGGCATGATGGCGCCCGACGATGTCGCCGAGACGGTGATGTTCGTCCTGACCCGCCCGCGAACCCACCGGATCCTCGAGGTCGCGCTACGGCCGGTCACCGAACAGTCGTGGGGCTGACCCGATGACGCTCCGCTGGGGGATCCTGTCCACCGCGGACATCGCGACCGAGAAGGTCATCCCGGGGATGCGCAAGGCCGCCCGCTGCGAGGTCGTGGCGATCGGTTCGCGCGACGGCGCGAGAGCGCGCGCCGTGGCCGACCGCCTGGGGATCGAGCGCGCCCACGGGTCGTACGAGGCTCTCCTCGCGGATCCAGACGTGGACGCGGTCTACATCCCGCTGCCCAACCACCTGCATGCCGAGTGGACCCTGGCGGCCGCGCGAGCTGGCAAGCACGTCCTGTGCGAGAAGCCGCTGGCCATGACGGCCGCCGACGCGGAACGCATGGTCGAGGGCTGCCGGGCCGAGGGCATCGTCCTCATGGAGGCGTTCATGTACCGCCTCCACCCGTCGTGGGTGGCCGTCCGGGAGCTGGTCGCCTCCGGCCGCATCGGTCGCCTGACCGCGATCCAGAGCTGGTTCTCGTACTACAACGACGATGCGGCGAACATCCGCAACATCCGGGCGATCGGTGGCGGGGCGCTGTACGACATCGGCTGCTACAACGTGAACCTCTCGCGGATGCTGTTCGGCACGGAACCGACCGGGGTGTCGGCCGCGATCACGCGCGATGGGACCGATGGCGTGGACGTCGTCACGAGCGCGATCCTCGAGTTCGGGGCCGGCGTGGCCACCTTCACCTGCGCCATCCGGACGGAGACGGACCAGCGCGTCGAGATCTACGGGACGGAGGGCCGCATCTCCATCGGGATCCCGTTCAACATCCCGCCCGACCGCCCGACCCGGATCTTCGTGACGGCCGGCGGCGATCCCCCGGTCGCGCCCGCGACGGAGACCCTGGAGTTCGAGACCGCGGACCCGTACACCGTCGAAGCCGAGCGGTTCGCGGCGGCGGTCCTCGACGGGACGCCGGTCCCCGTCCCGCCCGACGACGCGGTGGCGAACCTGCGGGTGATCGAACGGATCTTCGCCGCGGCCGAGCACTGACGGGCGCGATCAGCCGGATGTCCGACCGGCCCGTCGGCGGGCCGGCCCGGGTTCCTGTGCTGTAATAGCCGCCCGTGTCGCGCGCCCGTCGCGGCTCGTCCCGGAGGACATCACGGTCAGCCAGCCAACCGCCCCGCTCGAGGCCGCCCCGGGGACCGGTGATGCGGTCGCACGACAGACCAGGCGCCCGGGTCCGGTCGTCGCCGTCGCGCTGCTTGCGATCGTGGCCGTGGTGGCCGGGATCACCGCCCTCACCGTGAGCGGCGCGGCACCGTGGGCGGGCTCGGCCGCCGCCGCTTCGCCGCGGTACGTCGACGAGGCGACGTCGGGCGGTCTCGTCCATGCCTACACCGGGGCGTACCCGTACGTCGTGGGTGGAGGGGTCGCCACGTTCGACTGCGACGGCGACCGGCAGCCCGACCTGTACATCGCCGGCGGTGAGGGTCCCGCGGGCCTGTTCCGGAACACGAGTCCGGTCGGCGGGACGCTCCGGTTCGAGGCGATCCACGACGCCGCGACCGACCTCACGTCCGTGACGGGCGCCTACCCGATCGACATCGATGGCGATCGGCTGACCGATCTCGCCGTGCTCCGGCTCGGCGAGACCGTCGTCCTGCGGGGGCTTGGCGACTGCCGCTTCGAACGGGCGAGCGAACGCTTGGGGCTGCCGGTGGATCCGGCCTGGACGGTCGCATTCAGCGCGTCGTGGGAGACGCCCGACGCCGACTTGCCGACCCTGGCGTTCGGGCGGTACCTGACGCTCGATCCCGACGGCGAGCCTGCCTCCGGCTGCGACGACAGCCTCCTCGTCAGGCCCGCCGCCGACGGCACGACCTATGCCGCCCCGCTCGCCCTGTCCCCGGGCTGGTGCAGTCTCTCGATGCTCTTCAGCGACTGGGACCGGTCCGGCCGGCGTGATCTGCGCGTCTCGAACGACCGCCACTACTACGTCGATGGCGAGGAGCAGCTCTGGCGAGTGGCGCCGGGAGAGGCGCCGCGCCTGTATACCCGGGAGGAGGGCTGGGCGCTCCTGCGCCTGTGGGGGATGGGCATCGCCAGCCAGGACGTGACCGGCGACGGCTACCCGGAGGTCTACCTGACGAGCCAGGCCGACAACAAGCTCCAGACGCTCGCCGACGGCCCGACTCGGCCGGCGTACGCGGACATCGCCCTCGAGCGAGGCGTGACCGCGCAGCGACCGTACATCGGCGACGAGGACCTCCCGTCCACCGCCTGGCATCCCGACTACGGTGACGTCAACGACGATGGCTACCTGGACCTGTACGTCAGCAAGGGCAACGTCGGGGGTGAGGTCGGCTACGCGGAACAGGACCCGAGCAACCTGTTCATCGGCCAGGCCGACGGCACGTTCGTGGAGGGTGCCGAGGCGGCCGGGATCACGCGCTACGGGATGGCGCGAGGCGCGGCGCTCGTCGACCTGAACCTCGACGGGGCGCTGGACCTGGTCCAGGTCCTGCGCAACGAGAACGTGCGGGCCTGGCGGAACGTGGGGTCCGGCGATGCGACCACGCCCGTGCCGATGGGCCACTGGATCGCCGTGGATCTCGAGCAGCCAGGGCCGAACCACGACGCCATCGGAGCGTGGCTGGAGGTCGAAGCCGGCGGACGCACGACCCAGCGTGAGGTCACCATCGGTGGTGGCCATGCGAGCGGCGACCTGGGCTGGATCCACGCGGGGCTGGGCGCGGCCCCCGACGCCCGGGTCCGGGTCACCTGGCCCGACGGGGAGGTCGGTCCATGGCTCACGATCGCGGCGGACACCTTCGCCACCATCGAACGCGGCGCCACCGAGGCGCTGCCGTGGACGCCGTGATCAGGAGGCCGCGATGACACGCCAGGGCCGAACCGCCCGGCTCGCCGAGGTGACGTTGCCCGACTTCGGCCGGGCGGGGACGCGGCCAGACCTGGAGCCCGCGCTCTACGCCGGTCGGATGGCCCGGTTGCGCGACCGGATGGCGGACCGCGGCTACGCCCGTCTCGTCGTCTACGCCGACCGCGAACACAGTGCCAACCTGTCGTACCTGACCGGCTTCGACCCGCGGTTCGAGGAGGCGATCCTGATCGTCGGGCCGGACGGCGACCCGGCGGTCCTGGTCGGCAACGAGTGCTACGGCATGGCCGGGGCGGCACCGCTCCCGATGCGCCGGCATCGCTACCAGGACCTGAGCCTGCCGGCCCAGCCACGGGACCGGTCGTTGCCGCTGACCGAGATCCTCGGCGACGAGGGCATCGGGACCGGGTCCACGGTGGGCGTGGTCGGCTGGAAGACGTACGCCACGCGCGCCACCATGGAGGTTCCGGCGTTCCTGGTCGACACGCTGCGCGGTCTTGTGGGACCGAGCGGCCTGGTCGAGAACGCCGGCGACCTGTTGATCGACGCGGCCGATGGCCTGCGCGCCATCAACGAGGTGGAGCAGCTGGCGATGATGGAGGCGGCGTCCGGCGTGACGTCGACCGGGATCCGGTCGCTGCTCGCCGGTCTGCGACCTGGCATGACCGAACGCGAGGCGGTCGCCCTCCTGGGCTGGGACGGGACCCCGCTGTCGTGCCACCTCATGCTGACCGCCGGACCGCGCGCTCGCCTCGGCCTCCTGAGTCCGGGCGATCGACCGATCGAGCACGGCGACCCGTTCACGGTCGCCTTCGGGATCTGGGGCGCCCTGGACTGCCGGGCCGGCTTCGTGATCGAGGACGAGGGCGGCCTGCCGGCGGACATCGGCGACTACGTGGACCGGCTCGTCGGGCCGTACTTCGCGGCCGTCGCCGAGTGGTACGAGGCGCTCCACGTGGGCCAGACCGGCGGCGCGATCCACGAGATCGTCGATCGCCACCTGGGCGACCCGTTCTTCGGGATCTTCCTGAACCCCGGGCACCAGATCCACCAGGACGAGTGGCTCAACTCGCCGATCACACCCGGGTCGACGATCGAGTTGCGGTCCGGGATGGCCTTCCAGTGCGACATCATCCCGGCGACCGGGACGCCGTACTTCACGACCAACATCGAGAACGGCCTCGCACTGGCGGACGAGACCCTGCGGGCGACCTTCGCGGCGCGCTACCCGGACGCCTGGGCGCGGATCGGCGCGCGGCGCCGGTTCATGGCCGACTCACTCGGCATCCAGCTCCACCCGGACGTACTACCGTTCTCGAACATCCCGGCCTGGCTGCCGCCGTTCCTGCTGGGCACCCACCGGGTCATGACGATGGCGGACTGATCGGCTCGAGAGAGGGAGTCGCACCGGGCGTCGAAAACCACGCGGGTCGGATCGCCAGGGCACCGAGCGCGATGAGGACCGCGACCGAGCCGCCCGTGTTGATCAGCGGGATCCCGACGACCAGCACCGCGCACAGTCCGGCCAACCGAGGCGCGTGCGCCAGCCCGAACGCCACGGCCAGCGGCACGAGCCCGAGCCACGCGACCATGACACCGACCACGTAGGCGCTCCCTAGCGAGTGCATCCCAAGCCCGTCCTCGAGGGCGTTCGCAGCGCCGGCCACCACCGCCGCAGCCGCGACGATCGCGGCACACGTCAGGACCAGGCGAGTCGGCGCCAGGCGCGCCATGAGCAGGACCGACGGCGCCATGAGGAGCCACGCGATCGAGTAGAGCCAGACCGAGCTCCAGTCGAGTGCGGTCACCGGGTCCCAGTAGTCCGGGTCGGCCAGCGACATGAGGGAGCGGCTCGCCCAGGCGATCCCGGTCGCCAGCCAGATGACCCGCGGCACCGCCATCAAGCGACGGCCGGCCGGTCCGCGGACGGCGCGAACCCGCGCAGGAGGGCAGCCCCGATCGCGAGCCACAGGAGACTGAGTGGCGCGATCACCACGACCGCCGAGACCTCCGACGTGCGCAGCGCGTACCACGGCAGGACGAGCATGGCGGCGAAGAGCGCGGCCGGGACGACGAGGGACAGGGCCACCAGGGCGGCCGTCCAGCGCGACAGGACCCGGGCGTGCGTGGCGCCCACCGCCAGGCCGAAGGTACCCACGACGAACACGATCCCGGCCGGCAGGAACCACGGCATGAACCCCCAGCACGGACCGGTGATGATGGCGAACGTGCCCGCGAGGGCCGTCCAGCTCGACGTGAGGGGCAGGTGGACGATGACCCGGTAGTAGCCCACCGATAGCAACAACATCGCGAGGACCAGGAACGGGAGGCCAGCGACCCCGTCGCGATACGAGCCGTACTCGTCGTAGTGGACCGGGCCATTGGCCGCGATCCCGATCCCGGCCCAGAACGCCACGAATCCCAGGAGGACGGCATAGCCGGTGCGATCCCGAACGCGCTCGACGCCGGGCAGCTGGGGATGGAGTCGGGCGTCGATCGCACCGCGGACGATGTCCAGTCGCTCGCCGACGGACTCCGGCGGGCGCTCGGCCAGGAGCGCCAGGAACTCGTCCTCGTACCGCGCGCGCCAGGGGGCGGGATACAGGGCGATCAGGCGGCTCATCCCGGGACGCCGTCCAGTCGTCCCAGCCCGGTGTCCGCCAGGCGCCGCAGGCTCTGGAGCTGGGTCCGGAGGGCCGCGGCACCGGCCCCGGTCAGGCGATACGGTCGACGCCGGCTCCCGTCCGGCGGCAGCGGTTCGATCAGGCCCAGGCGTTCCATCCGGGCCAGGGCCGCATACAGCGTCCCGGCGCCGAGCGGACGTCCGCCCAGCGCCTCGGCGTCCTCCATGATCGCGTAGCCGTGCTTCGGGCCATCGGACAGGCTGACCAGGATCAGCAGCGAGGGCTCGGCGTAGCGATCGGTCTCGTGTGTCGCGTCGGCCATGCGGGTTCTCCAGCGGACGGCTGCTCTATCGATGAACGATATAGCGTCTGGACAAGACGGTGTCAAGGTCCCGACGAGTACGATCGGTCCATGCGAACCGACCTGTCCGCGACTGGACCCGACTACGACGTCGCCATCGTCGGCGCCCGAGTCGCTGGATCGGCCCTGGCGACGTACCTGGGCGACCGGGGCTGGCGCGTCCTCCTGATCGACCGTGCCACCTTCCCGAGCACGACCATCTCCACCCACTTCTTCCGAGGGGCGGGCCTCGTGGGGGTATTGGAGGACCTCGGGATCCTGCCCGACGCCCTCGCGACGGGCGCGCCGCCGCTGGTCCGCGAGTTCAGCTACGAGACGGGCTCCGGGGACGCCGTCGCCGGACCGCCGCAGGATCCGGGCACGGTGGGGTACTGCCTGTCGGTCCGGCGCGAACCGCTCGACGCGCTCCTGACGGATCGAGCCGCGGCGTCCCCGGGGGTCACGTTCATCGAGGCCGTCCAGGCGACCTCGGTCCTGCGCGACGGCGAGGAGGTCGTCGGCGTCGTCCTGCGCGACGCAGACACCGAACGCGAGATCCGAGCCCGTCTCGTCGTCGGAGCCGACGGCCACAACTCGGCCGTCGCGCGGCTCGTGGCGGCACCGGTCCAGGAGGATGCCGGGCGGGTGCGCGGGTGCTTCTACACGTATGTGTCCGGCTTCCCGGGACCGGACGGCGCGCCGCCGGACGGTCCGGAGTTCTCGATGGACGGCGACGAGATGGCGTATGTCTTCCCGAGCGATGCCGGCATCTCGTGCATCGCCCTGTCGGTGACCCTCGACACCTTCGCCGAGATGCGCGGCGGCGGCCTGGACGCGTTCACCGAGCGTCTCCGCCATCACGCTGGGCTGGCGGAGCGATTCGACGCCGCGTCACCGGCGAGCGGGCTCCTCGGCCGCGGGCCGCAGACGAACCTCGTGCGCGTACCGGTCGGTCCCGGGTGGGCGCTCGTCGGCGACGCCGGGATGCAGCAGGACGCCTGGACCGGACTGGGCATGGACAACGCGGGCGTCCACGCTCGGCTGCTGGCGGCGGCCGTCGACGATTGGTTCACCGGGCGTGCGTCGCGCGAGACCGCGTTGTCGGGCTTCCACCGTGCGCGCGATGCCCACGCGCTGGCGGGCTTCCACGAGACCGTGTCGCTGGGTCGGGACCTTCGCCAGCTGGCCTAGTGCACCGCGGAGGCGTCGCCGTACTGCTCCTCGAGGAGACGGGTGGCGGCCAGCACGATCGGATCGAAGTCGCCCGGCTGGAGGGCGGCATGGGACTCGAGGCCGGCGATCATCCGCGGTTCCCAGAAGGCGTGCAGGTGGTAGGCGACCTTCTCCGCCGCCTCGGCATCGGTGAGGTAGGTGAACTGGCGCGAGATCTGGTTCGCCATCCGGACCAGGTCCCGATCCAGGCCGTGGTCAGCCACGCGGCGCGGCGGCTCCGGCCCTCGCGCCGGCCGCACCGACCTCCACGAGCGTCGATTCGAGCGGGACCTCGTGCATGATCAGCGGCTTCGTGGTCGGGGCGGGCGTGACCTGGACGGCGGTCACCTTGTACTCGGGACAGTTGGTCGCCCAGTCGGAGTACTCGGTCGTGACGACATTGGCGCCGGTGACCGGATGGTGGAAGGTCGTGTAGACGACGCCGGGCGGCATCCGCTCGGACAGCTGCGCCTTCAGCGTCGTCTCGCCCACCCGGCTGGCCAGCGACACGATGTCGCCATCGCGGATCCCGCGCATCTCGGCATCGCTCGGATGGATGTCGAGCACGTCCTCCGGATGCCAGGTGTTGTTCATCGTCCGGCGCGTCTGGGC
>CAZOHT010000029.1:30763-37911 GCA_964579825.1 uncultured Anaerolineaceae bacterium
TGTCGAGCACGTCCTCCGGATGCCAGGTGTTGTTCATCGTCCGGCGCGTCTGGGCGCCGACGTTGTACTGCGACAGGATCCGGCCGGTCGTGAGCAGCAACGGGAACTTGCGGTTGGTCCGTTCGTCCGTGGGCACATAGGCCGTCTCGACGAAGTGGCCCTTGCCGCGCACGAACGCGTCGACGTGCATCGTCCGGGTGCCGCTCGGCGCCGCGTCGTTGCACGGCCACTGGATGCTGCCCAGCTCGTCGAGCTTCTTGAACGACACGCCCGCGAACGTCGGGGTGAGGGCGGCGATCTCGTCCATGATCTCGGACTCGTCCGCGTACGACATCTGGTAGCCCATCGCCGCCGCGATCTCGACCGAGACCTGCCACTCGTGCTTGCCGGTCGCCGGTGCCATGACGGGCCGGACCCGGTTGATCCGGCGCTCGGCGTTGGTGAACGTCCCGTTCTTCTCGAGGAACGAGGTCCCGGGCAGGAAGACGTGGGCGTACTTGGCGGTCTCATTGAGGAACAGGTCCTGTACGACGACCAGGTCCATCGCCATGAGCGCGGCGGTCACGTGCTGGGTGTTCGGGTCCGACTGGGCCAGGTCCTCGCCCTGGATGAAGATGCCCCGGAACGTGCCGTCGATGGCCGAGCTGAGCATGTTCGGGATGCGCAGGCCGGGTTCCGGATGGATCGGCGCGCCCCACAGGTCGGCGAACAGCTCACGTACCGTCGGATCGGACACGTGGCGGTAGCCCGACAGCTCATGCGGGAACGAGCCCATGTCGCACGAACCCTGGACGTTGTTCTGGCCACGCAGCGGGCTGACGCCGACGCCTTCGCGCCCGATGTTGCCGGTCGCCATGGCCAGGTTGGCCATCCCCATGACCATCGTCGAACCCTGGCTGTGCTCGGTGACGCCCAGGCCGTAGTAGATCGCGGCGTTCGGGGCGGTGGCGTACAGCCGGGCGGCGGCGCGCAGCTCGGCGGCCGGGACGCCGGTGATCGGCTCCATCGCCTCGGGGCTGTTCTCCGGCCGGGCGATGAACGCGGCCCATGCCTCGACGTCCTCGCACCGCTCATCGACGAACGGCTGGTCCATGAGCCCTTCGGTGACGACGACGTGGGCCATGGCGTTGATGACGGCCACGTTCGTGCCGGGCAGGAGCTGCAGGTGATGGCTGGCCTCGATGTGCGGGCTGCGCACGAGGTCGATCCGGCGCGGGTCGATGACGATGAGCTTGGCGCCCTCACGCAGTCGCCGCTTCATCCGCGACGCGAAGACCGGGTGGCCGTCGGTGGGGTTGGCCCCGATGACGACGATGACGTCCGCCTTGGCGACCGACGCGAAATCCTGCGTGCCGGCCGACGTGCCGAAGGTCGTCTTGAGGCCGTAGCCGGTCGGCGAATGGCAGACCCGCGCGCAGGTGTCGACGTTGTTCGTCCCGAACGCCGCGCGGACCATCTTCTGGACGAGGTAGACCTCCTCGTTCGTGCAGCGCGACGAGGTGATCCCGCCGATGGCGCTCGCGCCGTACTGGGCGGCGATCTCCGTGAAGCGCCGGGCCGTGTGGGCGATGGCCTCGTCCCAGGTCACTTTGCGCCATGGCTCGTCGATCGAGTCGCGGACCATCGGATCCAGCACCCGGTCCTCGTGGCTGGCATAGCCCCACGCGAACCGGCCCTTCACGCAGGAATGGCCCTCGTTCGCGCCGCCGTCCTTGTACGGGACCATGTTCACGACCGTGTCGCCCTTCAGCTCGGCCTTGAACGAGCATCCGACGCCGCAGTACGCGCAGGTCGTCAGGACACTCCGGTTCGGCGGGCCGAGCTGGATGAGCGTCTTCTCCTGGAGGGCGTCCGTCGGGCAGGCCTGGACACAGGCGCCGCAGCTCACGCACTCGGACTCGAGGAACGGCTGGTCCTGGCCGGCCGACACCCGCGAGTCGAAGCCGCGACCGGCGATGGTCAGGGCGAACGTGCCCTGGACCTCGTCGCACGCTCGGACGCACCGGGAGCACACGATGCACTTGGCCGGATCGAATGCGAAGTACGGGTTGCTGATGTCCTTGGCGGCATCCTGGTGGCTGGTCTCGGGCTGCCCGTACCGGACCTCGGTCAGGCCGACCGTGTCGGCCAGGTCGTGGAGTTCGCAGCCGTGGCCGCCGCCGGTCCCGGTCAGGCAGTCCTGCGGGTGGTCGCTGAAATACAGCTCCATGACGCCGGTCCGGAGGCGCTGGACCTTGTCCGTCTGGGTCCGGACCGACATCCCGTCGCTGCATGGGGTCGTGCACGAGGCGGGCGTCCCGCGCCGGCCGTCCACCTCCACGACGCACAGGCGGCACGAGCCGAACGCATCCAGCGAGTCGGTCGCGCACAGCTTGGGGATCTCCACGCCCACGGTCGCGGCGGCGCGCATGATCGAGGTGCCCTCGGGGACGTCGACGTCACGGCCATCCACCTGGACATGGACCGTGGCGGGACCCGGACGCGCCTTGGTCCCGAAGTCCTGCTCCCGGATGAGCGTCATGCCTGGCCTCCACTCGTGGGCGCGGCCGCCGGCCGCTCGAAGTCCTCGCCGAAGTGTCGCACAGCGCTGCGAACGGGCATCGGCGTGAGCCCGCCCATCGCGCACAGCGAGCCGTCGGTCATGACCTCGCACAGGTCCTCGAGCAGGGTCAGGTTCGCGTAGCGGTCCTCGTCGCGGATGATCCGGTCGATGACCTCCACGCCGCGGACCGAGCCGACCCGGCACGGCGTGCACTTGCCGCACGACTCCTCGGCGCAGAACGCCATCGCGAAGCGCGCCTGCTTGGCCATGTCGACCGTCTCGTCGAAGACGACGATGCCGCCGTGGCCGATCATCGCCCCGGCCTCGACGAACGCCTCGTAGTCCATCGGCAGGTCGAACTGGGACGTCGGCAGGTAGGCGCCGAGCGGGCCGCCGACCTGGACCGCGCGGATCGGGCGTCCGGTCCGCGTGCCGCCACCGAAGTCCTCGACGAGCGCCCGCAGGGGTAACCCGAACGGGAGCTCCACGATCCCGCCGTGGGCGATGTTGCCGCCCAGCTGGAAGACCTGGGTCCCGCGCGACCGGCCCAGCCCGAGCGCCTGGTAGGCCTCCGCGCCGTTGGCCAGGATGTCCGGCACGGACGCGAGCGACAGGACGTTGTTGACGACGGTCGGCTTGCCGAACAGGCCCTCGATGGCGGGGAGTGGCGGCTTCGGGCGGATCTGCCCCCGCTTGCCCTCGAGGCTCTCGAGCATCGAGGTCTCCTCGCCGCAGATGTAGGCGCCGGCCCCGACCCGCACCTGGAGGTCGAACCGCAGGTCCGTGCCCAGGATCCCGGCACCGAGCCAGCCGTCGCGCTCGGCGGCCAGGATCGCGGCGCGCATCGTCTCGACCGCGGCCGGGTACTCCGATCGGATGTAGATGAAGCCCTCGCTGGCCCCGACCGCATGGGCGGCGATGACGATGCCCTCGATGAGGAGGAACGGGTCGCCCTCCATGAGCATCCGGTCCGCGAACGTGCCCGAGTCGCCCTCGTCGGCGTTGCAGCAGACGAACTTCAGCTCGCCGGGCGTATCCAGCACGGTCTGCCACTTGATGCCGGTCGGGAACCCGGCGCCGCCGCGACCGCGGAGGCCGGAGGCCGTGACCTGGGCGACGACGTCCGCCGGGGCCATCGCGAGGGCGCGCTCAAGCGCGACGAGGCCACCGTGCGCGCGATGGTCCGCGATGGACAGCGGATCGATGACGCCGACCCGGGCGAACATCCGCCGTTCCTGGCGGGCGAGGTACGGGATCTCGTCGGTGGGGCCGTGGCGGAGGGGATGCTCGCCGCCGGTCAGGAAGCCCGCATCCAACAGACCCGGGATGTCGCTGGGCGCGACCGGTCCGTAGGCGATCCGGCCCGCAGTCGTCTCGACTTCGACGAGCGGTTCCAGCCAGAGCAGGCCGCGCGATCCGTTCCGCACGATCGTCACGTCGAGCGAGCGGTCGCGTGCATGGATGGCGAGCGAATCGGCCACGCCGTCCGCCCCGACCGAACGGGCAGCGGTGTCGCGCGGGATGAAGACCCGGGTCGTCATCGGGCGGGCGTCCCCGTCGCGTCGGCCACGAGCGTCGCGAGTCGATCGCCGTCCACCCGGCCATGGACCTGGTCGCCGATCATCACCGCCGGGCCGAGCGCGCAGTCGCCCAGGCAGAAGACCTCGTCCAGCGTCAGCCGGCCGTCCGCCGTGGTCTCGCCGAAGCCGACCCCGAAGCGCACCTGTGCGTCCGCTGCGAGCGCGTCCGATCCGACGGACTGGCACGCCTCCGCCCGGCAGATGCGGACCTCCACCGCCCCGCCGGGCGTGGTCCGGAAGTCGCGGTAGAACGTGATGACGCCGTGGACCTCGGCCCGCGACAGGTTCAGCGCGTCCGCGATGAGCGGCACACATCGCGGATCCACGTACCCGAAGGTCGCCACGATGTCGTGCAGGATCGGCAGCAGCGGCCCACGTTCCTCCCGATGGGCGGCCGCGATGGCCAGGACGCGGTCTTCCGACCAGGTCTCAGGCTGGTGGCGGACTCCGGCGGGCATTCGGGGCTCCTGTACGTTGCTGGCCAGCAAGCGTACTCACCTGTGGCGACGTCGTCACGCGACGTTCCCTCCCGTGGCGCGCTGCCGCACCTCCATCTCCGCCAGCCGGCCCTCCAGGAACGCCCGTTCGGGACCGTTGGTCGTCAGGACGAGGGCCTGGCGGTAGGCCGCCTCGGCTTCGGACCAGCGCTCCAGCCGTCGCAGCAGGTCCGCGCGCGCAGCGGGCAGGTACGGATAGCCGTCGAGATCGCCTGACGCCGCGATGCCGTCCATCATCGCCAGCCCGTAGGCGGGGCCGTCGGCCATCGCCACGGCCGCCGCGAGATTGAGCTCGACCACCGGGGTGGGCGTCAGCCGCACCAGGGTCCGGTACAGGTCGGCGATCTGCGCCCAGTCCGTGTCCGCGGCGGTCGGGGCCTCGTCGTGCAGGGCCGCGATCGCGGCCTGGACCTGGTACGGACCGGGTCGGTGGCGCTCGAGCGCGCGCTGGACGAGGGCCTCGCCCTCGGCGATCCGATCCCGGTCCCAGCGCGACCGGTCCTGGGCCTCGAGCAGGACCAGCGCCCCTTCGGCCGACGTCCTCGCCTCACGCCGCGCATCCGTCAACAGCATCAGGGCGAGCAAGCCCATCGCCTCCGGCTCGTCCGGCATGAGCGACACGACGATGCGGGTGAGGCGGATGGCCTCGGCGCTCAGCTCGCGCCGGACGAGGGCGTCGCCTGACGACGCGGTGTAGCCCTCGTTGAACACGAGATACAGCACCTGGAGCACGCCATCCAGGCGCTCGGGGAGCAGGCTCGTGGGCGGGACGCGATACGGGATCCCGGCGTCGCGGATCTTCTTCTTGGCCCGCACCAGTCGCTGGGCGAGCGTCGGCTCGGGCACGAGGAAGGCGCGGGCGATCTCCGGGGTCGTCAGGCCACCCAGCGTGCGGAGCGTGAGCGCCACACGGGCATCCATGGCGAGCGCCGGATGGCAGCACGTGAAGATGAGCCGGAGTCGGTCATCGGCGATGGGCATCGGGTCCTCCGACTCGCCCGGGTCGATCGCGGAGAGCGACGCCTCCAGCTCCGACTCGCGGGCGATCTCGGCCGTCTTCTCCACGAGGCGTCGGCGCCTGCGCAGGCGATCGATCGCACGATTCCGGGCGGTCGTCGTGATCCACGCGCCCGGGTTGGCGGGGATGCCGCGGACCGGCCAGGTCTCCAGGGCGGCGATGAACGCGTCCTGGACGGCTTCCTCGGCCAGGTCGAAGTCGCCGAGGACCCGGATCAGGGTCGCGACCGCCCGGCCCTGCTCCTCGCGGAACAGGCGGTCGACGACCTCGTGGGTGGCGGTCAGTTCGCCGCGGCGCCCGCGCCGGCGCCGGCCGACGCCCCGCCCTCGAGCGCGGCGAAGTCGACGATCGGCCGCACCTCGACGGAGCCGGTCTTCGCCCCGGGGATCATCGCGGCGTATCCGAGCGCCTCGTCCAGGTCGGCGACATCGACGATGTAGAACCCGCCGAGGATCTCCTTCGTCTCGGCGAACGGGCCATCGGTCGTGACGGTCTTGCCGTCGCGGACCCGCACGGTCGTCGCGGTGCTGGCCGGATGCAGCGCCTCGCCGGCCTTGAGCGCGCCTCGCGCGCTGACGTGTTCCCAGAAGGCGTTGTAGGCCTCCATCGTCTCCGGGGAGAAGTCCTCGGATTCGGATTCCGGGCCGTAGATGAGGAGCAGGTACTGCATGGGTCGCCTCCGGTTCGGGATCGGCCGCGTCTCTCGCCGCCGTCACCTTACGACGAATGCGGAACGCCCGAATCGACAGGTGCCGGAGTCGACCGACGCCGGACCCGCACACCCGCTCCCTGGGTCGCGAGCGGTATCGTGTCGCGGTGGCGAAGGAACAGGACGTCCTGCGTATCGACGGCCGGGATGTGACGATCACGAATCCGTCGAAGGTCTACTTCCCGGAGGCGGGCGTCACGAAGGGTGACGTCGTCCGCTACTACCAGGCGGTCGCCGACGGAGCCTTGGCCGGCATCCGCAGCCGGCCGATGGCGCTCAAGCGGTTCGTCGACGGGATCGCGAAGGAGCCGTTCTTCCAGAAGCGGGCGCCGGACAACACGCCGGAGTGGTTGCACACGGCCGAGCTCACCTTCCCGAGCGGTCGGACCGCGGACGAGATCGTCGTCGAGGACGCGGCGGGGCTGGCCTGGATCAACAACCTCGGATGCATCGACCTCAATCCCCACCCGGTCCGGGCCGACGACCTGGACCATCCCGATGAACTGCGAGTCGACCTTGACCCGGTCCCGGGCATCGAGTGGGCCCAGATCCGCGATGTCGCGATGGTCTGCAAGGAGGCGCTGGAGGCCGTCGGGCTCGTCGGCTGGCCCAAGACGTCCGGCTCGCGCGGCATCCACATCAACGTCCGCATCGAGCGACGCTGGACCTTCCCCGAGGTCCGCCGGGCCGCCCTGGCCCTGGCCCGCGACGTGGAGCGGCGGGCACCCGATCTCGCCACCAGCAAGTGGTGGAAGGAAGAGCGCCACGGCGTGTTCCTCGACTACAACCAGAACGCGAAGGA
>CAZOHT010000030.1:0-29759 GCA_964579825.1 uncultured Anaerolineaceae bacterium
GGAGGCAACTGGCTGGAGAGCCGGATGGTGCACCTTGCCGGCCAGTTCGCCGGCGTGCTCTGCGTGGAAGTGGCCGAAGACCAGGCGACGGCGCTCGAAGAGGCCCTTGGACAGCTGAGTGCGAGTGGGCTGCACGTCGTCGTCGAGCGGAGCGTGGTGCCGGCTGTCGAGCCAGAGCAGACCCTCGAGATCGAACTCCTCGGCCTCGATCGACCGGGGCTCGTCCACGAGGTCTCGAGCCTGCTCGCGACGCACGGGATCAACGTCGAGGAGCTCTCGACCGATCGCCCCGCCGCGGCGATGTCCGGTAGCCACATGTTCCACGCGCACGTGCGTGCGGTGGTCCCGGCCGGGGTCGACGTCTCCGAGGTGCACCGGGGTCTGGAGCGACTCGCGGCCGACCTGATGGTCGAGATCCGCCTGGCACAGACGAGCCAGTCGGCCGACTGACCCATGCCGGAGCGACCGTACCCCGCACCGCTGACACTGGATCCCGCCTGGACCGCCGACACGGTCGCGGTGCAGGCCGGCCGGCCCGAGCGCGTCAGCGGCGCCGCGATGAACCCACCGATCACGATGAGCGCGACCTACGTCCACGATGCGGCGATCGAATACGGCCGAGACGGCAACGCCGGGTGGGGTGCACTGGAGACGGCGCTCGGAGCGCTCGATGGCGGCCAGGCCGTGGCCTTCGGGTCCGGGCTCGCGGCTGCGACCGCGATCGCCGACCTGGTGCCGGAGGGTGGGACCGTCGTCCTGTCGTCGGCGACATATTTCGGCGTCCGGAACATCTTCGAGCGGATGGCGGCGCGCGATCGGCTGCAGGTCCGCCTGACCTCGGCCGACGACACCTCGGCGGTGCTTGCCGCGGCCGACGGCGCGGACATGGTCTGGGTCGAGTCCATCGCCAACCCCCTCATCGTCGTCGCCGACATCCCGGCGATCGCCGCCGGCGCCCGGGAACGAGGCGCGCTGACGGTCGTTGACGCGACGTTCGCGACGCCGCTCCGCCAGCGGCCGCTCGAGCTCGGCGCGGACCTCGTTCTTCACTCGGCCACGAAGCTCATCGGCGGCCACTCGGACCTGCTACTGGGCGCGGTCGTCTGCCGGGATGCGGCCCACGCGACCGCCCTGACCACGTTCCGCCACGACCACGGTTCCGTCCCGGGGAACCTCGAGGCGTTCCTGGCCCTTCGGGGGCTGCGGACGCTGGCGGTGCGGCTGGATCGGGCCGAGGCGAGCGCGGCCGAGCTCGCCCGTCGCCTAGACGTCCACCCGGGCGTGACGAGGGTCAACTACCCTGGCCTGCCGGGTGACTCCCAGCACGAGCGGGCGTCGCGGGTCCTCCCGGACGGCGCCGGCTCGATGCTCTCATTCGAGGTCGCCGGTTCGGTCGAGCAGACCGAGGCCTTCCTTGGGCGGTTGCGCCTCGTGACCCACGCGACGAGCCTCGGCGGTGTCGAGTCGCTCATCGAACGCCGCGCGCGCTACGCCGGCGACGCGGCCCTGGTGGGCCCGACCCTCTGTCGCCTGTCGGTCGGCATCGAGAACGTCGAGGATCTCTGGGCGGACCTGGACGGCGCCCTGCGCGCGGGCCTCGCGGGCGGCTAGCGCCAGCCGAGCTCCGGCGCCACGTACTTGAGGATGCTCTCGATCGCGTGGGCGTTGTAGTCGACGCCGAGCTGGTTCGGGACCGTGAGCAGGAGTGTGTCGGCCGCCTGGATGGCCGTGTCTCCGGCGAGTTCCTTGACCAGCACGTCCGGTTCCGCGGCGTACGAGCGCCCGAAGATCGCCTTGGTCTGGGCGTCGATGTAGCCGACCTTGTCCGTTCCCTGGTTGCCCTGCCCGAAGTACGCCCGATCGCGGTCGTCGACCAGGGCGAAGATGCTGCGACTGACCGATACGCGCGGCTCGCGCTCGTGGCCGGCGGCCGTCCAGGCTTCGCGGTACAACCGGATCTGCTCGGCCTGCAGCTCGTGGAAGGGCATGCCGGCGTCCTCGGTCAGGAGTGTCGAGGACATCAGGTTCATGCCCTGCTGGCCCGTCCACTGCGCGGTGGCGCGCGTCCCGGCACCCCACCAGATGCGGTCGCGCAGCCCGGGCGCGTGCGGCTCCGGGCGGAGCAGGCCGGGCGGGTTCGGGAACATCGGCGAGGGGTTGGGCTGGGCGAAGCCGACCCCGGACAGGGCGCGGAGGAAGACCTCGGTGTGCCGGCGGGCCATGTCGGCGTCCGTCTCCCCAGTGGCCGGTTCGTAGCCGAAGTAGCGGAAGCCGTCGATGACCTGCTCCGGCGACCCGCGGCTGATCCCCAGCTGCAGGCGGCCGCCAGAGATGAGGTCGGCGGCACCCGCGTCCTCGACCATGTACAGCGGGTTCTCGTAGCGCATGTCGATGACGGCCGTCCCGATCTCGATGCGCTTCGTCCGTGCGCCGATCGCGGCCAGCAGCGGGAAGGGCGAGGCGAGTTGCTGGGCGAAGTGGTGGACCCGGAAGTAGGCGCCGTCCGCACCCAGGTCCTCGACGGCCTCGGCGAGCTCGATCGACTGGATGAGCGCGTCCGAGCCGGATCGGACCTGCGAGTAGGGCGACGCCGACCAATGGCCGAAGGACAGGAAGCCGATCTTCTTCATCCGCCGATCGTAGCGACTTGCGTCACGCCACGGTGATGACGGTCTTGCCCTGGGTGTGGCCTGCGTCCACGTGGCGGATGGCATCCGTTGCCTGCGACAGCGAGTACGTTCGATCGATGACGGGCCGGATCGCACCCGACTCCAGCATGGCCTTGAGGACGACCAGGTCAGCGTGGTTCTCGACCGCCGACAGGAAGCTCATCGACTGGCTGACGAACGGGTTCGCGATCTTCGCCTTGAGCATCCGCCCGAGTGGACCGAGCCAGCGACCCCCATCGCCGGACGACATGACGAGCGTGCCGGTCGGGGTCAGCAGACGCCGATAGGCACCTGGGGTGGCCGTTCCGGCCAGCTCGAAGATCACGTCGAAACGCTCCGAGCTCCGGGTGACATCGTCGCGGGTGTAGTCGACCACGTGATCGGCCCCGATCGATCGGACCAGCTCCGCGTTGCGAGTGCTGCACACCCCGGTCACCTCGGCCCCGAGGGACTTGGCGATCTGGACGGCGAACGTCCCAACGCCCCCGGACGCCCCGACGATCAGGACTCGGTGGCCGGCCTCCACCCGTCCGCTATCACGGATGCCCTGCAGGGCGGTCATCGCGGCCAGCGGCACCGCCGCCGCCTGTTCGAAGGTCAGGTCCGACGGCTTCAGGACGAAGTGGTCCTCGCTCGCACAGGCGAACTCCGCGAACGCGCCGTTGCACCACCCGAACACGTCGTCGCCTGGCTGGAACGCCCGCACGTCCTTGCCCACGGCTTCGACGCGACCCGCGACGTCGACGCCCCGGACCCGCACCTTCGGGCGACGCCATCCCAGCATGGGTCGAACCATGTAGGGCGCGCCGCGCATGAAGTGCCAGTCGAGCGCGTTGACCGCGGCCGCGCGGACTCTGACCAGGACCTGGTCGTCGCCGACCACCGGACGATCGACCTCCTGGAGTGCCAGCACATCGGCTGAGCCGTATCGGTCCTGGGCGATGGCCTTCATGTCGGCTCCTCCGTGGTCGGGCCGGTCAGCAGACATACGCTGTAAGTACCCGCGAACGAAGACTAGACGTACACTGTAAGTCCTGTCAAGCCCGGAACGTCGGTCCGGCGTCCCGGCCGTACGCTGTGCGGTAGGGTTGACGTCGAGCCGTCAGGAGACCGGATCCAGATGCAGACCGCTGCCAGCGCCCAGCCACGCACGCCATTGAGCAAGGAGCGCGTCCTGCGCGCCGCCATCGATCTCGCGGACCAGTCGGGGATCGAGTCGCTCAGCATGCGCAAGCTCGGTCACGCGCTCGGCGTCGAGGCGATGTCGCTGTACAACCATGCCAGGAACAAGGACGAGATCCTGGACGGCATCGCCGACACGGTCGTCGGCGAGATCGAGCTGATCGAGCCGGATCCCGATTGGCAGACGGCGCTCCATGCGCAAGTCATGGCGGCTCGAAGCGTGTTGCTGCGACACCCATGGATGCCCAGGGTCATCGAATCCCGCAAGAACCCGGGCCCGGCGACGATGCGGTACATGGAGTCGGTCATCGGGATGCTGCGATCGGCCGGATTCTCGGTGGATCTCACCCACCACGCCATGCACGTCCTCGGCAGCCGGATCTTCGGGTTCAACCAGGAGCTCTACGACGACCCTGGTGAGTCCGCCATGACCCCGGACGTGGCGGCGGTCATGGCCCAGGAGATGGCGGAGACCTACCCGTACATCACCGAGCTGACGATGTCGATCAGCCACGACGGTGGGCTTGGCGGTTGCGACGACGACTTCGAGTTCGCCTTCGGGCTGGACCTGATCCTGGACGGCCTCGATCGACTGCGGACGGCCGCGTGAGCGTCCAGGTGCCGACGCGGGCGAGCGGCCCGCTCCTCCTCGCCGACATCAGCGGCTACACGTCGTTCCTCCAGTCGGTCGCGGTGGCGCACGCGGACGACACCGATGCCCGGATCCCCGAGGCCTACGGGATGATGTCGAGCCTCCTCGACGGGATCGTGGAGCGGGTCGTGCCGCCGTTCACCCTGTCCAAGCTGGAAGGGGATGCGGTCTTCGCCTTTGCGACGGACGGCGACGTGGTGCCGACCGGGCGGGCGTTGCTTGCGTGCATGGAGGCGTGCTACTCGGAGTTCCGTCGTCGCGTCGACGGTGCGTCCGAGATCTGGAGCTGCAGCTGCGGCGTGTGCGCTCGGAAGGATCTGCTGGACCTGAAGTTCATCCTCCACGCCGGTTCGTTCGTGGTCCAGTCGATCGCTGGCAATCGGGAGCTCGTCGGACCGGACGTGGTCATGGCGCATCGCCTGCTGAAGTCTGCCGCGCCGACCGTCACAGGCGGCGAGGCCTATGTCCTGATGACGGCATCCGCGACCGAGCGATTCGGCGTCCCGACCGACGACGCGGTCGCCCTGAGCGAGACCTACGACCACTACGAGCCGATCGACTGCTGGGTGTACCGCCTGGCCTAGCCTGGCTGTCGCGGAGGGTCGCCGCCGGTCGAGGCCACTCGTGGCATCGCGCGCACCGGCCCGCGCAACCACCACCGACTCCGTGGGCCCCGTCGCTACCATCGGACGCATGAGCGACGTCGCCGAGATCGCACCGCGGACGGACCTGCCCGAGCGAGCCCAGGCGGTCGTCATCGGCGGTGGCGCGAGCGGGACCAGCATCGCCTACCACCTGACGAAGCTCGGCTGGACCGACATCGTCCTCCTCGAGCGGCGGACCTTGACGGCCGGGACGACGTGGCACGCCGCCGGCCTGATCACGAGTGCCGGGATGGCGACCGAGACGCTGCTCTGGATGTCGCGCTACACGCGCGACCTGTGCCGGACGCTCGAGGCCGAGACGGGCCAGGCGACCGGCTACCGCCAGATCGGCCATCTGCACCTGGCGTCCACGCCCCAGCGGCTCGAGACGCTCCGGCGGGAGGCGGCGTTCGTGCGCGGGTTCGGTGTCGAGAACCATGAGATCTCGGCCGCGGAGTTCGGGCGGCACTGGCCGGCCGCGAAGACGGACGACGTCCTCGCCGCGTTCTTCGTCCCGGACGAGGGCCGGGTCAACCCCGCGGACCTGGCCATGGCCTACGCCAGGGGCGCCCGGCAGGGCGGTGCGCGGATCTTGGAAGGCATCACCGCGACGGGCGTCACGACGGCCCGTGGCCGCGTCACCGGCGTCGTGACGGATCACGGGACCATCGCCGCGGACGTGGTCGTCAACGCCGCCGGCATGTGGGCGCGCGAAGTGGGGGAGCGGGCGGGCGTTTCGGTGCCCCTCCAGGCCGCGGAGCACTACTACCTCATCACCGACACCGTCGACTGGGCCCACCCGGACCTGCCGGTCGTCGAGGATCCGGATCGGTACGGCTACTACCGGGAGGAGGGCGGCGGCATCCTCGTCGGCCTGTTCGAGCCGGTCGCCGGGCCGTGGTCGCTCGACGGCATCCCGCCGGACGTCGCCTTCGCCAGCCTGCCGACCGACTGGGACCGGATCGGGCCGTATCTCTCCGCGGCGATGGACCGCTTCCCGTCCCTGCACGAGGCGGGTGTCCGGACGATGTTCTGCGGCCCGGAGAGCTTCACGTCGGACCATTCGCCGCATCTCGGGGAGTCACCTGAGCTGGGTGGCTACTTCGTGGCGGCCGGGCTGAATTCGCTCGGGATCCTGCTGAGCGGCGGCGTCGGCAGCCTGACGGCGCAGTGGATCGTGGACGGCGTTCCGCCGGTGGACATCACCGGCCTGAGCGTGGATCGGACCCAGGTCTTCGAGACGAGTCGCCGGTTCCGTGCGGACCGGACCGTGGAGCAACTCGGTGCGCTCTTCGGCGACGCGGCGTTCCCCACGTGGCACCCGAAGAGTGCCCGGAACGTCCGGCGCTCGGTCATCCACGACCGCCTGGCGGACGCCGGCGCGCACTTCGCGGTCTCGTCCGGTTGGGAGTACCCGGAGTGGTTCGCGCCGCAGCCGCACCCCCACCTCGGACAGGCCTGGGGCCGGAACGCGGCGTTCGCGATCCAGGCGGCCGAGCACCGGACGGTCCGCGAGGCGGTAGGCATGCTCGACATGTCCTTGATGGCCAAGTTCCTCGTCCAGGGCCGCGACGCGGAACGGGTCCTGAACCTGGTCTGCGCCAACGACGTGGCCGTGCCGATCGGGCGGGTCGTCTACACCCAGTGGCTGGACGAGCGCGGCGGGATCGTCGCGGACCTGACCGTGACCCGCCTGGCCGAGGACCGGTTCCTGCTCGTCGTCACGGACCTGATCCATCGCCGCATGGCGCCGTGGATCGAGCGGCACACGCCCGACGATGCGTTCGTGACCGTGACCGACGTCACGTCGGCGACGACGCTGATGACTGTCCAGGGCCCGCGCTCGCGCGAGCTGCTGAGCCGGCTGACCAGCGCGGACCTGTCCACCGAGTCGTTCCCGTACCTGACCGGCCGGGAGATCGACCTGCACTACGCTCGGATCCTGGCCCTGCGGGTCACCTACGTCGGCGAGCTGGGCTGGGAGCTGCACGTTCCGACGGAACTGGCGCTGACGGTGTATGACGCCCTGCTGGAGGCCGGTGGCGACGTGGGGTACGGGAACGTCGGGCTCGGGGCCATGGGCAGCCTGCGCCTCGAGAAGGCGTACCGCGACTATGGCCTGGACATCGACAATACGGACACCCCGCTCGATGTCGGGCTCGGGTTCGCCGTCGCCTGGGACAAGCCGGGTGGCTTCATCGGCCGGGAGGCCCTACTCCAGGCGCGCGTCCCCGGGCCGCCGGCGCGGCGTCTCGTCCAGGTACTGCTCGAGGACCCCGAGCCGATCCTGTACGGAGGTGAGCCGGTCCTGCGCGACGGTCGCTGGCTGGGCTACGTGCGGGCCGGCGCGTACGGCCACACGCTGGGTGGCGCAGTGGGACTGGCGATGCTCGAGGACGAGGCCGGATTGCCTGCGGACGCGATCATCGGGCGACGGTTCGAGATCGACGTCGCCGGGACGCGCTACCCGGCGCGCGCCTCGCTTCGGCCGCTGTACGACCCGGACCGCGTGCGCGTCACGGCCTAGCTGGCGGTCCTGCGGTGTTCCAGGATCCGCCGGTGGTCGCCGATCCTGGGCCCAACACCTTGACAAGCCTGGCTGATCGATCGGCGGCCGGCCACGCTCGGACGATGCGAGCTACTGCCGGATATCGAGGCGCGTCGCGCTCGACAGGGCCGATCCCGATCCGTCTGCCTGATCCCAGTCGCCCGGTACGGCTTCAGCGGACCACGCGCGTCGGACCTCGAACGGGTCCCCCAGGGACTCGCTGGGTCCCGTCGGTCGACAGTCCCGGGCCCGAAGAGGGCGTCCACTCCGCCGCGGCGACCGTAACGCCGGTCGGCGTGCCCGCGCCCTTGCGGAAGAAGAGGCGGAAGGCCGAGCTGTTGGCCGTCCAGCCGTTCCAGACGACCGAACGCGCGCCGGCGGTCGGCCAGATGACCGAGGCCCAGTCGTTGTAGCCACGGGTCGTCGACGTCGTCGCGATCGTCTGCGTCTGGTACCAGGTCGCACCGCCGTCGGTCGACTCCGTCCAGCGAAGGTTGGAGCGACTCGCGGCGTCGAGCTCCTCGGACCACGCCACACCGACGCGGTCCGGATCCTGGAGCACGACCATCGGAGCGTAGGGGACCGGATCCCCTCCGGGCGCGAGACTCGCGATCGCCATCGGAGCGCCCCACGTGCCGCCTGACCGCTGGCGCACGACCACGTCGTCCAACGTGGACCAGGCGACGGCGATCCGCGTCCCGCGAACCGCGACGCTGGCGAACCCGAGCGGCGTGGCGCCGATCGTCTCGATCGGACCCCAGGTCGTCCCGTGGTCCAGCGACACGCGACCCTTGATCGTCCCGGCGGGATCGGCGATCCACACGACGGCGACCGTGGCCCCGAAGGCGGCGACGGACGGGACCCCGCTGCGGCCATCCGTCGTCAACGTGGTGGCGGTCCCGATCGAGCGCGTCGTCCAGGTCGTGCCGGCATTCCGGCTCGTGGCGACCTTGACGGTCCCGGTCACGGCATCCGTGTACGCGATGTGGACGTCACTCCCGGTCGCGGCGATGGTCGGGTAGTCGACCCGGCCGGTGGTCCCGGTCAGGCGGAGAGCGGTCTTCCAGGAGGTCGCGGCTCCGTGGTTGGTGTTCGTCCGAACGTACAGCACGCGCGGCGCCGTCCCTGAGTACCTGGCGACCTTGGTCTGGGTCACCCAGGTCACATAGACCCGCGTTCCGGACGCGGCCAGCCCGACGCGCTCGGCATGCTGCGCCGTGGGGTTCACCCGGAACGGAGTCGACCACGTGGCGCCGCTCACGGCTCGGGTGTAGTAGATCCCAGCGTACGGGCCCGCATCGGCAGCCCACTTGCTGCCGATGCGATGCGTGGCGTAGGCGAGATGGAGGCGCTGGGCCCCCGCTTGGGTCGTCGTCCCGAGCGCGCTCCCCGCGTTCCACGTGTAGGCCGGACCGGCGAACGCGGTCCCGCCCCAGACGACGCCACTGACCGGGACGACGCCGGTGCCGGTCAGCGCGACGGTCCGTGCGCCGATCGGTGCGGGACCCGTGATGGTCAGGACCGCGGACCGAGCTCCGAGGGCCGAGGGACTGAACGTGACCGACAGGGCACACGCCATCGCGACCGGGATCGGGGTCCCGGTGCAGTCCTCGGCGGCGATCGCGAAGTCGGCGGCGTCCGCCCCGTCGATCGCCACGCTCGACACCGGCATGGGTGCGTCACCGTAGTCGAACACGCTCACGGTCGACGGATCCGACGTGGTCCCCAACGATACGTTGCCGAACGCCAGGCTCCCCGGCGTCACCAGGACCGGGTCGAGGCCCGTCCCGATCAGGGCGATCGTGCGCGATCCGACGAGGCCCGGACCGACGATGGTCAACGTCGCGGTCCGCTCGCCGATGTCGGAAGGCGAGAAGCGGACCGACACCGAACACGACGCACCCGCCGGCATCGTTGCCCCGGAGCATGTGTTCGCCGTGATCGCGAAGTCCGCCGCGTCCGGTCCACCCTTGGCGACGGAGGTCACTGAGACCGCCCCATCGCCCAGATTCGTGAAGGCGATGGGGAGCGTCGGTCCAGGAACGGTAGCGACCGAATCGTCGAACGCCAGGGTACGTGGGACCAGCAGGATCGGATCGACGGCTTCGTCGTAGCCGATGTCGGCCGTTGCCGTCCCGTCTTCGTCACCATCGTGCGGTCGGGCGTCGCCGTCGAAGTCGATCGTCGGCGCGAAGGTGTCAGAGCCTGCGTCGATCAGGGGTGAGTCGGCGCGAAGGTGGTAGTCGCCGGCGAGCGGGTCGACGAAGCGTGGGTTGACCGAGACATTCCCGTTGCTCCCTGTCGTCGATCCGCAGGCGGCGGTGTAGGCCGACCCGGAGTCATTGGTCACGTCGTTGTGGCTGATGATCGGAGGTGTCGGGACGTACAGATCCTGGCAGTCGACCGTCGCGCCGGAGGTCGCACCGACCATGACGTTGTTCTCGATCCTCGCGGTAGCGTGAAAACCCGTCATGTACACCGCGGCACCCGCCGAGGCGGTATTACCGACGAAGGTGTTGTTGATGATGGTGGGGCCGGTGATCCCGAACATCACCAGGGCATACAGGCCGCCGCCGACCGGACCATGGTTGTCCGCGATCAGGTTGTTGGCCACCGTTGGGTTCGCCTGATTGACGATCGAGATGCCGCCGCCGCCGCTATCCAGAGCCGTGTTTCGGCGGATGATGTTCCGTTGCACGATCGCATCGCCGGTGATGCCGATCCCGCCGCCCGACGTGTTGCGGTTGTCCTCGATGACGTTGTCCTCGATCGTGACGTTACCGCCCCGGACATAGATGCCACCACCGCCCGGCCCGCCGCTGCACCCGCCCTGCTGATTCCGCGCGATCCAGTTGCCGCGGATGATCCCACCCGAACCGACCGTCTCGATGCCTGGGCCGCCGCCACAGCTCCGGTTATCGATGATCCAGTTGCCCTCGATGAGCGGCGTCCCTCCGCTCGTGATAAGCCCCCCTTGCACCGCATCCCGGATCGTGAAGCCGCGTAGCACGGGGCTCCCGCCGGCGGTCGCGCCCAGGTACACGGCATGCGTGTTACCGACGCCCTGGATGATCGTCGTCGCAGGTCCGGCCACGCTCTCGATCGTGATGACCTTGTTCTCCAGGGAGACCTGCCCCGCGTACGTGCCAGGTGACACGCGGACCGTGTCGCCGGGAACGGCCGCGTCGACCGCGGCCTGGATCGTGGCGTAGTCACCGGGTACGGTCAGGATCGTCGCGGCGCGGATGGTCGACGGCGCCCACAGACCCGTGACCAGCAGGCACACCAGCAGCGAGGCGGCGCCGATCGATCTGGGTCGGAGCGACATATCCGGCCGAGCATGCGCGTCGAGCGTCAACCTGTCGAGGGTCCCATGGTGCGCCGCGGCACCGCGGATGGCCCGACGGCTCGCGCATCGAGGCCACGAGGCGTCGTCCTGCGCTGTACGGTGGCGGAGATGCAGATGACCGACGGAGGACACGCGCGATGACAGGCCCCACCAAGCCGATCCGGCGGGCAAAGAAGGCAGTCCCCGACGAGGCGATGGCCGCCGCGTATGACGCCGCCTGGAGTGTCCAACCGCCTGGTGGCGTCCAGTGGACCGCACGGCCGTGGGTCCATCCATCCGATCGCGCCGACACCGGCCGGGCCGCTCGGAAGCGAGTCCCGCGAACGAGCCACGCCGAGCTTGCCCTCCGAGCGGACCGGGACCCGATCGCCATCCTGACCGCGCAGGAAGCGGACCGCGTCGAGTCGCTCGTCCCGCTGCGCCACGAGCGGATGGCCGAGAACGCCTTCGCCTACTACCGTGGCACGCCGGCCGTGATGGCGATGGACCTCGCCGACACCCCGCGGACGGACATCCTGGTGCAGGCGAGCGGGGACGCGCACATCTCCAATTTCGGGCTGTTCGCATCGCCCGAACGCACGCTCGTCTTCGATGCGAATGACTTCGACGAGACCCTGCCCGGGCCGTGGGAATGGGACGTCAAGCGCCTGGCGACCAGCGTCACGATCGCGGCCCGCCAGAACGGGTTCAGTGCGGCCAAGGCCCGCGAGGCGACGATGATGTCGGTCGCCGGCTACCGGCGCTGGATGGCTCGGTACGCGAGCATGCGCCTGATCGAGGTCTGGTACGCGACCATCACCGACGCCGACATCCGGCAGGGCGCGGAGGAGACCGGGTTCCTCGCCGGCTCCGTCGGCGCCAGTCGTCGGGCGAACCTCGAATCGGTCTTCACCAAGGCGCGCCGGCGGGATGGGATGCGCGCCTTCGAATCGCTGACCGCGGTCGTCGATGGACGCCGGGTTATCCTGGAGGATCCACCCTTCGTCACGCATGTCGAGGTCGATGATTCGGGCGCCCTCGAGAAGGTCTTCACCGACTACCGGGCGAGCATGCCGGAGAACCGACGCGACTTCCTCGAGCGATACCGGTTCGTCGACTTCGCCCTCAAGGTCGTGGGTGTCGGCAGCGTCGGGACGCGCTGCTTCGTCGTGGTCCTCCAAGGCCGTGACGAGCAGGACCCGCTGATCCTGCAGGCCAAGGAGGCGTCGGCGTCCGTGATGGCGCCCTACCTCCAGCCGAGCCTGCACGACAATCACGCCCAGCGTGTCGTCGTCGGGCAGCAGCTCATGCAGGCCACATCGGACATCTTCCTGGGCTGGACCCGTGGGCCTGCCGGCCGGGACTTCTACTTCCGCCAGCTGTGGGACATGAAGGGCTCGGTCGATACGACCACGCTCCAGCCCGTCGGCCTGAGCTACTACGCGACCCTGTGCGGGCGGACCCTGGCGCGGGCGCATGCGAGGACGGGCGACGCGGTCGCCATCTCGGCCTATCTCGGGTCGAGCGATACGTTCGATGGCGCGATCGCCGACTTCGCGGAGGCATACGCCGACGTGAATGCCAGGGATCATGCCGCGTACCTGGCTGCGATCGAGGCTGGGACCGTGTCCGTCCCGAGCGCATGAGCGGGACCGAGCCACCGATCGTCGCCCTCGATGGCCCGGTCGGAGCGCCGGAGCATCACCGGGTCGTCTTCGAGAACGATCGGATCCGGGTCCTGGAGGTCGTCATCCGAGCCGGCGACACGGCGCCGCTCCACACCCACCTGGCGCCGCACCTGGTGATCGCCAGCAGCGGCAGCCAGTTCGTGCGCCGCGACGCGGACGGGACCGTCCTGCTCGACACGCGGACCCTCGGACCGGACCACCGACTACCGACCTATGCCTGGATCGACGGGCTCGGTCCGCACACCCTCGAGAACGTCGGGCCGGACGACATCCTGGCGACAGCCGTCGAGCTCAAGTCCTAGCCGGTCGCGGGGATGTCCGATGGGTGACGGACCCGCCGTTCGGCCGCACCATCTGCGCCCCGGCGACGTCGTCGCGGTCCTGTCTCCTTCGTGGGCTGGACCCAGCGTGTTCCCGCACGTCTATGAGCACGGCCTGGCGGTCCTGCGCTCGTGGGGGCTTCAGATCCGCGAGTATCCGTCGACGCGCGCGACGTCGGACCGCCTCCATGGTGACCCGCAGGCCCGTGCCGACGACCTGAACCGGGCGTTCGCCGACCCGGGCGTCCGGGCGATCGTCGCATCGATCGGGGGCGACGACTCGATCCGTCTGCTGCCGTACCTCGACCGCACGGCGATCGCCGCGAACCCGACGATCCTGCTCGGCTACTCCGATACGACGACGCTGCTCCTAGCCGGCCGGCAGCTGGGACTGGTGACGTTCCACGGCCCGTCGGTCATGGCCGGGTTCTCGCAGATGGGCGCGTTGCCGGCCGCCGCCGAGGGCCACGTCCGGGATATCCTGACCTCGACCGGTCCGGAGTATGCCTACCCCTCGTTCGGGGCCTACGTGGAGGGCTACCCCGAGTGGGGCGATCCGGCCCGCGTCGGCGAGGTGGAGGCGTGGCAGCCGGACACCGGCCCTCGGATCCTGCAGGGGTCGGGCCGCGTCTCCGGCGAGCTGATCGGGGGCTGTCTCGAGGTGCTGGACTGGCTGCGCGGGACCTGGGCATGGCCGGATCGCGACGACTGGACGGGCCGACTCCTCTTCCTGGAGACCTCCGAGGAGAAGCCGAGCCCGCTCCAGGTCGAGCGGATGCTTCGGACCTTCGGTGTGGCGGGCGTCTTCGACCGTGTCGCGGGGATCCTCGTCGGCCGGCCGCGAGACCACTCGATCGTGGAGGGCGCGGCGCTCGAAGCGGCGATCCAGGCGGTCGTCGCGAACGAGTTCGGGCGACCCGACCTGCCGATCGTCGCCGGCCTGCCGTTCGGCCACACGGACCCGCAGTGGGTGCTGCCGATCGGCGTTCGGGCGGAGCTGGACGCCGACACCGGCGCCCTCCGCCTCCTGGAGCCCTGGCTCGCCTGACGCTGCGGTCAGGCGCCCCCGGACACGGCCGGGATGACGTGGACCACCGATGTCTCGGTCACGACGGTCGCCAGGTCGGCCGGGTCGCCGTCCACGAACACGTTGATGTGGGGTCGCAGGCGCGGCCCGGCGGTGACGAGCCGATCGCGGATCCCGGGGACGGCGACGTCGAGCGCCTGGATGACCGTGGCGACGGTGCCCGCGGTCACTTCATGGCGCCGCTCGACGCCTGGGAAGAGCGCGAGCAGTGAGCGCGGCAGGAGGACCGTCGCCACGGTTCGGTCAGCCTTCGAGGACGACCGATTCCACCGCCCAGATGGCCGGAAGGTCACTCGTGACCAGGTTCCAACTGACGCCGGCATCGGCGCTGTGCCAGAGCTGGCCGGTCCCGGTCCCGAACGCGACCCCGACCGGCTCGAGCGTGTCGCGGGCCATCGCCTCGCGCAGCACGGACAGGTAGGCGCCCTCCTGCGGGAGTCCCGCTCCGGCGCGGATCCAGGTCGCGCCACGGTCGTGGGTCCGCCACACCGCCGCACTGGCGTCGGGCATGTAGCGGCCCTTGTCGTCGCCGTTGAGCGGGATGACCCAGGCCGTATCCGGGTCGCGCGGGTCGGTGACCAGCGGGAACCCGAACTGGCCGGGCAGCCCGGCTGTGATCTCGTCCCAGTGTTCGCCGCCGTCGTCGCTTCGGTAGACGCCGCAATGGTTCTGCTGATAGAGCGTCTCCGGCTCGCCGGCCGCGGCCGCGAACTTGTGGACGCATAGCCCGATCTCCGGGTATGGGTCCGGATTGAAGTCGGCGCGAACGCCGGTGTTGCGTGGGACCCAGGTGGTCCCCCCGTCGCGGGTCTCGAAGACGCCGACCGCCGAGATCCCGACCCAGACGCGATCGGCGTCCGTGGGGTGGGGGACGATCGTGTGCAGGATGAGCCCGCCGTTGCCGGGATGCCAATCGGGCCGGCTCGGGTGTTCGGTCAGGCCATTGACGTGCGACCAGGTGATGCCCCCGTCGGCGCTGCGGAACAGGCCCGCGGGCTCCACGCCGGCGTAGATCGTGCCGTCCGGGCCGGCCGCGAGGCTCCAGATCGTCGTGATGGCCTCGGCGTCGTCGCCATAGGTCAGCCCCACCGACGAGTGGGTCCAGGTCTCGCCGAGATCCGTGCTGCGGAAGACGGCCGGCCCGTACCACTGGCTGCCGCCGGCGGCCAGCAGCGCCCCCGATGCCGGGTCGACGATCACGTCATGGATCGGCCAGCCCTCGCACATCGGTCCGCGAAGCGACCACGACGTCCTTGCCTGGTCGCTTTCGAGGATGAACGCGCCCTTCGGGGTTCCGACCAGCATGAAGGTCCGCGTGGTCATGGCTGAGGTCCTCCGGTTCGGCCGGCTGGGTCCGGCGGCGTCTGTCTCGTCCAGGGTCGAGCGGCCGGCACGTCCTGGGTGACCCGATCACGGGTCGTCCTCGGTCTCGAGGCGGTCGTGTCGCCACCTATACTCGGACACCCCGCCCCTCCGGGGCAACACGGAGGACCGTCCAGGACTTGTCGCCGAGTCATCCGACCGCCCAGATATCGGTCGCGATCCGCCGCGCGGACGACGAGCGCGTGCTCGTGCTGCGCGATGGCACGCTTCCGTCGTTCCTCGGGAACCCGGCCCTGCCCTGGCCCGTGGTCGCGCCCATCGCGCCGTCGATCCGGGAGGCGATCGGCGTGGACGTCGTCACGCTTCGGGCGGCGTGGGTCAGCCGCACGGCCGACGACCGGCTGTACGAGGCGGTCCTCGTGGGCGGCGCCGTCCCCGCGGGCTCGGATTGGTGCGACCGCGACGCGCTGCCAGGGCGATTGTCGTCGACGAGCCCAGGCGTCAGCGGCGCGGTCCGTGACGGCGCGCTCGTGCCGGCGGACGGGACGCACCAGGCGTGGTATCGCCCAGGCTGGCTCGACACGATGACCGCCTGGGCGGACGAGCGGCTCGTCGATGCCGGCCTGCGACGACGCGGCGCCTATCGTCAGATCCGCTCCTGGGGCCGAAGCGGTCTCCTCCAGGCAGACACCGACCGGGGTGTCGTCTGGGCGAAGGCCGTGCCGGTCGCATTCGCGCACGAGATCGCCGTCACGGGACTCCTGGCCGATGTGGATCCCGGGCTCGTCCCGCCGGTGATCGCCGCGGATCCGGCCGGCGGCCGGATGCTCCTGGCCCATGTCGATGGTCCGGGCCTGGCCGTGGTGGACGACCCGGCCGCCTGGACGGCCACGATGGCCAGGTTGGCCGAGACCCAGCGCGTGCTCGCCGCCGAGCGCAGCCGATTGTCGGTCGCCGGTGTCGCGCCGGCGCCGCTCGCCTCGCTCGCGGGTGAGGTCATGGACCTGCTGGGAGACGCGGGGCTGTCCCGCGTTGGGCTGTCGGGCGGCCTGACGGAAGCCGAGCTCGAGGTCCTCCTCGCCGCGACCGACCGGATCATCGGCGCCTGCCGACGCATGGCGGCATCCGGTGTGCCCGATAGCCTCGATCACGGCGATCTCGCGGCGAGCCAGGTGATCGTCGGCGCGATGGGCCCCGTCATCTTCGACTGGTCGGACGCGTCGGTCACGCACCCGTTCCTCTCGCTCGAGTCGTTCGTGTCCGGCTCGCCGATCCGGCACGCCCCGGATCGCGCGACCCTGACCGATGCGTACCTGGGCGTCTGGTCGGGAACGTCGGCCGAGGGTGCCGCGGCGGAGGCCGCCGAGCTCGCCTGGCTCGTGATGCCATTCCACCTGGCGCGCGTCCATCGCGATCGTGTGCTGCCCGGCCTAGAGCAGCCGTGGGAGATGGACCAGGTCGTGTCGACGCTGCTGCGACGCCTGGCCGAACGCCTGGAACGCGGACCGGCCTCGTCGTGACCCGGGTGCACGTCCCGCAGCAAGTGCTCGACGCCGCCCATGCCCGGTCCGCGGCTCGTACCGCGCAGGACTGGGACGAGGCGGACCGGCTTCGTGACGCCATCGAGTCGGCCGGCTGGAGGATCGTGGATCGTGGCACGGACTTCGCCCTGTCGCCGGCGGTGCCGCCGGACTCGGTCGAGGGGGACCGGATCCGGTATGGGTCCAGCATGGCGGTCCCGGACCGATCGGCGGACCCGGAGACCGGGCGCGCCACGGTCGTCCTCGTCGCCACGGACGCGCCGGACGACGTCGAGCGGACCCTCGCCGGCCTGCAGGTCACGATGCCTGTCGAGACGTCCATCGTGATCGTCGCCGACCAGCCGACGGTCGACGTGACCGCGACGCTCGATCGGCTGGCCCCGGCGGACGACGTCGAGATCATCTGGACGGCCGTGCGCCTGGGGCCGGCGGCCGCCGCGAACATCGGGATCCGCCGTGCCGTCGGTCCCGTCGTCATCCTGCTCGACGCCGGCCTCGAGCCGACGGGCGACGTCGTGACGCCGCTCGTCCACGCACTCGACGACCCGATGGTGGCCATCGCGGGCGGGTGGGGGAGCCGGTCGGATGACCTGCGCCGGTTCGTGGCCGCGGGTCCAGGGGACGTCGACGCCATCGATCCCGGCTGCGTCGCCTTCCGGCGCACGGACGCGGTCGCTCGGGGTCCGCTCGACGAGCAGTTCCGGACCGCCGGGCCGCTCGCGATCTGGTGGAGCCTGGTCCTCCGCGACGAAGGGGAGGCCGCACGACCCAGGCGGGCCGTGCGCGTGGCCGACCTGCTCATCGCCGGCGATCCGACACGCGTCGGGGAGCCGACGACGGACCCGGATGTCGCCCGGGCGGCGAGGCGCGACCGCTACCGGATCATCGACCGATTCGGCTGGCGGCGGGACCTGCTCATCGGCGGCTGACACCGGGATGTCGCCGTCGGGTCGCCCATCGGAGGGCGATTCCGGCGTCGCCCGTATACTCGCGCCGATGCGTCGATGGGCCTGGATCGCATGGCTGCTGATCGTGTCGATGTCGTGGGCAGCCTGTTCGGGGCCGGCCGCCGGCTCGACGCGGGTCGCCCGCATCCTGACGGGCGCCCCGAGCACCCTCGACCCGGCCGCCCAGGGCGACGCCGGCAGCGCGGCCGTCACGGCGCAGCTGTTCGAGTCGCTCACGACGTTCGATGCCGACCGCCAGACACGTCCAGCCCTCGCCGAGTCGTGGCGGATCGAGGACGGTGGTCGGCGGATCGTGTTCCACCTGCGTCCGGACCTGACCTTCTCGGATGGCACCCCGCTTCGAGCATCCGACGTCGTTCGCAGCTGGCTGCGGATCGTCGACCCACGGTCGCCCTCGCCGCTGACCAGCCTGATGCTCGATGTCGTCGGGGCCTACGACTACGTGACGGGCGCGAACGCCGACCCGGCGTCCGTCGGCCTGACCGCAGACGACGCGAGTGGCAACGTCACGGTGGCGTTGACGCGCCCGGCCGCGGAGTTCGTGGACGTCGTCGCCAGTCCGACGTTCGGCATCGTGCCACCCGGCGTCGGCCGGTCGGCGGCCGCCCTGCAGGCCGGTGACGGCTTCGTGGGGAGTGGCGGCTATACCCTCTCGAAGGCCACGCCCGAGGTCCTGACGCTCCAGGCGAACACCCGGTACTGGGCCGGGACGCCGGCGATCGAGACGATCGAGCTGGTCGGCGATCTCGGTGGGAGGAGCCCGGTCGAGGTGTTCGAGGCGGGCGAGCTCGACTACACCGGTGTCGGGAGCTACGACGCGTCGTGGATCGCCTACGACGAGACGCTCGGGCCCCAGTTGCTGGAGGTCCCATCCCTGTCGGTCGAGTACTACGGCTTCGACGTGCGCCAGGCGCCGTTCGACGACGTTCGCGTCCGCCAGGCCTTCGGGATGGCCATCGATTGGCGTCGGATCGCGGCCCTGGCCTCCACGAGCGGCTCCGATGTCGTCGCAACGTCGATGGTCCCGCCGGGTATCCCCGGCCGCAGCGATCGCGACTTCCTCCCGCCGCACGACCCGGATCGGGCGCGCGCCCTCCTGGCGGAGGCAGGGTACCCGGATGGACGCGGCTTCCCCGACGTCACCTTGCTGACGGGAGGCGGGACCGGCGACGCCGGGATCCTCGCGGACCTGGAGCGCGAACTCGGGATCACGTTGCGCTACGAGACGATGGGCTTCGACGTCTACTTCGACCGACTCCACGCCGATCCGCCGGCGATGTGGTCACTGGGCTGGGTCGCCGACTACCCGGGTCGCAACGACTTCCTGGGCATCCTGCTTGGGTCCGGATCGTCGAACAACTACGGGCACTACTCGTCCGACGGATTCGATGCGGCGATCGCGGCCGCGGGTGCGGCGACGGACGAGGCCAGCGCGTCGGCCGCCTACGATGAGGCCGAATCGATCATCCAGCGGGACGTGCCGGTCGTGCCACTCACGTACGCCAGCGGCTGGGCCCTGTCGCGGACCGGCCTGCTGGGCGCGGGTCAGAACGGCCTCGGCATCCTGCGCATGGCGGGGCTGGCATGGGCCGACTGATGCCCTCGGCCGGGTCCGACGTCGCTCGCAGACGGTTCGGCTCGCTCCTGCTCGCGACGGGACTCCTGCTCGTGGCGGCGCCGGCTGTCATGGCCGCCGATCCCGTGACGTTCGGCACGCCGACCGCCACGTCCGAGTTCGGCAAGGAGATCGTCTTCCGCCAGCCGACGGTCGTGAACGAACCGATCGCCACGGCCGAGCTCCTGTTGACCTTCCCTGGCGCCCTCGGGCCGACGCTCATCGACGTGGAAGCGCCGCGCGGTACCGGCGACCGCCTGCTCACCGAATCGTTCGACGCCGTCGAGGGTGGGCTCACGCCGAACACGACCCTCAAGGCCCAGTGGCGCCTGTACCCATCGGCCTCACCCGATGCGCCCGTCACGGGGCCGACGGTGACGGTCACGTACGTCGATGACCGGTTCGACTGGCGAACGGCATCGGGCGACATCGTCCGCGTCCACTGGTACGAGGGTACGGCGGCGTTCGGGGCTCGTGCCCTCAGGATCGCCGAGGACGCGGTCGAGTCGTCCAGTGCCTTGCTCGGCGTGACCGAGACCGAGCCGATCGACTTCTTCGTCTACGCCGACGTCGACCCGTTCTACGACGCGCTCGGTCCAGGGACTCGTGAGAACGTCGGCGGCCAGGCGAACGCGGACATCCGGACCCTGTTCGCTCTTGTGACGCCGGGCGAGATCGACGACGCCTGGGTGAGCATCGTCATCCCGCACGAGCTCACCCACCTCGTGTTCGACACCGCGGTCAAGAACCCCTACCACTTCCCACCACGCTGGCTCAACGAAGGGGTCGCCGAGTATCAGAGTCAGGGATATGACAGCGGCTACCGACAGACGATCGAGGCGGGCGCCCGCAACGGGACGCTCATCCCGCTCGATGGGTTGGCCGGCCAGTTCCCGACGACCTACGAACGGTTCAGCCTGGCCTACGCCGAGAGCACGGCCGCCGTCGACTTCCTCGTCCGGACGTACGGCCAGGACGCCCTGGTGGCGCTCATCACCTCGTACGCGTCCGGCTTGACCGACGACGAGGCATTCGAGCAGGCGCTGGGCCTCGACCCGACGGAGTTCGGAGATGCCTGGCTGGCGTCGGTCGGGGCGGTGGCGCCCACCCGTTACGGACCGCAGCCGGCGGCGCCCGGCCCGATCCCGGCGGCATGGGCCGGGAGTCCCGCCCCAGGGACGACGGCCGCACCCGGGGCGCCCACAGCCGCACCCTCGGGCGGCCCGGGCCCGACCGTGGCGCGGGAGGCCGATGGCGCCACCGCGACCGTCGTCGCGATCGTGATGATCCTCGCGACCATGGCGGCCGTCGTCGGATTGGTGGTCCGGCGTCGCCGCCAGGATGCCGCGGGGGCGTGACCGTGCTGGCCCGGATCCGGACGATCCCGAGCTGGCAGCTGACCCTCGGCGTGGCGCTGCTGGGACTGGGGTTCCTCGTCGCCGCTCAGCTGGCCGCGGAGGCGCCGCGAGTCCGGTACACCACCCAGGAGCGTTCGCCGCTGATCGAGACCGCCACCGAGCTGCAGGCGCAGCAGGACGCGCTCAAGACACGGATCCTGGAGCTGCGCACCCGGATCGGGGAGGTCGAGGTGGCCGGGGCGGGCTCGGCCGCCCTCGTGGGTGGGCTCAACGACCAGCTCCTGGAGGCCCGCATCGCCGCCGGCCTGATCCCTCTCGCCGGTCCCGGCGTCGTCCTGCAGCTGGAGGACTCCCTGCGGCCGGTGAGTGACGGCGCGAGCGAGGCGGATTACCTGGTGACGGCGCTCGACGTCCGGACGATCGTGCGCGAACTGTGGCTCGCCGGGGCCGAGGCCGTGGCGGTCAACGAGGAGCGAGTGACGCCGACCACGGCCATCATCGACATCGGGCCGTCCGTCCTGGTCAACTCGGCCTACCTGGCGCCGCCCTTCCGGGTCACCGCTATCGGACCGGACGACCTGTACGCCCGGCTCAGTGTGTCGCCCGGCTTCGTCGACCTGATCCGGGCACGGGCGGACGCGTACGGCATCCGGGTGTCGTTCGCGGAGCCTGAGCAGGTGGTCGTGCCGGCCTTCGCGGGCACGATCACGCTGCGCTATGCCCGACCCATGCCGCCGGCGTCGTCGGCGCCCACGGCGAGCCCGGGCGGCTGACGATGGCCCGTCGTCGCAACCAGGTCACGATCGCGACCGTCTGCTTCATCCTGGGGCTGCTCGTCATCGTCCAGCTGCGGGCGCAGACGGTCGGCTCGCCACTGGCCCAGTTGTCATCGCAGGACTTGACCGTCCTGGTCGCGAACCTGAACGGCCGGAACGACCAGCTCCGTCGCGAGGTCGCGAACCTGGAGCGTGACCTCGACACGTTGACGACCGATGAAGCGCGCGGCGAGATCTCCATCGACGACCTGCGAGCCGAGCTCGGCCGCGTCCGCGCCTATGCCGGCCTGGACCCCGTGGTCGGCAGCGGCGTGACCGTCACGATCAACGGTCCCATCGACGCCGCCGGACTCGAGGATCTCGTCAACGAACTGCGCAATGCCGGAGCCGAGGCGATCGCCGTCGGGGGCGTCCGCGCGGTCCCGGGGCTGGCCCTGGTCGACGTCGCGGGCGACGTGACGCTCGACGGGACACCGCTCGCCGACCCGATCGACCTCGCGGCCATCGGGGCTCCGGACAAGCTGACCGGATCGCTGACCCGTTCGGGTGGCGTCATCGCCCAGCTCGCGGCGACCCAGCCGGATGTCGTCGTCACCGTCACGCCGATGGACCGCCTCGAGCTGCCGCCAAGCGGCCGTGACCTCCTGCCCGACCACGGCCAGCCGCGCCTTTGATACCCTGACCGGCCCGATGTCCGAACTGCCCGTCCCCGCATTCCTGCTCGGCGATGTCGTCCGATTGGCCCGGTCGCACCCGTGTGGCGGCGACACGTGGCGGGTCGACCGGCTCGGGGCGGACCTGGGGCTGCGCTGCCTCACCTGCGGGCGGCACGTGCTGCTGGCCAGGCGTGTCGTCGAGCGGCGACTCGTCGGGTTCGAGGCTCGAGGCGACATCGCGATCACCGCTGCCGCGGACCCGTTCAGCCCGGACGGTCCCCGGTGACCGATCCCCTGGAAGAGGCGGCCAGCGCGGAGACCGTCGTCGAGTCGATCGCGCCGAGCGCATCGACCGTCTTCCGCAACTCCGCATTCGTCCGGCTCTGGTCGTCGCAGGCGGCGACCCAGATCGGCGGCAACATGGTCCTGTACGGCCTGACCGTCATCGTCGTCAACTCGACCTCGTCGAACACGCCGGTCAGCCTGCTCCTGCTCACGTTCCTCGTTCCGGCCGTGCTGTTCTCCGCGGTCGCCGGCGTCTACGTCGACCGATTCGACCGGCGGGTCATCCTGGTCGGGACGAACGTCCTGCGTGGCGTGGCGATGATCGGGCTCTACCTCGTCGGCGAGAACCTGGCGGCGATCCTGCTCCTGAACATCTTCATCTCGACCGTGACGACGTTCTTCGCGCCGGCGGAGGCCGCGATGATCCCGGCCATCGTCGAGAAACCGCAGCTCCTCGCCGCGAACGGGATCTTCACGCTCACGCTGAACGCGGCGTTCGCGCTCGGGTTCGCGCTCCTCGGTCCGCTCGTCGTCAACGTGGCGAGCCCGGAAGCCCTGATCCTGGTCGTGGCCGGGTTGTACTTCCTCGCAGCGGTGTTCTGCTTCACCCTGCCGGCGTCACCGCCGCCGGAGCGGGACCCGAGCGCCGGGGACGCTGGCGCGGCGGCCGGCGAGACGGTAGCCCAACTCCGCGAAGGCCTGTCGTTCATCCAGGGCCATCGCTCGATCACCTGGTCGCTGATCTACCTCGGGATCGCGGCGTCGCTCGTCGGGGTCCTTGGTGTCCTCGGACCCGAGTTCGCCCGTGAGTCGCTCGGCCTCAGCACCAAGGACTTCGTGGTCGTCGTCCTGCCGCTCGGGTTCGGCGTGGTGACCGGCGTCCTGCTCCTCAACTCGTACGGCAAGTACGTCCATCGCCGGCGGGTCATCGAGTTCGGCCTGATGGGGCTCGGGATCATGCTGGCGGCACTGTCGGGCGCGGGGCCGATCAGCCGGCTCCTCCAGCGGGCCGACGCTCCCGGCGGGATCGACCTGTCGGCGATCACGTCCCTCCTGGCCGTGGTCGTCGTCATCGCGCTCCTGGCCGGCATCGCCTACGCGTTCGTCGCGATCCCGTCCCAGACGCAGCTGCAGGAGGACCTCCCGGAGGACGTCCGCGGTCGGGTCTTCGGCATCCTGAACATGCTGGTGTCCGTCTCGAGCTTCCTGCCCATCATCATCGCCGGCACGATCTCGGACCTGATCGGGACGACGACCGTCATCCTGATCGTGGCGGTGGCCACGCTCGTCACGGGGATCGCCTCGTTCACCCTGCGCGGGCCGCTCCTGCCTACCGATGCGCCGGCGGACCCACATGCGGTGGACCCCATCGCGGCCGCGCTCGGAGCGGACCGGCCGGCCTGGAGCGGCGAGGAGCGACGCGTCACTCCCACACCGCCACCGGCCGTCTCCCAGCCCGAGATGGCCGGTCCGGCCGACCCCACCGACCGCGACTGATCCGAGGTGCCGCTCGACGCCCTGATCACCGGCCGGATCGCGACGCTGGCTGGCGATGCCGGCTTCGGTTGGGTGGAGGCCATCGGGATCCGTGACGGGCGAGTCGCCTTCGCCGGCACGCAGGTGGACCTCGAGACCCGGGCGGACCCGCACACGGAACGGATCGAGCTGGAGCCCGGCGAGGTGGCGATCCCCGGATTGACCGACGCGCACCTGCATCTCGCCCAGCTGGCGCTCGCGACACGGCACCTCGACCTGACGACGAGTCCGACCCTGGACGACGGCCTGCGCCGGATCCGGGCGGCCCACGAGGGCCACCTGGCCGCAGAGCCGGAGGCCTGGCTGCAGGGCCACGGCTGGGACTCGGATCGGTGGGAGGGCTGGCCCACGGCGGACGACCTCGAATCGGCCGCCCCCGGACGTCGCGTGGCCCTCTGGGCCCACGACCACCACGCCCTGTGGGTGAGCCACGCGGCGCTGCGAACGGCGGGCGTCACGGCCGCGACCGAGGACCCCTCGGGCGGCATCATCCGGCGGACGTCCGACGGCGGTCCCGAGGGGGTCATCTTCGATTCGGCGGCACGGGTCGTCACCGTCCACATCCCACATGCCGACGCCCGGGACCTGGCAGCGGCGATCGAGGCGGTCGGACGGGACCTGGTGTCGATGGGCCTCGTCGCGGTCCACGACCCGGGTGCCGTCGTCCCGGACCCGGATCTCACGTTCTCGTACCCGGCGTACGCCGCCCTGTCCGATGGCGGCCGGCTCCCACTTCGAGTCCACGCCTGCCTGCGCGACGATGGACTCGAGACGGCGACGGCGGGCGGCCTGCGGAGTGGCGACGTACTCGGCTCGGACCCGGCCGGACGCGCCCGGGTCGGCTGGCTCAAGTGCTTCGCCGACGGATCGATGGGTTCGCGCACGGCGCGGCTCCTGGAGGACCTCGAGCCGGAACCCGACCGCCCACTGTCGGCCGATGCGCGCCGGGGGCTCTGGATGACCGATCCGATGGTCTTGCGCGAACTCGTCGGCCGAGCCACCGCGAGCCGGATCTCGACCCAGATCCACGCTATCGGCGACGCCGCGGTCCGCGAGGCGCTGGACCTGTTGGCGCCGGTCGGTGGTCGCTTGCCGCTGATGCCCCGCATCGAGCACGTCCAGATGCTCCACCCGGCCGATCGCCCCCGGTTCGCCGCCGCGCGGATCGCCGCCAGCGTCCAGCCGGTCCACCTCGGCTCGGATGCCGCCACGGCGCGCCGGCTGTGGGGCGATCGCGCAGAGGAACGCGGCTATAGCTGGGGGTCGATCGCGCGGACCGGCGCGGTCATGGCGTTCGGGACCGACGCCCCGGTCGAGTCGCCCGATCCGTGGCCCGGCATCGCCATGGCGGTGACGCGCGTCGATCCGCGCTGGCTTGACGGGACCCCGGCGTTCGCGCCGTCGGAGGCGCTCTCGCTGGATCGCGCCCTTCGCGGCGCCTGCGTGGACGGCGCCGTCTCGGCGGGCGAACTCGACCGTGGCCGACTCGTCGTCGGCCATCGGGCGGACATGGTCGTCCTGCCCGCGGCCGCCCTGGATGAGCCCGTCGAGGCGGGCGGGGCCCTCTCGACGGCGCGACCGACGCTCGTCCTGCTCGACGGTAGGGTCGTCTTCGAGCGCTAGGCGGGACCGAGCTCGCGGCGCGCGTCGGCGAAGAGTCCGTTGAGGATCCGGGACGTGGACGGGAAGGCGTGGATCGTCTCGGCCAGGACGTCGATCGTGACGTGGGCCTTGATCGCCAGGACGCACTCGTGGATCGCCGCCGACGCGTCCGGGCAGGCCATCGCCGCGCCGACCAGTTCGCGCGTCGCTCGGTCCACCACGATGGTCACGTGCCCGCCGGTGGCCTCCACGGCGTAGCCGCGCGTACTCGTCGTGAAGTCGGCCACGAGCTCGAAGGCATCCAGGCCGGACGCGCGCGCGGCCTCCAGCGTGACGCCGACGAAGGCCGCCTCCGGGGACGTATAGGTCGCGCGCGGCAGGGCCCGGTAGTCGGGGGTCACGGGCTCGCCGAGGGCCATCCGGACGGCCAGCTCGCCCTGGTAGTGCGCCTGATGGGTGTGCAGTTCCGGCCCCGCGGGATCGCCGATGACGTACAGCCCGTCGGCGACGCGGAGCCGCCCGTCACGCGGGAAGGGCGTGCGCCCGGACGTGTCGATGTCGTAGTGCTCCAGTCCGAGGTCCTCGATCGGAAAGGTCCGTCCGGCCGCGAATAGGATGGCGTGGCCGTCCACGGATGTGCCGTCGTCGAGGACGATCCGGTGAGCGCCGTCAGGTCCAGCGCCGGCTTCCGCGCGGATCGCCCGGACCCCCAGTCGCACGGTCACGCCGTCGGCTTCGAGGGTGGCCCGGATCGCGTCCGAATTGCGCGGATGGTCGGTCGGGGCGAGTCGCGGACCGGACTGCACGATGCTCGTCGGGACACCGAACCGCACGAACACCTGGGCCAGCTCGCAGCCCGTCGGGCCGCCGCCGAGGACCACGAGGCTCCGTGGCAGGACACGGGTCAGGGTCGCCTCGCGATTGGTCCAGGTCGGGATGGCGGCCAGACCCTCGACCGGTGGCGCCTTCGAGACCGACCCGACCGCCACGACGACGTGCGTTCCCCGGATCGTGTGGTGGACCCCATCGTGGGTGATGGCCACGACGCCACGATCCTCGATCCGAGCCTCGCCCCGATAGACGCTCGCCCCGGCGCCTTCCAGGCCACGTACGTGCCCGGCGTCATCGGGCTCGGGGGCGTCCGATGCGCGGTTGACCATGTAGTCACGACGCGCCGAGGCTCGCGACCAGTCGTAGGTCGACGGGTTCGCCGCGTGCCTCGCGGCACTGTGGAGGAGCGCCTTGGAGGGCAGGCAGCCGATGTGCGGACAGCTGCCGCCGAACCACTCGCGATCGATGACCGCGACCGACGCCCCGAGTCCGCGCGCCTGGTAGGTCGCGGCCTCGCCGGCCGGACCGGCTCCGATGATGACGAAGTCGAAGCTGACCTCCGCGGCGCTCAAGCCGAGGCTCCTTGCTTCGCCCGGTCGCGCTGGCGGCGCGCCTCGTACGCGAGGATCGCGGCCGAGATCGACACGTTCAGGCTGTCGGCGGTCCCGGCCATCGGGATCCGGACGCCCGTGATGTGCTCACCGCGCCACGTATCGGTCAAGCCGTCCGCCTCGGCCCCGAGCACGATCGCGACGGCGCCGGTCAGGTCCACGTCGGTGTAGGCCATCGTGGCATCGACGCGAGCCGCCACGATCCGAGCCCCGATGGTGCGTAGCCAGCTCAGGACCGCTGCCGATGGCGCGGCGGCCAGCGGCACAGCGAAGATCGTCCCGGCGCTGGCCCGGATCGCATTCGGGTTGTACAGGTCGGTCACGGGCGACGCCGCGACGACGGCGTCCACGCCGGCCCCATCGGCCGACCGCAGGACCGCCCCGACGTTGCCGGGCTTCTCGACCCCTTCCATGACGAGGATGAGCGGGTCCGGTCCCGGCACGAGCCGATCGAGGGCCGTGGACGGGGTACGGGCGACGACCACGAGGCCCTCCGCTCGGCTGCCGAAGGCGAGTTTCGCGAAGACGGTCTCACTGACCGGCGTGATCGGGATGCGCTTCGTCGTCAGCCGGTCCAGCGCCACGCGGGCATCGGCTCCGCCGACCAGGGACCCGCACACGTAGGCCTCGGTGACATCCACCCCGGCGTCCAGTGCGCGGCGGATCTCTCGCGCACCGTCCACGATCGTCAGCCCGGCCGTGTCTCGCTCGCGCCGCTCGCGGAGGGCGACCGCCGCCTTGATCCGGGGGTTGCTCGTGCTGGTCAGGACCGGAGTGGTGGAGTGCATCGATACCATCATGCCGCCCCGGCGATGCGCGCGAACGCCCCGAGCTCCAGGCGCCGGCCATCCGCGCTCGTGAGCCCGAGGTCGCCCGTGTCGATCCGGGACCGCGTCACGTGGAGCGCTCCGGCCAGCGTCGATCCGAGCCGGTCAGGCCCAAGGTCGACCGTGTGGGCGGTCAGCAGGACGAAGGCCCCGGGCGCGAGGATGACCCGGCAACGCGCGAGAAGCGGCTCCAGGTCGGTTTCGATCCGCCACGACCGGCCACCGGCGCCATGGCCGTACGACGGCGGGTCCAGAACGAGCCCGGCGTACTGCCGTCCGCGCCTGGTCTCACGCTCGGTGAAGGCGCGCACGTCGTCGACGATCCAGCGGATCGGTCGATCGGCGAGCGCGGCGGCCTCGGCGTTCCGACGGGCCCAGGCGACCGTCGGGCGGGAGGCGTCGACGTGCGTGACTGCGGCGCCCGCGGCGGCCATGGCCAGGGTCGCCAGGCCGGTGTACGCGAACAGGTGCAGGACGGCCGGCGCGGTCGGCGCAGCGCCAGGGGCCGGGGCCGGGGCCGACCGCGGATCCTCGACCGCGCCCTTGGCGACCTGTGCTGCGACCTGATCGCGCAGCCACGGCAGCATCTCGATGTGTTCGGGGAAGAGCCCGCATTGGCCGGCGTCGGTCGGCCGGAGGAGGATGGGCAGCCCATCCACCGTGACGGTCCACTCGCCGAGCCCGGCCGCCGGCCCGCTCCACCCACGGTCCCGGTCATAGCGGAGGTCGGCGCCGAGCCACGCACCGGCGTCGCGTCTCGCCCCGAGCGCTCCCGGATGGGGGCGATCGACGACCCGGGCGCCGAACCGCTCGAGCCGTCCGGCGTCACCGAAGTCGAGCAGCCTGACGTCGGGTCCGTCCAGGTCAGTCATGGTGCCGCAGCAGGTCGTCGCGGACATGACGGGCCACGCGTTTCGCTCGGACGGTCGGTCCCACGAGCCGGGCACTGGGTGCGCTCGTGGGCAGGAGGACGGTCTGGATGCGGCGCCGGGCCGGCCAGAGCCGGTTGATGTGGGCGTTGCCCTCGTCCGCGCACGAGTCGGCCAGTTCGAGTCCTTGCGCGTGGAATCCGTCGAGGACGCGCACCCCGAGGAGGTACCCCGGCGAGTAGCGGTGCAGGTCGGCCGAGTAGGCGATCTTGATCACGAACGTCGCGCGCCTCTCGATGAGATGGCACTCCATGGCCGCCGTGCGCCCGCCCGCCTCGAGGGCGACGAGCTCGAGGTGGCCGGTCGCGGACATCCCGGCGCACATCCGACGGAAGAACGCCGCATCGCCGGCGCTGCTGGCGAGCGCCGTGCCGGCGTCGGCTTTCCAGCCCGACGCTTCGAGCGTGAGGAATGCCTCCCAGGCGGCCGGCTCCCCAGAGCGATCCGCGACTCGGAGCTCCGCCCCGAGTTCGCGCTCCAGGCCGCGTGCGCGTCGGGCGAGCCTGTGGCGCTCGGACTCGTTGATCCCGGCGCCGCTCGGTCGGTCGTCAGGCGTTCGGTACCACGCGGCCCGGGTCTCGTCCAGGTACACGGTGGGGTGGACGCCCCGAACCGCCGCGGCGGTGACCAGCGCGGTCCCGACCGGACCGTCGCATGGGAACTTCGCGAGGAGCAGGGCCGACGCACCATGCTCGTCGTCGACGTAGGCCAGCAGGCCGTCGATCGCGCGAGACACGGCATCGCGATCGATCAGGGGCGTGCTGCAGACCGAATAGGGATCGA
>CAZOHT010000030.1:29859-36904 GCA_964579825.1 uncultured Anaerolineaceae bacterium
CGGTCGATTTTGGACCCTGTGCGCGTCGCCCGGTCGGCCCTGCGGTATGATGCGCGCCGCCGTTGGTCCGGGCTCGGTCCAGCCGGTGGCCGATCGCGGGACGTGGAACACCCCGTGAGCCAATGGGTCGCCGGCCGGGTCGTGACCGGACCGGCGACGTCCCGCTGATCGCTCAGCGCGGGGTGGCGATGCCGCCCACCGCGACGCGGATCACATCGTCGCTAGACCAGGCCGGCCGCGCTCTCCCACGTGGTCACCACGGCGGCGAATGCCGCCGACCAGACGCCGTCGACACCGCCTCGACGAAGCTTGACGAGGTCCGCCCGGAGGGACCGCGCGAACGCCTTGCCGGCGACGAACGGCCGGACGAGGACGGAACTCCGGGAGCCGGTCGGCAGTAGCAGTGTCTGCATCTGGCGACGATGCGGCCAGAGCCGGTTCATGTGTGCGTTGCTCGGACTCGAACAGGTGTCGACCACCGTGAGGCCTTGTGCGCCGAAGCCTTCGAACAGTTGCAGGTCGAGCTGCGCTCCAGGGGAGTAGGCGCTGAGTTCGTGGTCGTAGGCGATCTTGAAGGAGAACTGGGCATCGCCATCGCGCAGGTGACACTCCATGGCGACGGCTCGACCATCGACTTCGAGTGCCATGAGTCGAAGAAGACCCACCGCCGCCATGTCCTTGCAGATCCGTCGGAAGAACGCCGCGTCCTCGGGGGTACTGCCAAGCGCCGTCCCTTGTTCAGCCTTCCAGCCCGAGTTCTCCATCGCCAGGAATGCTTCAGGGGCGTCCTGAGCGTTCGTCATGTCCGCCAGCTGGACGACACCGCCCAGATCCTTGGCGAGCCGGCGGGCTCGGCGGCGCAGTCGGGCGATGTCGGTGCCCTTGCCCGGCTGTCCCGGGGCCGACTCGTCCTCCACCTTGCGCCACGCGGCTCGCTCGAACCGCCGCAGCGCGATCGGCCGCAGCCCCCGACGCTCCGCGGCCCGAAGCATGGCCGGCCCGACGGGGCCATCAAGCCCCAGCAGGTCGATGAGGACGGCAGCGGCTCCCCATCGCGCGTGCATGGCACCGACCAGCGCGTCCGCCGCGACCGGGACCCGATCTCGATCGATGAGCGGCGTGCCCAGCAACGAGTACTCGTCGGTCAGCGCCGCCATATGGGGCAGCGGAAGGACCCGAGACGGCCCTCGGTGCACGACCGGAAGGCAGGCGATCCATCGTTCGTTCTCGCTGACGACCATGAGCCTTGCATCCACGTTCCGCTCGTAGACGTTGGCGAGGACATACTCCATCCGAAAGTACGGGTTCGGCTCCGCGGCCCGGTCGGCGAGCGTCCGCCACCGGTCGAGGTCGACCGCACCGATATGGCGCGGGTCGAGCAGGTGAGCGCCGAGGGTCGGGTCATCGGGTCGCGACGCGTGACGGGTAGGCATGAGGGCTACATCATGGTCCGGAAGTCTGGTGCACGTGGTCCACGCCCGGCGATTCGTTGTCGGACGGGCTGGGCCGCGGTATGATGCCGCTCGCCGCTGGGCTGGGACACGACCCTGCAGCGGACGCATCGACCGGGCGGCTAGCTCAGCTGGTTAGAGCACTTGCTTGACATGCAAGAGGTCACTGGTTCGAGTCCAGTGTCGCCCACCACAACGCGAATAGAGCGTCGATCGGGACGCACCCCAGGGTCGCACGATCCACAGAGAGCCGGGACGAGGCTGGAAGCCCGGCGATCGCTCCCTGAGGCACCACCCGTGAGCGGCCGGCGAACCGGCCCGGGAGTCGCCCGTTAGCGCGACCCCAGAGCGCGCAGGCTCGGCCTGCGAAGGCGGGTGGGACCGCGGGAGTGAACCTCTCGTCCTGTCGATGGACGAGGGGTTCTGTGATTCTCCGGAGGCAGGCACGATGAGCGACGAAGCGATCCAGGTGGCGGACGAGGTCCTCGAGGCCCCCGAACGAGGGTCGGCCGATGAACTGTTGGACGCCGGCGCCCAGGATGAGCTCGGCGCCATGCGCCACTCGGCGGCGCACGTGATGGCCGAGGCGATCCTCGACCTGTTCCCGGGCACGAAGCTCGGGATCGGTCCCGCGATCCGCGACGGCTTCTATTACGACGTCCTGCTGCCGCGGAACCTCACCCCGGACGACCTGGCCGCCATCGAGGCGCGCATGGCCCAGAGCATCGCCGCCGATCACCCCTTCGAGCGGTCCGAGCTGCCCCCGGCCGAGGCACGCGCCTTCCTGGTCGAGCAGGACCAGCCGCTCAAGGTCGAGATCATCGACGACCTCGCCACCAAGGCCGAAGCGGCGGGCGAGGCGATGCCGCCGACGTCGTTCTACCGGCAGGGGCCGTTCATCGACCTGTGCCGCGGCCCGCACGTGGCGTCCACGGGCCGGATCGGGCCGTTCAAGCTCCTGTCGATCGCTGGCGCGTACTGGCGGGGCGACGAGAAGCGCCAGATGCTGCAGCGCGTCTACGGCACGGCCTGGGCATCCCAGGAGGACCTCGACCAGTTCCTGTGGCGGCGCGAGCAGGCGAAGCTGCGCGACCATCGCCGTCTGGGCACCCAGTTGGACCTGTTCAGCTTCCACGATGTCAGTCCCGGTTCGGCGTTCTGGCACCCCAAGGGCCAGCTGATCTGGCGAACGCTCGAAGGCGCCATGCGCGAGCTGCAGGCCCGCCGCGGCTACCAGGAGATCAGCACGCCGATCCTGGTCGACAAGAAGCTGTGGCAGCAATCCGGCCACTGGGACCTGTACGACGCGAACATGTTCCGCCTCGAATCCGAGGACCACGAGTTCGCCCTGAAGCCGATGAACTGCCCGGAGTCGACGTTCATCTACCGCTCCAGGATCCGCTCGTACCGTGACCTGCCCCTCCGCCTCAACGAATACGGCCGCCTGCACCGGAATGAGCGGTCCGGGACCCTGTCCGGCCTGACCCGGGTGCGCCAGTTCATCCAGGACGACGCCCACATCTACGTGCGTCCCGATCAGCTGGCGGACGAGATCGAAGCCCTGCTGGGCGAGGTCCGTGAGGCTTATTCATGGGTCGGACTGACACCGCGGTTCGCCTTCGCGACGAAGCCGGACAAGGCGATCGGCGATCCCGGGCTCTGGGAGCGGGCCGAGGGCCTGGTCAAGGATGCCCTGGACCGCGCCGGCGGCGACTACACGGTCAAGCCCAAGGACGGCACGTTCTATGCTCCGAAGATCGACATCTACATCGATGACGCGCTCGGGCGCGAGTGGCAGATGGCGACCATCCAGGCGGACCTGACGATGCTGCCCGAGCGGTTCGACCTGTCGTACATCGACGAACAGGGCCAGCCGCAACGCCCGATCGCCATCCACCGCGCCATCTACGGCTCGCTCGAGCGGTTCATCGGGATCCTGCTCGAGCACTTCGCGGGCGCCCTCCCGTTGTGGTTGAGCCCGGTACAGACCGCGATCATCCCCATCGCAGATCGACACGTCGCGGCCGCGCAGGAGCTCGCGACGGTCCTGCGGGCGAAGGGACTTCGCATCGAGGTGGACGGCTCGGACAACCGGATGCAGAACAAGATCCGGCTGGCCCAGGAGCAGAAGATCCCCTACATGGTCGTCCTTGGCGACCGGGAGATCGAAGCCCGGGAGGCGACCCTCCGCCGCCGCGGTGCCGAGAAGGGCGAACCCCAGGAGACGCTGGGATGGGACGTCCTGGCGGACCGCCTGGCGGCGGAGTCGCGGTCCCGCGTCATCGCCTGACGGCGCCGCTCCGGGTCGGGCTGTATGGCATGACGATCACGTACTTGCCGTTGAGGGACTGCGACCAGGCATTCGCCGTCTCGGCGCCGCCGCCGGCCTGACCGCCCGTCCGGAAGTTGCGCGGGACGAACTGGCGACCGAGGGTCGTGACCGAGATCGCCTCGCGCGGCCTGGGGCTGGGCCCCCAGACCTTCGAGCCGTACGGGTAGAGCGGATCCATGACGATGACCCGGGTCACCTTGTAGTCGTCGGTCCTGGCCGGATCGGCCGTTGCGGTGAAGCCGGCCATGACCCACGCGTGTCGCCCGCGCCAGACGAGGAGACCGACCGGCCGACCGGTCTCGCGCATGGCTCTGGCGGCGAGTCGCAGCGCAGCCTGGAGATCCGTCGCGCCGACGGTCCGGTACGGCCCGGCACTCAGCGAGTTCAGGCCTGAGGTCCACCCGCGGACGCTCGCGCCCTTGCGCTGGCTGCCGTCGGGTCGCTGTCCGCTGAGGGTCCGGGCGAGGACCTGGAGCTTGCGCTGGGTCGCGGCCGAGCGGTCGTCCGAGGGTTCGATCATGTTCAGCATCATCTGCATGCTCGCGCCGACGCATTGGACGAAGTTGGCCTGGGCCACGAAGTCGCCACGCCGCGACAGGTCCATCGTGAAGGCAGCCCTGGCCGGATCGCCCTGGCGGTCCGAGGCGGTCGTGGACGCCGCCGCGGCCCCGAGCGTGGTCAGGGGCGCGACGAGCGCCAGTGCGAGCACCGACGCCACGGCCAGGGAGATCCGGCGGACCCGGACGGCGCGGCGTGCCATGCTGCGACTCTCGCCCAGGTCCCGGACGCTGTCAACCGCACCCCTCCGACCCCGGCCGACCCGCGGTCGATGGCCGGCTCGATTGCTGGGTGCGAACGGCCTATGCTATCCTCCCGCTTCGGCCGGACCGGGGTCGTCGTGACGCCGCGCCAGTCGGACGGACTGCGAAGAAGAAGGGGCCAACCATCAGCCGAGACCTGCGTGTCAACCAGATGATCCGGATCCCCCAGGTCAGGGTCGTCGACGAAGAGGGTGCACAGCTGGGCGTCATGCCCACGCCGCGAGCGCTCGAGATGGCGCAGGAGCGAGGCCTGGACCTCGTCGAGGTGGCACCGATGGCATCGCCACCGGTGGTCAAGTTCCTCGACTTCGGGCAGTACAAGTACGAGCTCACCAAACGCGAGAAGGAAGCCAAGCGCAAGCAGCGTTCGGTGACCTTCAAGGAAGTCCGCCTCTCACCCAAGATCGGGGTGGGGGACTTCGACACGAAAGTCCATCGGGCGATCGAGTTCCTCGAGGATGGTGACCGGATCAAGGTGACCGTGCGCTTTCGCGGACGGGAGCTGACCCATCCGGAACTGGGCCGCAATCTCCTCGCGAGGTTCGTGGACCGGGTCAAGGATCACGGGGTGGCGGAACGAACGCCGCTTCTCGAGGGCAAGTCGATGCACATCACGATGGCATCGCTGCACAAGCCCAAGGAACACGTGCCGACCGCCAGGGGCGACGGCGCACACGAGCCGGCCACGGCTGCCGAGGCACCCGCCCCGGTGGCAGCGGTCGCCGCCGATCAGGCGCCAGCCACGGCGGCGGTCGCACCGAAGGCCGCACCGAAACCGAAGGACGAGACCGCACCGACGCCCACCGCGGCGCCGCCGGCGGCCAAACGGAAGATCGAGACCGCACCGGCGCCGGAGCCGGTGACCACCGGAGAGTGAGACCAGGTGCCTAAGATCAAGAGCCACAAGGCGGCGCAGAAGCGCATCGGCGTGACCGGGAGCGGCAAGTTCGTCCGGGTCATCTCGTGGCGCGGCCACCACCTTGAGATCAAGTCGTCACGCCGCAAGCGCCGCTACGACGGCAAGGCCGTGATCGGCCCCGAGCACGCCAAGCAGGTCCGACGCCTGCTGCCGTACCTGTAGGAGCGCGCACGTCATGGCACGAGTCAAGCGAGGCGTCACCGCCCACAAGCGCCACAAGCGTCTCCTCCAGGACGCCGAGGGGCGTCGCGGCACCCGGTCCCGTCTGGTCAAGCCGGCCCGCGAGGCGCTGCTCCACGCGCTCGCCTATGCGACCCGCGACCGCAAGCAGCGCAAGCGCCAGATGCGCCAGCTGTGGATCGTCCGGATCAACGCCGCCGCGCGCCAGAACGGCCTCACCTACGGGCAGTTCATCGCCGGGCTGAAGAAGGCGGACGTAGTCATCGACCGCAAGATCCTGGCGGATCTCGCCATCCGCGACAGCGCGACCTTCGGCAAGATCGCCGAGCTGGCCAAGGGCGCCTGACCCCGGCCGCCGGCGGCCACCGAACCACGCCCACCAGCCCGTGGACCTGTCCGACCTGACCCGCGACCTCGAGTCGCTCCGTGACGCCTCACTCGCGTCCATCGCCGCCAGTTCGGATGTCCCGTCACTCGAGGCGATCGAGCTGGACGTCCTCGGCAAGAAGGGCCGCCTGACCGGCATCCTCCGAGGCATCGGCGGCCTGCCGGCCGACGATCGACCGCGCGTCGGGGCCATCGCCAACCAGGTCCGGACCGCCATCGAATCGGCGCTTGCCGAGCGCGGTGCGACCCTGCGTGGCTCGGCTCTCGCGGATCGCCTGGCCGCCGAGGCCGTCGACGTGACGACCCCGGGTCGCCCGATCCGCCGCGGCACGCTCCACCCGATCAACGAGACGATCGCCGAGATCGCGGCCATCTTCGGCCAGTTCGGTTTCGTGACCTACGAAGGGCCCGAGATCGAAGACGACGTCCGCAATTTCCAGATGCTCAACATCCCACCGGACCATCCCGCGCGGGACCTGTGGGACACGCTGTACGTCGACGTCGAGGGCCAGCTCCTGCGGACGCACACATCGCCCGGCCAGATCCACGTGATGCACACGGAGCGGCCGCCGATCCGGGCACTCCTGCCCGGCCGCTGCTTCCGCTACGAGTCGATCGACGCGAGTCACGCGTCGGAGTTCTTCCAGGTCGAAGGACTCATGGTGGACGAGGGCACGACCCTGGCAGACCTCAAGGGCCTGCTCGACCAGTTCGCCAAGGCGCTGTACGGCGCCGACAAGCGGACGCGCTTCCGTCCCGGCTACTACCCGTTCACCGAACCGTCCGTCGCGTTCGACGTCGAGTGCCTGGTGTGTGGCGGCTCCGGTTGTCCCGCGTGCTCACGTTCGGGATGGATGACCATCCTCGGGGCCGGCATGGTCCACCCGGTGGTCCTCCAGTTCGGCGGTCTCGACCCGGAGCGCTACCAGGGCTTCGCGTTCGGGATGGGCGTGGA
>CAZOHT010000031.1:0-36798 GCA_964579825.1 uncultured Anaerolineaceae bacterium
GCGGCCGCGTCGATCGGCGCGCTGATGGAGGCGCGAGGCCTCAAAGTCACCCTCATCAAGCTCGATCCGTACATCAACGTGGATCCGGGCACGATGAGCCCGTACCAGCACGGCGAGGTCTTCGTCACCGACGATGGGGCCGAGACGGACCTGGACCTCGGGCACTACGAGCGCTTCATCGACGAGAACCTGTCGCAGGGCTCCAACGTCACGACCGGCCGGATCTACCAGGCGGTCATCGCCAAGGAGCGCCGCGGCGACTACCTGGGCGGCACGGTCCAGGTCATCCCACATATCACCAACGAGATCAAGGAGCGCATCGGCCGCGTGGCGCGCGACGGCGATCCGGACGTCGTGATCGTCGAGGTCGGCGGGACCGTCGGCGACATCGAGAGCCTGCCCTTCCTGGAGGCCATCCGCCAGATGCGCAAGGACGTCGGGCGGTCCAACGTCCTGTACGTCCACGTGACGCTGCTCCCCGCGCTGGCCGCCACGGGCGAACTCAAGACGAAGCCCACCCAGCACTCGGTCAAGGAGCTCCGTGGGATCGGCATCCAGCCGGATGTCATCGTGCTCCGCAGCGACCACCCGGTGAGTGACGAGATCCGCGAGAAGATCGCCCTGTTCACGGACGTCGCGACGGATGCCGTCATCCCGGCCGAGACCGCCGACACGATCTACGAGGTCCCGCTCCTGTTCGAGGCCGCCGGCCTGGGCAAGCTCGTCGTGCGCGAGCTCGGCCTCGGCGATCCGGACGTCAAGCCGGACCTGGACTCATGGCGCGAGCTGGTCGCCCGGATCAAGGCGCCCAAGCCGATCCTGGAGGTCGCCCTCGTCGGCAAGTACATCGAGCTGCCGGACGCGTACCTGTCGGTCACCGAGGCGCTCCGCCATGCCGCCTGGGCGCACGAGGTGGACGCCAAGGTCCGCTGGGTGGACTCCGAGACCCTGACCGCGGAGAACGTCGGCGAGCGACTGGACGGCGCGGCCGCGGTCCTGGTCCCGGGTGGGTTCGGCCATCGCGGCATCGAGGGCAAGGTCCTCGCCGCCCACTACGCCCGGGATCGCCGCATCCCGTACCTCGGCCTGTGCCTGGGGCTCCAGTGCGCGGTCATCGAGTTCGCCCGCGACGTCGTCGGGTCGCAGGATGCCAACTCGACCGAGTTCGACATGTTCACCGAACACCCCGTCATCGACTTCATGCCGGACCAGCGCGAGCTCGAGGACAAGGGCGGGACGATGCGCCTGGGCCTCTACCCGGCCAAGCTGACACCCGGCTCGAAGGCGGCCGCCGTCTACGGCCAGGAGGTCATCTACGAGCGGCATCGCCACCGCTTCGAGGTCAACAACCGCTACCGCCAGACCCTCGAGGCGGCCGGCATGGTCCTGTCCGGCCAGTCGCCCGACGGTCGACTCGTCGAGATCGTCGAGCTGAAGGACCATCCGTGGTTCGTGGCCAGCCAGTTCCACCCGGAATTCAAGAGCCGGCCAGAGCGACCGCACCCGCTGTTCGATGGGTTCGTGGAGGCAGCCATCGCCGTGCGCGACGGCCGGGAGCCGACCTTCCGAGCCCGCCCGATCGAACCTGGCGCACCGGCGCCGACACCCGCCTCCCCACCAGATCCTGTTGAGTCCGTCCCCAGCGCCTGACGTCGCGATCTCGCCGTCACTCGGGAGTCGAGCCCTCGGCGGGTTCGGCGCGTCGATCCTCGGTGGTGCCGTCCTCGGCGTCGCCGCGTGGTGGACGGATCAACTGGGCTTCCCGTGGACGGCCTACATCCCGGTCAATGCCATCGGTGCGTGGCTCGGTGTCGCCTTCATCCTCGGTTCGACCGCCCGCACGATCCCGACCGGCGCCCTGCGCGGGCTCATCGGCCTCCTCTCAGCCGTCGGGGCGTACTACCTGCTGCTCGGTCTGCTCGGCGATGGCTTCCGGGCCATCGGGGCGTCCCACGCCGCCACCGTCTGGGGGGCGGTCGCCCTGATCGCCGGCCCGGTGTTCGGTCTGGCGGGCGCCACCTGGCGTCACGGTCATGGCGTCCCGCGCGCGCTGGCCGTAGCCGTCCTTGGCGCTGCCCTCATCGGGGAGGGCCTCGGGTTCGGGGCGGATCGATGGGCGAACCTGGACCAGATCGGAACGGACCCGGGCGCGGTCGTGCTCGCGCTCGAGGCCGCCCTGGGTCTCGCCCTGCCGCTGCTCCTGTTGCGCCAGGGCGAGCGGCTCGTCGGGTACCTGACGCTGGCGGTGTTCGCCGTCGTGGCGGTCCTCGCGATCGGGCCGCTCACGACCGTTCTTCGTGCCATCGCCGACACATTCTGATATCGCCCCGAAACACATCGAGCGTAGACTCGTCGAGACACCACCTGACGACCCATCCGCCACGGAGCCCTGCCCGACATGAAGATCTTCCTGGACACCGCCGACATCGAAGAGATCCGGACCGTCGCCCGTTGGGGCGTCCTCGACGGTGTCACGACGAACCCGTCCCTGTACGCCAAGGTCGGCGGCTCGTATGACGACATCCTCAAGGAGGTCTGCAAGATCACCTCTGGCCCGGTATCGGCCGAGGTCGTGTCGGACGATGTCGACGGGATGCTGGAAGAGGGTCGCCACTTCGCGACGCTCGCCCCGAACATCGTCGTCAAGGTCGCGATGAGCGAGAACGGTCTCGAGGCGATCAGCCGCTTCGCGGACGAGGGCATCAAGACCAACTGCACGCTCATCTTCACCGCCAATCAGGGCCTGCTCGCCGCGAAGGCCGGCGCCTCGCTCATCTCGCCGTTCGTGGGACGCCTCGACGACATCAACCAGGACGGGATGATCGTCATCCGCGAGCTGGCCGAGATCTTCGCGATCCATGAGATCGAGTCGGAGGTCCTGGCCGCATCCATCCGGAACCCGGTCCACATGACCCAGGCGGCACTGGCCGGCGCCCACATCGCCACGCTGCCGTTCAAGATCCTCCAGCAGATGGTCCACCATCCGCTGACGGACAAGGGCATCGTCCAGTTCAAGAAGGACTGGGCGGCGGCGCAGTCGGAGCTCGCCGGCAAGAGCTGACACCAGATGGGGTCGCCATGGCCTGGCGCAGACTCAGGCGATCCAGGCCCCGGCACGCATGACTCGGCGGACGGCCAGGTCGTCGTCGAGTTCGACCAGGTCCGCCCGCTGACCGACGGCCAGCCGGCCACGATCGGTCACGCCCAGCATCGCGAGCGGGTTCCGGCTGGCGGCCGCGACCGCGTCAGGCAGGGCGACCCCCGAGGCCACCAGGTTGCGGACGGCCAGGTCCAGGGCGATGACAGACCCGGCGAGGGTCGTCGTACCGACGAGCGTCACGCGCTGGCCGACGACCTCGACCTCGAGACCGCCGATGGTGGCGTGACGCACGTCCGTGCCGGCCAGCGAGATCGCGTCACTGATCAGCATCAGTCGGTCCTTCGGCTTCGTCCGCGTGATGAGCGGCCACAGCGCGGGGTGGACGTGGATGCCATCGGCGATGAGTTCGACGTAGGCCGTGTCGGCGCCGAGTGCGGCGACCGCCAGACCCGGGGCCCGGTGATCCACGCCCGTCATCGCGTTGAAGAGGTGGGTCGTGGACGTGCCGCCGGCGGCATAGCCGGCCAGCGCCTGGTCCAGGGTCGCTGCCGAGTGACCCATCGACGTCGCGACGCCGCGTTCTCGAAGCCAGCCGATCAGCTCGAGCGCACCCGGCAGCTCCGGCGCGACCGTCATGACCTTGAGGCCGTCGACCAGTGGCTCCAGGTCGTCGAACGACACGTCCGCCGGGTCGCGCAGGAACGTCGGGTCGTGCGCGCCCTTGCGCCGGGCCGACAGGAACGGACCTTCCAGGTTGAACCCGAGCGGCTCGGCGACATCCGGCCCGACGCCGGCCTGCCAGCCGCGGTACGCGTCCGCGAAGGCCACGAGATCGGGGAGGGGCGCCGTCACGCCGGTCGGGAGGAAGGACGTCACGCCGTGGGCGATCAGATGTCGGGCCGTCCCGTCCAGCCCGGCCGCCCCATCCATGACGTCGTGGCCGCCGCCGCCGTGCGTGTGCACGTCCACGAACCCGGGGGTGATGTACGGACCGACGCCGTCGCCCGCGGCATCGTCGGTCTCCACGCCGACGATCGCGCCGTCCTCGACCACCACGCGTCCCGCGGCGACGCGATCCTCGAGCACCAGCCGACCGATGATGTCGATGCGGGCCGTGGTCACGATCCACCCTCCTCAGGCGACACATCCGTCGCCTCGACGTCGAACTGGACGTCCAGCGCGTACCGATCGGCCGGGTAGACCGATTCGGTCGCCTCGATCCGCCGGCCATGGGCATCCACGATGATGCGGCGTTCGACGAGCAACGGGTCGCCGGTCCGCAGCCCCAGCAGGCGGGCCTCCTCGGCCGAGGCCGCCGCGGCGGCGATCGTACCCGTGCCGCGCCGCAGGACGTAGCCAGCCCGGGCGAGCGTCTCGTGGAGCGACCCACGGGCGAGGTCCGCGGTCATGACCGCGTCTTCGCAGGCACCGATGAGCACGACCGACTCGATGGCGATGGGCTCGTCGTCCGCCAGGCGCAGCCGGCGCAGGTGGACGATCGGCTGGCGCGGCGGGATCCCCAGGCTGGCCGACTCCTCGGCCGAGGACGGTCGGATGACGCGGGTCAGCATCCGCGAACTCGGAACGCGACCGCGCCGGAGCATCTCCTGGGTGAACGTCATGAGTCGGTTCGCGCGCCGGTGGGCGGGTGGCTCGGCGACGAAGCTGCCTCGCCCCGGCTGGCGATCGATGAGGCCGTCCTCGGCCAGGCGCTGCATGGCGTTCCGCGCGGTCATCCGACTCACCCCGAACTCGGCACACAGCTCCGAATCCGACGGCAGCCGCTCCCCGGGCTGGAGGCCGGCGATCCGTTCACGCAGCGCCTGCTCGATCTGACGGTAGTGGGGCTGGTGGCCCGCTTCGATCATCGACCCTCGGCCTCCGCGGCCGGGACCACCCGGCGCCCGACCGGCGGGGCCGCCTCCGCTCCGTGGACGGCCGCACCGATCGCCCCGGCCCACGTCCCGAGCTCGGCGGTCACGATCTCCACCTCGGTCAGCGACGTCGTCAGGACCCGTCGGCGGACCTCGTCGCGGATCGGGGTCATCAGCAGGTCCCCGGCCGCCGCGATCCCGCCGCCGATGACCACCCGGTCCGGCGAGATGATCGTGATCATGTTGGCGATGCCGATCCCGATGTAGCGACCGACGCGACCGAACCCCTCCATGGCGCGCACGTCCCCGGCCCTCGCCGCCGTGACCGCATCCTCGACCGTATCGGTCCCGCACGCCTCGGCCATGCGGTCGGCTCGTGCGAACGCCTCCAGGCAGCCGTGGTTGCCGCAGTTGCATGAAGGGCCGTCCGGGTCGATCGTCTGGTGGCCGACCTCGCCCGCGGTCCCGTCGTGCCCGAGGTGGACGCGACCGTTGACGGCGACCACGCCACCGACCCCGGTCCCGAGCGTGAGTCCGACCATCGAGTCGGCCCCGCGCCCCGCGCCGAGCCGCAGCTCGGCCAGGCCGAACGCTCGTGCGTCGTTGATCACGGCCACGGGAAGGCCGATGGCCGCCGCGACCGGACCCGCGACCGGCACGTCGACCCAGTGACCGGGCATGTTCACCAGGAACCGCGTCGCGCCGGCGACCGGGTCGTACAGGCCCGGGACACCGACGCCGAGTGTCTCGATGGCCGGCCATCGGGCGATCGCCGTTCGCGCCGTGTCGGCGATGCGATCGATGACGGCGTCAGGCCCCTCGCTCGCGTGAGTCGGGACGTGCCCCTGCCCGAGGATCCGCCACGTGCCCCCATCCTGCTCGACGGACGCCCACTTCAGGTTGGTGACGCCAAGGTCGATCCCGAGGTGCTGGGAGGTCCGCGGGCTCACCCGACGTCGACGATCCGCGTGTAGACGGCGGCGACGACCACGATGATGGCGCCGAACAGGATCTGGCGGACCGCCTCGGGCATCTGCACGGCGATGAGCAGGCTCGTGAGGACGCCCAGGATGAGGGCGCCGATGATCGTGCCGGCGTACCCACCGCGGCCGCCCATGATGGACGTCCCGCCGATGACGGCCGCGGCCACCGATGGCAGCAGGAGCGACTCCACGAGGGCGAGGCTCGCGGTCTTGACCAGGCCGGCGATGAGCATGCCGGCGATCGCCGCCAGGAGCGCCGAGAGGATGTACAGCCCGAGGTTGACCTGCCAGACGCGGACGCCGGCCAGTCGCGACGCGACGGCGTTGTCACCGATCGCGAAGAGCAGCCGCCCGAAGCCGCTGTAGCGAAGGCCGAGGATGATCACCGCGGCGAGCGGGATGAACAGGAGCAGGTTGTTGGGGAGCCACGGCAGGGTCGTCCCGGAACCGAGCCAGTCGACGATCGGCGGGATGTTGGTCCCGGCCTGGACGACCATCAACTGGTAGACGTTCATGAGTCCCAGGATCACGAGGCCGATGCCCAACGTCATGATCAACGGGTGGACCTTGAACACGCCCACGCCGATGCCGTTGGCGGTCCCGGCGATGAGGGCCGCCAGCAGGGCGAGTGCGATCGCCGGTCCCGATCCGATCTGGCCGGTCTGGGTGGCCATGATGAAGGCGGCCATCGACGCGACCGTCCCGACCGACAGGTCGATGCCACCGGTCAGCATCGCCAGTGTCTGCGAGGCGCCGAGGATCGCAAGTGGGACGGCGGCCCGGATCGTCGAGCCGATCCAGTTCTGGGTCACGACGCCGGGTTGGGCCACCTGCATCAGGACGACCAGCAGCACGAGCAGCCCCGTCAACGGGATGAGCGGTCGGTCGCGCAGGAGTCGTCGCGTCCGCTCGGCGACGCCGACCCGCCCTCCGCTGCCGGGGGCCATCCCAGCCTGCGCGGTCACGAGCGTGCCTGCCGCATGGTCAGGAGGCTGCCGAACATGACCACCCCGATCAGGATGGTGCCCTGGACGACCGTGGATAGGTTCGAGTTGACGCCCAGCAGGGTCAGGTCCGTCCGGACCAGGGCGAGGACGAAGACCGCGACGATCGGTCCGGCGAGCCCGCCACGCCCACCCGCGAGGCTAACGCCGCCGAGGACGATGGCCGCCACGCCGAGCAATGTGTACGCGCCGGGGACCGGGGTGCCGATCCCGGTGGTGGCGGTGAGGGCGAGGCCGCCGAAGGCCGAGAAGAGGCCGCCCAGCACGTAGGCGAAGACCTTGGTCCGCCCGACGGGGACGCCACTGCGGAAGGCCGCAAGGCGGTTGCTGCCGATGGCGTACAGCGCGAGGCCGGCGTTCGAGCGACGCAGCGGGATCCAGATCAGCCCGACGATGACGAGGAGGACGACGAGCGCACGCGGGAGGATGTCGAGCCCGAGCGGGCCCTTCACCATCCCGGTCAGCCAACCCGCCGACCCGCCGCCTGGCGAGGGCAGGACCACCAGGGCCGCGCCGGCCCACACGAACGACATGGCCAGCGTGACGACGATGTCGGGCACGCGGGTGATGACGACCAGCGTGCCGTTGATGATCCCGAGGACGATGCCCAGGACGAGCACGCCCAGGACCACCGCGATCGACAGCGTCTCCGACTGGCCCTTCATCGCGACGGCCGCCGTCACGCTCGTGAGCGCCATCATCGAGCCGATCGAGAGGTCGATGCCGCCGGAGATGACGACGATGGCCTGGGCCACGGCTGCGAACGCGAGGGGCATGGCCCCGACGGCGAGGCCCTGGAGCTGGGCCGCGCCATAGCTCGGTTGGATGAGGAGGGTCAACGCCAGGATCCCGGCGAACAGCCCGAACAGGGCCAGGGTCCAGGAGTTGCGCTGTGCCCAATGACGAAGGGTGGCAGCGATCGCCGGGCGCTCCGTCACCCGCGCATCCACAGCCGCGCTCACGCCGTTGCCTGCGGTCCGGGACCGCTGGACCCGGGTTCGGTCGGCTGGGTCGGGAGGCTGGCTGCCGCTGTCGGTCCGGCGATGTCCTCGGCGGCGATCTCTTCGGCCGCCACCTCCTCGGGCATCGGCGCGTCCTTGGGCAGGTCGTACGCCGCGCGCAGCAGCGTCGCCTCGTCCGCCTCCTCGATCGCGATCTCGGCCACGACCCGCCCGCCGAACATCACGATGGCTCGGTCGCAGGCGAGCTGGATCTCCTTGAGTTCGGAGGTGTAGAACAGCACCGCGGCGCCGGCCGCCGCGAGATCACGGACGAGCGCGTAGATCTGCTGCTTGGTGCCGATGTCGATGCCACGGGTCGGGTCGAAGCACAACATCGTCTCGACCCCGCCGGCCACCCAGCGGGCGATGGTCACCTTCTGCTGGTTGCCGCCCGAGAGCTGGCGGACCTCGGAGGCGGCCCGCGTGTCGATCTGGAGCTGGGCGACGGCCGCATCCACCTTGACCTTCTCGGCGGACATCTTGATCGGACCCCACGACCGGAAGCCGGCGAAGTACGGCAGCGCGACGTTCTCGCGGATGGAGCGCTGCATGAGGAGCGCCTCGGCCCGATCCGCCGGCACGTACACGACGCCGGCCCGGATGGCGTCGGCTGGGTGCCGGAACGACACCGGCCTGCCATCCACCAGGACCTCGCCCGAGTCCGGTCGCCGGGCGCCGGCGAGGATGTCGAACAGCTCGTCCTGGCCCTGGCCCTCGAGGGCGGCGAGGCCAAGGACCTCACCGGCGCGCAGCTCGAAGGAGACGTCGTGCAATCGGCCGCCGACGGCGAGATCGCGCCCGGCGAGGCGAGGCGTCGTCGCCGCGACAGCGGGGCCACGGCCCGCGTCGGCCGCCATCTGCGCCTCGGACCTGGCGGTCCGCTCGCCGAGCATCAGGGCGACGATCCGCTCTTCCGATCCCGCGTCGATGTCCACGACGCCGACCGTCGCGCCCTCGCGCAGGACCGTCGCCCGATCGCAGACGGCGGCGATCTCGATGAGTCGGTGGGAGATGAAGATGATGCAGCGGTCCGAGCCGCGCTGGTTGCCGATGACGTGCAGCACCCGTTCGGTGAGGTCGGCCGGCAGGGCTGCGGTCATCTCGTCGAGCATCAGGACGTGGGGCTCGATCGCGAGTGCGCGCGCCAGGTCGACGACCCGCAGCGTCGCGAGGGGCAGGTCCCGGGCCATCTCGGACAGGTCGAGGTCGCCGATGCCCAACTCCTGGAGCCAGTGACGGAACGGCTCGACAGGGGTCCGGGTCAGACGAAGGTTCGATCGGATGTCCAGGTCCGGGATGACGGCCGGTTCCTGGTAGACCGAGACGACGCCGCCCTGGCGGGCCTCGGCCGGCGAGCTGGCGGCGTACGTCGCGCCGCGGACCGTGACCGTGCCGCTGTCCGGGTGGACGGCCCCGGTGAGGATCTTGACGAGGGTGCTCTTGCCGGCGCCGTTGGCGCCCATGAGCGCGTGGACCTCGCCCGCGCGAACGGACAGCGACGCGTCCCGCAGGGCCGCGACGGCGCCGTACCGCTTGGCGACACCGGTCGCCTCGAGCAACAGGTCGGGCATCAGCCGCTCACTCTAACCGTCGATGGATGAGCGGGGACGCCGGCGGTGCCGGCATCCCCGCGCGATGGTCTCTTACGAGACCCGGGTCACTCGCCCGGGCCCTTGCAGGCGATGAGGTCGTCCACGCTGTACGTGGTCCAGTCCTTCACCGTGAGCCCGAGGGGCCACAGTTCCGGCAGGTTCGGGTTCTGGGCGGTGGTGAGGGCCGCCTTGCCCTCTTCCGTCGTGTTGTCCCAGAGCTCAGGGGTGACATGGACGGTGGTCTCGGCCGGCTTCTCGCCCGCGAGGAGCTTGAGGGCCAGGACGACGCCGGCGCCGGTGACGGCCGACGGGTTGGTGACGGCAGCGCCCGTGAAGCCCGGCTCGTTGAGGAGCTGGGTGACGAAGCCCGCGTTATCCGCGCCGACGAGCGGCACGAGCGGGTGATTGGCGGTCTTCATGGCCTCGACGATGGACGAGTCCACGCCGGAGGTCCACACGCCGTCGAAGTCGACGCCGCTGCTCATGATGTCGTTGATCTGGCTGACCGCGGTCGCCGGATCCCACTTGGTCACGACTTCCTTGGCGACCGTGATGTCGGGGTACTCGGCGAGGGCCTTCTTGAAGCCGATGTCGCGGTCCGTGTCGGCCGGGTGGCCGGCGATGCCGCGCATGTAGACGACCGCGCCCTTCTTGCCCATCTGCTCGAACAGGGCCTTGGCGCCAAGGTAGGCGTACTCCTGCTGATCGTTGGACAGGTTATAGGCGCCGTCGGCGGTGACGAACGCGTCGACCGCGATGACCGGGATGCCGGCCGCGATGGCCTCGTCGATCGCCGGGTTCAGGGCGTCCGGATCGTTCGGGTTGATGATGATCGCGTCCACGTCGGCCGCGATCAGGTCGCGGATGTCGGTCAGCTGGCCGGCCGCGTCCGTGTCGTGGTTGATGACGGTGACCTTGTCGACGTTGCCGGACGCGACCGCCTGGGCCTTGACCGAGCAGATCGACGACTCGCGCCAGCCGTTACCGACGCCGCCGCCATTGGCGAAGCCGATGTGGTACGGGCCCGCGGCCGCGCTGGGGGCGGTGGATGCACCGCTGCTGGAACAGGCCGCGGCGACGATCGCCACGACGGCCAGACCGCCGAGCGCCTTGGCTCGGATCGATCCCTTCTGGATCATGCGTACTCCTCCTCTTCGATCGGCCGGCCAACGTGGCCGAGCCGTGGATCGAACGTGTGTGCTCCCCTCGCGGACGAGGGGTACCTGCGCATCATGCGGTCGGCGTCACCTCCTGTCGCGGGTCCGCTCCGCCACGACCGCTCCCACGATCGATGACATGCGCGAGACGGCGCGAGTGCTCACGATAGGCTGCATCGAACAGATCCCGCGAGCGCTCGGCGCCTACGACCGATGCCCGGGTGATGACAGGTGGCATGACGCCGCGCTCCGTGAGGAGTTCGGCGGTTCGCACCTTGATGGAATTGACGATCGCGACGGCCGTGACGGTCGAGCCCGGCCCGACCGGCGTGTCGAGGCCGTCGACGGTGATGAGCGCGTCGGCGTGCGGCGTGCACAGGTCGATGACCAGGTCCGCTTCATCCAGCAACCGGCTGCCGACGCGCGGGTCGACGTCGCTCGAATCCGACTGGGCGACGGACGTGACCGCGATCACGCGCAGACCGCGGGCTCGGGCGCCACGCGCCATCTCGACCGGGACGGCGGTCGTCCCGCCGGCGGAGAACACCATGAGGACGTCCCTCGGCCCGAACGCGAAGTTGTCGAGGATGACCTCGGCCAGGCCGGGCATCCGCTCGATGAACATCGCCTGGCGCTGGCCGTTCGCCCCGACGACCTGGGTGTGGAACGTCATCGACAGCTCGGCGATCGGGTTGAAGCCGGGGTACGAGCCGTAGCGCGGGAACATCTCCTCGACCGGCATGCGCGAGTGGCCGGTCCCGAACAGGTGGACCAGGCCGTCCGCGGCGATCGCCTCCGCACACCAGGCGCTGGCCGTCTCGAGGGCGTCGGCCTGCGTGTCGGACAGGACGCCGAGCAGGCGGACCGCCTCGTCGATCCAGGGCAGGGCGCGCGGCGAGGTCATGTCAGCCACCTCCCGGCGAGGTGAGGGACTCGACCGGCTCCCAGGCGCCCGTGCGCATGGATCGGTAGGCCGCGTCGATGATGGCGTTGACGGCGAACCCGTCCCGGAACGTCTCGCGTGGCGTGACCCCGTCCCGGAACGTGTCGATGAGGTGACGCATCATCGCGTCGTGGCCGTGGGCGTACGGCTCGTCCGGCACGGGGAAGACCCAGCCCGTATCGGCGTCCATCTTCTCCCCGAGATAGCCGGCCGGGCGCTCGATGAACGCGCGCAGCGTCGTCGAGGTGATGTCTTCCACGATCCGCCCGGCGTCGCCGTAGGCCTCGAAGCGATTCTCGAGGCCACCCTTCGACGACCACGAGACATCCATCGTCGCGACGCGGTCGTCCTCGAAGCGGACGAGCATGACCGCGTTGTCCTCGAGGGTCGTCCGGTCGGTGTGGACGAGGGTGGCGCCCCAGGCGAACACGTCGCGCACGGGCAGGTCCTTGCCGAACAGGTACCGGGCGGCTTCGGCCCCATGCGAGCCCATGTCCAGTAGCGCGCCTCCGCCGGCCAGCTCGGCATCCCAGAAGTGCGGGGCGTGCGGCCCGCTGTGGCCCTCCCGCGCCCGGAACGTGGTCAGCCGGCCGATCGCGCCGGCCTCGATCATCTCGTGCATCCGCACCGTCTCGACGGTGAAGACGACGTTCTCCATGTACAGGTTGTAGACGCCGGCGGCTTCGACCAGGCGGACCATCTCGGCGGCTTCGACCGCGTCCCGACCGAGTGGCTTCGTGCAGGCGACACCCTTGCCGTGTCTCGCAGCGAGCCGGACGGCCTCGACGTGGAGGTGATTGGGGAGCGACACGACCACGAGGTCCACCTCGGGATCCGCACAGACCGCCTCCATCGAGGCCAGCGCTCGACTCCCGAACCGGGCAGCGAACGCCTCGCGGCGCTCCGAGCCCGCGCCCCAGTTGGCCGCGACGTGGACGCCGTCGACGTAGCGAAGCCCGAGCGTATGGAACTCGCCGATGAACCCGGAGCCGAGCAGGCCGATCCCGATCTCGCGGGTCATCAGTAGCCGCCCTCGCTCGCGCCGGCCGCGGCGCTGACGGGGGCGGCTCCTGACTGGCGCGCCCGGAAGTCGTCGATGATGACGGCCGTGGCGGTCGCGCCGACGCGCGTCACGCCGAGGGCCATGACCTCCAGGAGCGCGTCCAGGGTCCGCACGCCACCCGCGGCCTTGACCTGGACGTGGGGCGAGGTGTTGGCCCGCATGAGTCGCAGGTCGTCGTGGGTGGCCCCGGTCGGGGCGAAGCCGGTGGACGTCTTGACGAACTCGGCGCCGGCCGCCTCGGTCAGGTGGCACGCGCGGATCTTCTCGGCGTCGGTGAGGTAGGCGTTCTCGAAGATGACCTTGACGATGGCGCCGCCCGCGTGGGCGGTCTCGACGACCGCGCGGATGTCGGCTTCGACGTCGCCGTCCCGACCGGCCTTGAGCGCGCCGATCTGGATGACCATGTCGAGTTCGGTCGCGCCGTCGGCCAGCGCTCGCTCGGCCTCGAAGACCTTCGTCGCGGTCAGGTGGTTGCCGTGCGGAAAGCCGATGGTCGTTCCGACCGCGACGTCCGTGCCGTCCAGGATGGCCCGGGCGCGGAGGACATCCGCCGGACGGACGCACACGGACGCCACGTCGTAGCGGGCCGCCAGCCGGCAGCCGTCCTCGACGAACGCGTCGTCCAGTTCGGGCCGGAGGAGCGAATGGTCGATCGTCTTGGCGATGTCACGTTCGGTCAGTCCATCGATGCTCAGGGTCATCACGCTCACTTGATGTAGGGACGCAGGACGTCGCGGGCCAGCAGGAACCCGCGCTTGATGAGGTCGTCGGTCTTCTCGAAGTCGCGATCCTCGTGTTCGATGATCACGTCGCCATCGAAGCCCGCCCGCCACAGGGCGGCGAACAGCGGCGACCAGTCCACCTCACCCAGGCCGGGCAGGCGCGGGATCTGCCAGCCGATGCCCTGGCTGAAGATGCCACGCTCGTACAGGCCCTCGCGGTCGATCATGAGGTCCTTGGCCTGGACGTGGAGGATGTGCGGCCCGAACTCGCGGATGAAGCGCGGGATCTCGATCATCTGCAGGATCAGGTGGGACGGGTCGAAGTTGAGCCCGACGGTGCCGCTCCACTGCTCCAGGATCCGGCGCCACATCCGCGGCGACGTCGCCAGGTTGTGCCCGTTCGGCCACTCGTCGTAGCTGAACAGCATCGGGCAGTTCTCGAACGTCAGCTTCCGGCCGTGATCGGCCGCGAAGGACACGATGTCCGGCCAGATGCGCAGGGCGTCGTCCCAGTTCTGGTCCGGCGTCTTGGCGGCATCCGCGCCCATGAACGTGTTGACGAGGCCGACGTCCATCTTCTCGGCCGCGACGATGACGTGCTTCAGGTGCCCGATGACCTCGTCGCGGTGGGCCGGGTCCGGGTGGAGCGGGTTCGGGTAATAGCCGAGGCCGGAGATGTGGAGGCCCGTCGCCTCGATCGACTCGCGCAGCTCCGTCGCCTCTGCCGCGGACAGGTTCGCGACGTCGATATGGGACGTGCCGGCGTAGCGGCGGGTCGGCCCCGAGGTGCGCGGCCAGCAGGCGATCTCGATGCTCTCGAAGCCGTTCGCGGCGGTCCAGTCGACGACGTCCGCCAGCGGTGTCGAGGGGAACGGCGCGGTCAGCAAGCCAAGCTTCATCGGGCGGCCTCCGTCAGAGCGGGGTGCGGGATGGGGGCAGGCCGGTCGACGGTCACCCAGCGGCCCTGGCGGGCGCTGCGGGCGATGGCGTCCCCGACGAGCATCTCGTCGTGGCCGTCGACGAACGTAGGATAGCCGGGGCGGGAGGAGACCGCCCCGGCTACCACGTCCGCGTACACGGCTCGGAAGTGGGCGCAGAAGGTATCGAAGAAGCCCTCGACGTGGCCGCCCGGCAGGGCCGACGCCGCCTGACCCGCCGGGCCCAGCAAGGCCGGGTTCCGGATGAGGATCTCGTTGGGTCGATCGCGGTGGCCGATCCACGCCTGATCGGGCTGCTCGGAGTCCCAGGCGAGGGCCGCTTGCGATCCGTCGATCTCGTACTGGAGCGAGTTCTTGCGGCCCGGGCTGATCTGCGACACGGTCACGACGCCGCGCGCCCCACCGTCGAAGCGGAGCAGGATGGAGGCGGTGTCCTCGGTCGAGATGTCTCGGGCGACCGTGTCGCTCGACCGTTCCGTGGCGAACGACTCGACCGGACCGGACGGCTCGTGGCGCGTTCCGATGAAGGTCGTCAGGTCCGCCATCACCTCCACGATCCGCTGGCCGGTGATGTAGGTCATGAGGTCCATCCAGTGCGACCCGATGTCACCGACGGCACGGAGTGCGCCGCCCCGGTCCGGCTGGAGGCGCCAGTTCCAGTCGCGGTCATGGAGCAGCCAGTCCTGGAAGTAGCGGCCGGTCACGAGCCTGACCTCGCCGAGCGTCCCCTCGGCGATCGTCTCGCGCGCCTGCTGATTGAGCGGGTAGTAGCGGATGTTGAAGTTGGTGGCGTTGACGAGGCCGCTGGCCGCCGCGAGCTCGACCAGCTCGGCGGAGCCTTCGGCCGTCATCGCCAGGGGCTTCTCGCAGACGACGTGGCGACCGGCCGCGAGGACGGCCTTCGTCTGGGGGACGTGCAGGTCGTTGGGCGAGGTGACGTGGACGACGTCGACGGTCGGGTCGGCCAGGAGGTCGTCCAGGGAGTCGTAGGCCCGCGGGACGCCCAGGACGGCGGCCCGGGCCTCGCCCCGTTCCGGCGTGCTGCCGAGGACGCCGCGGACCTGGACCCCGATCCGACGCAGCGCTTCCACGTGGACCGTGCCGATGAAGCCTGTCCCGATGACGGCCGCGCCGACGTCGGCGATCCTCCTCATCCCGTGCTCACCACCCATGTCGTGCGAGGCTGTCTAGACGGTCTAGATGGTTGCGCGATGGTACGGGTCGGACTCACGTGGGTCAACACCCGGTCACGCATCGATACTTTGTCTGCTCCCCATCGTACTTTCTCCTGTCAAGTGCAAAAGTGGTAGGCATCGCGATGACCGCGGCGTATCATCGGCCGGTGAGCCTGCCACCTGAGCCTGGTCGCTTCGGCCGCTACGCCCCGATGCCGGACGAGGCGCTCGACGCCCTCGTGACCGTCCTCGACGAGATCCGCCTCGGGCACTCGAACTCGCGCTCCGAGCTGGTCGCGCGCACCGGTCTCAGCCGGGCGATCGTGGCCCAGCGCGTCGGCGAGCTGATCGAGCGCGACCTCGTCACCGAGGGCGATCTGGGGCCAAGCACCGGCGGACGACCGCCTCGCCAGCTCACGTTCCGCGCGGATGGGGGCTACGTCCTCGTCGCCGACCTGGGCGCCACGAGCATCGATGTCGCCGTGACGACGCTGGACGGCCGGATCCTGGGCCATCACGACGAACCGGCCCGGATCGAGTCCGGCCCCGAACGCTGCCTGGACCGGGTGGATGCGCTGGTGGCCTCGCTGCTCCGGACGACGGAGGGTCTGCCGGGGCGGCTGTGGGGGATCGGCATCGGCGTTCCGGGGCCGGTCGAATTCGAGGCCGGGCGGCCGATCTCGCCGCCGATCATGCCCGGCTGGGACGGCTACCCGATCCGGGAGCGGTTCGCCGCCCGGTACGGGGCGCCCGTCTGGGTCGACAACGACGTGAACGTCCTGGCGCTCGGGGAGTGGCGCTCGGGCGTGGCGGCCGGCCACGACAACGTGGTCGTCGTGAAGGTCGGCACGGGTGTCGGCGCCGGGATCATCTCGGATGGCCACCTCCATCGCGGCGCCCAGGGGAGCGCCGGCGACGTCGGGCACATCCAGGTCACGGACGATCCGGCCGTCGTCTGCCGGTGCGGCAACGTGGGTTGCCTGGAGGCGCTGGCCGGTGGCGCGGCGCTGGCGCGGGCGGGTGAGATGGCGGCCAGGGACGGTCGCAGCCAGCGTCTGCTCGCGGCGCTGGACCAGCGCGGGACGGTCACCGCGGAGGACGTGGCGCGTGCGGCGTCGTTCGGCGATCCCGTGGCGATGGCGCTCCTGCAGGAGGCCGGCCGGCGTGTCGGGTCGATGCTCGCGAGCGTCGTGAACTTCTTCAACCCGTCGCTCATCGTCATCGGCGGCGGCGTGGCCAACAGCCCGGACCAGTTCCTGGCCTCGATCCGCGAGACGGTCTACCGGCGTTCGCTGCCGCTCGCGACCCGAGACCTCCTCGTCCAACGATCGTCATTGGGCGGCCTGGCTGGGGTCATCGGGGCGTCCTCGATGGTCGTCGACCAGCTCTTCTCGCGCGAGTCGATCGGCCGCTGGATCGAACAGGGCGACCCGTCCGAGGTGCCGGAGATGGCCTCGCTGGCCTGACGCGCGTCGCCGCGGTGACCTACCCGCCTGCCACCACCCGGTCGCTGAAGTCGCCCGACGCCGGGTCCTTGAGGATGAGCTTGTGGCGCCCATCCGGCAGGATCTCGCGCTTGATGACGACCAGGCCCTCGTAGGTCTCGGGCGTCGAGGCGATCCGCGGGGTGGTGCCGCCGCGCCAGTCGAGCTCCACCGGGGCCCAGGCGTTCGTCTTCGCGGACCGGTAGCAGGCGTCCATGACCGCGTTCACGACGTACCCGTCGTAGAACGTCTCCTGCGGCGTCGATCCCGCATCGATCGCCCGGAACATGTCGCTGAACATGTCCACGTAGCCGAGTTCGGTCACCTCGTCGCCGACCGGGAACAGCCAGCCCGCGCTCGTCTCGGCCTTCTCGGCGACGTAGCCACCGCCCGCGCCCGGGGCGCTGAACATCTCGAACCCGGTCCGCAGGAAGTGGTTCATCCAGATCGTGCCGTGGGTCCCGGCGACCTCGTCGCGCAGGTCCATCCCGCCACGGAACGTCCAGCTGACCTCGAACTGGCCGATCGCCCCGGACTCGAACTTGATCAGTGCGACGGCGTTGTCCTCGTCGGCGATGGGGTGGACCAGCGTGTCCGTATGGCACAGGACCTCGACCGGCCGGTTGCCCTTGCCGACGAAGTTGCGGACGATCTCGATGCAGTGGCAGCCGAGGTCGATGATCGCGCCGCCCCCGGTCAGGCGCCCGTCCCAGAACCAGGCCGAGTGCGGCCCCGGATGGGTCTCGCGTGAGCGCACCCAGGTGACGTCGCCGATCGCGCCGGCCCGGACCGAGGCGATCGCCTTGAGCGTCTTGGGCGTGTAGCACAGGTCCTCGAGGTAGCCGCCGAAGACGCCGGCCGACTCGACCATCTCGAGCATCCGCTTGGCCTCCGCCGCCGTCCGCCCGAGCGGCTTGGTGCACAGGACGGCCTTGCCCGCCGCCGCCGCGAGGCCGACCGCCTCCTCGTGCAGGAAGTTGGGCAGCGCCACCACCACGACGTCCGTGTCGGGGTGCTCGATCGCGGCCTGGAGGTCCGTCGTGGACTCCGGGATCGACCAGCGCTCCTTGAAGGCGGCACCTCGACCCTCGCTCCGCGAGTAGACGACCCTGACCTGGTCGCGTCCGCGCTGGCCGTGCAGGGTCATCGTGTAGAAGTCGCTGATGAGTCCGGTGCCGAGCATCGAGATCCGGTGGCCGTCCATGGGTGGCTCCTCCTACCTGACAGCGGGTTGATGACCGAGCACCAGGTCGCGTCCGGCGACCAGGGCCATGAGCTTCGCGCGGGTGGCCCATCGGGCCGTCTGGCTGAACCCACAGTCGGGGACCAGGGTGAGCCGCTCGGGCGGGACGCCGACCGCTAGGATCGCCTCGATCCGCTCGGCGACCTCGTCGGGTGACTCCAGGTGGTAGTTCTTCACGTCGATGATGCCCGCCGCCACGTCCCGTCCGACCGCGGCGATCTCGCCCAGGATCTCGACCTCGGCCATCTCCCGGTTGGCGAACTCGAGGACGAGCTCGTCGACATCGAACCGCAACATCGCGTCCAGCACGGGACGATAGGTGCGGCGGGCGAGCGGCCGGCCCAGGTAGTTCCCGAAGCACAGGTGGGCGCCGAGCCGGACCTGCCCGACGACCGGCGCGACCGCGGCGTTGAACAGGGCCGAGAAGTCGGACGGTGCGTCGGGATGGATCGCCGGCGACGGATCGTCGATCTGGATGAACGTGGCGCCCTCGGCGGCCAGGCCTTCGATCTCCGTCCGGAGGATCGGCACGAACGCCTCGGCGGCGTCGTTGCGGTGCGGGTAGACCTGGCCCGGACCGTACGTGAGCCGTCCGGACAGGGTGTACGGACCCGGGATCGTCACCTTCAGGGGTCGGGTCGTGCGGGTCCGCGCGTAGCGATACTCGGCGATGACGCCGAGGCCGTCCGGCGCCGCGATCGGCTCGAGGACCTCGAACCGATGCTGCTGGTCGTGGCCGCCCGCGCCGAGCCGTCGGTCCGCGGGGAGCGGGCGGACTCCGGTCAGGTGCCGGTAGAACTCCGCGGTGAAGAACCCGGCGCGGCGCATCTCGCCGTCGCACACGATATCGATGCCTGCCGTTTCCTGGTCGCGGATCGCGAGGTCGACCGCATCGTCGAGCATCTCCTCGAGGTCGGCCGGCCCGAACTCGCCGCGCTGCGCCGCATCGATACCGGACACGAACCACGACGGGCGGGCGTGTGAACCCACCACGCTGGTCAGGAGTCGGTCGGTCATGCGTCTCCCTCTGCGGTCGTCGGGGCGAAGGCGAACGCCCGCGCCGGCGCCTCCACGAACCATCGATGTCGGACCACGGCGCCCAGCCCGCGCTCTTCCATCAGGGCGGTGAACCCGTCCAGCAGCCAGGTCAGGCCGGGAGCCCCATCGTAGACGCGGTAGTAGCCGCGTCGCGCGGCATCCATGCCGAGCAGGATCTGCCCGTCCAGTCCGTCCTCGACGGCCCACTCCAGCAGCTGCAGCGTGCCATTCGCCTCCTTCCAGCGGAACGACTGGTCGTACTCGCCGAAGGCGCCACTCCCCAGCAACTCGCGGTGGTACCCGCGATCCACGATCTTGTCGACGTGGCTCAGGGCGATGCTGCCGGGCGCCACGCCCAGGTCGGTCAGCAGTCGGAGCTGCTCGAGCGCGCCGGTGCCAGCCTCGCAGTGGGTCAGGACCGGGACACCGGTGGCGAGGTGGGCCAGCGCCGCCGCCTCGAAGATCCGCCGGTCCCGCTCGGACGGCCGGTCCGCGCTGCCCGCGATCTTGATCACGCCGGCCCGGTGGTTCGTCCGTTCGACGACCGGTCCGCTGTAGTCGTACAGGTCGATGCCGTCGGTGACATCGAGGACGAACAGGGTCGCGATCTCCTCGACCCGGAGCCGGGCGCTCCAGTGCGCCGGCCCGTAGTACCGGTCGTGATGGAGACCGGTCGGGGCGATCACGTGGATCCCGGCTCGGCGCGACAGATCGGCCAGTTTGAGGGCGCTCCGACCGGCGTCGCACGGCATCGCGTCCACGACGGCGCGCAACCCGAGCGCCGTCGCATCGCCGACCTCGCGGACCATGGCGTCCACGTCGCCGAGATCGAAGTCCGGTTCCATGAGGACGGGCCGACCGCCATCGATGACGACGTGCTCGTGCGCGTACGTGACCCCGAGTTCGCTTGGATCGATGTCGCCGAGGACGGTGCGGACGAAGGTCATCGGGTCGCGGCCTCCTTGGGCGTCAGGTCGAGGATGGCCCCGTCGGACCGGAGTCGGTCGCGCAGGAGCGGGACGGCGACGTCGCGGGGATCGATCCGTGACGTCACTGCGAGGGCGGCGGCGGTCCCCGCGGCCTGACCCATCGCCATGCACTGGGCCATGGATCGGACCGAGGCGTGCGCATCGTGCGTGGCCGAGAAGCAGCGACCGGCGACCAGCACGTTGGCGGCGTCCCGGACGACCAGGGCCCGGTACGGGATCCCGACCGCCGCGCCGTCCGGCAGGTACTGCCACGTCGTGTCCGGTCCGCCGTGGTGGTCCTCGATCGGGGCGCCGCACAGGCCGATGGCATCGTCGAACTCGCGTGCCGTCAGGACGTCGTCACGGGTCAGCCGATAGTCGCCGTACACGCGCCGGGTCTCGCGGACCCCGATCCCCGTCCCGAGCCCGACGAGGGACGCGTGCTCGTAGCCCGGCACCCGATCCACCAGGAACCGGGCGTACTCGAGGGCCTGGCGGCGACCGGCGATCTCCGCCTCGGTCAGGAACCAGGGGTCGGTCGGGTTCACGATCCGTCCGTCGTCGGATCGCCGCGTGGACGGGAGTCGGGTCATGATCGTGGCGGTCATCCCATCGACCGGCGTGATGTGGTCACTGCCCTCGCGCCGAGGCAGGTCGTACCCGCCGCCATCCGCGGCCTCCGCCATGAGCCGATGCAGGTCCGCGGTGGAGATCGTCCGCCGCCTGGCGTGGTCCACGTTGACCATCCGGAAGGTCGTCGTCAGGGTCTGGGCGGGATCGAGCTCGCCCGCCGTCTCGAACCCGAAGCCGGCGAACGCGCACAGGTCCGCGTCGCCGGAGGCATCGATGAACGTGCTCGCGCGCACGCGCGCGAGGCCGGCGCGGGTCGCCACGACCACGCCATCCACGCGTCCGCGCAGGACGTCGACGTCCTGGACGGTCGCATGCAACAGGATCCGGACGCCGGCATCGGTCGCCAGGCGCTCCCAGACCACCTTGAGATGGTCGGCCAGATAGGTGACGCCGGTCCCGGCCCCGTACGTGTTCGGCCGTTCGACGACCGGACCCAGGGCCCGCAGCCCCGCCACGACGTCGTCGGCGATGCCACCGACCACCTTGCGTGGCGCGGTCCCGGGTGTGTAGAAGCCGTAGAACGTGTCGAGGACCGACGTACTCGTCCCTCCGAGGAACGGCAGGCGGTCGATGAGGAGCACCGACGCGCCGGATCGGGCGGCCGCGATCGCCGCCGTCGAACCCGCCGATCCCGCGCCGATGACGCAGACATCGGCCTCGGCGATGACCGGCCAGCGGTCGCTCATGGCCGCTCGGCGGTCGTCGAGATGACCGACCAGCCGCCGTCGACGGCGAGCGACTGGCCGGTCACGACGCGCGATTCGTCGGACAGGAAGTAGATGGCCGCGTGGGCGACCTCGTCGGGGTCCATCATCTCGCCCGCCAGCGGCTGCTTGCGCGCGGCGTAGGCCCGGATGTGCGGATCCCCAGCGGCGCGACCGGCCATCGGCGTCGCGGTCAGCGACGGGGCCACGAGGTTGACCCGGATGCCCTCGGTCGCATACGTCGCGGCCATCGTCGTCATCAGGGCCGTCAGCGCTCCCTTCGCGGCCGCGTATCCGTGGGTGGCGAACAGCTCCGGGACCGGGGCGGTCGTCGTGACACTGCCCAGCAGCAGGATGGATCCGCGCGTCCCGGAGTCGTTCCGCGGCTGGGTCCGCATCGCGCGAACGACACTGGCGCAGGCGAGGATCTGGGTCCGCAGGTTGAGGGCCGCGGTGGCCTCCCAGGCGTCGCCGGTGACGGCATGGATCGGGCCGTCGCCGAACCGTCGCCCGCTCCCGCCGGCGACCGAGAAGAACCCATCGATCCGTCCATGACGGGTCATGGCCGCTGTGACCGCGGCCTCGGTCTGGACCTCGTCGGTCAGGTCGGCGACCGCCCAGCCGGCGTCGCCGCCACCGGCGACCAGGCGTTCGGCGAGTCCGCGGGCATGATCCTGGGTGCGCGACACGATGAAGACGGATGCGCCCTCGGACACGCACCGCACGGCGGTCGCCTCGGCGATCCCCGTCGAGCCGGTGATGAGGCAGACCCGGTCGCGCAGCCGTCCGGTCGATCCGGCGGTCATGGTCGCTCCAGCACGGCCCGCGCGGTCGCGGCGTCCGTGACGAGCATCCGGACCACGCCGGTCGCGAGGGCTCCCCGGATGGCCCCGGCCTTGTGCGGACCGTAGGCCACCGCGACCACGCGCGGGACGGCGCGCAGCGCCTCCACCCCGATCGCGATCGCCCGCTCGGCCAGGTCGGGAGCGACGAAGGTGCCGGTCGCATCGAACGGGTGGACGACCAGGTCCCCGATGGCGCCCGCCTCGGCGAGCCGCCGGACATCGGCGTCATCGAGCACGCCGGATCCGAGCAAGGACGACGCCGCCGCCTGGTCGCCGACCGGCATCGCGCCGATCCCGACGATGGCGAGGTCCACGGAGCCGAATCGGGCTACGGTCTCGGCCACCTCCGGCTCCCGGAGGAGCGCGCTCCGCAACGCGGCGTCCTCGACGAAGGCCGGGGCGTAGATCGCCCGGTGGGTCCCGCCCAGTCGCTCCGCCAGCCCGCGGGCCAACTCCCCGGCGTCGAGGCCCCGGCCCAGGCGGACCGAGCTGCCGGCGAGCTGGACCACCTCGACCGACGATCCCGATCGGGTCGGGATCTCGCGCACGACCGCGGCCAGGGTCGATCCCCAGGCGACCCCGACCACCTCGGCCGGACCGATGAGCGCGTCGATGACCAGACCCGCCAGGCGTACCGCGCCGTCCGCGGTGGCAGCCACGGCGCCCAGGTCCAGGCCGAAGCGCTCCTCGAGGGCGGTGGCCAGCGTCCGGTCCTCGGCAGGGATGTCGCGGTACTCGATGCGCACGAGGCCGCTGGCCAGGGCGCCGTCCAGCAGGCGAGCGACGCGGAACCTCGAGATGCCGAGGTTGGCGGCGATCTCCACCTTCGTCATCCCGCGATCGAAGTACAGGCGGGCGACCTGGGTGGCGAGGGACGTGGCGGACGCCGCGGCGGATGGCCGGCCGATGTCGAGGGTCATCGTGCTGATCGTAGTCCGCGCCCATCTGAGATGCAAGAGCTCATATGAGCGCTGCACGTTCCCGGACGAGGTGGCGCCGCGCGCGAGACCCGAGCGTGGATCATTGACGTGACGCGGTCCGCAGGTCTATGATTCATGCATCCCGAACGGCACCCGCGCAGCGGCACTCCGCGCGCCATGCCCGTCCGGTCCCCGCCTACACCGGTCCTCGCGACCGGCCCTTCCCCTCAGGTGACCCTACCCAGATGCCCGGATCAGGCCCAGACCAGCGCAACCAGAGCTCCCGAAACCGACGGCCGCGTCGCCGCGCCCCCATGAATGCCCGCGTGGCACCCGTCAGCGAGTTCGAGGAACAGCAGGAACTCGAAGCGGCTCGCGAGCGGAACGACCTGGAGGTCGGCGACCTCCGTGAGATGAGCGTCGCCGAGCTGCGCCAGGTCTCGCGCGACCTCGAAGTCGATGCGGCCACGGGTGAGCGAAAGGACGTCCTGGTCGACAGGATCCTGCAGGCCCAGACGGAGCGCGCCGGCCACGACTACGCCAGCGGCATCCTTGATATCGTCGACGAGGGCTTCGGGTTCATGCGCCGCCACGGCCTGCTCCCCAGCCCGGACGATGTCTACGTCAGCTCCAGCCAGGTCCGCCGCTTCGGCCTGCGCATCGGCGATCGCGTCGCCGGCGCCGTCCGCGCCCCGCGCGAAGCCGAGAAGTACTGGGGCATGCTCCGGGTCGACTCGGTCAACGGCGTCGATACGGAGACGGCCCGTCGCCGCCCCGTCTTCGGCGACCTGACCCCGGTCCACCCGGACGTCCTGATCAACCTCGAGACGGATCCCAAGAACCTGAGCCAGCGGCTGATCAACCTGGTCAACCCGATCGGCAAGGGCCAGCGCGCCCTCATCGTCAGCCCGCCGAAAGCCGGCAAGACGATGCTGCTCAAGCAGATCGCCAACGGCATCAGCGCCAACTACCCGGAGATCCTCCTGATGGTCGCCCTCATCGGCGAACGACCCGAGGAAGTCACGGACATGCGCCGAAGCGTCAAGGGCGAGGTCATCAGCTCGACCTTCGACGAGCCGACGGAGAACCATACCCACGTCGCCGAGATGGCACTCGAGATCGCCAAGCGCCAGGTCGAGACCGGGCGCGACGTCGTCATCCTGCTCGACTCGATCACCCGCCTGGCGCGCGCCTACAACCTGGCCCTGCCGCCGTCCGGACGGACCCTCTCGGGCGGCCTGGACCCGATCGCCCTGTATCCGCCCAAGCGGTTCTTCGGCGCCGCGCGGAACATCGAGGAGGGCGGCTCGCTGACGATCATCGGCACCTGCCTGGTCGATACCGGCTCGCGCATGGACGATGTCATCTACGAGGAGTTCAAGGGCACCGGCAACTCGGAGCTCATCCTGGACCGCAAGCTCGCCGAGAAGCGCATCTTCCCGTCGATCGACGTCCAGCGCTCGGGCACCCGGCGAGAGGAGCTCCTCCTCGAGGACGGGACCCTCAAGATGGTCTGGACGATGCGCCGGATGCTGTCGGCGGTCGGGGCCAACGAGGGCATCGAGATCCTGCTCAACCGCCTGGCCAAGACCCAGACCAACGCCGAATTCCTGGCCTCGCTGACCAAGAATCTCGACAGCTGACCGTTGCCGCCGCGCACCGCGAGTGGCCCGCCGGACCCCGCGGATCGTTTGCGCCGTTCTTCGGCCCCGTGGTACCGTTCGCGCGATGTCGTTAGCCCGTCGTTAACGGGCGTTCGGCCGCGAAGAGAGAACCCCAGCTCGAATCCGCGACCCCTGGACGGTCCACGATCCCCAGTCCCGCGCCCCCGCCGCGCCCGGACCGTCCACACGCCAGGAGACCGTATTGCTCAACGCACCGGTCGGCGTCCAGCGCGTCATCGGACGACTGCGTCGACCTAGCAGCGAAGGCCCGACACTCGCGACCATCCCGAAACCCAGCCTTCCCATGGCTGCCCAGGTCCGGGCCCGGTTGCGTGAAGTCGCCGGCATCGCACACCTCCTGCCGGTTCGGGCCGGCCGTCGGCCCGCCCCAGCGGCGCGCCCCCTACACCGAAGCCTGATCGGCCGGATCGGCCAGGACCGTGTCCTCGCGGTCTCGGTCGCCGGCATCGTGCTCATCGCCTCGGTCGCGAGCGTCTCGGCCAGTGGGCCCGGACCCGTCGGCGGCCCGAGCGGCGACGGCACCGCCCCGCGGCTCGTCGTCGGGGGGGACACCGGCGGCACCGACACGGATGCAGGCCAGGTCGGGACCGTCGCAGGCGCCTATCCCAGCAACGCGGCGATCGCCGCCGAGCTGGCCGCAGCCGACGCGCTCGTCCAGGACGAGACGGCGGTCGAGGGCCCGTTCCTCGAGGACGGCACCCTGCTCAAGCCGGTCGCGGTCAACACGACCGTGGCGGACGGCAAGGCGCTCCTTCGTTCGTACAAGGTCAAGGCCGGCGACACGCTGACCGGCATCGCCAGCAAGTTCGACGTGTCGATGATGACCGTCTGGTGGGCGAACGACCTCAAGTCCAAGGATGACCTCCACATCGGCCAGGTCCTCACGATCCCGCCGGTCACGGGCCTGGTCGTGACGGTCAAGGCGACCGACACCCTGGACTCGATCGCGGATCGCTACAACGTGGACGCGGCGGACATCCTGACCGAGAACGGCATCGAGGATCCCAACCTCGTCGTCGGGCAGGTCCTCGTCGTGCCGAATGCGGCCGGCAAGGGCATCGCGACACCGAAGCCGAAGCCGGTCATCCGGGTGACGACGACCACCAAGCCCCGCTCGACCGGGGGCGGCGGTGGCACCGTCAGCACGCCGCGCCACTACAACGGCGGGTCGATGCTGTGGCCGGTCGTCGGCGGCGGCAACTACATCAGCCAGTACTTCCACTACGGCCACTACGGGCTGGATATCGCGGCGGACTACGGCTCCCGGGTGCGTGCGGCAGCCAGTGGCACCGTCATCTTCGCCGGCTGGAAGAGCAACGGCGGCGGCTACCAGGTCTGGATCGCCCACGGCTCCGGTCTGTACACGACGTACAACCACATGTCGGGCGTGTCCGTCGGGCGCGGTCAGTCGGTCGGCCGGGGCGACCAGGTCGGTCGGATCGGGCAGTCCGGTAACGCCACGGGCCCGCACCTCCACTTCGAGGTCTGGAAGGGCCCGGTGTGGGACGGCGGGACGCGCGTCAACCCGCTCGGTTACCTGTAGGACCGGACCGCTCCTGATCCCGGACCACCCGCCGCGGCGGTCCCCACGGTCGGCTGTGCGAGACTCTCCCTGATGTTCCTCGACCGCGTGAAGATCTGGGTCCGTGCCGGCGACGGCGGCGACGCGGCCGCGACCTTCCGCCAGGAAGCCCACGTGCCGCGCGGCGGTCCCGACGGCGGTGACGGTGGACGCGGCGGGTCGGTCCATCTGCGGGTGGATGCCGGCCAGACGACCCTTCGGGACTTCGGCTTCAAGCATCACTTCAAGGCCACGTCCGGCGGCCGCGGCGAACGATCCCGCCGGCACGGCAAGGCCGGCGCGGACCTCGTCCTCGACGTGCCGCCCGGGACGGCCATCTACGACGACGCGACCGGCGAGCTGATCGGCGATCTCGTCGCCGTCGGCCAGCAGACGATGGTCGCGCGCGGCGGTCGTGGCGGCCTCGGCAATACCCACTTCAAGACGTCCACCCACCAGGCCCCGAAACACGCCCAGAAGGGCGAGCCCGGCGTCGAGCGCTGGCTGCGCCTGGAACTGCGCCTCATCGCCGACATCGGCCTTGTCGGACTGCCGAACGCCGGCAAGTCCACGCTGCTGGCGGCCCTGACGGCGGCGACACCGAAGATCGCCGACTATCCGTTCACGACGCTGGAACCGAACCTGGGTGTCATGGACCTGGGCCTCGAGGACGAGCGTCGTCCGACCATCGCCGACGTGCCCGGCCTCATCGAAGGCGCGAGCGACGGCGCCGGCCTTGGCCACGCCTTCCTGCGCCATGTCGAACGGACCCGGATCCTCGTCCATCTCGTCGATGGCTCCGGGCGCGATCCCGAATGGGAGTTCGGGGTCATCCGGGAGGAGCTCCGGCTGCACGACGCGGCCCTCCTCGAGAAGCCGATGCTGATCGCGTTCAACAAGCTGGACCAGCCGGCCGCGGTGGCCGCCTGGCCGGCGTTCCGCGACGCCCGGGCTGCCGATGGCCTGGCGTGCGAGCCCATCTCGGCGATGACCGGCGAGGGCCTCGATGCCTTCCGGGCGCGCCTGTCCGCGATGCTTCCCGACGTGGCCGGATTGGCCGCGCCCCCCGAACCGTCCGGCGTCGTCGTCCATACCATCTCGGCGATGGGCGATGGCTTCCTGGTCGAGCCGGAAGAGGACGGCGCGTTCCGGGTCCGAGGCACGCGGATCGAGCGGCTCGCGGCGCAGACCAACTTCGACGTCGAGGAATCGGCGGAGCGATTCCAGCGGAGCCTGGCGAAGCTGGGCATCGACGCCGAGCTCCGGCGCGCCGGCATCGAGGCCGGCGACCTGGTTCGGATCGGCCCGGCCGAACTGGAGTGGGGGATGGATCCCTGGGAAGAGCGATGATCGGCGTCCTTGGCGGGACGTTCGATCCCGTCCACATCGCCCACCTCGCTGTCGCCGAGGAGGCCCGCGAGGCGCTCGGGCTGGAGCGCGTCCTGTTCATCCCGGCGGGCATCCCGCCCCACAAGCAGGGCCGGACGATCACGTCCGGCGACGAGCGCCTCGCGATGCTCGAGCTGGCCATCGCCGACAACCCGGCCTTCGCGGTCAGCCGGATCGAACTCGACCGCGACGGTCCGTCGTACACCGTGGACACGCTGGCCGCTCTTGGCGAGTCGCAGCTGGCCGCCGGTGGGTCGCCGGACCTGGCGCTGATCGTTTCGGCCGAGGCGTTCGCCGAGTTCACGACCTGGCGTGAACCGCGGCGGATCCTCGAGCTCGCCACCGTCGTGGTCGCGCCACGGGACGGGTTCCCGGACACGACCCTCGAGGCGATCGCTCGCGACTTCCCCGGCCTCGAGGATCGGGTGATCCTGCTGGATGGCCCGCGTCTGCGACTGTCCGCGTCGGACCTGCGAGCGAGGGCCGCCGCCGGTCGCTCGTTGCGCTACCTCGTCCCGGATGCGGTCGCCGCCCATATCGAGGACCATGCACTGTACCGAGACCCGAGGAGGACCCCCTGACCGTGACGGACGCCACGCCCCCCGTCGAGATCGCCCAGCCGCCGTCCGCCGATGGCATGCCCCGGCGCCGCACGCGCGCGAGCAAGCTGGAGCGCGATCCGCTCGAGCTCGCCCGGCGCATCGTGGAACTCGCCGAGGACAAGAAGGCCGCCGACATCGTCCTGCTGGACCTGACCGCCCTGACGACGCTGGCGGACTACTTCGTCATCTGCTCGGGCGGCTCGGAGCGCCAGCTGGACGCCATCGCCGACGGGATCATCGGGCCCCTGCGTGACGAGAAGACGAAGCCGTTCGGCCGTGAAGGGACGCCCATCTCGCACTGGGTGCTGCTGGATTACGGGTCCGTCGTCGTCCACATCCTCACGCCGCCGGAGCGCGACTACTACGGCCTGGAGAAGCACTGGGCCGAGGCGAAGACGATCCTGCGCGTCCAGTAGCGCGACTAGGTGGGTCCTAGGGGGGTGGGGGTACCTTGGGGTCATGCCCGCTCGCACGTGGCGACTCCTAGCATCCCCACATGTCCCGCCTACGAGACCGCTGTCCCGCCTGTGAACGTCGGCTCATCACGACCCGATTCGACACGACGTTCCGCCTGCCCGATCGCAGCGAGCGGCTGTGCTTCGGTATCCCCGGCGGCCTGTGCGAGGACTGCTCGCAGCTGTACATCGACCCGGACCTGATCGAGCTGCTGGACCTGGGCGAGGGCCGCTGCGTCTTCGCCATCGAGAGCGACCTGGTCGTCCAGGAACAGGCCTGGTCTTCCGCCGACTGACGGCGCGGGGCGATCGCCGCCGCTGCCCGCTCGAGCCGACCGAACGTCAGCCCGCCTGACCCGCCCGGGTCGCCCGTCCGGCCATCACGGCCACCGGTGCCCGACCGACGTGATCCACCACCCACAACGTGAAGGCCAGCCGTCGCTGCGCGGCGTCCTGCCCCGTGTCCGGTGCGCCCTTGACCATCGCGTCCAGCTCCAGGATGCCGTCGAGCGCGGCATGGAGCTCCGGCACGGACCAGGCGCGAGCCTGACCGGCGAGCGTCTCGGCGCGGAACTGGCTCGCGATCCCCATCGCCTTCGCCGCGGCCGGCAGGCGCTCGCCGGACGTCAGTCGGTCGTTCATCTCCAACAGCTCACGGATGCGCCGGTGGAGGATGGTGGTCAGGACAGGCTCGGGCGTCACATCGAGGAGCCGCGTGAGGACGTCCAGCGCCTTGTCGCGCTGGCGCTCGCCGACCGCGTCGCTGAACGCCCAGACCGAGGCCGGGATGGCTTCGGGGACGAGGGCGCGGACGTCGTCGACGGTGACTTCGCCACCATCCCGGTAGAGGGCCAGCTTCGTCAGTTCGCTCGCGGCCAGCCAGGTCTGGGTGCGTCGTTCGACGTCGCCCTGGGTCACGAACGCGCCGAGACGCTGGGCGATCTCCCTCGCCGCGCCGGGTCCGAGGGTCACGCCCTGCTCGCGCGCTTCGTGCTCGATCCAGCCAGTCAGGCTGCCGGCCTTGGGTGTCACGAAGGCCCGGACCTCGCCGCCGGCCGCGGCGACGGCGTCGGCCAGCTTCTTCGGCGACGGTCCCTTCGCGCCGGTCTTCGTCGCCTCGAGGAAGACGAGGGCATTGCCGGGTGCGATCAGCCCGAGGGTTCGGATGAGCTCGTCGCGTCGGTCGTTCGTCCGGGCCAGCGCCCCGATGCCGGTCACGATGGCCAGTGTGCCGCCACCGAACATGACGGCCGTACCGACCCGCTCGTTCAGCTCCGCGACCTGGACAGCCGCCCGATCCAGCGAACCGCGCAGCTCCCAGCGCTCGAGCGGAGCCCCGGCTTCCTGGCCGAGGGCCGCCGCGTACCGGTCCACGGCGCGAGCCGCGGACAGGTCGTCGTCGCCCCAGAACCAGGCGATGGGTGCCGTCGTCACGCCGCGATCCCGGCCGACCCGGCGCGTGCGGCTCGGAGCGCGGGGCCCGTCCAGGCCAGTCGACGGACCTCGTCCGGGCGGATCCGGGCGGCCCGGCAGACGTCCGCTTCCAACCGGGCGGCCCGTGCACGGACGGCCTGCCACGTCGACTCGTCCCAGCCCTCGTGGTGTCCCGCCACGATCCGTTCGGGGTAGCGGCGTCGCCACGATGTGAACCGCTCGTCCAGGGTCTCGAGGCGCTGGCCGGCACGCTTGTCCGCGTAGGCCACGATCCGCTCCTCGCGGGTCGCGAAGGCGGCCCAGCGCCGGTAGCCATCGCCGTCCACGAGGCGGGTGACCGGGTGGCCGGCGACCGCTCGGGCCAGCTCAGGGTGCCCGTGCCTGGTGAGCCACGCGGCCGAGCCGTGGCCGTGCGGCAGGGCTCGGACCGGATCGCTCACCGGGACGAGCTTGTCGACGTCGTGGAGGAGCGCCGCCGATTCCACCAGCCGTCGATCCACGACGATCCCCGCGGCCTCGATCCGGGCGGCGAGGAACCCCGCGACCTCGGCCACGGCGCGCGCGTGCCGCACGAACCACGGCGGGGGATCCAGGGAGAGCAGGAGGGAGGCGGCTTCCACGCGCCCGGGTACCGTCATCGGGTCGATGGTACCCGACGGTCACGGTCGCACGGTCCGGGGACGGCCGTGGTTGGCGGGCGATCGGCGGTCGCACCGGCTCCCGTTCGGGCACCAGGGCCGAGATGGGAATGGCGCACCGGAACGCCGCGGCGCTGCCCGCCCCGCGCGTGGCCACGGTCGCCGCACCGAACGGTCCGATGGGCGGGCGCGGCGCTTCGGCCGCTCGTCCGCCCTCGAGATCCACCGTCAGGCCGGCCGATCCGAACGTGACCTGGACGGAGCCGTCGCGGTCCGTCCGATAGACCTGCGCACCGGCCGCCCGCAGCCGTTCGATGGTCTGCTTCGTCGGGTGTCCGTAGGGATTGCCCGTCCCTGCCGACGCGACGGCGATGCGCGGTCGGACCGCATCCACGAATGCCTGGGTCGTCGCCGTCCGGCTGCCGTGATGGGCCACCTTCAGCAGGTCCAGATGCGGCAGTCCGGCGGCGATGAGACGCGGGTCGATCGCCTCCTCCACGTCGCCGGCGAGGAGGAACCGTCGGTCGCCGACCGCCCCGAGCAGCACGATGGACACGTTGTTGATGCCCGTCCCGCCGTCGGGCGGGTCGAGCGGGATCTCGCCGCGGATCGGCCACAGGACGGTCAGGGCGATCTCGTCGACGGCCAACCGATCGCCGGCCGCCAGGCCGAGTCGTTCCGGCGCATCCCGGCCGGCCAGTCGCGCGAGCCAGGCGGCGTACCCCGGTCCGGGTCCGCGCGTCCCCGGCTCGAAGACCTGGTGCACCCGGTAGCGGTCGAGGAGCCGAGCCAGTCCGGCGACGTGATCCTCGTGCGGGTGTGACAGCACGACCGCGTCGATCCGCCGATCCCACGGCGGCAGGCGAGCGTCCAGGGCGACCAGTAGCCGGTTCGGATCGGGGCCGCCATCCACGAGGAGGCGCCCGCCGTTCGAGCCCTCGACGAGGATCGCGTCACCCTGGCCGACATCGAGGATCGTGATGCGGGCCACCCCGGCCGGCCTCGCCGCGATCACCGCCCCGGCGATCAGGACCGTCACGGCCAGGGACATCGCGGCAGCCCGAGTCCATCGACCGACGGCGAGTGGCGACGCGGAACGCCCGTTCCGGGCCGGCGTCGCACGTGGTGGCGCCGGCGACACGGGGATCGATCGGTCTGCCACGGCGCGACCGCGGCCCCCGTACCGTCGATGGGCACCGATGATCAGCAGGGCGATGACCGCGGCGGTGACGAGATCCAGCGGCGCCGCCAGCGCGACGCTGGCGAACGGGACCAGGGCGGCGGCCTCGACGATCCCCACCGTCAGTCGGAGCAGCACCCAGGCAGGTGCCGCGAGGACGGCGCCAAGGATCCACGGCATCCCGACCGCGACCAGGGAACCGGCCAGCAACGCCAGCAACCCGGCCGCCATCGCGGGAGCCACGAGCGGCACGACGACCAGGTTCACCGCAGGCGCGATGATCGACAGCCGCCCGAACGACGCGAGGATGAGGGGCAGGGTCGCCGCCTGGGCGGCCAGCGAGACGCCGAGGTTCTCGGTCAGCCAGGCCGGGAGGTGACCTCGTCCCAGCCGATCCAGCGCGCCGGTGAGCGGCGTGGCCCACACGATCAGCCCGGCCGTCGCCAGCGCCGACAGCTGCAGGCCGGCATCGAGGACCAGCCCGGGGTCCGCCAGGAGCAGGAGGGTCACCGTCCAGCCGAGGGCGGTCGCGGCCTGGCCGGCCCGCCCGCTCTCGCGCGCCAGGAGCACGACGCCGGCCATGAGACCGGCACGGACGACCGACGCGGACGCTCCGGCGAACACGACGTACGCCACGATCGCGACGACGGTGACGACCGACCGACGTCGACGACCGAGCCGGCCCGCGAAGGCAGCGACAGCGGCCGCCACGATGGCGATGTTCCAGCCGGAGATGGCGACGACGTGACTGACACCGGCCGTCGTGAACGCCGCGGCCAGGTCCCGATCGACCAGATCGCGCAGGCCGATGAGGATGCCCGCGGCGAGCCCCGCCTCGGGTTCGGGGAGCACGGCGGCCAGCGCGTCGCCGGTCGCGCGGCGGATCCGCTCGAGCGCACGTCCCGGTCCGTCAGAAGACGCGGCCACCGCAAGGGTCCGCGCCTGCAGGGTCCCATCGGCCCCGATGCGGGCGAGGTACCGGCCGTACGGCGAGTCGGGTGGCGGGCGGATCGACCCCTCAACGACCACGATGTCGCCTGGGACGACGGCAGGGTAGGCGGGCAGGGTCGCGGCGACGCGGATCGAGACCCCCGGTGCCCCGGCCGAGCCGGCGTTCCCCGGCGGCGGCCCGAGGGTCGCTCGCTGCTGGCCATCGCGCGGTGAACCGATGGCCTCCACCGCGAAGGTCCACGGGCCACGCCCGTCCGGCAGCGTCGACGCGAGCCCGCCGGGGGCACCCAGCAGGCTCGGCGCCAGTCGAGCGCCGGTGGCCGCGAACCCGATGAGCCCGACGAGCAGGATCCGCATCACCCGATCTCGACCGGCGGCTCGCACACCGGCGATCGCGACCAGCCAGACCGCGCCGGCCAGCATCGTCGCTGCGAGGCCGACCTGTGGGACCAGCCACGCGGCCGCCACGGCTCCGCCGGCCAGGATCGCCGCGCGCGGCATCTCAGCGGACCGCGACGAGGTCCTTGAGCGCGTCGAACGTCTTGGCCCCGACGAGCTTGCGCGTCCGCAGGTCGTCGACCGTCGTGAAGGCCGCCTCCTCGCGCGAGGCCAGGATCTTCGCGGCCGTGACCGGCCCGATCCCAGGGAGCGCCTCGAGTTCGGATGCGGTCGCCCGATTCAGGTCGAGGACGGCCGACACCGGACCGCCACTGCCCGGATCGGTGCCGGATCCCGTCGCCCCATGGGTGGATGACGCCACATCGTCACGACTCGGGACGACGACCCGGTCGCCGTCCACCAGCCTGGCGGCGAGGTTGAGCTCGCGATCGGCGCGACCGGCATCGAGGCGGGGCCCGTACCCGCCGGCGGCGTCGATCAGATCGCCGACACGGGAACCCGCCGGCAGCCTGAAGACCCCGGGATGCCGGACCGCGCCGGAGATCGCGACCACGAGCCGGTCGGACTCCGCCCCGGTGACGCCCGCCAGGGCGTCCGGTGGCCCGCTGCCGCCGGCCACGGGAAGGGGCGCGAGCCCGCCGCCTCCCCTGACATCGACCACGCCCGCTCCGGTGCTGGCAGAGGCCAGCAGGAACGCCGCCACGGCGAGCACGATCGCCCCGACGGTCGCCCCGGCGGTGACCGGCGAGATGAGGAAGGCTCGAGCTTGCGGCGATGCCGTGTCGCCAGGCGGCCCATCGACCGACGGCGAGGCGGGTGACTCGAGGACGCGCCAGGGCGCGGCAGACGGATCCATGTCGGCCTCCGGGGCGGGAAGGTCGGCACGGGCGGTCGTGCGCGATCAAGGCGGAGTGACGTCCCGCCGGGTAGGGGGCACTTCCGACCGAGCAGGACGTCCAGCCGCACCATAGCGAGCGCGGCTTATCTCGCGCTTATCGAGCGGGCGACGCCCGGCGCGGGCTATCCTCGGCGCCATGGACGACAAGACCACCATCCTCGCTCGCCTGCCGCTCTTCGCGAAGCTGGACCCCAGGAGTCTCGAAGCGGTGGCGACGCTGGCCAGGATCACCTCGAAACCGGCGGGGACCGTGCTGATGCGCCAGGGCGGGGCTGCCGAGGCGTTCTACGTCATCGTCACCGGCACGATCCACATCGAGCGCGACGGCGCCTTCGTCCGCTCGATGACAGACGGCGGCTTCATGGGCGAGATCGGCCTCCTCGAAGGTACGGAGCACACGGCGACCGCCACCTGCACGACCGACTGCGAGCTCGTCGAGCTCGGCTGCTTCGAGTTCGGCCGGGTGATGGCGACGTTCCCGGATGTCCGGACGCGCGTCGAGGCGGCCGTCGCCCGTCGTCCCCACGAGGACGACGCCTAGTCGTTCGGGATCAGCGGGGGAGTCGCTCCCACTCGACCCAGCGCTCCCCGTCCCACCAGCGGTGCCAGAGCATCCCGTCGCGGCCGGGGGCGAACACGTCGATCCGATCGGCGCTCCAGGAGGACGCGGCGGGCGATCCAGTCAGCTCGCCGCCGAGCGACTCCCAGGCGTGCCAGCTCGTCCCGTCCCAGTAGCGGTTCCAGAGGGCGCCGTCGTCGAAGATCGCGAAGACCTGGAGCCGATCCACGGCCCAGGCCGTCGCGGCCGGCGCGGAGGCCAGGGTCCCGCCGAGCGACTCGGCCGGCAGCCACGCGCCATCGGCGAACGCCCGGTGGATCAGTGAACGGTCGGTATCGACCCAGAAGGTGTCGATCCGACCGTTCGACCACGAGATGGAGGAGATCCCGTGGGTGAAGGTGTCCGCCATGGACAGGAGCCTACTCCGCGTGGGCAAGCCCGTGCTGGAGATCGTCCGCGACGCCGGCGTCCAGGTGACGGACGGCCGCCGCCGAACCGCGACTCACGGCCGCGAAGGCGCGGGCCGTGGTGGTGCGGACGAAGGACGGTCCAGGCGTCCGGCCCTGATGGGCGAGGACGGCTCGGCGATGGCGGTCGGCCTCGAGGCCGCGCTCACGCGCGATGTCGAGGGCGAGGACTGAAAGGTGATACATGGTTGGCCTCCATATCGGTGCGAGTCACCGACGGTCGGTCGCGTGAGCCCTGCGTGGGCTGCTGGATGAACGCGTGCGATGGATCGGGGTGGCTAGATCCGGGCGCCGGATCGACGGCCGAACTCGGCCTCGCGGATCGGACCGAGCTGACCGGCATGGGAGACGGTCTGCGAGGCGGTCTGTCCGCGGCGCGTGACGATGGCGACCATCGACGCGATGCGCTGGCCCCCGGCTCGTCGGGTCTGATGGGCCGGATGGATGATCGGGCTGGTTCCGGCGGACATCGGTCGCTCCTTGGTTCCCACTTGGAATAACTGGTATCGGGTTCTTGACTGGTTACGAAAGAATACCCTCTTGCGCATAACCTGTCAACGTGACTAAAGTGGTTATTGACATGGAACTGGTTACTCCCGGCACCCACGCCCACGACGTCGTCCTCAACGACACGTTCGACTTCATCAACACCTACGAGCTCCAGGACGACGGTCCGGCGATCGACCACCTCGCGGATCTGACGACCGCCCTGGCCTGGTTCGTGGACCGCGGCGTCATCCACCTGGAGGGTGCCGATCGCATGAGCGGCATGTACGAGGCACGTCCGGCCATCGGCGAGCGGGACCTCGGCAAGATCCGATCCGTCCGCCGTGCGCTGCGCGAATTGGCCGACGCGGTCGTCGAGGAGCGTGTCCCGGACAGTGGTGCTCTCGCCACCGTGAACCGCGCGCTGCATGCCCGCCAGGTCATCGAGCTCGTGGCGAGCGCCGATGGCTGGAGCATCGACCACCGCCACGTCGGCGACCCCATCGACGACGCCCTCGCCCGCGTCTCCGACCCGATGGTCCGGGAGCTCGCGGACGGCCATCCGGAGCGGATCCGCGTGTGCGCCAACGACCGGTGCCAGTGGGTCTTCTACGACGCCTCGCGCTCGGGTCGCCGGCGGTGGTGTGACATGACCACGTGCGGCAACCGGGCCAAGGCCGCCCGCCACCGGGCCAAGAGCAAGTCCG
>CAZOHT010000032.1:0-2777 GCA_964579825.1 uncultured Anaerolineaceae bacterium
TGTTCGAATCGATGGTCGCACCGCAAGCGCGCCGGGCGGCGGCCCTCGACGTCGAAGCCCTCAAGCAGCGGCTGGAGTCCATCGCGAGCTGATCCGGGAACGCCACTCGCGCCCGCGACGGAGTTTCGATACGCTCCGCCGATGCCGAACCACCAGCGTCTCCGACGCGCTCTCGCCGCCACTGCCATGGTCCTCGCGGTCGCCGCGTGCGGGACACCGACCGGGGTCACATGGACCTTCGAACCGGGCTCGACCCCGGACCCGAACGCGACGGCCAGCCCGGCGCCGTCCGATGACCCCGGCGCGTCGCCATCGGCCAGCGCGTCAGCCGAGCCCGCCGAAGAGGCGGCGTACACCTACAAGGGCACGAAGCCCTGCCCGGAGAGCCGGTTCGAGTGCATCACGCTGGCCGTGCCACGCGATCACTTCACGCCGGGCGGTCCGACCTGGGATGTGACCTTCGCCATCCAGCGGGCGGCCAAGACCCGGATCGGCACGTTCGTGACGATCACCGGCGGGCCCGGCAGCAGCGGCATCTCGTCGGCCGACGGCTACACCGACGCGTACTCGACCGACATCACCGACGCGTACGACATCGTGTTCATCGACCAGCGAGGCATCGGCCTGTCCGGGCCGATCGCGTGCCCCGATGCGACCGCCGCGTACTACACGGACCCGACCCGGCCGTGGGGCGCCGACATCGCGGCCTACGGGGCGGTGGCCAAGGGCTTCGTCGACGACTGCCTCGCCGAGAGCGGCGTCGAGACCGCCGACCTGCCGTTCTACGCGACGAAGCAGGCGGTCGAGGACCTCGAGGCGATCCGCCAGTACCTCGCGGTCGACAAGCTGGACCTGTACGGGGAGAGCTACGGCACCCAGTTCGTCCAGACCTATGCCGCCGCGCACCCGGAGCATATCCGGACGCTGTACATCGACGGACCGGTCGACCTGACCATCGACGGCCCGACCTGGTACACCGAATCGTCGCGCGCCGCGAACGACACGCTGGTGGCCGCCCTCGCCTCCTGCACCGCGGACGAGGCCTGCGCCGCGGCCGTCAAGGGCGGCGATGCGGTGGCCGCCTACGACGATCTCGCCGCCCGCCTGGATGCGGCCCCCATCCCGTTCGACTTCGTCACCACGACCGGCGCGACCGAACGGCGCGAGCTGACCATCGCGGATCTCGAGACCGCGGCATCGGGCTACCTCTACAGCCCGTACGGCCGCTTCCTGCTGGTCCGCGCGATGGTTGCCGCCTCGCACGAGAACTACGTGCCGATCGCCCGGCTGGCCTACGACGCGGTCGGCCTGGATCCCGAGACGCTCGAGGTCGAGCTCGATCCGACGTACTCGGACCTGCTCTACTACGCCGTCGAATGCCAGGACTACGCGTTCTACCCGGACGGGGCGGACCCGGATGCCCGCCTGGCCAGCTGGGTCGCCAAGGGCACCGAAGCGGGCGTCCAGGACCTGCGCCTGGGCGTCGTCTACTACGGTGACGTTCCGTGCCTGTACTGGCCGTCCTCGCCGGCGACGAACGACCGACCGGCCCCGATCCTGGATCCGCCGTACACGACGTTCGTGCTGACCTCGGACACGGATCCCGCGACACCCACCCAGAACGCGATGCGGATCTTCTCGCGCCTCAGCGACGCCTACTTCATCCTCACGTCGGGCGGTCCGCACGTGATCTTCGGCTGGGGCGAGTCGTGCCCGGACGACCTGATGACCGCCTACCTGGCGACCGGGACGCCTCCGCCGACCCGGATGACCCTGTGCGATGGCGAGGTCGCCGGCACGTACTACTCGGTCGCCGCACCGACGGCCGCCGGGTACGACGACGCGCTCGACTTCGCCACGACGATGGACGACCACCTGCTCAGCACCGACGACTACGGGTATCGCTACGACGGCGAGACGGAGCTGACGCTCGGCTGCGACTTCGGTGGGACGCTCACCTACGCCCCGTCCGATGTCGGCACCGAGATGACGATGGACGCCTGCGCGTTCACCCCGGATCTGCCGATGACCGGCACGGCGAACTCGGATGACGAGACTGGCACGTTCGAGCTCGACGTCCGGATCGACGGTGAGCGCCTGCGCTACGAGCGCGACGAGGACGGCAACCGATCCGTCGACGGGACGTGGCAGGGCGACTCGGTGAGCCTGGAGGAAGCGGCCTGATCGAGCAGGCCGCCAGCCTGTACGAGCGGGCCGGCGGGACGCCGTTCTTCGAGGCGCTGGTCGGGCACTTCTATGCGGGTGTCGCTGGTGATCCACGTCTCCGGCCGCTCTACCCGGAGCCGGACCTCGGCCCGGCCCAGCACCGGCTGACGCTGTTCCTCATCCAGTACTGGGGCGGCCCGCGCACGTACGACGAGGAGCGCGGTCACCCACGCCTGCGGATGCGCCATGCGCCGTTCGCCATCGGGCCCGTCGAGCGGGACCGCTGGCTCGTCCACATGCGTGCGGCGATCGAGGTGATGGCGCCCGCTGACGATGTCGCGGCCGAGCTCGAGCGCTACATCGCGATGGCGGCCGAAGCGATGCGCAACCGGGAGTGAGCCGGGCGGGTCCCTCTCGCTGGACCGTCGCCTCGCGATGGTTCCGATCAACCGAAACGAGTTCGCGGACGGCAATGGTTCCGCTTGACTGGAACGATCCACGAGGTCGCGATCGGCAGCTACCCGGCCGCCGCCGCTCGGCGCCGGTACACTGGCGCCAGGCGGCGGCACGGCGAGCGGGAGGGCGGCATTGGCGGACACCGACGAGTCATC
>CAZOHT010000032.1:2877-13286 GCA_964579825.1 uncultured Anaerolineaceae bacterium
CAGGCGGCGGCACGGCGAGCGGGAGGGCGGCATTGGCGGACACCGACGAGTCATCCACGGGCGAACGGAAGCGCGGCAAGACCGTCCACGGTGAGGCCGCGAACGCGGGCCATCGGGTCCTTGCCCCGGACGACGCCGAGGTGGAGGCGTATCTCGAAGCGGCGCTCAAGGCGCCCGGACCGGACCGATCGCCCGAGGACCGACCGGCGTCGGCGGCCGACACGGACGAACGCCAGACGGTGGTCGTCCTCGACTTCGGCAGCCAGTTCGCCCAGCTCATCGCGCGGCGCGTGCGCGAGCTCGATGTCTACAGCGAGCTGCTCCCGCACGACACGCCCCTGGCCGAGCTGGAGCGCCGCGGGACGCGCGCCATCATCCTGTCCGGCAGCCCGCACTCGGTCTACGACGCCGAGGCCCCCCGGGCGGATCCAGCCATCTGGTCCGGCAGGATCCCCGTGCTGGGCATCTGCTACGGGGCCCAGCTGATGGCCCACGAACTCGGCGGCGACGTGATCCCGTTCGACCACCGCGAGTACGGTCCGGCCAACGTCAGCATCACCGCGGACGACCCGCTCTTCGCCGGGATCGATCGTGAGCAGCCGGTCTGGATGAGCCACGGCGACTCGATCTCCCGGCTGCCGGAGGGCTTCCGTGCCACGGCCCAGACGGACTCGACGCCGTACGCCGGCCTGGTCGACGCCTCGCGCAACCTGTACGGCATCCAGTTCCATCCCGAGGTCGTCCACACCCCGCGCGGAACGGCCGTCCTGCGCAACTTCGTGGTCGACATCGCCGGCGTCTCGCCGACCTGGACCGCCGGCAACTTCATCGACACGACGGTCGCCGACATCCGCGAGCGGGTGGACGCGCACGCTCGCGAGGTCGGGTCGGACGGTCTCGTCATCTGCGCGCTATCGGGCGGTGTGGACTCGGCCGTCGCGGCGGCGCTCGTCCATCGCGCGGTGGGGGACCGGCTGACCTGCATCTACGTGGACCACGGGCTCATGCGCAAGAAGGAGTCGGAGCTGCTCCGGGTCACCTTCGAGCGCGACCTCGGGATGAACCTCGTCATGGTCGATGCCCGCGACCGCTTCCTCGCCCGCCTGGCTGGGGTCGAGGACCCGGAGCAGAAGCGCAAGATCATCGGCGACGAGTTCATCCGGGTCTTCGAGGAGGAGGCCGCCAAGGTCGGCCGCATCGACTTCCTGACCCAGGGCACGCTCTATCCGGACGTCATCGAGTCGGCGACGTCCGAATCGAAGGCGGCCCAGAAGATCAAGACCCATCACAACGTGGGTGGGTTGCCGGCGGACCTGCGCTTCCAGCTCATCGAACCGCTCCGCTACCTGTTCAAGGACGAGGTCCGGAAGGTCGGACTGGAGATGGGCCTGCCGGAGGCGATGGTGCTCCGCCAGCCGTTCCCGGGCCCGGGCCTCGCGATCCGGATCCTCGGCGAGGTCACCCGCGAGCGATTGGACACGCTCCGCGACGCGGACTGGATCGTCATCGACGAGATCAAGGCGGCGGGTCTGTATCGGACGCTCTGGCAGAGCTTCGCCATCCTGACCCCCGTGAAGTCGGTCGGCGTCATGGGGGACGGACGCACGTACGCGAACGTCGTCGCCATCCGCGCGGTCACCAGCGAGGACGGGATGACCGCCGACTGGGCGAAGCTGCCCTACGACGTCCTGGGCAAGATCAGCTCACGGATCGTGAACGAGGTCCCGGGCGTGAACCGGGTCGTCTACGACATCAGCTCGAAGCCGCCAGCCACCATCGAGTGGGAGTAGCGAGGCCGCAAGTCCCCTGACGAATGGGGTATTCCTCGCGGTGGCCAGCGCGGTAGCATTCCGCGCATGGTCGATGACATCCAACCGAATGCCGCCGCGCCGGTGGTCTGCGCGTGGTGCTCCGCTCCCCTCCCGACGCCCGGCCCGGACCGCTGCCCATCCTGTGGGGCGATCCTGACCGGCGAGCTGGCGGAGCCACTCCCCGGGATCACCGCCATCGATGCCAAGGCGCTGGTTCGAGGCGCGCCGACCACGGTTCGCCCGCGCAGCCGCCTGCTGTCGTGGATCAACGGCGACTACCCCGAGGACGCCATCTCCCCGGCGGACGCCAAGGCCCTCGAGCTTCCGGACCCGGCGGTCAGGCGCGAGATGCTCCGGCTCGAACTCGAGGGCGAGGTCGCGAACCTCAAGGCCCAGGCCGATGCGCTGGTCGCCGAGGCCGCCGCGGAGGGTCGGGTCGTCGAACTGCCGGATCACTCCGCCCTGTCCGAGGCCGGCGTCGCCGCGGCCGAGGCCGCCCTGCTGAGTGACGAGGAGGCCGACGAGGCCGTGGAGGCTGTGGCCGCCGAAGTCGCCGCCGCGGCACCTGAGGCCGTGGCCGCCGACACCGCCGACGTGGCCGCCGACGCCGCCGAGGCCGTCACCGACGCCGCCGACGCGGCTGCCGACGCCACCAAGGACGCGCCGCAAGCCTGACTCGGCGCCGATGCGCATCTGATGCGTCATATCGTGCATCCGCGTCGCTCATTCGGTCCGTCGCGCAGCATCTGATGCCGCATCGGGACCCGTTCTGCACGATCGGTGGCGTCGGATGCCGCATCGTTCGCACGTAGCGCCTCCACACGCGGTCGCGGCGTCGGTCGTGTCGCATCAGATGCACATGCCGACGCTCCCGCCACGCGTCACCGGCGCCTCGACCTCGCGACGGCTATCCTGCCGCGGTGCCCGACCCGACCGACCCTCCCGCCCCGACCGACCCGACCGACCCTCCCGACCCAGCCGCAGTCCGTTTGCCCGCACCGGGGCCATCGTTCGTCCGTGAGCACGAGGTCCGGATCGGGGAGCGCCGGTATACGGCGGGGATGGGCCGTCCGTCCGAGGCGCCCGATGGCTGGTGGCTCGCGATCCTGTGGGTCGCCGACCCGGACGGTCTCATCGCATTCCGGGACGTCGCGCCGGATAGTGGCCCACCCGCCGACCCGCCGCTCTCCCGCCTGGGTCCGTCGATCGCCGGGGCCCTCTCCGGCCTGATCCTCGAAGATGCCGGTCGGCTGCAGCTGCGTGTCGGGGCCGCGATCCCGCCGCAGGACCCGGATCGCCCGTGGCGTGCGCCGCTCGTCGTCCGGGCTGCGTTCCGCTTCGAGCCGGCCCGGGTCGCGACGATGCGCCCGAACGAGCTCGCGGACACGGTGCTCGCCGGCTTTCGCCGGGCCGTCGAGGGCCTCCACCGCCCGTGATCGGCGGCCCCGTCGCGCGCCCGCCCACCCCCTCGACCACCCCCTCGACGGCCCATCCGGAGCCGACCGACTAGACTCGACCAGATGCGCGACCTGTTCGACGACTTCCTGGAGGAGCTGCGCCGCCGTGAGGCGATCGCGCGCGGGGAGGATCCGGACCGAAACGCGCCGCGCCGCGTGCCGCCCGACGACCGTCCCGACTCGGATGACGATGGCGATCGCGGACCCTCTGATGACGCCTCGGACAGCGACGCCGACCGCGATGGCGACGGCGACGCCGACGGCGATGACAGCGGTGACAGCGGTGACCGTGATGGCGTCGAAGGCCGTCCCGAGTTCGTCGTCGTCGGCTCGAAGGACCGTGATGGTCCGCCACGGAAGCGCCCGCCCGGTGGCCCGCGCGACGGCGAGGGCGAAGGCGCTGGCACGGGCCGCCAGATCGTGCTGGCGGTCATCGCGATCGCGGTCGTGGCGCTCTTCCTCCTGTCCTCCACCCTGCTCGACCTGTGGACCGATGGGCTGTGGTTCAAGTCGGTCGGCTTCAGCAACGTGTTCTGGACCCAGGTCGGGTCGCAGGCCGCGCTGTTCATCGGCGCGCTGGTCGTCGCTCTCGTCGTCCTGCTCGGCAACCTCTGGCTGGCCGGCCGGCTCGGGCCGGCACCCGGCGCGGATGGCGGCTCCGGCGGCGCGATCCGCTCCTTCGTCGATCGCCTGAACGACGCGGCCGAGGCGTCGTCCTCCGGCCGTGCGCGCGGCAACCCACCCTATGGATCCCGTCGTTCCGGCGAGCCGCGCGCCATCGTCTTCGAACCCGATTCGGTGCCGGACCTCGGACCGCTGGCCGTGGCGGTGCTCGTGGGACTCGGCGTCGTCATCGCCCTCGTCATCGCCGCGTCCGTCAGCGCGGCCTGGGAGCTGGTCCTGCTGTGGCAGCATCGCGTGCCGTTCTCGCCGGCGGGCGCCGTCGCGACGACCGACCCGATCTTCGGTCGCGACATCGGGTTCTTCCTGTTCGAGCTGCCGTTCCTGCGACTCGTCCAGGGCGTCTTCAACGCGCTCGTGATCGCGACCCTGGTCCTGACCCTCGGTCGCTACCTCGTCAGCGCGTCGCGGGCCGGACTGGTGTTCGCCACCCCGGTCCGGCTGCACCTCGCGATCCTCGGCGCGCTCCTGCTGCTGTCGGTGGCCTTCGGCTACCAGCTCGACAAGCTCGAGCTCGTCTACAGCGAACGCGGGTTCGCCACCGGCGTCAGCTACACGGACTTCCACGCCCAGTTCGTCGCGTTCGACATCCTCACCGTCGTCTCCGGCCTGGCCGCTGCGTTCCTCGTCGGCGGGGCGCTGACCCGGACGCTCTGGCCGCTCGGCCTGACGATCGGTGTCTGGCTGGTCGCGTCGATCGTCATCGGCCGGCTCTACCCGGAAGCCATCCAGCGCTTCACCGTGGCCCCCAACCAGCTGGCCCAGGAAGAGCGGTTCATCGTCAACAACATCGCCATGACCCGCCTGGCGTACGACCTCGAGGATTGGGACGACCGCGCGTTCAGCGGCGATGCCCAGGTGACCCAGGAGCTGGTCGACGCCGAGGCCGACACCTTCGCGAACGCGCGCCTGTGGGATTACCGGCCGCTCAACGACACGCTCGACCAGCTCCAGACCGTGCGCCGCTACTACGACTTCACCGACGTCGATGCGGACCGCTACCTGATCGACGGGAAGGAGCGCCAGGTCTGGCTGTCGGCACGTGAGCTGGCCCTGGAACAGAACCCGAGCGCCACCGGGTTCACGAACCAGCGGATCATCTTCACCCACGGCATCGGGGCGGTCATGACCCCGGTCAACGAGGTCGCGAACGATGGGCAGCCGCGCCTGTTCATCGGCAACCTGCCGCCGGTCTCGCGCGACGGCGCCCCGACGATCACCGAGCCCAGGATCTACTTCGGCGAGCGCGACAGCGGCTACGTCGTGACCGGCGCCCAGTTGAACGAATTCGACTTCCCGACGGGCGAAGGCGACGTCGCTGGCGCGTCCGGCACCGAGACCCGCTGGACCGGCAAGACGGGGATCCCGCTGGGGACCACACTGGATCGCCTGCTGTTCGCGCTCCGGTTCAAGGACCTGGACCTGCTCATCAGCGATCAGTTGACCGACCAGAGCCAGCTCCTGTTCCACCGCAGCCTGGGCGACCGGCTCGGTCGGGTGGCGCCGTTCCTCCGGTTCGACAAGGATCCGTACCTGGTGATCGATGGCGACGGGGCCCTGGTCTACGTCCAGGACGCGTACACCGTCTCCGACTCGTTCCCGAACGCCCAGGCGTTCGATCCCACGACGCTGCCCGGTACGGGGCTCGGCCGCCGCCCCATCGACTACATCCGCAACAGCGTCAAGATCACGGTGAACGCCTACGACGGCACGATGCACTTCTACATCGCCGACCCGGACGACCCGATCGTGCGGGCCTATGACGGCGTCTTCCCCGACCTGTTCGAGCCACTCGACGCCATGCCGGCGTCGCTCCGAGACCACCTGCGCGTGCCCGAGGAGCTGTTCAACGTCCAGGTCCGGATGTTCGGGAAGTACCACGTCACCGACCCGGCCCAATTCTTCCGCACGGATGACCAGTGGACGGTGCCGGCCGCCCCGAGTGAGCAGTCCACCCAGACCCTGCCGTCCGAGGCGTACTACGTGATCATGCGGATGCCGGGCGAGGAGGAGTCCGAGTTCCTGCTCCTCCAGCCGATGGTCCCGAAGGGACGCCCGAACATGATCGCCTGGATGGCCGCCCGGAACGACGCCCCGAACTACGGCGACGTCCGAGTCTACCGGTTCCCGTCCGAGACGACGGTCTTCGGTCCCGTCCAGATCGAATCGAGGATCGACCAGGATCCGATCATCAGCCAGCAGGTCACGCTCTGGAACCAGTCCGGCAGCGCGGTCATCCGGGGCAACCTCATCGTGGTCCCGCTGGGCGACTCCCTCATCTACCTTCAGCCGGTCTACCTCCAGTCCACCAGCTCCTCGTTCCCGGAGTTCCGGCGGATCATCGTGGCCTCGCCACGGCACGTCGTCTGGGCCGAGACCCTCGGTGGAGCCGTCGAGCTGCTGGTCGCGGCGGAGGCTCGCGGAGGCGACCCGGACCCCAGCCCGACACCGACCCCGACGCCCGACCCGGGGTCAAGCCCGACTCCGGCCCCGACCGCCTCGGCAGACCCGGACGCGCCCCTCCCGACCGACGTGGCCGGCCTGATCGAATATGCGAACACCCACTTCGCGGCCGCACAGGACGCTCTGCGGGACGGCGACTTCGCGCGGTACGGCATCGAGATGGAGCGGGTCCAGGCCGCCCTGCGCGCGCTCGATGCCCTGACCCCGGGGCTCGTCTCACCTGGACCATCGGCCAGCCCGGCGCCATGAGCCTCGGGGCGATCCTCGTGTCATCGCTCCTGGCGACGCTCGCCCACCCCATCTCCTGGCCCGTGGCGCTGGCCGCCTTCCTGGTTCGCGGCGGGATCGTCCTGTTCCTCATCCCGATCGTGGCGCTGCCGTCACCGGTCGGGCTGTCCGACGTGTTCGCTCCGTTCATCACGTCCGTCGCGCTCGGCGGGATCACCCCGGACCTCGTCGTCCTGGCTGCGGCGGCGTGTGCGTCGGTCGTCGCGCTCATCTTGCTCGCGGCGTGGTGCGCAGCGGCGATGGAGGGCGCCCTCGTGCGCGACGCGCCGGCCTGGGACGAATTGGATCCCCAGCGCGTCATCGCCCCGTTCCGCCGCGGCGAGGCGACCCGGATCATGGGTGCCCGGCTGTTCGCGCACCTGCCGTTCGCGGTCGCGCTGGCCTGGAGCGCCACACGGGTCGTCGACGCGACCTACCGGGAGCTGAGCCGACCCGACGACGTCACGACGCCCATCGCCCTGCGCGTGCTCGGCTCGCTCCCCGAGGTGGTCGCGCTGGTCCTGGTCACGTGGGTCCTCGGCCAGATCGTGGGCGCGATCGCCGCCCGCCGCATCGTGATCGCCGGGACGTCCATCGGTGGGGGCCTCAAGGCCGCGCTGGCCGAGTCCGTCCGACGACCGCTCCAGCAGCTCGTCCTGTTCGCGGTCCCCGCGGTCGTCCTGCTGGCGGTCGTCCTGCCGACCGCCGCCGCGACGACGTCCACCTGGGACCGGGTCCGGATCGCGATCGCCGAGTCGGTCGGTGCGATCGAGGGGATCCTCACCGTGAGCGTGTTCGTCGGCCTCTGGCTGGGGGGTCTCGTGCTCGTCTCGATGGTGTGCGCCTGGCGCGCCGCGGCCTGGACGCTCGACACCGAGCAGAGGACGTTCGGGGTAACGCCGGAGACCCTACCGGGTGACTGGTCGGACGCGGAGCCCTCTGGCACCCTGTGACCCTTCGGCCCCGGTGGGGTCGGGATCCGAGAGGCGAGGGAACGCATGGCGTCGCGCACGACGGTCTGTCCGAGTTGCCAGGAGGCGGTGCCGAGCGGTCGCCTGTCCTGCCCGTCCTGCGGCGTCCTGCTGGCATCCGTCGCCGGCGCGCCATCACCCCGTCGCACCCGGAAGCCGCCGGCGGCGGAGCCTGCCGACGCCGTCGCACCCGTCGAGTCCGCTCCCAAGCCCGCCGGCGCCTATGTCCCGCCGACCGCCTCGTCCGGCCCGTTCCTGCTGCCGGCACGCGCCTGGGCCGGGATCACGTCCGCGAGTCCGCGGCCCATGGCTGGACTCGGACTCGGTGCCCGACCCATGGCGACCGCCGGCGGGGCTGTCGCCTCGATGTCGGGCGCGTCCGCCGGTGGGATCCTGGTCAAGGTCCCGACCCGACCGCCTGCCGCGCCGGCCGCGCGCCTGCCGGCCGTGACGCCGGCGCCGCAGCCCGGCCCCACGACGGCGACCGCAGCCGCGCACGGCGTCACCGACGAAGCCGACGAGGGCGACGCGGTCGAGGCGGGTTGGCTCGAGGCGGCCGCCGGGTGGCTCATGATCATCGGATCCGCGGTGGCCATCCTCGGATTCCTGCTGCCCTGGTCGCGGAGCGTCATCGGGTCCACGGGCGTCGGCAGCTACTTCGACACGTGGGGGATCGCCAATCCGAGTCACGTGCTGGTCGTGCTGGCGCTGGCCGCCGCGCTGGGGCTTGCGATCGTCGCCAACCCGATCCCGACCTGGATCCGGACGTGCGCGGTCGGGCTCGCGCTGGGCGGCCTGCTCCTCGGCCTGACCTGGCCGTACCTGTTCGGCCCGCTCGGGGCCGGACCGGGGGTCCTGGCCATCCTGGTCGGGGGCGTCATGCTTGCGATCGCGGGGATCCTGGACCTCGTCGAAGCCCGTCACGGACCCGCCGACCCGCTCGTCTGACCGCGGTCAGACGCACCCAAGGGGTCGGGCGACCCCTGCTACACTGCGCCGGACGTCGTAACGGAGGCTCCCGGCCAGCGGTATGGATCAGATCCTCGGGCAGATCGGTGACACCCTAGGCGGCATCATCGACAGCCCCATCGTCCAGTTCGGTCTTCGGATGATGGGGGTCTACCTCGTCATCCTGTGGCTGGCCACGGCGTACTGGGCGTTCCGGGACATGCAGCAGCGGTCCGACAACGCCATCCTCCCGTACCTGGCGGCCGCCGGGATCATCCTGTTCACGCCGGTGTTCTTCATCTTCGGCTACTGGATCTACAAGATCGTCCGGCCGCACGAGAAGATCGGCGAGGTCTGGGAGCGGAACCTGGCGGAGGAGGCGCTCCTGGCCGAGGTGGAGGCGATCCACCACTGTCCCACCTGCGAGCGCCGCATCGACGACGAGTGGATCATCTGCCCGACCTGCCGGACGCGCCTGAACCGGGTCTGCCCGAACTGCAGCCGACTGGTCGGGCTGGACTGGTCCCTGTGCGCCTGGTGCGGGAAGGACTTCGAACGGCGCGAGGTCCCGGTCGCCGCGATCAGCGGCGGGCGTGATGCCACCAGCCGCGTCGCAGCGCCGGCGCCCACCGCCATCCCGGCCGCGTCGTCGCGGTCCAGCCGGCCGCGCTCCAACCAGTCGGCGTCCACCGCTCGGCCGGCATCCGCGCAGGACGCGCTGCCCGAGCGTTGACCTCGCCGGGATCCACGCCGCCCGAGTCGGGGCCGCTCGAACCGCTGACGCCCGCCGAACCCGGCACACTCGAGCCCCTGACGCCGGCCCACGTCCCTGAGCCGTGGGTCGCGCCGCCATCCGCATCCGGGCCGCCCGGCGCCTCCACGTTCACCATCGAGGGACGCGCCGCCCCCGCCCTGTTCGTGGTCGGCTGGCTCGCCAGCCTGATGGGACTCGGTGCGATCTTCGTCGGCGTCCTGTCCGGCGGCGGCATGACCTCGACGATCATCCTGGGCGTCGGGCTGGTGCTGCTCACGGTCGGCCTCGTCTCGGCGTCCGGCTCGCAGGGCCTGGACCGTCGGGCGCGCGGTCGCCTGCCATATCGCGGTCCTTCGCCATTCCTCGTCTTCGCGACCGCCGTCCCGCTGTCCGTCATCGCCGTGCTCGTGGCGGTCATCCCGATGAGCCTGCTTGGCGTCCCGGTGGACGGGCCGTTCGGACGGCTCGTGTCCGTGCTCATCCAGACGATCGTCTACATCGCGCTCATCCGCCTGCTCGTCATCGACACCGGCTCCTTGAGCTGGGCCGAGATGGGCGTTCGCCGGCCGGACCGGAAGGCCCTATCCGAGATCGGCGCCGGCGCGTTGTGGGCCGTCCCGGTCATCGCCGTGACGGTCCCGGTGGCGGCGATCCTCCAGGCGCTGTTCACGGTGACACCGGACAGCCCGCTCCCACCCGCGGGGGAGACATCCGGGTTCGTGCTGAACCTGATCGCCGGGGCGATCCTGGCGCCGCTCGGCGAAGAGCTCCTGTTCCGTGGCCTGGCCACCACGGCCTGGGTCCGAGGCATGGGCGCATCGCGCGGCATCGTCCGAGGCGCCCTGTTCTTCGCGGTGGTCCACGTCCTGACGATCTCGGGTGGGACGGCCGGCGAGGCCCTCCAGTTGGCGATCATCGGCTTCGCGACGCGGGTCCCGGTGGCGCTTGCGCTGGGCTACCTGTTCGTGAAGCGCGGTTCGATCTGGGTCCCGTTCGGGCTGCACGCCGCGTTCAACGGGATCCTGCTGGTCCTGGCCGAAGTGGCGCTCCGATCCGG
>CAZOHT010000032.1:13386-31690 GCA_964579825.1 uncultured Anaerolineaceae bacterium
ACGCCGCGTTCAACGGGATCCTGCTGGTCCTGGCCGAAGTGGCGCTCCGATCCGGCCTGACCGGCGCCGGTTGAGTCGCCGCGCATCGGCGGTTGAGGGTCCGGTGAGGGTCGCCCGGTAGGCTGCGCAGCGTCCTCAGGGTCCGGATGGCGGGAGGTATCGGCGGGCTTCCGTCGTTCGGGCCCGGGGACGCCTTGACCGCCGCCACGCTGGAGCGAGATCGGAGTCACCGGTGGTCGATGTCCATGCGACGGGCTCGGGTCGAGCCATCCGCGAACTCCCCGCGATGGAGCGACCGCGCGAACGCCTCGGCCTGCGCGGGCCGGCCGGACTGACGTCCGCGGAGTTGATCGCCCTGGTCTGGGGGTCCGGGACCCGTGGCCGGTCGGCGGTCGACCTGGCCGGCGACGCCCTCGCTCGCCACGATGGCCTGACCGGACTGGCCCGGGCATCGGAGCTGGAGCTGCGCGCGATCCCCGGCGTCGGCGGTGCGAAGGCGGCCCAGCTCATCGCCGCATTCGAGCTCGGCCGACGCATGCTGGCGGACTGGCCGGAGGTCCGGCCCATCATCCGCAGCCCACGGGACCTGGCGGATCGGCTGATCCTGCAGATGGGCCGGCTGGAGCGCGAGGAACTCCGCGTGGTCCTGCTCGATACGAAGAACCACGTCCTCCGCGTCGCCACGGTCTACCAGGGCAACGTCAGCTCGTCACTCGTGCGCGTGGGAGAGCTGTACCGCGATGCCGTCCGGCTCGATGCATCGGGAGTCATCCTCGTGCATAACCATCCAAGCGGAGACCCGACACCTTCCTCGGACGATCTGCATCTGACCGCCGCGGCGTTGGCGGCTGGCCGGATGCTGGACATCCAGTTGCTCGATCACCTCGTCATCGGGCACGACGCGTACGTGTCGCTGCGCGACCGGGGCGTGGCGTTCGATCGGCCGGACCGGCAGGCTCGCGCGGCGGACTGACCGGACCGCGGCCAGGATCCGGCTCGGGGCCTGGCAGGACCGAGCGCCCCTTGCCTCAGGGTTTCGGCGAGGCCGCCTTCGCGCTTGGGGCCGGGCTGGCGAAGCACGGCGACTCGCCCTCGGGCAGGGTGCCCTCGCTCGGGCAGGCGACCGGCTGCTCGTCGATCGGCGGCAGGCCGCCCTCGTAGTCGAGGATGACCAGGACGTACTCGAGACGCTCGAGGTCCGCCGCCGGCTGGAGGAACGCGGTCTGGACGACATCGTTCGCGTCGCGCTTGACGTCGACGACCTGGCCGATGACGAGGCCCTTCGGATAGGGCGAGCGGACGCCGCTGCCAAGCTCGATCCCCGCCGTCACGACTTCGTCGCCGACCGCGATGGTCGCGCTGGCGTCGATCTGGGTCATCGGCAGCGTGTCCGCGAGATGCCCCTCCACTTCGCCCGTCGCGGCGCTCGGGAGCTGCCCGATCACGGTCGAGGCGCCGTCCGTGAGCAACACGACGGTCGCACTGTCCGGGCCCACCGCGGTCACGCGACCGGCGAGCGCCCCGCCGGAGGCCACGACGACATCGCCGACGACGATCCCGGCCTCGGTGCCCTTGTCCAGCGTGATCGTCCGCCGGAACTCGGACGACTCGCGGGCGATGACGGCAGCCGCGGCGGTCTTCAGCTCGAAGCCCGCCTGCAGCTGGAGCATGCCGGTCAGCAGTTCGTTCTCGCGGCCGAACTCGGCGAGGCGTGAGTTCTCCGCCTCGAGCCTGGCGTTCTCGGCGCGGAGCGCCTCGTTGTCGACCCGGAGCTGATCGATCTCGCTGATCGCCGTCCCGATCGATGCGATCCCGGACGCGAACGTGTCCAGGGCGCTCTGGATGGGCCGGAAGGCGAAACCGATGCCGTTCTGCGCGTCGCGGATGGCCGGGTTCGACGAGAAGGCCATGAGCGTGACCGACACGATCAGCAGCGCGACGAACGCGATGCCGGCCCGTCGAGCGGCGCGGTCCTTGAGGGCGGGTGTGGTGGCCATCGTCGAGATCCCGTCGCGGTCCGGGCGGCCGTCAGCGCGGCGGCCGCGAGTACGTCTCGGCGACGAGCACGCGGTCCATGGCCAGGAGATCCTCGAGGACGATGCCCGTCCCGCGCGCGACGCAGGTCAACGGGTCATCGGCGATGTGGACGGGCATCTGGGTCGCCTCGGCCACGCGCCGGTCCAGCCCGGCGAGCAGCGCCCCGCCACCGGCCAGGACGATGCCCTGGTCCATGATGTCGGCGACGAGCTCCGGCGGCGTCTCCTCGATCGTGTCCTTGACGGTATCGACGATCTGGGCGACGGACGGCTCGATCGCTTCGCGGATCTGGTCCGCCCCGACTTCCACGCTGCGCGGCAGGCCGGTCAGCAGGTCGCGGCCGCGGAGGGTCACGCGCTGGGCATCCCAGTCGCCCGGGTAGGCCGAGCCGATGGCGATCTTGATGTCCTCGGCCGTCCGTTCGCCGAGGAACAGGTTGTACTCGCGCCGGGCGAACGTGACGATGTCCTGGTCCATCTCGTCGCCACCGATGCGGATGGACCGCGAGACGACGATGCCGCCGAGCGACAGGACCGCGACCTCGGTCGTGCCGCCGCCGATGTCCACGATGAGGCTCCCGGACGGCTCGCTGACCGGCAGGCCGGCACCGATCGCGGCGGCCATCGGCTCCTCGATGAGCCGCGCCCACCGGGCACCGGCGTTGAGGGCGGCGTCGCGGACGGCTCGCTTCTCCACCTCGGTCACGCCGGACGGGATGCCGAGCAGCATGCGCGGTCGAGGGATGAGCCCGATCCGGTCGTGGACCCGGTTCACGAAGTACTTGATCATCTGTTCCGTGACGTCGAAGTCGCTGATGACGCCGTCGCGGAGCGGGCGGATGGCGATGATGTTGGCGGGCGTCCGGCCGACCATCCGCTTGGCCTCGGCGCCGATGGCCAGGACGCGGCGGGTCTTGGCATCGATGGCGACGACGGACGGCTCGCTCATCACGATCCCGCGGTCGCGGACGTGGACCAGCGTGTTGGCGGTCCCGAGGTCGATCCCGATGTCGCGGGAGAAGATCCCGAGGAAGCGGTCGAGCATGGTGTGGAGTGGATCCTTCGTCGATGAGGCGTCGCCGGGCCGAGACCGCACGAGAGGGTGGGCGGGTCGCGTCGGGTGACGTGCGGGGAAGCCCGGGCAGTATACCCGGTCACCCGCGGCTGGCCGTTCGAGCGTCCCGCGCCGGTCGTTCCGGGGCGGTCCGACGGGTCCCGCCGAGGCCTTCCTCGGCCCGCCCCGGCTGCTACGCTTGCCCGCGATGAAGGGCATCGTCCTCGCCGGTGGCACGGCCACCCGGCTCTTCCCCCTCACGATCGTCACCAACAAGCACCTGCTGCCGATCTACGACCGCCCGATGATCTATTACCCGATCGACACGCTGGCCGGGATGGGCATCCGCGAGGTCATGGTGGTCATCGGCGGCAAGAGCGTCGGGGACGTCGTGGAGCTGTTGGCCGATGGGTCGCACTTCGGCCTGGACCTGACGTACCGCTACCAGCCCGGCGCGCTCGGGATCGCCCACGCCATCGGCCTGGCCCGCGACTTCGTCGGCGACGACGCGTTCTGCGTGGTCCTCGGCGACAACATCCTGCGCGGTGAGAAGCTCGCCAGCGTCGCCGCGGACTTCGAGGCCGGACCGTATGGCGCCGGCACGCTCCTCTACCAGGTGCCGGACCCGCAGCGGTTCGGCGTGGCGGAGTTCGGTGCGGACGGCCGGGTCATCGGCTTCGAGGAGAAGCCGGCCGAACCCAAGAGCGACCTCATCCCCATCGGCGTCTACTTCCTGCGCCCAGACGTCTTCGATGTCATCGAGGGCCTGGCGCCGTCCGGTCGCGGTGAGTTCGAGATCACCGACGTCCTGAACCACTACATCCCGGGCGGCGGCCTGTTCACCCAGGTCTACGACGGGCACTGGACCGATGCCGGGACCGTGCCGTCCCTCCTCCGTGCGGCCGAGCTGGCCGCCGCCGACGACGCCGAGGGCCGCCTGGCGCCACCCGTCGTCCGACCGGTGGGCTGACGATCGCATGACGGACCGCGCCTTCGGGCGGCTGCTGGTCACGGGCGGGGCCGGGTTCATCGGCTCCTGCTATGTCCGCGACGTGCTGGGCCGCCGGGACGGGACGACGATCACGGTCCTCGACAAGCTCACGTACGCCGGCAACGAGTCGAACCTGGACCCGGTCCGCGCCGACCCCGAGCTGGCGGCTCGCCTGCGGTTCGTCCAGGGCGATATCGCCGACGCGGACCTGGTCGCGTCGCTCGTCGGCGACGTGGACGCCATCGTCAACTTCGCCGCCGAGTCCCACGTGGACCGATCCATCCTGGATCCTGAGGCGTTCCTGCGGACCGGTGTCATCGGTGTCCACGTCCTGCTGGAGGCGGCCCGGACGGCGGCGCATCGGCCGCGCTACCTGCAGGTCTCCACGGACGAGGTCTACGGGTCGATCGATGTCGGCCACGCCACGGAGGACGCGCCACTCGCCCCGCGCTCGCCGTACGCCGCGGCCAAGGCCGCCGGGGAGTTGCTCGTCCGCAGCTACGTGATCACCCATGGGCTGGACGCGGTCACCACGCGCGGATCGAACACGTACGGGCCGTACCAGCATCCCGAGAAGCTCGTCCCCCTGTTCATCACCAACGCGATCGACGACCAGCCACTCCCGTTGTACGGCGACGGGCTCCAGCGGCGGGACTGGCTGCACGTCGCCGACCACGCCGGCGGCATCGACTTCGTCCTGCGCCACGGCGAGGCGGGTGGGATCTACAACATCGCCGGCGGCACCGAGATGACCAACCGCGACACCGTCGCGCTGCTGCTGGACCGGCTCGGCAAGCCGTGGTCGCTCGTCCGCACCGTGGAGGACCGGCCGGGCCACGACCGCCGCTATGCGATGGACGGCTCCAGGCTGACGGCGCTCGGCTGGACGCCGTCGCGGACGTTCGAGACGGGACTGGCCGAGACCGTGGACTGGTACCGCGCCAACGAGCCGTGGTGGCGGGCGATCCGGTCCGGCGACTGGGATGCCTACTACGACCGCCAGTACGGCCGTCGCCTGACGACGAGCACCTCGGCGGACTGATGCGGGTCGCGGTGACGGGCGCAGCCGGTCGACTGGGGAGCGCGCTCGTCGCGGCCCTCGCCGACGCCCCCTTCACCGGTCCGGCCGGCCCGATCGCCTGGGACCGTGGTGCCTTCGACCTGGACGCCCCGGACGGGATCGGGGCACGGATCGACCGTGACCGCCCCGAGGTCGTCGTCCATGCCGCGGCGTGGACCGATGTGGACGGCTGCGCCCGCGAGCCCGAGCTGGCGATGGCCCGTAACGGGCACGCGACCGGCGTCCTGGCACGGGCCTGCGCGGAGCGGGGCCTGGACCTCGCGATCGTGTCCACGAACGAGGTCTTCGACGGGACGCTGCCGGACGGGGCGGCCTATGGCCCCGACGACGAGCCGAACCCGATCAACCCGTACGGCGTGTCGAAGCTGGCGGCGGAGATCGCGGCCCGAGACGCCTTCTCGGGGCGTGCCGGACAACTGGGGATCGTGCGGACCGCCTGGCTGTTCGGCGCGCCCGAGACCGACTTCCCGGGCCGGATCCTGGCCGCCGCCGGCCGCGCCCGGGACGCGGGCACACCCCTGCGGATCGTCGGGGACGAGTGGGGGACGCCCACCTACACCCACGACCTGGCCGAGGGGATCGTGGACCTGCTCGCCGAGGACGCGGTCGGGGGGACCCATCACATCGTCAACGGTGGGATCGCCAGCCGGGCCGACTGGGCGCGCGATGTCTTCCGTCGGGCCGGGTTGACGGTCGAGATCGAGGAGATCGCCGGCGCCGATTGGCCGCGGGCCTCCACGCCGCCGGCCCGGGCGATCCTGGCCCAGACGCCGATGCCCTTCGGGACGCCGCTTCGTTCGTGGCCGGATGCCATGGCCGACTATGCCCCGGCGCTCCTGCGGACCTGGCGGCGATCGGCATGAGCCTCGAGCGGATGCCGTCCGCCCTGCCCGGTGTCCGGTACGGCGCGGTCGCCCGACACGCCGACGACCGGGGCGCGTTCCGCGAGTTGTGGCGGGCCAGCGCGTTCGGCGACATCACGCCCGCCGACGCGGGCATGGTCAGCGCCACGGACACCGCCGACACCGCCCCGACCCCCACCTTCGTCCAGGCCAATCTGTCGACGTCCGCCTCGGGCGTCCTTCGTGGGCTGCATTTCCACCGACGCCAGCTCGACTACTGGACGGTCGCGTCGGGGCGCGCGTTCGTGGCCCTGGTGGACCTTCGTCCCATGTGGCATGGGCGGGGGGCATCGCCCATCGTCGAGACCCGCGAGCTCGTCGCCGACGAGTGGGTCGTCATCCCCAGCGGCGTCGCCCACGGGTTCCTCGCGTTGGGCCCCTTGGAGCTGCTCTACCTCGTGACGAACGAGTACGACGGCTCGGATGAGCTCGGGTTCGCCTGGGACGATCCGACCGCCGCCGTCCCCTGGCCACCCGTCCCGGACACCCCCGACGGCCACCCGATCCTGTCCGATCGGGACCGGTCCAACCCCTCCCTCCTCGACCTCGTGGTGCGCCTACGCCACGAACCTTGACCCGAAGGGCCTAGGGCCGTTCGGGACCTTCCCGCGATTGAGCCGATGAGCGTGACGGGGGACGCTAGGCGACCGAGATCGGACCGTCCCTGCCGCGGAGCCCACATTGCGCAAGACCGTCGCCATCCTGATCCTGACCCTCGTCGCCGCGCTGGGGGCGTTCGTGCCCGCTGCCGCGGCCGCGGCGCCGGCCGAGCCGAAGGTCGTGATCATCGTCGGGGCGACGCACGGCTCCACCGCGAAGTACCGCACCTACGCCGACCAGGCGTACGTCGAGGCCCGCAAGTACACCTCGAACGTGGTCAAGGTCTACAGCCCGTACGCGACCTGGACCAAGGTCAAGGCCGCGACCGTCGGCGCGAACGTCGTCATCTACATGGGTCACGGCAACGGCTGGCCGAGCCCGTACACGTACGACCCCAAGTACACGACGAAGAACGGCTTCGGGCTCAACGCCACCTCCGGCGCCGGCGACTCGAACAACAAGTACTACGGCGAGCCGTATGTCTCGACGCTGGATCTCGCCCCGAACGCGATCGTCCTGCTCCACCACCTGTGCTACGCCGCCGGCAACTCCGAGCCCGGCCAGGCCGAGCCGAGCGTCTCGGTCGCCCGACAGCGGCTGGACAACTACGCCGCGGGCTTCCTGAAGGCCGGCGCGTCGGCGGTCATCGCCGATGGCCATGCCGGCCCGGTCTCGTACCTCCGCTCGCTGTTCACGACCCACCAGACGATCGAACAGCTCTGGCGGACCCAGCCGAACGCCAACGGGCACGTCGCGGTCTTCAACTCGACCCGGACGCCCGGCGCGACCGCCTTCTCGGACCCGAACACGACGACGTCGGGCTTCTACCGCTCGATGGTGGGCGACCGGACGATCACGACGGACGACATCCTGGGCGAGGCCTACAGCGACACCTCGACGGATCCGGCCACCCTGCTCGTCCCCGGCAACGCGGCCGTGTCGGCCGAGGGCGCCGGCCTGTACGGCGATCCCGCCACGCTGACGCCGACCGTCGCAGGCGAGCCCGATGCGACCCTGTCCGCGGGCACGCGCCTGCGGGTCGTCGAGTCCGCGGGGGTGACGGCCGTCGACGGGACGCCGATCGTCCACGTCCAGGGCGTCGACGACGAGTCGATCGATGGCTACATGGCCGCAAGCACGCTGACGGCGCGCGACAGCCGCGCCCCGGTCGTCCGCTCGCTCCAGACCGGGGGCACGTTCTCGCCCAACGGCGACGACGCGCTGGACACGACCACGATGACCGGACGCCTGTCCGAGTCCGCCGACTGGACCCTCCAGGTCCGCGACGGGGCGAACGCGCTGCTGTTCTCGCAGAGTGGCTCCGGCAACACGTTCACGGCCACCTGGGACGGCACGGCGTCCGGGGCGGTCGTCCCCGATGGCACCTACACGGTCAGTGTCACGGCGCAGGACGCCTGGGCGAACGGGCCGACCACGTCGACCGCATCGGTCGTCGTGGACACCGTGCCCTCGCAGCTGACGGCGTTCTCGCCCGAGCCCGATGTCCTGAGCTGGTTCGCCCCGAACGGCGACGGCTGGCGGGACACGATCTCGATGAGCGCGACCAACTCGGAGGCGGGCAGCTTCACGGTCCGCGTCCGCAACAGCGACAACACCCTCGTCCGCCTGTTCACCGTCCCGAGCGGGACCGGGGCGACCGCCATCACCTGGGACGGCAAGGGCGCCAACGGCGCGGTCGTGCCGGACGGCCAGTACATCATGCGGGTCTACCCGGTCGATCCCGTCGGCAACGCGGGCACCTGGACCGAACGTCCGGTCAACGTCGTCGCGGCCCTGAAGTCGGTCGCCAGCTCGGCGGCGATGTTCTTCCCGCAGGATCTCGACGGCTACTCCAAGACGACCAACCTGTCGTTCGTCCTCTCCCGTCCGATGACGGTCACCTGGACGATCCGCAACGCGGCGGGCGAGATCGTGGACACGCACCTCGATGCGGTCGAGCTGCCGGCCGGGACGACGTCCTGGCTGTTCGACGGCCGACGGACCGACGGCACGATGCTGCCCCAGGGCCGCTACACATCATTCGTGTATGCGACGGACGGGACGGTCGCGGCCAGCCAGTCGGTCCCGTTCGAGGCCGACGCCTTCACCGTGAAGCTGAATGACACGTCGCCGGCGCGCGGCCAGACCGTGACCGTCTACGTCACCTCGGCCGAACTGCTCAAGTCGGGCAGCGTGCCACGCGCCTACGTCTACGAGCCCGGCCTCTCGATGTGGAGCGTCCCACTCACGAAGACCGGGACGTACACCTACCGGGCCACGCTGGTCTTGAAGAAGGGCGGCTCGAGCGGTACCTTGTCGGTCAAGGTCCTCGGGGTGGACTCGAAGGGTCAGTCGCAGCGGACCACCCGGACCTGGCCGATCCACTGACGATCCGGTGACGGGTCCGGGACCACCCCGGACCACCCCGAACCGCACCGTACCGGTACCGACCGGGACCATCGTCGCCTAGCCGTCAGCGGCGCCAGCACCTACGGTCTGGGTCCTGCTGACCCCGCTGAGGAGCGTCGTGTCGATCACCCTCCGCCGCCCCATGGACCCGACCCGACGACATCGGCGCCTCGCGCTGCTCGTCGCCGCCGGGCTGCTGGCCGGGCTGGCGCCGGTGACCGCCCACCCGTCCAGCGCCGTCGCCGCGTCCCCTCCGGATGCCCCGGCCGGTGGCCTCCAGCCGACCGTCCAGTACGAAGAGGCGATGGCCCATGCGAACGACCGGATCGCCTTCACGCCCGGCGCCCGGGTCACCGTCGGGTTCCAGCCGCGCGCCGACGACACGTGGCCGGTCGGCGGGGCCGCACCGCGCGCCCTGCCCGCGGGACGGCTGTCCGGGGCCTCGATGCGCGATGTGGCGGCCGTCCCGGTCGAGCCGGCCAAGCCGGCGCCCGTGACCGCGCCTGCCGAGTCGGGGACCGCCCCGACACCCACCGACGTGCTCCCGCCGTCACCGACCGAACCAGCCGACCCGAGCCCTGCGCCGTCCGCAGACCCGACCCCGGAGCCCGCGCTCGATGCGCCGGCGGTCGATCCGTCCGACATCGTGCCCGCCGACCCCGCCAGTTGGACGTTCGCGGACAGCGACCCCGTCGTCCGACCGGATGCGCCGGTCAGCAGCGGCGGCCTGCGCAAGGAGATCTTCGGCTTCCTGCCGTACTGGGAGCTGTCCGCCAGCGACACCCGGCTCGATTGGGCGAAGCTCTCGACGATCGCCTACTTCGGCGTCGGCGCGACGTCCACCGGGGCCCTGCTGAAGACGAACTCGGACGGGTCGACGAGCGTCGGCTGGAGCGGCTGGACGAGTTCGAAGATGACCACCGTCATCAACGACGCCCATCGCAATCACACCCGCGTCGTGCTCACCGTGCAGAGCTTCGCCTGGACCTCGAGCCAGCTCGCGACCCAGAAGGCCCTGCTCGGGTCCGCCACGGCCCGGCTCAACCTGGCTCGCCAGGTGACGACGGCCGTGCGCGACCGCGGCGCGGACGGGGTCAACCTCGACTTCGAGCCCATCGCGTCCGGCTATGCCGACGAGTTCACCGCGCTCGTCCGGACGATCCGGGCCGAGCTGAACGGGGTCGCAGCCGGCTACCAGCTGACGTTCGACACGACCGGCTACATCGGCAACTACCCGATCGAGGATGCGACCGCGTCCGGCGGCGCCGACGCCATCTTCATCATGGGCTACGACTACCGGTCGTCCGGCTCCTCGCCGGTCGGCTCGATCGCCCCGACCGGTGGTCCGCTGTACGACGTCGGCGACACGGTCCGCGCCTATACGTCGCGGGTCCCGCCGTCGAAGCTGATCCTGGGGGTGCCCTACTACGGCCGGGCGTGGTCGACCTCGACCGACGCGCTCAACGCCTCGAACATCAGCGGCACCCAGTACGGCACGTCCGTCGCGGTCCTGTACGAGACCGCGCGCGACCTGGCCATCGAGAACGGCCGTCGCTACGACACGACCGAGGGCGTGGCCTGGACGGCGTACCGGCGCGAGACCTGCACGAGCACGTATGGCTGCGTGACGAGCTGGCGTCAGCTCTACTACGAGGACGCGACATCCCTCAAGCGGAAGTACGACCTCGTCAACACGTACGGGTTGCGCGGCGCCGGGATCTGGGCGCTCGGCTACGACGGGACGCGGACGGAGCTGTACCAGGCCATCGAGGACAAGTTCATCACCGACTCGATCCCGCCGAAGATCACCGGGTCCGCGCTGAGCTCGACGTTCATCTCGCCGAACGCGGATACCCGTCAGGACACGGTCACCGTCACGGTCAAGGCGACCGGTCTCGACCACTGGGGCTACCTCGTCGAGCCGATGGACGGCGCGACGCCCGGCCCGGCCGTCCGCTCCGGCACGGTCCAGAGCGTGACGCCGACGTACACCTGGAACGGCAAGCGCGGCGACGGCAGCGACGTGCCCGACGGGGTCTACCGGATCACGGTCTGGACCGCCGACGCTTCGGAGAACCGGGCCCAGCGGGCGTTCCTCGTGACCCTGGACACGGTCGCCCCGACCGTGGGGTCGACGACGACGCCATCGGTCATCACCCCGAACGGCGACCGCCGGTCCGACACGACGACGCTCGGCTGGTCGGCCGGGGAGCGGGCCACCGGGACCGGCCGCATCCTGGACAGGAACGGGATCACGGTCAGGTCCTGGGCGCTGGTCGCTGGGACCTCCGGCGCGTTCACCTGGGATGGCCGGGACAACGCCGGCAAGGCGGCCGTCGACGGACGCTACGTCTATCGCGTCGCCGGATTCGATCCGGCCGGCAACGCCACGCTGCGCGACCTGCCCATGAACGTCGACCGGACGATCGCCTCGGTCGGCTGGTCGAGTGGCTCCTTCGATCCGCGCGCGGGCCAGGCGAGCCGCCTGTCCTTCCGGCTCATCCGCTCCGCCACGGTGACCGTGGCGATCTACCAGGGCACGACGCTCGTGCGCTCGGTCTGGACGGCCAAGCCACTGGGCGCGGCGACGTGGGGCTGGACGTGGGACGGCAGGAACGGCAACGGCGTCCTGGTCAAGCCCGGCACCTACAGCGTGAGCGTCACGGCGACCAGCTGGATCGGCGCGACGAAGCTGACCAGCCCCGTGACGGTCCGGGTCCACTAGGCCCGGTCCGGACGCCCCTACACTTGCCGCGATGACCACCACCTCCCAGGGCGTCTGGGTGATCCTGCCCACCTACGACGAGGCCGAGAACATCGGGCCGATCAGCGCCGCCATCCTCGAGGCCCTGCCGGAGGCGACCCTGCTGGTCGTGGACGATGGGTCACCCGATGGGACCGGCCGGCTCGCCGACGCCCTCGCCGCCGACGACCCGCGGATCCGGGTCCGTCATCGGTCGGCCAAGCAGGGCCTGGGCCGGGCGTACCTGGACGGCTTCGGCCGCGCGCTCGAGGGTGGGGCGACGGTCGTGGTCCAGATGGATGCCGACTTCAGCCACGACCCGGCGGTCCTGCCCGACCTCATCGGGCCCGTCGTCGCGGGCGAGGCGGACCTCGTCATCGGGTCGCGCTACACGCCCGGGGGCGGCGTCGTGGACTGGGGGTTCGGCCGGCGTCTCATCTCGCGCGGCGGCAGCCTGTTCGCCCGGACCGTCCTGCGACTCTCGCCCAACGACCTGACCGGCGGGTTCAAGGCCTGGCGGGCGGAGACGCTGGCGGCCGTCCCGTTCGATGGCGTCCACGCCGGCGGCTACGTGTTCCAGATCGAGATGACGTTCCGGGCCAGCCGGGCCGGGGCGCGGATCCGCGAGATCCCGATCACGTTCCGCGATCGCCGGGTGGGCCAGAGCAAGATGTCGCGACGGATCGTCGTCGAGGCGCTCGTGGTCGTGGTGCAGCTCCGGGCCGAGGAGCTCCGGGCACGCGTCCTTCGTCGCGGCGGAGACCGCCACTCGTGACGTCGCTCGGCGTCCGCGTCGTCATGGACGCGCGGCCGCTCCAGGATCCGGATCGCGGCCCGCTGACCGCCCTCTACCTGCGCCACCTGCTCGCGGCGTACGACGCGGCCCCCATCGACGGCGAGTCGTTCGCCCTGCTGCTCCAGTCCGATCTCGACGACCCGACGGGCGAGTTCGCGAACCTCGACATCGTGGGTCGGCGGCGCCTGCCGCCGACGCGATTCCTGCGCTCCGGGGCGATGACCGTCGATCCAATCCTGCTCCGCGGCGCATCGCTGGGTGCCGCCTGGCAGGCCGACCGGGGCGGCGCCGCCGGGGCGGTGTATCACACGGCCGGTGCCGGCCCGCTCCCGATCGCGTCCGGCCTGCCGGTCGTGGTCACCCTCCTGGACCTGGCACCGTGGGAGATGCCGGACGTCTTCGGGCGATCCGCCGCGGGCCGCTTCGGGCGACGGCTGCGGGCCCAGCTCCTGCGCGAGGCGGCGGCCGTCATCGTCGGGACGGACGCGACGGCCCGGGCGGCGACCCGCCTCCTCCACCTCAAGCGCGACCGGGTTCGGGTCGTCCCGCTGGCGCCGCGACCGGCGTACGCGTTCTGGGGAGCCGCCACGGGTCCGGGCAAGCGAGGCAACGGTCGCGCGAAGGCCCCGGGCTCGGTGGGATCGGCCTCTTCGACCGATCTCGCCGACGCGGCCGTGGAGCTCGCCGCCCAACGCGACCGCCTGGGGCTCCCGGAGCGCTACCTCGTCTACCCCGGTCGATACGACGCTCGCCAGGACCTCGCGACCCTCCTCGCGACCCTCGCCGACCTGGCCGCCGCCGGGCGACCCGACGGGTTGCCGGCCGCGGTCCCGTGGCCGCCCCGGGTGGTCCTCGTCGACGCGTCACCCGAGGATCGGGCGGCGCTGGCCCGTTCGGCCGCCAAGGTGGGGGTCGGCGACGCGCTCACGTACGCGCCCGGCCTGACCGAGGCGGGACGGGCGGCCCTGGTGCGCGGCGCGCGAGCGGCCATCCTGCCGGTCGTGTCCGAAGCCGCCGGCCTTCCGGTCATCGAGGCCATCGCGTGCGGGACGCCCGTCGTAGCCTCGTCGGTGGGCGCGTTGCCGGAGCTGGTGGGCGGGGCCGGCCTGCTCGTCGGGCCGCGCGACCCGGTCCGGCTGGCCGTGGCCCTCCGCGCGATCTGGGCGGATGACGGTGTCCACGGCGGCGTCGCGGCCGTGGCGCGCGAACGGGCCGAGGCGGACCGGCGGACCTGGGCCGACGTCGCGGACGAGACGCGCGGGATCTACGCCGAGGTCGGGACCCGGGCGCCCTGACCGGACCGGGCGCCTGGCCGGACCGGGCGCGATGACCCGCGACTAGGGGCTGGGGCTGGGGCTCGTCGTCGGGCTACCGGACGCGCCGGGCACCGGCACGGTCCCGTCCTTGATGCTCACCGAGTAGTTGCCCCCCTGGGCGATGACCTGGACGAACGTCTGGCCCACCGTCAGCGTCACCTGGTGGCCGAGCTCGTCGTAGAACAGGGTCGGCGCGGTCAGGGACTTCTTGCGCCACGTGCCTTCGATCGTCCTGCCGTTCGTGGCGATCCAGGCCTTGCCCTTGCCGATCACCGTGGCTTCCAGCCGATGCTTGTTGGGATTGCCATCGTTGAGGGGCCCGAACTGCATGAGCATGACCACCACGTTCTTGGGGTGGACCCGCTCGCCGGTCGCGGCGTCGATCTGCTTCGCCTCCCGGGTCACGCCCCGGTAGTAGCTGTTCGTGTTCCGGTCGTACGAGTACTTGATCGTGTTGGCCGGGTACTTGACCACGATGGTGCCGCCCTTCGGTCGTTCGGCGAGGGGTGCGTCCTCGGTGAACTTCCAGACCGGCTCCATCGGACCGTCCTCGGCGCCGACCCGACGGGCGAGCTGCCGCAGGGTCTTGCCTTCGGTGTACATGTTGTGGGGCGAGCTCCGCTCGGAGATCCGGTGGAAGTACCTGCCCCAGCGGAACTCGTCGGCGTTGTAGACGAGCTGGCCGTTGCCCTTCTGACGGAGCGTCTCCATCGCCTGCGGGGAGCCGCCGACGTGGGCGTAGACCGCCTTCCACTCGGCCGCCCACGCGATGTAGTAGTAGCGGGCGCTGCGGACCGGGCCGATCGATTCCGGCACCTGGTCCTGGAAGATCATCATGTAGCGTGGGATGCCGCCCTCGGCCGGGGCCTGCCACACGACGGCCGCGCTGTTGAAGCCGGACTGCGGCCGGGCCGGCCCCAGGTCGTCGATCATGACCGCGATCGGATGCCGGGCGGCGACGATCGGCGAGACCATCCGACCGGTCAGGGGTGCCGGGACGGGACTCGGCGTGGGGACCGGCGTCGGCGTGGGCGTGGGGGTCGGGACCGGGGTCGGGCTCGGCGTCGGCGTCGGGGTCGGCTCAGGGGTCGCGGTCGGCTCTGGCGTCGGCGAGGCCTGCGCGACCGCGGAGTTCCCGGGGGTCGCGCCCGGCTGGCCGCCTGCCGCGACCAGGCCGATGATGCCGCCGCCGATGATCGCCAGCGCGACGATCCCGGCCATCACCCATCGTTTCGTCGGATCCGCCATCCCTTGCGCAGCCTCGTGCTGGTGCGATCCGGGCCCCCGAGTGGCTCGAAGTCGGTGCGGGCCGCAGGATACAGGAGGTGGCGATCCTGAGCGTCGGATGCGGCACGCGCCGCGCACCCGCGGTAGGCTGGTGGTCCACAGTCGCTCGCCGATACCGCGGACGACGTGTCACCCGAGGACCTACCGCCATGGCCGAGCCCACGACCCCGAAGACCTCGAAGACCGCCGGGACGACGGCACCCACGAAGCGCGCGGCGAGCGCGAAGGCGAAGGCCGCCGCGACCTCGACGCCGAAGGCCGCCGCACCAACGGCACCGAAGGCCGCCGCGACCTCGACGCCGAAGGCCGCCGCACCAACGGCACCAACGAGCGCCAAGGCCCCGGCGGCCGCCACGTCGACCGCCGCCTCGTCCACCGAAGCGAAGCCCGCCACGCCGACCGGCAGCACGACCGCGACGGCCGTCGAGTCGATCCAGATCCGCCAGGGTGGCGTGGAACGAGCGACCGCGAAGGCGATCGACGTGAAGGTCGGCGGCATCGGGCGAGCCGAGGCGGATGACATCGCGGTCAGCATCGGCGGGGTCGGCCTGGCCCGAGCGGACAAGGTGTCGGTCGAGATGGGCGGGATCGGCCTGGCCGTCGCGGACGACGCGCGCCTGAGCCAGGGCTTCGCGCGGTTCATGATCGCGCGCGAGGCGAGCGTGGAGCAGGGTCTCATCGGCACGCTGATCACCGGCCGCGCGACCGTCAAGCGCACGACCGGCGTCTTCCTGCTCGTCGCCGGTCGCGTCGATGGCCCGGTCAAAGCCGTGCTGGACTGGCGCGGGGGGCTCGCCTTCGGGGCCGCCTTCGGCCTCTTCTGGGCGTTGCTCCGACGCCGCTGAGCCGACAGGCGAGGCTCGGGGCGTTGACCCCATCCACCACCCTCCCCGGTATACTCCGCCGGCCCTATCCGATCGACGTCCAGGAGCCCACCAGACCGTGATCCCGCCCGCAGCGCGCGTCCACCCGACCGCGGACATCGAAGACGACGTGACGGTCGGTGCGGGTACCAGCATCTGGCACCGGGCCCACGTCCGGACCGGCGCCCGGATCGGCACCGAGTGCGTCATCGGCGGCGGCGTCTACATCGATACCGACGTGGTCATCGGCGACCGGGTCAAGATCCAGAGCGGCGCCCTCGTGTATCACGGCGTGACCGTCGCGGACGGCGTGTTCATCGGTCCTGGCGCCATCCTCACCAACGATCGGTTCCCGCGCGCGATCGCGCCGGACGGCAGCCTCGCCTCGGCGGACGACTGGCAGGTCTCGCCGATCCATCTCGGGCACGGCAGCTCCATCGGGGCCGGGGCCATCGTCGTGGCCGGCTGCGATGTCGGCTCGTATGCCCTCGTCGGCGCCGGGGCCGTCGTCACCCGGTCCGTGCCTGCCCACGCCCTTGTCGCCGGGAATCCGGCGCGCCGGATCGGCTGGGTGTGCGCCTGCGGCCAGCGTCTCCATGACTCGACCGGCCACCCCGCGCCGGCCGTTCGCGAGCGATATGCCATCGACCGCGAACTGCTCTGCCCGGCGTGTGGCCGCCACTACGCCTTCGCCGTCGACGACGAGGCGCTCGAGGAGCGCCCCGACCCATCCATCACCCAGGGAGCCAACGTCTCATGATCCCCGTCGCACGCCCCGATATCGGTCCGGAAGAGATCGCCGCCGTCACCGCGGTCCTGGAGAGCGGGATGCTCGCCGGCGGCCGACGGACGGCCGAGCTGGAGGAGCGCTGGGCCGCCTTCTGCGGCACCAGGCACGCCATCGCAGTCAGTAATGGCACGGTCGCGCTGATGTGCATCTTCGAGGGCCTGGGGCTCGGTCCGGGCGATGAGGTCATCACGGTCGGCCACACGTTCAACGCGACGGTCAGCGGGATCCTGTACACAGGCGCGACGCCGGTGTTCGTGGACATCGAACCGGACACGTACGTCATCGACGCCGCCCGGATCGAAGCCGCCATCACGCCGCGGACGCGGGCCATCTGCCCGGTCCACCTGTTCGGCTTGCCCGCCGACATGGACATGATCGTGGCCATCGCCGACCGCCACGGGCTCGCCGTCGTGGAGGACGCCTGCCAGGCCCACGGGGCGGAGTTCCGTGGCCGCAAGGTCGGCAGCTTCGGGCACGGCGCGTTCAGCCTGTACGGCACGAAGAACATGACCACGGGCGAAGGCGGCCTCATCACGACCGACGACGACCGCCTGGCGGACTGGATCCGGCTCTATCGCAACCAGGGCATGCGCGAGCGCTACCACCACGAGATCCTCGGCTACAACTTCCGCCTGACCGACATCGCCTCGGCCATCGGCCTCTGCCAGCTGGACAAGCTGGAGCGGAACACCGCCCGACGGCGCGCGATCGCGGCTCGCTACGACGCCGCCTTCGCGGACCTGCCGGTCAAGACGCCGATCACCCCCGCCGGTCGGACCCACGTGTTCCACCAGTACACGATCGACGTCGGACCGGAGCGCGACGCGATGGTGGCCGCCCTCGCGACCGCCGGCGTGTCGACCGGCATCTACTACCCGATCCCGGTCAACCGCCAGCCGTACGTGCTGGAACGCGGGATCAGTGCGGAGCTCCCCGTCACGGACGCCGCGTCGGAACGGACCCTGTCCCTGCCGATGTTCCCGGGCCTGTCCGATGCCGAACAGGACGAGGTCATCGCCGCGGTCCGTGCGACGGTCACGGCCGCCAGCCCGGCCAGCGCCGGCGCCGCCGCCCGATGACCGGGGCCTGGTCGCCCATCGGTGACCGCGAACTACGGGTCGGCCTCATCGGCCTCGGCTCCATGGGGCGCAACCACCTGCGGGTCCTGGGGCTCGCCACGGGCACCCGTCTCGTCGCCGTGGCAGACCCGGACGCGGACGCGCTGGCGGCGGCGGCCGCCGCGAGCGGGGCGCAGGGCTTTGCCGAGTCGCTCGCCCTGATCGAGGAGGCCGAGTTGGACGCGGTGGTCATCGCCGCGCCGACGACGACCCACCTGCCGCTCGCCCTGGCCGCCATCGAGCGTCACATCGCCGTCCTCGTGGAGAAGCCGCTGGCGGCCACGCCGGCCGAGGCGGACCAGATCGTGGCGGCCGCGT
>CAZOHT010000032.1:31790-33783 GCA_964579825.1 uncultured Anaerolineaceae bacterium
GAGAAGCCGCTGGCGGCCACGCCGGCCGAGGCGGACCAGATCGTGGCGGCCGCGTCGGCCGCCGGCGCCCCGCCCGTCCAGGTCGGCCACATCGAGCGGTTCAACCCGGCGGTCCTCGAACTCGGGCGCCTCCTGGACGCCGGCTGGCTGTCGACCGTGTTCGCTATCACGAGCCGTCGGGCCGGCCCGTTCCCGGCTCGGATCCGCGATGTCGGCGTGACCGTCGACCTGGCGACCCACGACGTCGACATGCTGTCGTGGATCGCCGGCGAGCGACCCGTCCGCGTGTCGGCCGAGACGGCCCAGCGGATCCATGCCGACCACGAGGACCTGCTGTTCGGCCTGATGGCGTTCCCGTCCGGGACCGTCGCGATGCTGGACGTCGATTGGCTGACGCCGGTGAAGCGTCGCCAGCTGTCGGTCGTCGGCGAGGAGGGCCTGTTCGAGCTCGACTACCTGACCCAGCGCCTGACGTTCGCCCGGGCGACCGACACGACCAACCCGCGCCTCATCGGCGGTTACGCGCCGACGTTCACCGGCGACGTCGAGGTCCTGCCGGTCGACAACGGGGAGCCGCTGGCCGCCGAGCTGGATGCGTTCCTGCGGGTCGTCCGCGAAGGTGGCCGGCCGGTCGTCAACGCCGAGGACGGCCGCTGGGCCGTCGTGATCGCCGATGCGCTGCTGCGAGCCGCCAGCGAGCGCCGTACCGTGGAGCTCATCCCCGCATGACATCCCCCGCGACCCCCGCCACGCCCCCGGCAGCCACCTCTGCCACCGCGCCGGCCCCGAGCCTGCTCGGCGGCTCCATCTCCCTTCCGGCCAACCCGTGCCGTCACCAACCGGCCCGCGCCGTCTCACCGTGGATCGGCGAACCCGGCACGGCCGGGACCGCGGCCGTGATCGGGGCCGGCAAGATGGGCCTGCCACTGGCCGCCCAGTTCGCCAGCCACGGCTGGTCGGTGATCGCCGTGGACATCGACCCGGCCGTCATCGAGTCGATCAACGCCGGTCGCTCGCACATCGGCGAGGAGCCGGGCGTGGCCGAACTGGTCGCCGAGGCCCACGCGGCCGGCCGCCTGCGGGCCACGCTGGACGGCGCCGAAGCCGCCCGCGACGCCGACGTCGTCGTGCTCATCGTGCCGGTGATGCTCGATGACGAGTCGAGGCCGGATCACCGGATCATGGATTCGGCCGTCGAGGGGATCCTCCCCGGGATCCACGCCGGCTCCCTGGTCGTGTTCGAGACGACGCTCCCGGTCGGCGACACGCGCGGCCGGTACGCCCCGCGCCTGGCCGAGGCATCCGGCTTGACGCTGGAGGAGGACCTGTTCGTCGCCTTCTCGCCGGAGCGCCTGTACAGCGGCTCGGCCCTGCGCAACCTCGCGACCTACCCGAAGCTCGTCGGCGGGCTGGGCGAGGCCTCGCGCGATCGCGCGGTGACCTTCTATTCGGGCGTCCTGGACGCCGAGGTCGTCGCGATGTCGACCGCCGAGGCCGCCGAATTCGCGAAGCTGGCCGACACGACCTACCGCGACGTGAACATCGCGCTGGCCAACGAGTTCTCGCGCTATGCGGACCGCATCGGCGTGGACCTGACCGAGGTCATCGCCGCCGCCAACAGCCAGCCGTACAGCCACATCCACCAGCCGGGTTTGGGCGTCGGCGGGCACTGCATCCCGGTCTACCCGCACTTCCTGCTGGATCGGGCGCCCGAGCTGGAGCTGGTGGCGCTCTCACGACGGGTCAACGATGGACAGGTGGGGCATGCCATCCGATCGCTCCAGCTCGCGCTCGGCGGCCTCGACGGGGTGGACGTGCTGGTGCTGGGCCTGACCTACCGCGACGGGGTCAAGGAGCTCGCCTACTCGCGAGCCCTGCCGCTCATCGAGCGGCTCGGGTTCCACGGCGCCCGCGTGCTGGCGTACGACCCGCTCCTGTCCGACGAGGAGATCATCCGGCTCGGCGCGACCCCATGGACGTGGGGCACGCTGTC
>CAZOHT010000033.1:0-11056 GCA_964579825.1 uncultured Anaerolineaceae bacterium
CGCCCAACGTGCTGCCGGTGCAGATCTGACGGGTTCGTCGGGTGGGCGGTCAAGGCGCGACCCGTCCGGCGCGGATCCGAGAGCCACCGCCCGCCGACCACGCCACCCCACCGGACATCTCGCGACCAGCGACCCGAGCCGCCGCGCCCCGCCCACCTTTGCTAGGCTGACGCCCGCATGCGAGACATCACGGACCGCGCCCTCGATACCGCCGCCAACCTGGGCGCCACGTACGCCGATGTCCGCGTCGTCCGCCGGCTCGAGGAGTCCATCGCCGTCAAGTCCGGCCGCGTCGAGGGCGTGTCCTCGGGCGAGAGCGAAGGCTTCGGCGTACGGGTCCTCGTCGATGGCGCCTGGGGCTTCTCGAGTTCCAACTGGCTGACCGCCAACGAGGCCGACCGCGTGGCCGCGGACGCCGTCCGGATCGCCAAGGCGAGCGCGACCGCGCTCCGCGACCGGGTCGCCCTGGACAGCCGCCCGCCGGCCATCGGTCACTACGAGACGCCGGTCGACATCGACCCGTTCACGGTGCCGATCGAGACGAAGATCGCCGACCTCCTGGCCGCCGATCAGGCCGCCAACCAGGTCAAGGGCATCGCCTTCACGGAGACGACCTACGGGGCGCAACGGGAGTGGAAGACGTTCGCCGCGTCGGACGGCAGCTTCACCGAGCAGGTCATCACCCACGTCGGCGCCGGTATCGAATCGAACGCGGCTCTCGGCGACGAGCAGCAGCGTCGCAGTTATCCAGACGCGGGCGGCGGCTGGCAGGCGGCCGGCTACGAGTACATCCGCGGCCTCGACCTGGCCGGCGCGGCCGGCCCGTACGCGGAGGAGGCGGTCGCCCTGTTGACCGCCCCGCTCTGCCCGCCGGGCCGCCGGACGATCATCCTCGACCCGTCCCAGCTCTACCTCCAGGTCCACGAGAGTTGTGGCCACCCGACCGAACTCGATCGGGTCTTCGGCACCGAGGCGAGCTATGCCGGGACCAGCTTCCTGACCACGGATCTCCTCGAGTCGGGGTTCCGCTACGGCTCGGACCTGATCACGATCGTCGCCGATGCCACCGCACCCGGCGGCATGGGCACGTTCGGCTGGGATGACGAGGGCGTCGCGGCGCAGGCCGTGCCGCTCGTCCGGAACGGCATCTTCAGCGGCTACCTGTCGTCGCGCGAGACCGCGCCGCGGATCGGCCGTCAGAGCGGTGGCGCGATGCGCGCCGACGGCTGGAACCGCATCCCGCTCATCCGCATGACGAACATCAACCTGCTGCCCGTCCCGGGCATGAGCCTCGACGAGATCGTGGCCGACACGGACGACGGCCTGTACCTCGCCTCGAACCGGAGCTGGTCGATCGACGACCGCCGCCTGAACTTCCAGTTCGCGACGGAGGTCGCGTACGAGATCAAGGGCGGCCAGAAGGGCCGGCTGCTGCGCAACCCGACCTATACCGGCATCACCTACGAGTTCTGGCGGTCGTGCGACGCGGTCGGCGACGAGCGCAGCTACGTGATGCTCGGCACGCCGAACTGCGGCAAGGGCGAACCCAGCCAGACCGGCCATGTCGGCCACGCGGTGCCGGGCGCCCGGTTCACGAACGTCCAGGTCGGCGTGGGCAACGGATGAGCGTCGACATCGATCCGCGCCGCCGCCTGGCCCTCGCCGAGAAGGTGCTGCAGTCGGCCGAGAAGGCCGGCGCCACGGAGGCCGAGGTCCTCGTCCTGGCCGACGACTCGGCCCTGACCCGGTTCGCCAACAGCGAGATCCACCAGAACGTCGCCGAGACCAGCGCGACCGTCAACCTGCGCTTCGTCCTCGGCCGCCGCGTCGGCGTCGCGACGACGGGCCGCACCGATAACGACGGCCTGGACGCCCTCGTCGACCAGGCCGCGTCCATCGCGCGGGTCGTCGAGGAACTCGAGGACTGGAGCGGCCTGCCCGAACCTGGCCCCGTCACCGAGATCGAAGCCGCCTGGTCCGAGGCGACCGCCTCCGCCTCACCCGAGTCGCGCGCCGAAGGGGTCCGGGCGGTCATCGCCGCGGCCGACGAGGCCGGCAGCGTGGCCTATGGCTCGTTCGCGACGGGTGCCGAGACGATCGCCGTCGCCAATTCGAAGGGCATCCGGGCCGTCCAGCGCCGGACGTCGGCCCAACTCCTGACCGTCTCGATGGCCCCGAACGGTGGGACGGGGTACGCCGAGGGCGTGTCGGTGGACGTCAGTCGGATCGATCCCGCGGCGATCGGACGAGAAGCGGCCGAGAAGGCCCGTGCCACCCAGAACCCGGTCGCGGTCGACGCCGGCGACTGGCCGGTCGTGCTGGAGGAGTACGCGGTCGTCGACATCCTCGACATGCTCGGTTACCTCGGCTTCAGTGCCCTCGCCGTCCAGGAGGAGCGCTCGTTCTACGAGCCGGGCCGGGTCATCGGGTCGGAGCTCGTCTCGATGGTGGACGACCCGTTCGATCCGGACGGCCTGCCGATGGCGTTCGACTACGAAGGGGTGCCGAAGGAACGCGTGTCGCTCCTCGATGCCGGCCGATGCGTCGACGTCGTGTACGACGCCCAGACGGCGGCGCGGGCCGGGCGCCGCTCCACGGGCCATGGCCTCCCGGCCCCGAACCCCTATGGCCCCTTCCCGCTGAACATGGTCATGAGCCCAGGCACGTCCAGCCGCGCCGACCTGATCGCCGGGCTGGATCGCGGACTGCTCGTCACGCGCTTCCACTACACCAACCCGGTCCACCCGAAGCTGGCGATCGTGACCGGGATGACCCGCGACGGCACGTTCCTCGTCGAGGACGGCAAGATCGTCGGGCCGGTCCGAAACCTGCGCTATACCCAGAGCTACCTCCGGGCCCTCGCCGGCACGGTCGCCGTGGCGAGCGACCGGCGAACGCTCAAGGGCTTCCTGGGCGGCGTCGTCGTCCCCGCCGTCCGCATCGACGGCTGGAGCTTCACGGGCACCACCGAGCACTGACTCGGCGCTGACGCGGTCGGGCCCGGCGCCTGCCTCCGGCCGAACGTCCATGTGGTGACGATCGGGCGCGGTCTTCGTGCGAATCGGGCCGCAGCCGAGCCCTCGACGAGCACCAGGGGGCCTCGGTCCACGCTCGAAGCCGCCGCCCCGCTCTCCGCGGGCAACGCCAGGTTGAGAAAACGACATCGGACCCTGCCCGGGCATTCTCATGTGACCTTCAGACTTCGGCGCGAACGTCGTCCCCAACGTTCCACGCGTCCGGCCCACCGTCGGAGCGAAGCCAGAGATCCGGAGACCCCACCCATGTCCGATCCGACCACCTCGACCCCGACGCCCGTCGGTACGCCGACCGGCGGGAGCGCGAGCCCCACGACGCCGGCCGCCGCGCCGGACCTGCGCGCCCTGCCCGACCCCAGCGACCCGCGTGCGACCGCCGAGGCGATCCTGTTCGAGATCCGGCGCGTCATCGTCGGCCAGGACGCGATGCTCGAGCGCGTGCTCGTCGGGCTCCTGTCCGGCGGCCATCTCCTGCTCGAAGGCGTCCCGGGCCTGGCCAAGACGCTCACCATCAAGACCCTCGCCGACGTCCTGGGTGGCACGTTCAAGCGCATCCAGTTCACGCCGGACCTCATGCCGTCCGACCTGGTCGGGACGCGGATCTATCGCCCGGACCGCGCCGACTTCGATGTCGAGCTGGGCCCGGTCTTCGCCAACTTCCTGCTTGCCGACGAGATCAATCGCGCCCCGGCCAAGGTCCAGTCCGCCCTGCTCGAAGTCATGCAGGAGCACCAGGTGACGATCGGGCACGAGACCTACAAGGTCCCGACGCCCTTCCTCGTCCTCGCCACCGAGAACCCGATCGAAGCCGAGGGCACGTACCCGCTGCCGGAAGCCCAGGTCGATCGGTTCATGCTCAAGATCCTGCTCGACTACCCGTCCGCCGCGGACGAGGCCCAGATCGTCGTCCGCTCGCTCGTCCCGCCGGCCGCGCCGCGCGAGATCCTGGATGCGGCGGGCCTGCGCCGGCTCCAGCAGAGCGTCAACGAGGTGTACGTCGACCCACGGCTCATCAGCTACGCGGTCGGGCTCGTCGAGGCGACCCGTCGCCTGACCTATTGGGGCGCCCCGGACCTCGAAGGCTTCGTGTCCTACGGCGCCAGCCCGCGCGGGTCGATCAACCTCATCCACGGTGCGCGCGCCATGGCCCTGCTCCACGGCCGCCGCTACGTCCTGCCCGCCGACATCGCCGCGCTCGCGCCCGACGTCCTCCGCCACCGCCTGGTCATGAGCTACGCGGCCCTGGCCGACGGCGTCACGGCCGACACGGTCATCGAGCGCGTGCTCACGCTCGTCCCCGCCCCCCGGCTCGAGATGGCGGTGGAGACGTCCGCGTGACCGAAGGCGCCTCTCGCGCCGCCGCGGCTGATCTCGGCCGGCTCGGCGGACGCGAACGATCCGCGGCGCGCCCCGGACCCGGGCCGATCGCCGAGCGGCTGGTTCGCCAGCTGGAACTGTCGATGACCCGCCGCGTCGGCGGCCAGCTGAGCGGCGACCACCTCGGTCGCGGCCGCGGCACCGGCGTCGAGCTCGACCGGATCCGTCCGTACGAGCCCGGCGACGATGTCCGGCGCATCGACTGGAACGCCACCGCCCGATCCACCCAGACCCAGATCCGCGAGGACGTGCCGGACCGTCAGCTGACGGCCTGGCTGCTCCTGGACCACTCCCCGTCGATGCACTTCGGGACGGCGGACCGCCGCAAGGCGGACGTCGCCGAGGGTGCGGCGCTCGTCGTCGGTCGGTTCGCCGCTCGACGCGGCGATCGCCTCGGCATCGTCACCTTTGGGTCCGGTCGCGAGACCGTCCTGCCGCCGGCCGGCGGCCGCCGCGGGATGCTCGGCCTGATCCGGACCGTCTCCGACGAGGCCCCGGATGAAGGCGGTGGACTGACCTCGCCAGCCAAGGCGCTCTCGTTGGTCGCGGCGTCGCGCAGCCCTGGCGGTGTCGTCGTGGTCGTCTCCGACTTCCGCGGACCGCGTGACTGGATCGGCCCGCTAACGCAGGTCGCCGGTCGGCACGCCGTCATCGCGCTCGAGGTCACGGATCCGCGCGAGGAGCAGCTGGTCGATGTCGGCGAGTTGACCCTGGTCGATCCCGAGACCGGCCGGACCCTCCGCGTCGACACCGGCGATCGATCCCTTCGACGGGCCTTCGAGTCGGCGGCCGCCGCCGACCGCACCTCCCTTGCGGCGGAGTTCCGCCGACTCGGGATCCGCCACCTCCGCCTCTCCACCGAAGGGCCCTGGCTGCCGGCGCTCGCGCGCGGGTTCAGCCGGACGCCGGAACGCACAGGACGATCCGCATGAACTTCCTCGCTCCCGAACTCCTCCTCGGCCTGCTCCTGATCCCGCTCGTCATCGGGTTCTACCTGTGGGCCCAGCGACGACGCAGTCGCTATGCGGTCCGGTTCACCAACCTGGACCTGCTCGCCAACCTGACCCCGAAGCGGCCGGCCTGGCGCCGCCACGTGCCGCCGGTCCTGTACCTCGGCGCGATCGCCGCGCTGCTCATCGGCCTCGCCCGGCCCACGATGGTCATGGCCACGCCGCGCGAGGACGCGACGATCCTCCTGGCGATGGACATCTCCGGCTCCATGCGAGCGACCGACGTCGCACCGACCCGGCTCGACGCCGCCAAGGCGGCCGCCATCTCGTTCATCGACCAGATCCCGGAGGGCGTGCGGATCGGCATCGTGTCGTTCGCGTCGCAGCCGAACACGCTCGTGTCGCCCACGACCGATCGCGCCGCGCTCAAGGTCGCCATCGAGGGCCTCAGCCCGCGAGACGGGACCGCGATGGGCGACGCCCTGATGCAGGTCCTCGACATCGCCGAGGACATCCAGGCCGCCGGTACGGCCGGTGAGCCGGGCCCCAGCGCCACACCGGAGGTTTCGAGCGCCCCCGATGCGAGCGCCGACCCGAACGGCTCGGTCGACCGGCCGTCGGGCGAGCCCCTCGTCGCCGCGATCCTCCTGTCCGACGGCGCCAACTCGGTCGGGACGGCCGAGCCGCTCGATGCGGCCGATCGCGCCGCGGCCCTCGGGGTCCCGATCTACACGATCGCCCTCGGCACGCCGGAGGGCCGCATCACCGTCAACGACCAGTTCGGCCAGCCGGTGACGCTCGATGTCCCACCGGACACGGAGACCCTCGAACAGATCGCCGAGACCACCGGGGCGCAGGCGTTCGACGCACCGTCCGCCGCGGACCTGCAGGCCGTCTACGACAACCTGGAGTCTCGCGTCGGCTACACCGAAGAGGTCCAGGAGGTCACCTTCCTGCTGGTCGCCGCCGGCCTGCTCCTCGTCATCGTCGGGGCGGGCGCCTCGGCGCTGTGGTTCGGCCGACTCCCGTAACCATCCCGTGACGGCATGGGTGCACCGTGCACCCATGCCTCGCCGCCTCGCCGCCATGACCCTGCTCGCCGTCATCCTCGCCGGCTGCCAGCCGACGGCCAGCGGATCCCCGTCCGTGAGCGACGCGGCGGTGCCGCCGATGCCCTCGACGAACGCCGACCCACGCCCGATCGTCATCGACGCCGACATGGACCACAGCGATCTCGCGGCGATCATGATCCTGCTGCGCGATCCGAGGGTCGAGGTCCTGGCCATCGCCATCGATGGGACGGGGCTGGTCCACTGTCAGGGCGGACGCCTTGTCACGCGCTACCTGCTCGACGAGCTCGGCGACCCGGACATCCCGTTCGGGTGCGGACGCCAGAAGGGCGGCGCTGATGCCCGCCCCTTCCCGGACGACTGGCGCGTCACGGCCGATGCCGGCTACGGGCTGGACATCACCCCGCAGGTCGAATCCGGCACGCTGCGCGACGCTGCGGACCTGATCCGCGAGGCGGTGGATGCCCGACCCGGCGAGGTCACGATCGTCACGCTCGGCCCGCTGACCAACCTTGAGGATGCGTTCGCGGCGGACCCGACGCTCCCGGATCGGGTCGCCGGCATCCACGCGATGCTCGGGACCGTGGAGGCGCCGGGGAACGTCTACATCGACGGCCTCTCCGGAGGCGGCGTCGAGTGGAATGCGTTCGCCGATCCGTCCGCGGTGGAGGCCGTCTTCGCGACGGCTGTGCCGATCTCGATCGTGCCCCTGGATGCGACCGATGACGTCCCGGTCCCGGCGGACCTCGCCGACCGACTGGCGACCGATCATGCCGCAGCCGGCGCCGACCTCATGTACGAACTCCTGCTGCGCAACCCGTCCCGCATGAACGGCGCGGAGGGCCAGCAGCTGTGGGACGAACTCGCGGCCATGACCGTGTCCCAGCCGGACCTGGTCACGTGGCAGGAGGCGACGCTCACCGTGGAGGATCGTGGGCGTCTCAAGACGGACCCGGCCGGCCGGCCCATCCGCTACGCGGCCGCGGCCGACGCGGTGGCCGTGGAGGCAGCCCTCCTCGAGGCGTTGCGTTTGGGCGGACCGCGGGCCACGCCGTTCGAGCTTGTCGGCGAGATCACCGCCACGTGGGATGGGACCACGTGCGCCGGGACGGTCGATGGGGGCGGGGCCGGGCTGTATACGATCCGGTACCAGGGCGCGGCCGGCGATCCCACCGGGGTCCTCATCGGCGGCGTGCGGGCGCCGCACACGTGGTCGGAGCTGACCGCGTTCCTGGCCACGGTGGATCTGTCCACCGAGGTCGCGCCACCGGACTGGCTCATCCAGGGCGGCCAGGTCGTCGACGATCAGGGGACCGGGCGCGCCGTGGAGGGTACGGTCGAGCTCGAGGCCGAGACCTATGGTCCGATCTGTGTGACGGGCGCGTGGCCGAACCTCGTGTTGATCGCCGGCGACCCATTCGAACCTCGCCGATGACGGCGCTGGCAACGGGTCTGGATCGCCGACGGATCGCCCTCCTGGGGGCCGGCGCCGTCGCGTTCGCGGCCGGCTTCTTCGCCCTGGTCCTGCTTGGCCTGCGACGGGTCGATGACCCGGTGGGCGGCCTCGTGAGCGCGTACGGCTGCTGGATGTACACGTTCGTCGGCGTGACCGTGCTATGGCGGCGGCCGGGACACGGGATCGGTCGGCTGGCCCTCACGATCGGCCTCGCGTTCACCTTCGGTGTCCTGCTCACGACGCTCGCTGCGCTCTGGCACCCGACGACCGGCGTCCAGTCGGTCCTCGCCCGTCCGCAGCAGCTGCTGTTCGACGTCGCCGAGCTGGTGTCGAGCCTGCTCGTGGTCACCGGCCTGGTCCTGGGGACCAGCCTGCTGATCACCTGGTTCCCGGATGGCCACCGGACGAGTCGGCTCGGTGCCGTGGTCGAGGCCGTGCTCGTCGCAGGGGCCGCCTCAGCGCTGCTGGCCGGCCTTCGCGACCCGATCCTGCGCACGATCGGCTGGTCGCAGACGCGACAGGACGTCTTCGGCCTGGCCGAGGCGATCGGGGTTGCGCTCATCGTCCTGGCCTACATCGCCGCGTTCGTCGATCTCGGGCTCCGGTACCGGGTGGCAGACGTCGTGCGTCGGACCCAGATGCGCTGGGTCCTTGGCGCCGAGGCGACCACGCTCCTGGCCACCGCCGCCCTGCTCCTGTTCGGCAACGGCGTTGACTGGCTGTGGCCCGTGTGGGTCGCGACCTTCGGCCTGCCCGTCCTCGCCATCGCGGTCGCGATCACCCGCTACCACCTGTACGACATCGACCGGATCATCAGTCGTTCGATCTCGTACCTGGTGGTGACGGCCGTCCTGGTCGCGGTCTTCTTCACGATCGTGCTGGTTCTGCAGGCCGCGATCAGCTCGGCCGTCGCGGCCCCGGGGTCGGCCCTGGATCCACGGGTCGTGGCGATCTCCACGCTGGCCGCGGCGGCCCTGTTCAACCCGTTGCGGAACCGGGTCCAGGCCGAGGTGGACCGACGGTTCCATCGCAAGCGGTACGACAGCGGTCGCCTCGTTGCCGGATTCGGCGGTCGGATGCGCGATCAGGTCGACTTGTCCACGGTGCGCCGAGAGCTCCGGGCGACGACGGTCGAGGCGCTGGAGCCGACGAAGACCGGGGTCTGGCTGCGGGGCCGAGTCGAGCGCGGATAGGCAGACATCTACCGACCGATGGTAGACTTCTACCATGAGCCTGAACATCAAGAACGCGGAGACCGTTCGCCTGGTCCGTGAGCTTGCCGATCTCACGGACGAATCCATGACTGGCGCGGTCACAGAGGCCGTGCGCGAGCGGCTGGAGCGCCTCAAGCAGGCGGATGGCCGCCGAGGCATGGCGGATCGGATCCTTGCGATCGCCGCCGACATGCACGCTCGACTCCCCGACGACTTCTTCGAGATCGAGCACGGCGATCTGCTGTACGACGAATACGGACTGCCCAAGTGATCGTCGACTCGTCCGTGTTGGTCGCGATCGTCGCCGAGGAAGCCGACGGACCCCTGTACGCCGCGACCTTGGAGTCATCGCCCGTGAACCGGATCTCGGCGGCGACCTACCTCGAGGCAAGCATCGTCATCGATCGCGCTCGGGATCCCTTGATCAGTCGACGCCTGGACGAGATGCTGCGCGAGGCTGGGATCGTCATCGAGCCGGTCACCGAGTCCCAGGCCAGGATCGCACGGGATGCGTACCGCGACTTTGGCAAGGGCAGTGGCCACCAGGCCGGCCTGAACTTCGGCGACTGCTTTGCGTACGCTCTTGCGCGCGAGCGGGACGAACCACTGCTGTTCAAGGGCGTCGACTTCGGCCACACGGACATCCCGTTCGTGGGCCGACCGGATGAGCGGCGACGACTGAGCGAAGTGTTCGCTGGCTACGGGACCGCCCCGCGGTAGTGCCGGTGGGATACCCTCGGACCCTCATCTGTCCTGCGAGGATCCATGCCAGCCTTTGATGTCGACGCGCTCCGTGCCGAGTTCCCGGCCCTCGCGCGGACCCAGGACGGACGACCCGTCGCCTTCCTGGACGGACCGGGCGGCACGCAGGTCCCCCAGCGAGTCATCGATGCGGTCGTCGGCTACTACCGCGACTCGAACGCCAACTCGGGCGGGGCGTTCACGACCAGCGAGCTGAGCGACGCCATCTCGGATGAGGCGCATGCCGCGGTCGCCGACTTCCTCGGTGCCTCGTCGCCGGACGAGATCAAGTTCGGCTACAACATGAGCACGCTCACCCTGCACATCGGTCGATCGATCGGGGCCACCCTCGGACCGGGCGACGAGATCGTCGTCACGACGTTGGATCACGAGGCCAACGTCAGCACCTGGGAGGCGATGGCCGCCGACCGCGGGGTCACCGTCCGCAAGGTCGACGTGCGGATGGACGACCTGACCCTGGACCTCGAGGACTTCGAGTCCAAGCTCAGCGGCCGGACGAAGCTCGTCGCGGTCGGCTATGCCAGCAACGCGGTCGGGACGATCAACCCGGTCGCCGAGCTCGTGGCGCGAGCGCATGAGGTCGGGGCGCTGACGTACGTGGACGCGGTGGCGTTCGCGCCCCACGGCCCGATCGACGTCCGCGCGCTCGACACGGACTTCCTCGTCTGCTCCGCGTACAAGTGGTTCGGACCGCATCTCGGGGCGCTGTACGGCAAGGCCGAGGTCTTCGATCGCCTGCCGGCCTTCAAGGTCCGGCCCGCCCACGATCGATTCGAGACGGGCACGGCCTCATTCGAATCGATCGCCGGGACCCTCGCCGCGACCGACTACCTGCGCGACATCGGCCGGTCCTTCGGCGATGTGGCCGGGGCACCCGGTGCGACCGACGCGAGCGAGCGCCGGCGCGAACTCGTCGCGGGGATGAGCGCCATCGTCGACTACGAGCGCGAGCTCGTCGCGAGGCTCCTCGACGGACTCGGGGCGATCCCGGGCGTCACGATCCACGGCATCACCGACCGTGGTCGGCTCGCTGAACGCGTCCCGACCGTGTCGGTGTCGATCGAGGGCGTCGGACCGCGTGCGGCGGCCGAGGCGCTGGCGCACGACGGGATCTACGCCTGGGACGGCGACTTCTACGCGACCGGGTTGATCGAGCGGCTCGGCAAGGCCGAGACCGGCGGCGTCCTGCGCC
>CAZOHT010000033.1:11156-33349 GCA_964579825.1 uncultured Anaerolineaceae bacterium
GATGCCATCGGACATGGTGATGCCGTCCGACGGGACGATCCCCTCGTTCGACATCCCGTCCTTCGCGATCCCATCATTCGACCTGGGCAGCCTGGTCACCAACCTCGAGAACGTCGACTCCTACAAGGTGGCGATCTCGTCGGTCGACGGCCAGGCGTACACGGGCACGGTCGTGACGAAGCCGGTCCTCGCGCGGGACCTGTACATCGGCACCGGCGATGACGCGACGCACGTCGTCACAGTGGGCGATCAGGCCTGGATAGGCGAGGGCGACGGGCCGCTGGAGCCCGCTCCTGCGGTCCTGGTCTCCGGGCTGATCCCGCTGTTCGACCCGATGATCCTGATGGGCGCCTTCGGGGGCCTGAGCATGAGCCAGTACGCCCAGAACCTCGGCGAAGAGGAGAAGAACGGCCAGCCGACTACGCACTACAAGGTGGACGTCGCCTCATTGCCGAACTTCGGGACGCTCGGCATGCCCGACACCGCCACCATCGAGACGTGGGTGGCGGATGACGGATACCTGGTCTCCTTCGTCATCACGGACTTCGGGACAGCAGGCGCCAGCCTGACCATCGACATCACGGACGTGAACGACCCCTCGAACGTGGTCGAAACCCCGAGCTGACGACCAGGAGGGACCAGCGCACATGAGCCGGATCCTCGTCCTCGGCGGGGCCGGCGAGATGGGGTCGGCCGCGGTCGCCGACCTGGTCGCGCGGACGGATCACGAGATCACCGTCGGCGATGTCCGACCGGATGCGGCCGCGGTGTTGCTGCGGCGGCTCGGGGCGCCGGAGCGGGTGGCCCGCATCGACGTGGAGGACCCCGCCTCGCTCGCCGCGGGCCTGACCGAGATCGATGTCGTCCTCAACGCCACGTACATGCGCCACAACGTCGGAGTGACGGACGCGGCCATCGCCGCCCGCGTGCACCTGGTGGATCTCGGCTCCTACTACCCGGAGACCCTGCAGCAGCTCGAGCGCCATGAGGCCGCCGTCGCTGCGGGTAGCCGGATCGTCCCCGGATGCGGCGTGGCGCCCGGCCTCACGAACGTCCTGGCCCGACTCGGAGCGGACCGGCTGGACGAGGTCCAGGCCATCCGGATGTACTCGTACATCACGCACCCGATGTGGACATCGCCCGGGATCGTCGTCACGCGGTTCGACGCCAGCACCGGCGTGACCCTGGTCCGTGAGGCGGGCGAACTGGTCGAGTACCCGTCGTTCTCCGGCGCGGAGCGGTTCGACTTCCCGTCGCCGTACGGCTCGCAGGAGGTCCACCTCGTCCCCCACCCGGAAGCGGTCACGCTGGCGCGCTCGATGGCGATCGATGACGTCGTCTTCAAGGTGGGCTATCCGGCCGACGAGACCCAGCGGATCAAGGTCCTGCTGGAGCTCGGATTCGACCGGGACGAACCGTTCACCGTGGACGGCGTGACGATCTCCCCCCGCCGGTTCGCGAGCGCCTACATCGGGCGACGCGGGATCGGCGCGGACGAGGTGAGCGCCAACGTGAAGCACGTTCGGGTGGAGGGCGTCCGCGCCGGGCGACCGACGACGCTGACCTACGACTTCGCGGTCGAGGCGGTCGGGCACTCGGCGTCGTCGACGATCACGGGCACGGTCGCCGCGATCGCCGCCGACCTCGTCGCGCGCGGCGGGCCGGTGGGGGTCCACCCGCCCGAGGCGGCGTTCGATGCGCACGGCTTCGTGGACGCCCTCGCGGCCCGCCACCTCATGGTGCGCGAGGCGGTGCTGCCGGGCTAGCGGATCCGCCGGCCCACGCTGGGCGACCTCCTAGCGGAAGATCGGTCGGAGTCCGACCTCATCGATCGTGTGCAGGCCCGGCGGCAGCGCGCGGAGCGGCCGGACGGCCGCCATCGCCCGGGCGCCGGTCGGTGGATACGTGTCGAGGAACAGGTCGCCGCGCACGATCGTCTCGAATGCCGGGTCGCCCACGACCACGACCTTGGCCGAGCCCTCCAGGCCGTCGAGTTCCGGCGCGAACCGGCCTCGCCAGACCGAGACGAGGCGCCCGCCGCCACGCACGTTCGCCGTGACCGTCCGATCGTGCCCGCAGATCGTGCCCGGCTCCACGACGTAACCGGCCCGCTCGCGCCGGACCTCGGACAGGATGGGCACGCTCTCGAAGACCGGCTCGTCGATCTCGAGACCGGCCGACTCGCCCAGCAGCAGCAGCGCCTCGACCAGGAAGTTCCGCATCATGAAGCCGCCCCCGGCGGCCTCGATCGGCCCGCCCACGCCTTCGTCGCGCAGGATGCCGTGGCCCCACCGGGTCGTGTCGGCGATCCGCTCGAGCCGGATCTCCTCGAAGGTCAGCACGTTGGAGAGCGCGGCCAAGGGCAGCGAGATCGTCAGGTAGTCCCAGAAGCCCGTGCCCAGGATCCGCTGTCCGGCGGCCTTCGCCCCGGCGTCAAGGTCGGCAGCCGCCGCCGCGCCGAGCACGGACCGCGGATGGACCAGCCCGGCGATCGTGATGGCGTCCTTGCCGGCCCGATTGGCGCGCAGGCACGCCGCCGCGACCTCGGCCGGCGCCCCGATCCCGGCATAGAAGACGACGTCGATGTCGGGGCGGGCCAGGACCGCATCGATGTCGGTCGACACCGGCGCCCCGAGGCGGACGTCCAGCCCGCAGGCCTCGCCGAGGTCCAGGCCGTCCTTGGCCGACGAGTAGACGATCCCGCCACGGAATTCGAGCCACGGCCGGGTCAGTCCCGCCTCCACGATCACGCGACCTGCCCGCCCGGTCGCCCAGACCGCCGCCCCGATCCTGTCCATCGCCATCCTCCTTCGACGTCCACCGAGTATGGCGCGTCAGTCGGTGCGACTCACCAGGCCGCGAGCGCCCAGATGCCCGGATCGCGCTCGGGCACGCCCTCGCCGACCTCGGCGAAGAGGGCGACCGCTCGCTTCAGGTGGTCCATCGAGGCGGCCGGGCGACCCGCGTCATGAAGCATGTCGGCGAGATGGTTCTCGACGGCCGCTTCGAGGTGGCGATCGCCGATCCGGCGACACGCCTCGATGGCCGACCCGGCGATCGCGATGGCGTCGTCGACGGCCCCGGACGCGGACAACACCAGCGCCAGCCCGACGTCCGCGGCGATCGCCGCGGTCGGATCCGGGTCGTCGGCCGCGATCGCGAGACTGCGCTCGAGCGCCGCGCGCGCGGTCGGCAGGTCGCCGGTGGCCTGGGCGACGAGGCCCACCAGTCGCTCGGCCATCCCGGCGAGGCGCGGGTCGTGGAGGTCGGTCGCGAGGGCCCCGGCCTCGGCCGCGGACCGTCGGGCGACGGCGAGGTCGCCGGCCCGAAGGGCGACGATGCTCCGCTCGACCAGTGCCCGCGCGCGGATCGCCGGGGCGAGGTCGGAGGCGGCCAGGGCGGACACGAGATGGCTGTCGGCGGCGTCGAGGTCGCCGCGTCGACGCTGGACTCGGCCGAGCGCGATCTCGATCCCGGGAAGGTCCGGCGGGTCGGCCAGCGCCGCGGCCGTCTCGAGGGCCGCCAGGGCGGCGGGATACTCGCCCAGTCGCGACCGCAGTTCTCCGATCCGGGCATGGGCGGCCGCGCCATCGGGCAGGTCGCCAAGGGCGATGGCCGCGTCGAGATACTCGATCGCCTCGCGGTTGGCGAAGACGCTCTCCGCCCGGTCCGCCGCGGCCAGGAAGGCCGCCGCGGCTTCGGTCGCGCGTCCCGCCTCCCGCTCGTGACCGGCGATCAGGGCGAACCGGGCGAGATCGTCCTGACCGCGGGCCGCCGCATCCGATCGAAGCGCGTCCGCGGTGCGGCGATGGATGAGCCGGCGTCGGGCAAGACTGGTCGCCTCGTAGGCGACCTCGCGGATGCGGCCGTGCGCGAAGTCGTACCCCGCCGGCGCGCCGGCCGCGGCGCGGACCTCGCGGATGAGGCCACGGCGGGACAGCTCCTCGACCGCCTCGACCGTCTCCTCTTCGGATCGACCGCTCGCCTGACGCAGCGTCCCGAGGTCGAACATCCGGCCGATGATGGCCGCCGTCGACAGGATCTGCGCCGCCATCTCGCTGACCGACGAGATCCGCTCCAGGAGCAGCGCGTGGACGCTCCGCGGCATGGCCTGGCCCGGCGACTCGCCGCTGGCCAGGGCCGCGACGACGTGCAGCGGCAACCCTTCGGAGTCGGCCGCGAATGCGTCGATCAGGGCGTCATCGGCGTCGGACGGCCGCATCGCCCGGACGATGGTGGCGATCCCGTCCCGATCGAGCCGATCCAGTACGAGGCTCGTCGCGGAGGGCAGGCGGGCGAGTTCGGCGACCACGGCCTCGGCGCCGGATGGCAGGTCCTCGCGTCGCCACGCCAGCAACAAGAGCATCGGCCGGTCGCGCAGGCGCCTCGCCAGGTAGGCCAGCGCTTCGCGCGTCGGGTCGTCGGCCAGGTGCAGGTCGTCGACCCACAGGAGGCCTGGGGCCGGTCCGGCCACCAACGCGCTGAGGGCCGCGGCGATCGCCTCGAGCAGCCGGACGCGTGCGCCGACGCTGTCCGGCGCGGTCGACGCCGCGTGCACGGGACGCAGCCCCGCGGGCAGCTCCACCAGTCGTCCGATCTCGGCTCGGGCGGTCTCGTCCAGCGCGGCCAGACGCGCGGGCCCATCGGGCATCGCCAGGCCCGTCCGAAGCGCCTCGGCGATCGGCCCGTAGGCGATGGCGCCTTCTCCGGGATAGCCGCGTGCCGGCAGGACGACCCCGCCGGCGGCGACGACCGAGTCGGCGACCGCCTCGGCCAGGCGCGTCTTGCCGATGCCAGCTTCACCCTCGATCAGGACGATCCTGCCGTCCGGCGATGCGGCTCGCCACGACGAGTCGATCGCCCCGGATTCACGCTCGCGCCCGACGAGCGGGATGGCTCGCGGCGACGCGTCGAGTGTCACGGACGCGTTCCGCGCGACGCCGGTCGTGAGGGATCCGGATGGCGCGTCAGGATCGTCGGCCAAGGCACTGGGCAGGATCCGGTCTTCGCGGATCGCCTCGTACAGGTCGGTCGTCTCGCGCAGTGGCGCGACTCCGAGCTCCCGGTCGAACAGGGCGACTAGGGCTCGGTACTGGCGGATGGCCCCGGACCGGTCGCCAGACCTCGCCAACAACTCCATCACGCGGCGTTGGCCGGGTTCATCAAGCGGGTCGAGCGCCACCCGACGCCGCGCGATGTCGATGGCGCCTGACGCGTCGCCACCCTCGCTCCTCACCGCCGAGAGTCGGTCGAGCACGTCGCCGACCTGACGCTCCACGCGGACCGCACAGGCCGCCTGCCAGTCGTCGAAGTCCGGGCTGTCACGCAATGCGAAGCCGGCCATGAACGGCCCCCGGGCGAGCGCGGCGGCGGCCTCGAGATCGGTCGGATCGTCGGAGGCCGCCATGCGCTCGAAGTCGATCAGGTCGACCTTGCTCGTCGCCGGGTCCAGGGCGACCTGCGATCGGTCGATGACCAGGCCGACCGGGCCGATCGCCGTTCGCAGCGATGAGAGGGTTCGCCGCAGCGCCCCGCGGGCCGACGCATCGTCCGCGTCCGGCCAGAACATGACCGCGAGTTCATCGCGCGCGAACGGACGACCTTCGGCCGCGACCAGCGCCACGATGGCGAGGGCCTTGCGGGTGTCGACCACGACCGGTCGGTCGCCCGCCACGACCTCCAGGGGGCCGAGCAGCCGGATGCGGAGCCATGGCTGGCGGTTGCCCATCGCGTAACGGTACAGGGAGTCCGACACATCTCGTAACGTTGTGCGAACGCTGATGCCCGAGGATGCGCCGATGACGACGTCGCCTGTCCCCCCGAGCGCGCGCCTTCCCCGATGGGCCGGCATCATCGTGTGGGCCGCCGCGGTGCTGTCGGTGGTGTTGCCGCCGCTGGTGACCCTGGCGTCGCGTTCGGATGCGGCGCCTGACGTCGGCCTGTTGTCCCTCGGCCTCGCGCTAACGTCGTCCGCGCTGGTCGGAGCGTTCATCGTCAACCGGATCCCACGAAATGCGGTCGGCTGGCTCTTGCTGGCGACGGGCATCGTCTTCGGCGTGAATCTGGCAAGCCAGATCTACGTGGGGATCAGCATCGCAGACCACGCCGGGACGCTGCCCTTCACGAGTGTGCTCGCCTGGTTCGCCGCCTGGTCCTTCGTGGTCGCCGTCGTGCTGGTCGGCGTGTACGTCCCGCTTCTGTTCCCGGACGGGCGGCTCCCATCGGCGAACCGCCGCTGGACGTGGTTCATCGTGCTGGCGACGGTGAGCTTCGTGCTCAGCCAGCTCCCATTCATCTTCGCCATCGGCCCGATCGAGGACGAGCCGACCCTGATGAACCCCTTCGGGTTGTTCGACATCCGACCGTATCGCGAGCTCCTGGACACCCTGAACACCATCTCGATCATGGCGATCTTCCCGGTCGCCATGGCGGCGCCCGTGATCCGGTTCCGGCGAGCCGTCGGCGTCGAGCGACAGCAGCTCAAGTGGTTCGGGTCCGTCGCGATCGTGACACTGCTGGCGCTGATCCCGGCGTTCCTGGGGCCCCTGGACTCGGACCTGTTCTGGGTCCTGTTCTTGATCGGCCTGACGCTTCTCCCGGTCTCGATCGGTGTGGCGATCCTGCGCTACCGGTTGTATGAGATCGACCGGTTGGTGTCGCGGACGATCGGCTACGCCGTGATCACCGGCGGCCTGGTCGTCGTCTACCTCGCGGTCAACCTCGTGCTGTCCAGCATCTCGAGCTCGATGGTCGGCGGGAACGCGCTGGTCGTCGCCGCCTCGACCCTGGCCGTGGCCGCCTTGTTCACGCCGGTGCGCCGACGGGTCCAGCGGGCCGTCGACCGCCGTTTCGACCGAGCCCGCTACGACGCCGAGTCGACGACGATGGCCTTCTCGGCTCGGCTGCGCGACGAGGTTGACCTGCCGACCGTGACCACCGACCTGCGCTCCACGGTCCAGGCCGCGATCTCGCCGGCCCGCGTGGATCTGTGGCTGCGCGAGAACGGCCGATGAGTGCGGCGACCCACCGGCGCCTGGCGAGGTCGCTTGCCATCGGGCTCCTCGCGGTTGCCTACGGGATGATCGCGTACACGATGGCGTCGGCCTTCGTGCTGCCAGGTGGCTCCACGCTACCGGATCGACCAACGGCAGGCAGCGTCATCGTCGTCTGCTCCGTCTTCTTCACGGTCCCGACCGTCGGGGCGACCTTGGCGATCGTGCGGCCATCCAACCCGATCGGCTGGCTGTATCTCTTGATCGGCCTTGCCTTCACAGTCGGCATCTTCTCGACCGAGTACGTCAGCCGCTCGTTGCAGGACGGCTCGAGCCTGCCGTTCGTCGTCCTGATCGACTGGTTAGGTGCGTGGGCCTTGACCACGGCGGTCGGCGTTGCGCTGATCTGGGTGCCGTTACTGTTCCCGGATGGGCACCTTGCCGGGCCGCGCTGGCGGCCGGTCGCCTGGGTCGCCGCGATCTACCTCGGCTTGGCGTCCGTGGCGATGGCGACCCAGCCGACCGATGCGGGCTACGGCGGGCGCCTCCCGAATCCGATCGGGATCGGAGGTTCCATCACGTGGATCAGCGACGCCAGCGCGCTGCTGATGCCGATCCTCGGCCTCTTCGCCTTCGCGTCACTGGCCGTCCGCTTCCGTCGCTCGGGAGGCCCGGAGCGGCAGCAGCTCAAGTGGTTCCTGTTCGCAGCGGCCGGATTGGTGACCGCCGTGGTCGTCGCCTTCGCGACTCAGGCCGAGCCTGCGTGGTACCTCGTGATGCTCGGCCTGGCCGCCCTGCCCGTGGCATCGATGATCGCCATCCTGCGCTACCGGCTGTACGAGATCGACCGGCTGGTGTCGCGCACGATCGCCTACGCTGCCGTGACCGGCGGACTCGTGGTCGTCTACCTGCTCGTGAACCTCAGCCTCACCACGGTCTTCAGCTCGCTCACCCGCGGCGACTCGGTGGCCGTGGCGGCCTCGACCCTGGTCGCGGCGGCGCTGTTCACGCCGGTCCGCCGGCACGTCCAGTCGATCGTGGATCGCCGGTTCGATCGCGCTCGCTACGACGGCGAGCGGACGACGACGGCCTTTGCCGAACGGCTGCGCGATCAGGTGGACCTGCCGGCCCTGACCGCAGACCTCGATGACACCGTCCGAGTGGCGATCGCGCCTGAACGGGTCGGGTTGTGGTTGCGAGGCGACGCGAGATGAGCCCGAACTGGCCCCTTCGAGTCCTTGGGACCGCGATGGTCGTCGCCTGCGAGGTGGCCATCGTCGCGACCGGCATGGGACCCGGCGTGGTGCTCTCGCCGATCTTGGTCGCGGTCCCGGCCGCCTACCTCCTCGTCGGCACGCTGATCGTAGAGCGACGTCCAGGCAACCGGATCGGGCCGATCCTGTACACGATCGGGCTGCTCATCGCCGCGTACCAGATCGCCGACGTCATCGTCAAGCAGCTGGGCCCATCCGGTCCAGCCGTCTATCTCGCCTGGGCGGTGACGGTGATGGATGCACCCGTGTTCGCGCTGCTGGCACTCCTGTTCCTGCTCTTCCCGGATGGGCGACTTCCGTCGCCTCGATGGCGGTGGGTCGGGCTGGCCGTTGTCGTGTTCGGCGCGATCGCCATGGTCGGAACAGCGATCATCCCAGGACCGTTCGCGTACTACCCGAACATCGCGAACCCGTTCGGGATCGCCGGACAGCCACTGTCGGAAGCGATGCCGACCTTCTACATGCTGACGATCGTCGGGGCCACCCTGGCCGCCATCTCCCTGGTGGGGCGCTGGCGGGTGGGCGGTCCGACCGAGCGGGCCCAGCTCAAGTGGGTCGCGACCGCTGCCACACTCATCGCCATCGTCATGGTGGCCTACTTCAGCCTATTCGGCCCGGGCAACTACAACGACATCGCGGACATCGCGACCTGGCTGGCCTTCGGGTTCTTCCCGATCGCGATCGGGATCGCCATCCTCCGCTATCACCTGTTCGAGATCGACCGCCTCGTCAGCCGGACGATCGCGTACGTGCTGACCACCGCGACGCTCGTGGCGACGTACGCCGTGGGCATCCTCATCCTGCAGGGCCCGTTGGCGGCGATCACGGGCGGTGAGGCCGTCGCCGTCGCGGCGTCCACCCTGGCGGCGGCGGCCCTGTTCCAGCCGGTTCGCTCTCGCGTCCAGTCGGCCGTGGACCGCCGCTTCGACCGTGTCCGATTCGATGCCGACCGCACCGCCACGACCTTCGCCGAGCGGCTGCGTCACGAGGTCGACATCGATTCCGTGGTCGGGGATCTCGACGCGACGGTCCGCGGTGCCCTCAAGCCGTCGGTCGTCGGCCTGTGGCTTCGGGCGGGCGACCGATGATCTGGCGATGGCTGATCCGGATCGTGGCCATCGCGTCCATCGCCGTGTGTGCGGTCGTGGCGATCGCCGACGCGGTCCGAGGGTTCCCGAGCGGCGGGATCTACGTGTTCTATGGGGCCATCGCCGTGGTGTTCATCGTGGTCGGCTGGCTCATCTCCGAGCGCCGGCCGTCGAACGTCATCGGTCCACTCGTGGTGACCTTTGGCGCGCTCTTCGCCTGGTATCTGCCGGCGGATCTCTATCTGCACCTGCCCGGGCCACCGCCGGCCTCGGATCTGGCCGCGCTGTACAGCAGTGTCCTGGACGCTCCGGTCTTCATCCTGATCGCGTGGATCCTCATCCTGTTCCCGGACGGCGACCTGCCGTCGCCACGGTGGAAGTGGACTCTGGTCCTCGGCACGATCGGGATCGGCCTCGCCGTCGTCGGGTACACGCTGAACGATGATCCGTTCCCGTTGTTTCCGGAACATCGCAGCCCGCTCGGGATCGACGGCTTCCCCGGGGAGGCGCTGGTGTACCCGGCGTACGCCATCATGGTCGCCCTGCTCTTCACGGCCGCAGGTGCCCTACTGGTCCGATGGCGGCGCGGCACGCTCGTGCAGCGCACCCAGGTCAAGTGGGTCGGCGCGGCGGCCCTGGTGATGCTGGTCACGGAGCTGGTCAACGTCGCCACGTTCCGCCCGGAGGACCCTAACGCCTTGACCAATATCGCCGCCGGCGTCGGGATCGCGCTCGTCCCGATCGCGATGGGCGTGGCGATCCTGCGCTATCGGCTGTACGAGATCGACCGGATCGTCAGTCGGACGGTCGGCTACGCGACCGTGACCGGCATCCTGGCGGTCGTGTTCGGGAGTGCGGTGGTGCTCCTGTCGACCATCCTGTCCCAACTGGCCCAGGCCCAGACGATCGCGGTGGCCGCCTCGACGTTGGCCGTGTTCGCCCTCTTCCAGCCGGTCCGACGACGTGTCCAGCACATCGTCGATCGACGCTTCGATCGGTCCAGGTATGACGCCGAACGGACCGCTGGTCTGTTCGCCGACCGCCTCCGGCACGAGGTCGACATGGAGACCGTCACGACCGACCTCGCCGCCACGACCGCGGTCGCGGTCGCACCGACGTCTCTGAGCATCTGGCTCCGGGCTCGGACGGACGACCGATGACCGCCGTAACGATTCCCGGACGCCCGGGTGTGAGGATGACCGCGACATGACCGCCCTGACTCGTCCGATCCGCCGCCTCCTGGGACGTGGCGAGACCGCCGGCCCGGAGCCGACCGCCACGTCGGCACCGGCCGTTGAGGCCACCGTCCCTCGACCCGCCGACGACCCTTCGATCGCGGTCGACATCCCCGAATCCGACCCGCTCCTCGCCTACCTCCAGACCGCGTCGGGGCCGGTCGAGGTCGCACGCCTGGAACTCGACTCGCCCGCGGTCCGCCAGATGCGGGAGGCGGGGGTGGCGCTCGTCGTCCCGTTGGTCTCCCAGGGCGAGCTGATCGGGACCCTCAACCTCGGCCCGCGACTGTCCGAGCAGGAGTACTCGACGGACGACCGCCGCCTCCTCACGACCCTGGCCGCTCAGGCGGCGCCCGCCATCCGGGTCGCCCAGCTCGTGCGCGAGCAGGCCCACGAAGCCGCCGAGCGCGAACGGCTCGAGCAGGAGATGCGCGTCGCGACCCTCATCCAGCAGCAGTTCCTCCCACGCGAGCTGCCGAACCTGCCCCAGTGGCAGATCGCTGCGTACTACGGTCCGGCCCGCGCGGTCGGCGGCGACTTCTACGACTTCATCGAGATGCCGGGTGGCCGCATCGGCATCGCCGTCGGCGACGTGACCGACAAGGGCGTCCCGGCGGCCCTCGTGATGGCCCGGACCCACTCGGTCCTCCGCGCCGAGGCCAGCCGGAGCGACTCGCCCGCCGAGATCCTGGCTCGTGCCAACGCCTTGCTCGTGCCGGAGATGCCGGCCCGGATGTTCGTGACGTGCCTCTTCGCGATCCTGGATCCGGCGACCGGGCGGATCGTCCTGGCCAATGCCGGCCACAACCTGCCGTACGTGCGGACCGCCGACGGGGTCGTCGAACTTCGCGCGACCGGCATGCCGCTCGGCCTCCTTCCGGACATCGTCTACCAGGAGGCCGAGGGGACCATCGACCCGGGCAGCAGCGTCCTGCTCTACTCGGACGGCCTGGTGGAAGCGCACGACCCGGCGAACGAGATGTACGGCTTCCCGCGCCTGGCGCAGGAGATGCAGGTGGACGACGCCGGCAGCGAGCTGCTGGACCGCCTGCTCGACTCCCTGCACGCCTTCACCGGTCCGGACTGGGAGCAGGAGGACGACATCACACTCGTCACGCTCCGCCGAGCGTCGGGCGTGGCGGACGCCGACGCGCATGAGTCGGTGCTTCTGACCGAGTTCTCGGTCCCGGGCGAGGAGGGCAACGAGCGGTTGGTCATGGACCGCGTCGCGGCAGCGGTCGCCGACCTCGGCCTGGATCCGGCCCGCCTGGAACGCCTCAAGACGGCGGTCAGCGAGGCGGCCATGAACGCCATCGAATATGGCAGCCAGGGCCGGCCGGACATCGCGGTCGAGGTCGCCGTCGAAACCACCCCGAAGGCGGTCGTGGTCCGGATCACGGACCAGGCCCTGTCCGGGCCGGTCCCGTCCGATGCGGAGGCGCCGGACATCGATGCCAAGCTGGCCGGCCTCCAGAAGCCGCGCGGCTGGGGCCTGTTCCTCATCCGGGCGATGGTGGACGGCATGGATGTGACGACCGAGGGCACGACCCAGACCGTGACCCTGACCCTGATCCGCGAGGAGCGTGCGTGATGGAGCCGACCCTGTTCGAAGCCACGGTGGAGGGGACCACGGACGATGCCCGCATCCGCTGCATCGGCGACCTCAACGGGCGGGCCGATACCGCGCTGGACGAGGCCTACTCGGCGGCGGCTGCCACCGGCGCGACGCGCATCACCCTCGACTTCGCGGACTGCGGTTACATCAACAGCACCGGCATCGCCCTCATCGTCCGGTTGCTGACCGCCGCACGAGCGGACGGTCGCACGGTCAGAGCCGTCGGCCTGACCGATCACTACCGGCAGATCTTCGAGATCACCCGACTGTCCGACTACATGGCCATCACCGACGACGCGCCGATCGGCGAACCGACCGCCGCCATCACCGCAGGAGGAGCTAGCGCATGACCGCGATGACCATCCTCGTGAGCCGAGACGGCGATGCCGGCATCCTCCGGATCGCGGGCGACATCACCTCCGGCAGCGAACCGGACCTCATGAAGGCCTACAGCCAGGCGAGTGACGACGGAGCCACGATCATCGTCCTGGACTTCAGCGGCCTCGAGTACATGAACAGCGGTGGCATCGGCCTGCTGGTGACCCTGCTCGTCCGCGCCCAGCGAGCCGGCCAGCGGCTGATGGCCGTCGGCCTGTCCGACCACTACCGCCAGATCCTGTCGCTGACGCGGCTGGACGAGGCCATCGAGATCCACGACGACGAGGCGGCGGCCCTGGCGGCCGCGACGGCCTGAGCCCACAAGGAGTCGCGCCATGACGAACCTCGCACCCGACGATCCCGGGACTCGCTCGGCCGCCAACTGGGCCAAGCCGGTCGACCGGCTGTCGGCCAGCGGTGTCGCCGGCGCCAAGGACGACGCCGTGAGCGGCAAGCGGGTCTCGGGTCCGCTCCAAGGCTTCGGTCAGCTCTGGCAGAAGACGTTCAAGACCCCATTGACGGGCGTTGACATCACGCCCGAGGCCGTCATCGCGACGTGGAAGGACGCGTTCCCGACGTTCTGGCCCAAGGGCCAGCGCTTCTATGCCCCGCTGTCCGGCATCGCCCCGGGTGAGGTGGCCCTCCTGGAGATCGCTCCCGTGCCCGGCGCACCGGTCAAATTGTCGACCGGCGTCATGGTCCTGTATGCGGATGACGAGTCGTTCACGTTCATGACCCCGGAAGGCCATACGCTGTCCGCGTGGATCACCTTCTCGGCCTATCGCGACGGGGACGTCACGGTCATCCAGGCCCAGGCGCTGGAGCGCCCATCCGATCCGTTCGACGAGCTGGCCTATCTCCTGGGCGGCAACAAGATGAACGACCGCTTCTGGATCCAGACGTTGGAGAACCTGGCCCGCCACGTCGGCGTCGCGGCGCCGGTCGTCGAGACACAGGTCGTCTGCATCGACAAGCACCGCCAGTGGCGCCATGTGCGAAACCTGCGGTACAGCGCCACGGTCCGGTCCGCCCGGCGAACGATGACCGCGCCGATCCGCAAGCTCACCGGCAAGGGTTGACCGGGGCGCACCGGCTCGTTCCCGGGCAGACCTGCTCGATCTCGCCGAGCCCGGATCCTCGCCCGTGACGGCGTCCGGGCTTGACGCCATCGTGGTCGGGGCAGGTCCCAACGGCCTGGCCGCCGCGATCACCCTGGCCCGGGCGGGGCACTCGGTCCGCGTCTACGAAGCGGCGACGGAGGCCGGTGGCGGGACCCGGACCCACGAGCTGACCCTGCCCGGGTTCCGCCACGACATGTGCTCCACGATCCTGCCGCTCGCGGTGGCCTCGCCGTTCTTCCGGACCCTGGACCTGGCTTCGCGGGGCGTGGAGATCGTCCATCCCGATGCCCCCGTCGCCCATCCGCTGGACGGCGGGCGAGCGGCGGTCCTGGAACGATCGGTCGCGGCCACCGCTGCCGGCCTGGGCGGGGACGACGGGCGGGCCTGGAAGCGGCTGTTCGGCCCGCTCGTCCGCGACGCCGACAAGCTCGGGACCGAACTCCTGCAACCGGTCGTCCACGTGCCGCGGCATCCGCTGGCGCTCGCACGGTTCGGCCTGCCGGCGCTTCGCTCCGCGCGCGGTCTCGCCCGCGGCCGGTTCAAGGGCGACGCCGCGCGCGCCATGTTCGCCGGGATCTCGGCCCATGCCATGCTCCGCCTCGATCGCCCGTTGAGTGCCTCGTTCGGGCTCGTCCTGGGCACGTACGCCCATGCCGTGGGCTGGCCGATGGTCCGCGGCGGGGCGAACGCCGTGGCCGACGCGCTGGTCGCGGAGCTCGAGGGGCTCGGCGGGGAGGTGGTCACGGACCATCCGATCCGATCCCTCGACGAGATGCCCGCCGCCCGGGCCGTCATCCTGGATGTCACGCCGCGCCAGCTCGTCGCGATCGCGGGGGACCGGCTGTCGGCGCGGACGCGCCGGTTCGCGGAGGGCTTCCGCTACGGGTCGGGCATCTTCAAGGTGGACTGGGCGCTGGACGGCCCGGTGCCGTGGGCCGCCGAGGGTCCGCGTCGTGCCGCCACGGTCCACATCGGCGGGACGCTCGACGAGATCGCGGCGGCAGAGGCGGATGTCGCCGCCGGCCGCCATCCCGACCGGCCGTACGTCCTGTTCGTCCAGTACGAGGCGTGGGACAGGACGCGAGCCCCGGACGGGAAGGCCACCGCCTGGGCCTACTGCCACGTGCCGGCCGGGTCGACCGTGGACATGACCGACCGGATCGAAGCCCAGGTGGAGCGGTTCGCGCCCGGGTTCCGCGACCGGATCCTGGCCCGGGCCACGCGCGGACCGGCGGCGATGGAGGCCTACGACGCGAACTACGTCGGCGGCGACATCAATGGCGGCATCCAGGACATCCGCCAGCTCGTCTTCCGGCCGTGGCCGTCGATCGATCCGTACCACGTCGGCGACGGCCTGTACCTGTGCTCCTCATCGACCCCGCCCGGCGGTGGCGTGCACGGGATGAGCGGGATGCTGGCGGCCCGGTCGGCGCTGCGACGGGACCTCCGCTAGGGGGTCACGCGCCGTGATACCGTCCCTCGATGGTCACCTGGCTCGAACAGCACGGTCTCGCGCTGGCGTTCTGGACGGTCGTGCTGCTGCTGATCTACCGCTTCGCCCACCCGCTCATCCACCGGATGCTGCTCAGTATCGTCCGCGTCCAGGACGCATCGATCGGAGGTGAGGAGGCCCAGCGCTACGAGGTCGAGAAGCGGGTCAACACGCTCGAGAACCTCCTCGCCAAGGCGCTCCGGGCCGGCGTCATCGTGGCCGGCATCGTCGTCATCATGGGCGTCTTCGACCTGTGGCCGCTCGTGGCCGGCCTGGGCATCGTCGCAGCCGCTCTGACCCTGGCCGGTCAGAGCATCGTGCTGGACTACCTGATGGGCATCCTGATCCTGGTCGAGGGCCAGTACTACGTCGGCGACTTCGTGAGCCTGGCGGGCGTCGATGGGACGGTCGAGGAGATCGGGTTCCGGCGGACGACCATCCGCGATACGAGCGGGACCGTCCATTCCATCTCGAACGGCGAGATCCGCATGTCGTCGAACTTCACGCGCACGTACGCCAGCGCCGTGGTCGACATCCAGGGCATCCGGGACGAGGATGTCGAGCGCGCCATCGACGTGATCCGCGATGTCGCCGAGACGCTGGCCGCGGATCCGGACTGGGCGCCGCGCCTGCTGGCCCCGCCCGGTCAGCCCATGGCGTTCGCGTTCACCGATATCGGCGCCACCATCCGGCTGTCGTGCCGGGTCGTCCCGGACGACCGCTGGCGGGTCGCCGCGGAGTTGCGCAAGCGGATCGCGACCGCCTTCACGACGGCCGGCATCGAACCGAATCGCCGGACGGGCGGGTCCGCCCAGCCCTGACGGTCCTAGGCGACCGACTGGCCGGGCGCCAGTTCCCGGCGGATCCAGATGCCGACGAGCAGCGCCCCGACCGCCGGAACGGCCGTCCAGGCGACCATCAGCACGAGGAGGACCATGAGCACGGCCTGGACGTCGGCCAGCGAGTCCTCGACGACGCCCGATCGCAGCCGGTCGGCCATGGCCGCGGCACTGTCGGCGACCCGGCCGAGCGACGTCGCGTTGGCGGCGAGCGCGTCGCGGTTGCCCTCAAGGCTGTCGGCGATGGCGAACAGGCGACTGTCCAGCCCCTCGAGGGCATCGGCGATCCCACCCACCGCCGCGGCCGGACCGCCGAGCGGCGTCAGGCCCAGGATGTCGACCGCGCGCATCGCCGACTCCAGCGTCTCCAGGTTCGACCGGACGCCCTTGATCGTGTCGGCCGCCGAGACGACGCCTTCGACGGTCCGATCGATCGTGCCGGTGAAGCTGTCGGCGGTGGTCGCCGCGTCCTCGAGCGCCACGGACGTCCGCTCGAGGGTCGTCGCGATCTCGTCCACGCTCGTCGCGACCCGGCCGGCGACGGTCTCGATGCGCCCGTTCGCCCAGGCCAGGGCGGCAAGGCCAAGGGCCGCGATCAGCAGCCCGATCAGGCCGTACGCGATGAGCCCGGTACTCAGCCGACGGAGCCCGCCCTGCGACACCAGCGGTCGCTGACCCTCCGGCACTGCGATGCGCGTGGTCTCGTTCACCCTGTGAAGGATACGGCGTCACCGACGGCGGTCGGGAGGGTCCGGACGTCCGGCGCGAGTTCGCTGGCGTACTCCGTGAACGCTGCCGGCGGTTCCACGAGACGCTCCGGGAAGACCCGGCCCATCGCGTGCGGCCAGTACGTGCCCCAGTGGATGGGCACCGCGGCCCGCGGTCGGATGAGCCGCAGCGATTCCGCGGCCCGGAGCGGATCCATGTGCAGTCCGCGGCCCAGGGTGGGGCCCCAGCCCCAGACCGGGAGCAGCGCCACGTCCACCAGCCCACCCAGCTCACCCATCCCGGCGAACAGGTCCGTGTCGCCGGCGAAGTAGACCGAGCGGCTGCCGTCGATGACGAAGCCGAGGGCGGGTGCGGTCGGGCCAAGGGGCGGTCGATAGCCGGAGTGGACGGCGGGCACGACGCGAACGCCGACGCCGCCGACGTCCACCACGTCACCCACCGCGACCTCGCGGACATCGTCGAACCCGGCGCCACGCAACCAGGCACCCGCACCGGTCGACACGATCAGCGGGACGTGCCGACCGAGGTCGCGCAGCGACGGGACGTCGAGATGGTCCCAGTGGAGATGTGACAGCAGGACCGCATCGATCCCGTGCAGTCGGTCTCGCTGCGGCACGGGTTCGACCCGTCGCAACGGACCCACCCGCGAGCGGGTCACCGGGTCGGTCAGGATCCGGATCCCATCGAGCTCGACCAGGAGGGTCGAGTGGCCGATGAAGTCGAGCGCCAGGCGCCCGGTCAACGCCAGCTGCTGCGCGCCGCGTCCGGGTAGAGCCGGACCCGTCGATACGGCTCGCGACCGCGCGAGCGCGAGACGAGGTTGGCCCGTTCCGCCATCTGGTGCTGGAGCCGGCGGATGTAGGCGTTCTGGGGCGACAGCTCGACCGCCTCGGACGACGAGAGCACGACGCCGATGGCGTCCTCGGTCTCGCGCAGCGCGGCCTCGCGCGGGTCGATCTCGAGCGCGAAGATGCTTGTCAGGCTCGACTGCATCTGCGGGATCGTGTTGCTCTTGAGGACGTAGATCGGCATCGATCGATCCTCGGCGTCGCGCAGCATCGGCGTCTTCTGCTTGTACTCGTTCTTGAGGGTCATGACGACGTCCGCGTCGTCCACGTCATGGGCGATGACGACCGGGAGCTGGAGGTCGCGGACCGCCTGTCCGAGGCGCTTGCGGCTGATGCCCTGGGGCAGGACGCGGAGGGTGGGCAGTGGCGCGCCACCGGCGACGATCGCGATGTCGCCGTCGGACGTCTCGACGAAGCCCGGCGGCAGGTGTCGGGCGTCGTCCTCGTCGTCGAGGTCGTCGGCGTTGACCGGACCGGTGCCATCTTCGGCCTTCATGGCGGTCAGGGCACGGGCGGCCTGGTCGCGCCACGCCTTCTGTCGTTCGAGTTCCCGGGCGTCGCGAGCCCGCTTCTCGGCGAGGCTCGGCGGGGCGCCTCGCTCCAGCGGGCCACGGTCGGCGATCTCGCCGGCGATGAACGGGACGTCGGCCGGGGCCGCCGCGCCGGCGTAGCCGCGCGTGCCGTACGGGGTGGCGACGGATCGTTCGCCCGGCAGGGTGCCGGGTACGCCACCCTCCGAGACGGGACCGCGCGGGGCGCTCTCGCGGCTGGACCCGCCGCGTGTCTGGCGCCAGCCCCCGGACGCACCGGGACGGTAGCCGGCTCGCAGGCCGCCACGCTCGGCCTCGCGGTAGCCGCCACTCCCCCCACCGCGGTACGAACCGGCGCCGTCGCCGCGCCAGCCGGGCTCCATCCGCCACGGCGAACCGCTGCCCACCAGCCCGGCGAACCGCTCAGCCCCGAGCTGTTCCCGCGGTGACGGGCGGGGTCGTCCCTGGGAGCGGTGGACGCCTTCCTCGTCGCGCCAGCGCAGCTCCGGGGCGACCTGGTCGCCGCGCAGCATCGCATCGATCGTCTCGGCGACGTCGGCGTGGACCACGACCCGCTCGCGATCCTGGATCTCGACGATGACGTCGAAGGTCGGTGGCGCCTTGCGCTCCAGGACGCTCTTCTGGGTCCGCCGCCGGCGGGCCTCCTCGTCGCCCAGGGTCACGCTCTGGATCCCGCCGATCAGGTCGGACAAGGTCGGATTGAGCATCAGGTTGTCGAGGTTGTTGCCGTGCGCGGTGCCGATGAGCTGGACGCCGCGCTCGGCGATCGTCCGGGCGGCCTGCGCCTCGAGTTCCGTGCCGATCTCGTCGATGACGATGACCTGGGGCATGTGGTTCTCGACCGCCTCGATCATGACCTCGTGCTGGACGGCCGGGGTCTTGACCTGCATCCGGCGGGCCTTGCCGATGGCCGGATGCGGGATGTCGCCGTCGCCCGCGATCTCGTTGCTCGTATCGACGACGACCACGCGCTTGCCGAGGTCGTCGGCCAGGACGCGTGCCGCCTCGCGCAGCATCGTCGTCTTGCCGATGCCGGGCCGGCCCATGATCAGGATCGACTTCCCGGTCTCGACGAAGTCGTTGATGATGTCGATCGTGCCGAAGACGGCCCGCCCGATGCGGCACGTGAGGCCGACGATCTTGCCGGTCCGATTGCGGATGGCGCTGATCCGGTGGAGGGTCCGCTCGATGCCCGCCCGGTTGTCGTCGCCGAACAGCCCGATGTGCTCCACGACGTAGGCGATGTCCGCGTCGTCGATCTCGCGCTCGAGGAGTTCCACCTCGGAATCGGGGAACCGCGCCTCCGGCCGTCGGCCGAGGTCCATGACGACCTCGATCAGCGCGGTCCGATCCGGCAGGGCGTTGACGGCGGCGACGATCTCGGGCGGGAGGGACGCGAGGAGCGCGTCCAGGTCGTCGATCGATTCGCGGCGCTCGTCTGATCCCACGTTGGCCTCCACTAGCGGACGCCGGCCGGCACGAGGGCCGGTTCGGCGACACGGACGAGGGTTTCCTTCATCAACAGGGTGACGCTGGCGATCGATTCGAAGCCCGCCTCCTCCAGTCGACGATCGATGGGCGATTCATAGGTTCGCACGGGAGCGAAGACGCCGTGGTCATGGCGATGATCCGCCTTGCCCGTCTGCGCGGCGATGACCCCGAGTCCGAAGGCGACGAGCGCTCCGGCGTCGGCTTCCGGGCGGGCGAGGACCTTCAGGTAGTGTGGCTGGTCCTCCTTCGCGACGCCCACCTGGACGAAGCCGTCGAGCGCCGTGCCGTCCTTGCCGCCACCCTTCGCCTCCAGGACGAACGCCTCCACGTCGGCGAACCGCAGGATCGGCGCCAGACTGGACCGCGGGACGCGCGAGTGGGTCCCCTGGCGTTCCCAGTCATTCAGGCGGAGCGCCTCCAGCCGGACGACGGGCTGAGGCGTCACCGCGGCGTACAGCCGGGACAACGGCAGCGCGTCCAGCTGCGTCGTCGGGCGGATCCGTGCCTTGGCCGCCATCTCGTCGGTCCATGGCTCCGGCATCGGGACGGTCCCCGGGCGGGCCAGGATCATCTCCTCGCCGAAGCGGATGAAGCCCGCCTGCATGAGCAATTCGACGTTGCCATCCGCGTCGGCACAGGCCACGTGGAACCGGGCCGCCCCCCGCTTCGCGCCCTCGCGCAGGAGCTGTTGGACGAGCCGGTAGCGGATGTCCCCGGCGTTGGCCATCCCGACGGCATCCAGCTCGACGATCGTCCACTCGTCGCGGGCCGACTCGCGCTCGACGCGCACGAGACCGGCCAGCCGGCCATCGTCCTCATAGACGTACATCAGGTCGTTGGGGCGAAAGGCACCTAACGGCAAGCGGAACAGGCTGAAGACGCCGATCGGCGGACCGCTCACCGGCAACCCGAGCGAGCGGGTGTCCGCCCCGTCGGACTGGCACAGACGGGACAACTCCCCGAGGGCGGCGAGGTCGGTCAGGCGCGCGGCGCGGACCTTGCCCGTGCTGCGCGGTGCGCGAACTTCGGTCATCGGGCCGGCCGCGTACGGCGCGTGGGGTGGTGGCGTCGGCCGGAGCCTTCGCCGGGATCGTCGTGTTCGGACGCCATCGTCGCGACGAGCCGATGGAACCGCGTCTCGCCGGCAAGCTCCGGATGGAAGGCCGTCGCGATGACGTTGCGCTCACGGACCGCCACGATCCGCCCGTCGTCCAGGCGGGCGAGGACGTCCACGCCCGGACCGGTCCGCTCGATGATCGGCGCGCGGATGAAGACCGCGTGGACCGGGGTGTCGCCGAGGACCGGGACCGGGAGTTCCGCCTCGAACGAGTCCAGCTGGCGCCCGAACGCGTTGCGCTCCACGGTCACGTCGAGCAGCGGCAGGATCGGCGCCTCGCCCCCCGCGATCTCCGTCGCGAGGACGATCATCCCGGCACAGGTCCCGAAGATGGGCGCGCCTCGCTCGGCGAAGTCCAGGATCGGCTCGCGCAGCCCCCAGCGCTCGATGAGCTGGCGCATCGTCGTGCTCTCTCCGCCGGGCAGGATGAGGCCGGCGATGTCCGCCAGGTCGGCAGGCTCGCGCACGCGCACACCCTCCACGCCGATCGTTCGGAGCGTGTCGAGATGCTCGCGGAACGCGCCCTGCAGGGCGAGGACCCCGATCCTCATCGGTGACTCGTCGGCGACGTCGTGGGTGGCCTACCAGCCGCGAACGGCGAGTCGCTCCTCGTCCGGGATCGCCTCAAGGGAGATGCCGCGCATCGGGGCTCCCAGGCCCTTGGAGACCTCGGCGATCTTGGCCGCGTCGTCGAAGAACGTCGTCGCCTGGACGATGGCGTTGGCCATCCGGGCGGGATCCTCGGCCTTGAAGATGCCGGACCCGACGAACACGCCCTCGGCGCCGAGCTGCATGACGAGGGCGGCGTCGGCCGGGGTGCTGATGCCGCCGGCGACGAAGTTGACGACCGGCAGCTTGCCGTTCGCCGCGACGTCCTTGACCAGCTCGTATGGCGCGCCGAGGTCCTTCGCGGCGACGAACAGCTCGTCCTCGCGCAGGCCCTGCAGGCGACGGATCTCGGCCAGCACGTCGCGAAGCTGGCGGACGGCCTCGACGATGTTGCCCGTGCCGGCCTCGCCCTTGGTCCGCATCATCGCGGATCCTTCGTTGATCCTTCGCAGGGCCTCGCCGAGGTTGCGGCAACCGCACACGAAGGGGACCTTGAAGGCGTGCTTGTCGATGTGGTTGCGCTCGTCGGCCGGGGTCAGGACCTCGGACTCGTCGATGTAGTCGACGCCGAGGGCCTCGAGGATCTGCGCCTCGACGAAGTGGCCGATCCGGGCCTTCGCCATCACCGGGATGGACACCGCGTCCATGATCCCGACGATCATCTCCGGGTCGCTCATGCGGGCCACGCCACCAGCGGCGCGGATGTCCGAAGGGACGCGCTCCAGGGCCATGACGGCCACGGCGCCGGCGTCTTCGGCGATCTTCGCCTGGTCGGGGGTGACGACGTCCATGATGACGCCGCCCTTGAGCATCT
>CAZOHT010000034.1:0-33150 GCA_964579825.1 uncultured Anaerolineaceae bacterium
ACTCGCTCATCGCCGGGGACATCCTCCGATGGGTGTCGTCAGGGTAGCGAGGTCAAGGGGTTCCCGGAAGGAGGACGTTGCTGGCGTCCGAGCGGCAGGTCCCGGACGGACGTGCCATCCGCCTCTTGTCGCCGGTCCTCGGTGGCGGTGATAGTCGGGCCGATGGGTTCGCGCAGTCCGGGCTTGACACTCCTCACGGTCCTGATGACCGCGGTCGTGGCATGCGGCGGATCGATGACACCCGCGGGGAGTCGAGCGACCGCATCTCCGGGCACCCCTGACGGGCTGGTGGTTTCGCCGATGCCCACCGCCACGGTGGCCCCAGCGCTCGACCCGCAGGCATTGCTCGAGGGCACCCGCAAGGCCCAGGACGCCCCGGGAGTGATCGCCGTGCTCGATGTGGGCGGCACCCGGACGTTCCTGGCCGCCGGCGCGGCAAGCACGACGGGGGGCGCGCTCACCGAGACCACGCGGTTCCGGATCGCGAGTATCACGAAGCCGGTCATCGCCGCTCTGGTCCTGACCGCCGTCGCACGGGGCGAGGTGGCGCTCGAGGACGTCGTCGGGGAGCTCCTGCCCGGCGTGGTGCGGGCCACGCCAGCAATCACCGTCCGACAGCTGCTGGACCACACGAGCGGCGTGTTCGACGAGGGGAACGACGGCGATCCCGTAGCCGACATCGAGAAGCTCGCCGACCCGGCCGCCAGCGAGGAGGCGCGGGACATCCTCGAGCGGTACGAAGCGGGCGAGAAGGTCATCGCTCCAGCCCGGATGATCGTCGCCCTCGCCGAGACCCACGAACGCTACTTCGCCCCCGGCGCCGGCTATCACTACAGCAACGTCAACTACCTGCTCGCCGGGATGGTGCTCGAGGCCGTGACCGGGCAGTCACTGGCGGAACTCCTGCGGTCGCGGATCGTCGACCCCCTGGGACTCCGGCATACGACGATCGCTCCGCCCGACACGGGCTCTCCGGAACTGCGCGGATACACCCAGTCGTCTGCCGGCGCCGACCTGGTCGATGTGACCGACGACCTGTCCTGGTTCGGCAATGGCGGCAATGGCGGCATCATCTCGACGCCGGGCGAGGTGCTGGCGATCCTGCGGGCGACCGTGACCGCACAGCTGTTCCCGGAATCGCTCGTCGCGGAGATGGTCCAGCCGAACCGCGAGTCCTACGGTCTGGGACTGGCGACGTACGACTTCGAGTGTGGGACGTTCTACGGCCACAACGGTCTGGTCAACGGGACGCACTCGACGGCGGTGATCTCACGGGACGGGTCTGACGGCGCGGTGATCGCCCTCGACCTGGCGGGCGTTCGCGACCCGATGCTGCCCCTCGTGGCCGAGTCGATGCTCTGCTCCGGCCGATAGTGCGGCATGCGGGAACGACGACCTCCGCAGGGAGTAGTCCGGCTGGCAGGCGCTCCCGACCCCGCTAGGATATCGACGCGTGCCGCCCGATCGGGCGGCGTCAGGGAGGGACCATGGCGCTCACGCCAGGTGCGCATGTCGCGCGGGATCGATCCCAGTTCACGTGGGATCCCGCCATCCCGCCGGTCCTCGCGGTCGCGAGCGGCGCCGTCGTCGAGCTCGACCTCCTGGATGGGAGCAATGGCCAGATCACGGCCACGTCGACGGTCGAGGATCTCGATCGGATCGACTTCGATCGCGTCGACCAGCTGCATGGACCCATCGCCGTCGCGGGCGCCGAGCCCGGCGACACGCTCCAGGTCGATCTCCTCGAGTTCGTGCCTGCTGATTGGGGCTGGACCGCGAGTGTGCCCGGGTTCGGGCTGCTCGGCGACGAGTTCCCGGACCCTGCGCTCCGGATCACGAGCCTCCCGGCGGCCGGCGAGCCGGCGGCGTTCCTGCCCGGCATCCACGTCCCCGTCGATCCGTTCTGCGGGGTGATCGGTGTCGCCCCACCGGAGGGCCCGCTCCCGACGATCCCGCCGGGCGAGTTCGGTGGCAACATGGACACCCGTCACCTGACCGCCGGTGCGACGCTGTTCCTTCCCGTGTTCCACGCCGGCGCGCTTCTGTCCATGGGCGACGGCCATGCGGCCCAGGGGGACGGCGAGGTCTGCGGGACGGCGATCGAGACGCCGATGCAGGCGATCGTCCGACTGACGGTCCGCAAGGACCTCCACGTGTCAGGACCGGAGTTCATCACCGCCGACGGACCGGCGCTCCACAGCGGCCGCCGGTACGCGACCAGCGGCGTCGGGCCGGACCTGCTGGGCGCGGCCCGAGACGCCGTCCGACGCATGATCGACTGGCTCGGGCGAGAGCACGGACTCGCACCCATCGACGCCTATCTCCTGGCCAGCGTGGCGGTGGACCTCCGGATCAGCGAGATCGTCGACATGCCGAACGTCATCGTGACCGCGCACTGCCCGTTGTCGATCTTCGACTGAGGCACACCCACGGCCCGCCCGGCGCGTCGCCCATGTCGAGACTCATACGATGGCCCGCCCGGAGGGATTCGAACCCCCGACCTACTGATCCGAAGTCAGTCGCTCTGATCCACTGAGCTACGGGCGGATGCCCGGGGATGATACCGCGCCCGTGGCCAGACGCCGTCGGTGACCTCGGCGCCGGCGCCCGACCCACTTGTCGAGTTCCACGGCGACGAAGCCCATCGTGGACGCCACGAGGACCACCGCCAGCTCCATAGGTGCCAGCGCCACGGTCTCGAAGATCGGCTGCAGGACGGGCGCGTACACGAGGGCGAGCTGGATGGCCAGGGTCGCCGTCACCGCGATCGTCAACGGGAGGTTGGAGCGGAGTCCCAGCCGGAAGAAGCTCTCCGTCTCGGACCGGACCGCCAGTGCGTTCCCGAGTTGGAGCAGCGCCAGCGTGGTGAACACCATCGTCTGCCAGGGCCAGCCCTGATCGATGGCGAACGCCTGCACGGCCAACGTCACGGCCGCCATGAACAGCCCGACCCAGACCGCGTGCTGCCACAGACCCCGGCCGAAGATGGACTCCGTCGTGGACCGAGGCGGGCGTGCCATCGTGCCGCGCTCCGCCGGCTCGACCCCCAGGGCCAGGGCCGGAACGCCGTCGGTGACGAGATTGACCCACAGGATCTGGATGGCGATGAGCGGGAATGGCAGCCCGAGGAACGGAGCCAGGACCATCACCCAGATCTCGGCCGAGTTGGTCGTGAGCAGGTAGCGCAGGAAGCGGCGGATGTTGTCGTAGATCCGGCGACCCTCCTCGACCGCCACGACGATCGTCGCGAAGTCGTCGTCCGCCAGGACCATGTCGGCCGCTTCCTTGCTGACCTCGGTGCCGGTGATCCCCATGGCCACCCCGATGTCGGCGAGCTTCAGGGCCGGTGCGTCGTTGACCCCGTCGCCGGTCATCGACACCACGGCGCCACGTCGGCGCCAGGCGTCGACGATGCGCAGCTTCTGTTCGGGGTTCGTGCGCGCGTAGACGACCACGTCCGCGACCACGGCATCGAACGCGGCTTCGTCCATCGCCTCCAGGTCGCTCCCGGTCAGGCACCGCGCGCCGTCGCGGAGCAGGCCGATCCGGCGGGCGATCGCCGCCGCGGTCGACGGGTGATCGCCGGTGATCATGATGGGCGTGATCCCAGCCGTCCGGCAGGCAGCGATCGCGGCGGCGGCGTCCGTCCGGGGCGGGTCCGCCATCCCGACGATGCCGACGAGCCGGAGACCGCGCTCCGCGTCATCGAGCCGCGCCGGCACGTCGTCCATCGATCGCTCGGCGAGGGCCAGGACGCGATAGCCATCGGCGGCATAGGCCTCGGCGGCCGCCTCGGCACGACCGAGGATCGCGGCGTCGAGCGGATCGAGCAGCGGCGCGACCGCTTCGAGCGCGCCCTTGACGGCGACCCAGATCCGCCCGGCATCGGCGTGCAGGGTGGCCATCCGCCGGCGCTCCGAGTCGAACGTGAGCTCCTCCACGCGGGGACACGACGTCGCCATCCCGTCCGGATCCACCCCGATCCTGGCCGCCAGGGCGAGGAGTGCGGCTTCCGTCGGGTCGCCGGTGATCGTCCAGGGCCCACCGGACCGTTCCGGGGCGACGATCGAGGCATCGTTGCAGGCCGCCGCGATCCTCGCGAGCCGACCCAGCGAGACGTCCGCGTCGGCCGGGGGCGGGTCGATGCGACCCTCTGGCGCGTAGCCGTCCCCGCTCACGCGGTACTCGCCCGCTGGCGTCCACACCCGCTCGACGACCATCTGGTTCTGCGTCAGGGTCCCCGTCTTGTCGCTGCAGATCACGGTCACGGACCCGAGCGTCTCGACCGCCGGGAGCTTGCGCACGAGGGCGTCCCGCCTGGCCATCCGGCGAGCCCCCAGGGCCAGGGCGACGGTCACCACCGCCGGAAGGCCCTCGGGGATCGCGGCCACGGCAAGGCTGACGGCGGTCAGGAACATGACGTCTGCCGGTTCACCGCGCAGCACCCCGGTCGTGAACACGAACAGGCAGATGACCACGGCGGCGATGGCGAGCCACTTCCCGAGGGTCGACAGTCGCCGCTGGAGCGGCGTCTGGGTGTCCTGGCGCTCCTGGAGCAGGTCCGCGACGTGACCCAGGGCCGTCGCCATGCCGGTGGCCACCACGACGCCAAGGCCCCGGCCGTACGTGACCGCCGTCCCGCTGAAGGCCATGTTCCGCTGGTCGGCCAGGAGGGCGGCCGTGACCGACAGCAGGGGAGCGGTCACCTTCCCGGCCGGTTGCGACTCACCCGTCAGGGCCGCCTCGTTGACCCGCAGCGACCGCGCCTCCAGGAGTCGCAGGTCGGCGGTCACGATGTCGCCGGCCTCGATGCGGACGAGGTCGCCTGGAACGACTCCCGGCGCAGGGATGAGCACGGTCTGTCCGTCCCGGATCACGCGGGCCGTCGGGCTGGACATCCGCTTGAGGGCGTCGATGGCCTGCTCTGCTCGATACTCCTGGACGAACCCGACGATCCCGTTCACGGCGACGATGGCGAGGATGACCGCGGTGTCCTTGAGCTCGCCGATGACCGCCGTGATCCCGGCCGCGACGAGCAGGACCAGGATCATCGCGTTCGTGAACTGCTCCACGAACAGGCGCCACGGCGGGTTCGCGGCTCGCTCCAGGAGGGTGTTCGACCCGAAGCGGGACAGTCGATCGGCGGCTTCGTCGCGCGTCAGGCCCGCGGCTGGGTCGGTCCCGAGCGCTGCAGCGACAGCGCTGGCCTCGACCGTCCAAGGGCCGCTCGTCGGTATCGGGATCGCGCCGCTCGTCGGAGCGGAGGGTTCGGGCATGCCGGCCCCCTTTCGACCCCGGTCTCGGGGTCGACCCCATCGTCTCGTGTGAGATCGCTCGGCCGATAGGGCCGAACCGCCCCTCTGGGCAGCCCGGGACAGCCCGAACGGCGCGGACGCGCTGGGGACGGAGGTCCGGGCACGCCGCGATCCTCGATCCGCGAGCGGACACGTTCCCATTGCGCGAATGCCTAGTAGTCAGGCAGACTATCTGCGTGATCAGCCACCGAACCTCGCGCGACCGGTGTATGCGCTGGCGGCCCTGCCGTGACGGCTCGGGCTCCAGGGTGTGTCGCGCGTCGCTGGTCAGGACCACGTGACGCGCAACGAGCCGTCGGGAGCCGACGCCAGCGGGGCCGCAGTCACCACGAGGTGACGACGGCCCTTCTTCTTTGCCCGACGGCCCTTCTTCGCCCATCGCCGATCCCGAAAGGACGACCCACCAGATGACCGCCACCATCACCACAGCCGAGCTCACGGCGCGCTTGACCGACCCCGACCTGACCATCGTCGATCTCCGGCCCTCGGCTGCCTACAACGGCTGGCGGCTCGGTGATGAGCCGCGCGGCGGCCACGTCCCGGGCGCCGTCTCGTTCCCGGGAGAGTGGCTCCAGACCGAGGACGCCCCGGAGATCCAGCGCCAGCTCTCGCTCAAGGGCATCACGCCGGACCGCGCGATCGTGCTGTACGGCTCGGATGCGGGAACCCGGGCGATGGCCGACCGCCTGGAGGCAGACGGCTATCCCGACGTCCGCATCTACGGGGACGGCTTTGCGGCCTGGGCCGCCGACGACCGACTCCCCGTGGACCGGCTCCCCAACCACGACAAGCTCGTGACCACCGACTGGCTGGCAGCGTTCCTCGCGGGTGACGATGTGGAGGCCAGGCCCGCCGGCAAGACCCTCCTGTTCCACGTCAACTTCGGGGTCCCGGAGGAGTACGCGGAGAACCACATCCCGGGTGCCCTGTACCTCGACACCAACTGGCTGGAGGATCCGGCCGACTGGAACCGCCGATCGCCCGAGGCGCTGGAGACGGCCGTTCGAGCACTCGGCATCACGCACGACACGACCGTCATCGTCTACGGTCGGGATACCGAGGGTGAGGCGAACGAGAAGTGGCCGGGCCGTCGTGCCGGCCAGATCGCCGCGACCCGGGCGTTGATGATCCTGCGGTACGCCGGCGTGGACGACCTGCGCCTCCTCGACGGCGGCTACGACTGGTGGGTCCGCGGCGGCCATGCACTCGAGACGACTCCCAACGAGCCCACCCCGGTCGACTCGTTCGGCGTGCCCATCCCGCTCCGACCGGAGGTCATCGTCGACATCGAGGAGGCGAAGGCGATCATCGCCGACCCGGCCGGCGCCGCCCTCGTGAGCGTCCGGACGTGGCGCGAGCACGTCGGCAACGTCAGCGGCTACAACTACATCGGCCCAGCCGGCCGGATCGCCGGCGACGTGTGGGGCAACTGCGGGACGGACGCGTACCACATGCAGCACTACCGCAACGTGGATAACACCATGCGCGCCTACCCCGAGATGGCGGCCAACTGGGCCGAGGCCGGCATCACGCCGGACAAGTGGGTCGCGTTCTACTGCGGCACGGGCTGGCGGGCCAGCGAGACCTGGTTCTACGCCTACCTGCAGGGCTGGCCGAGGATCGCGGTCTACGACGGCGGCTGGTTCGAATGGAGCCAGGATCCGATCAACAACCCGATCGAGGTAGGCGAGCCCGCGGACACGGCCGTGGCCTAGGCGGAGAGCTGGCTGAATTCGCCGGTCGCGCCCGCCTCGAGCAGTTCACGTCGACGCAGATCGCTCACCTGGTACCAGGACAGCGTCGCCCGGTTTACCGCGCTCGGGCTCACGTCGTGGCCGCGAGCCAGGACGGACGCCCGGACCGCGCCGCTGACGAGCACGCCCGTGACGCGCGCGGCCACCACGGCGGGTGGCTCCCCGTTCATGCAGGCGGCCCGCTCGATCGCCTCCGCGCGCTCGCACACCGACGCGAGGAACTCGTCGGCCTCCTCGGCGGGCAGGAGGCTGGTGGCGGACCGAAGCAGGACCTGGGCGGCCTCGATCGGGCCGAGGCAGACCCCGGTGACGCTTCGGAGCGGGATCTCGCGACCGTCGAACCCACGGAGGGGCAAGCCGAGCTTCAGGCGAGAGGCGAGCAATGGCAGGTCGTCGTCGGCGAACATCGCGGTCGGTTTCCTTCAGGCAGCGGCCCACTGGCGGGTCCGTCGTCGTCGACGGTATCGAGCGCGCGTAGCGACCCGGTCGCGCGAACGATGAAGACTTCGCTACCCGGTCCGAGCGGAAGCGTTTGCACAGCGCCCTCGGGGGTGGTACACATCGCCGGTGTTCGATTACACCCCCAAGGCACGGCGGAAGCCGCGTCGCTGGCGCCGCCTCGCGCCGGCCCTCATCGGGGTGGTGGCGGTCGTCGGCGTCGGCTCGGCGATCGCCGCGAACGGGCCGTTCCGTCCAGCTGCCAGTGACCCGCCGGGCCTCGTCGCGGCCGCGACCGGAAGCCCGGCCGCGTCTGCCGCCCGCCTGCCCGACCCGTCCGCCTCGCCCCGACCCGTCCGCTCGCTCGAGCCGACGCCCGAGCCATCCCCGACCGCGCCGGCCGTGGAGACCCTGACCGGCTACCAGTGGCCGCTGCCCAACGGCCGGCTGACGTTGCCGTTCGGGCCGACCGCGTGGGGTTCCAAGCTGGTCGACGGCGAGCTGTTCCACGACGGGATCGACCTCGCCACGTTCTGTGGCGACAAGGTGGTCGCGGCCCACGATGGGCGGGTCCTGGCCGCCTCGCGCAAGTACGACGACCACATGGGCTGGCTGGGCGACCTGACCCCCTACAAGACCCGGCTCGACAAGGAGAAGCTGTGGACGACGCTGCCGATCGTCGTGGTCATCGACGACGGCAACGGGTATCGAAGCATCTACGCGCACTTCAGCAAGGTCGTCGTCAAGCGGGGCCAGGTCGTCAAGGCCGGCGACTTCCTGGGTTACGAGGGCATGACCGGCCGGGCCTCGGGCTGCCACGTCCACTACGGCCTGTTCAGCCCACAGGAGACCGCCACGTTCGGCATCGATGCGGACGTGGTCAAGCGCATGAAGCTGCCGGACACGATCATCGCCCGGATCGATCCGCTCCTCGTCCTGCCGCCGCGTCCCCAGGATCAGCCGTCCGCCGCTCCCTCGGCATCGTTCGCCGTGCCGTCACCCACGGTGGTCCCGGCGGGTTGAGAGCGCGCGCCGAGTCAGCCGCGGCTCGGCCGGGACAGCCGGGACTCGGCCGGGGTCAGGCGGCCTGACGCCGATAGCGACGGCCGATGAGCGAGTAGCCCGGGATCCTGGCGAGCGCCTCGCCCAGCGACGGCCCGGCGGACCCGTCGCGGCGCTCGAGGGCCAGGCGAGGCTCGGCCGCGGTGACATCGGCCGGTCGCGCATCCACGATCGCGAGATCGATCGCCACCCGCCCGGGTTCGGGTGCTCCCAGGGTCGCGATCAGGGCGGTCGGCTCGTCGCCCGCCTCGTACTCCGCTCGCACCTCGGCCTCGGAACGCCAGTTCGGGCGGCGCAGCAGGATGGCGCGCCAGCCGTCCGCGATGGCCGACGTCACGCGGCCATCGCCAGGCGTGACCGACGCTCCACGCGAGACCACGTCCTCGCCCCGGGCCCATCGGGCCGCCTGGTGGAGGAGGGCGTATTCGTCCAGGTCGGCATAGGCCGGCAATCGGTCGGCCGGCGAGGCCGCCCCGAACAGCGCGCGCACGGACGAGCCGAAGACTTCGGCGAGATCCAGGTCGATCGCCCGGACGGTCCGATGGAAGTAGACCTGCTGGTACATGAAGCTGCGGGCGGTCAGGAACATCTCGAGGGCGGGCAGGCCGGGCTCGAACAGGGTCAGCCCTCGATCGGAGATGTAGGCGTATCGCCGCAACCGCTCGGCGTCCACCGGCCCGACCGTGACGCCGGTCAGGTACGCGTCGCGCCGGACGTAGTCGAGGTTGTCGACGGTGAACACGCCCGAGAGGAGCGGCTGGAGCCAACGCACCCAGCGTGGCATGCCCGGATCCGACAGGGCGGGCTTGGAGATGAGGAACGAGACCCAGGCGGGGTCGAGCGTCTCGTCATCGGCGAATCCGTCCCGTTCGGCGACCGAGCCCGGGGCTCGGCGGAGGCCGCGCAGCAGCGGTCCCAGCTCGTCCTCGATGATCCGCTGCGACAGGTCCTCGTGCGACAGGCGCTTGCCGGGGGCACGGCGGGCGTCCACCGGCGCATCGAACGCGCCAAGGACGTGATCGTCGAAGAAGTGCGCGAACGGGCCGTGTCCCACGTCGTGCAGGAGGCCGGCCATCCGGAGGGTCTCGACGACCAGTCCCTCCGATGGGATCGGCTCACCCGCTGCCGCGAGCGATTCGCGCAGGCTCGGGTAGAGGGAGCGCGCCCACAGCCCCGCCTCGTGCATGACTCCCAGGCCGTGGGTGAAGCGTGAATGCTCGGCCGTGGGGAAGACCCACCGGGCGCTCTGGAGCTGGCTGATCCGGCGCAGTCGCTGGAGCCAGGCCGTGTCGAGCAGGTCCTCCTCGGCGACGTCCTCGGCCGGCAGTCCGGCCGCCGCCGACGTGTCAGCGGTCAGTCGCTTCGTCAGCTCCACGTACCCGTGGATCGGGTCGCTGATCAGATTGACCGCGGCGAAGGGGTGACGGCTCACACCGGGACTATGGCACCCAGATACGGAGTTCGGTGGTCCACGCACCCACGTTCCCGGCGGCATCCCGGGCTCGGACGCGGACGCCATACCAGTGGCCGCCGGCCCGGTCGAGCGCGATCCGGCGGGTCGCCACGGTCTGGCTCGCGACCGTGCTGAAGTAGCCCGAGTCCATCCGGTACTGGACCTCGTACGACGCCACGCCCGCCGTGCGGGTCTGGAGGACATAGTCCGACCCGCGCCAGGTCCACGTCACGTCGTTCCCGTCGCGGCTCACCCCGGTCATCGTGGCGGATGGGGCGGTCCGGTCCGGACCGTCGATGAGCACGACGTCCCCGAACGTCCGCCCGTTGCTGGAGCGGTAGGCCATGCCGACGCCGATGTAGTTGAACTTGGCGCTCATCAGCAGGTCCCAGTGCGGCTTGCTGCCCTTCCACTGGGCGAACAGCTGGGCTGTGGCGTAGGTGCCCTTCTGGTAGTTGTTGTAGGCGATCGCATCGCCCCAGCCGTACCACTTGATGCCACGCGACGTGAGTTGTGAGCCGACATTGCCGGCGATCGTGTGGCTCAGGATGTTCCGAGAGGCCATCACCGCGGCCCGGTCCCCGGCCAGATCCCAGACCCGGCTGTCGGCCCGGAGCGGCTGGAGGTGTCGATCCGCCCGGGCGTCATTGATCCAGCCGAGGATGCGGTACTCCAGATCCGTCGTGGTGACGGCACTCGCGGTCGGCGCCATGGCGACCAGCAGCAGGATGGGGAGGATGAGGGGAAGCACGAGACGACGTCGGATCATGGGGCTCCTTCATATCGGCGCAGCGCCCGGATGAGGGTCGCGGCCACGTCGCTACGGAGAGAGTCCGGTGCGAGCACTTCCACGTCGGCGCCCCAGGACAGGATCCAGAGGCGTATCTCGATGGTCCCCGAGACGGTCGCCTCCCAGAGAAGCGAACCGTCCGGCTCGAGCCGGGCACGCTGGGTGGGGTGCCACGTCGCCTCGGTCACGCGAGACGCCACGGCGGGCGAGAAGCGGAGACGGACGTCCACCAGCTCCTGGTCGGCGATGATATCCCATGCGGGCCGAAGGAGTGCTTCGATCTCGTCACGGTCCGGGCTCTCGAACGTGGTCGTGGTCAGGGCGACGTCCCGGATCCGCTCGATCTTGAAGGTCCGGACGGCGCCCTTCGTCTCGTCCCAGCCGATGAGATAGAGCGCGTGCGTCTGGAGCGACGGCTCGATGAGGTACGGCCGCACGACCGCCTTGCGCGCAGCCGCATCCGGCGCATACGCGGCGGGTTCGTACTCGATCGTCACCACCCGCCGCTCCGCCCACGCCTTGGTCAGCAGATGGACGTGTCGGCTGAACCGGCCGTCGGTGGCACGCGACGCGAGGACGTCCAGGGTCCGATCCACGTGGTCCGCCAGGGGCGCCGGCAGCACCTCCTCGAGCTTCTCGAAGGCGGCTGCCAGGTCCGGGTCGTACTTGTCGGCGTACCGCACCATGAGACGGGCGGACAGCACGACGGCCATCGCCTCGGACAGGGTCAGCTTGAGGGCCGGCAGGAACTCCTCACCGACGACCCCCCACTTCCCGCCCTCCGACCAGACGGCGACGCCGATCTCCTCGTCGATCGCGCGGAGGTCGCGATAGACCGTCCGGGGTGAGACGTCGATCCGGCGGGCGATCTCCGCCGGCCGGATGCCGTCGGGGTGGCCACGAAGGACCGTGACCACGCGGATCAGGCGGGCCAGTCGATCGCGTTTCGCGGCGTATCGACTCGGCTCGTCGTCGAACGTCATGGGGATGGAGGATAGATGACCAGGTCGTCGTCGCGCGACGTCGCGGTCATCCGCACCTCCACGGTGGCGAGCAGGGCCTCCGGATCCAGCCCGACCGCCTCGCCGCTCGCACTGCCGGCGACCTGGCCGAGCTGCCCATCGAGGAAGACCCAGTAGTCGAGCTGGCCGCGCCAGCGGCGCAGGTCCGCCCCGCCCACCAGCCAGCGGACCTGCGGGAACGCGGCCGCGAACGTGTCGCCGTCCACGGCGATGCGGCAATGTCGGGCCCGAGCTCCCTCGATGACCTCGACGCCTCGATCCTCGAAGATCGCCCGGCCGGCCGGCGTGAGGGCGGTCTGCAGCACCTGTAGGTCGATGGAGTGGTCGTAGACCTCGGTCGGCGTCGTCTCGAGCCAGCGACCACCGGGCGCCCGGGCCCAGGCCTCCGGCCCGATCCGCGCGACGCCGCCCTGGCCGAGCTCCGCCTCGGTCGCGACATAGGCGATCCAGCGGAAGTCGGCCCCGGCCCGCGTCCCCGACAGTTCGACCGAACCGGTCGGGCGAAGGTCCACCGTGGCGTACAGGCGGCTCGTCAGGCGGGCGCTTCGGCCGACCCCGAGGGACCCGTCGCACGCCGGCGGGTCGTCCGTCCCGCCGGTGGGTCCGAACCGCGACGCCTGTGCGACGGAATCGCGCAGCGCCAGTTCGTTGGCCACCGCGGCCGACGCGAACAGGCTTCCGGCGAGGAACGTCAGCCCGAGAGCGAACGCGACCGACTGGATGAGGCGTCGACGCCGCAGGGCGTTGCCGCCCTGGATCCGACGAGCGAGCCCGATGCCCGCGAACAGGCTCGTCGCCAGCAGGGCGAGGAGCCACGGATAGCCGGCCTCGGCGGAGGGGACGAGGGTCTGGGCGCCCTGCGACACCAGCTGGCCGACGAGCCCGCCGATCGACGGGATCAGGCACAGGAGCGCACCGGCACCGAGGCAGACGACGGCCGTGTGACTCCCGTCCCCACGCGTGACCGGAGGCCAGACGACCGCGCACGCGGCGACCCCGACCGGGATGACCATCGTCAGACCGACGACCAGATCCAGCGGGCCACCGGGTCGGTAGGACAGGAGCACGAGGAGGGCGGCCAGCGTCCAGCAGCCAAGCAAGGTCGCGCCGATGAGCCGGAGTTCGAAGCTGCGTACCCGCACGGTCGAGAGTCTACCCGGGCATCGGCTGGAGGCCCTTCGGGACCCGGGCTTGACGGGCGTCCGAGGCACGCCGGCACCGTCGGCTCGGCCCGCCGGCACCGTCGACTCGGCCCGCCGGCGGACGGCGCAGGTGACCCATCGGTACCGGGCCCACCCTGACCGCCGGGTCATCGCGAGGCCCCGGGTCCCGCACGAACATGCCCGTACCGCACCGGACCGACCGGTGAGGACGTTCAGGGGATCGAGGCCAGGGTGAGCCATGGCAGGCCAGGCACCGCGAGGGTCACGGGGACACGGGCGATCATCTCGCCGCGTCTCGTCGTGGGCGGACGGCGTCCCGGCACCCATGGCCGGATCTGGGCTCACGGCACCGCCGGCAGCGCCCCGGAACGAGACGACGTCGCCGGTGAAGGCCATCGCGACGAGGTCGATCTATCGGGCGTTCCTGCTGAAGGGTCTCGCACCTGACGAAGCGGCCAACCTGACCGCGTTCGTGTCCGGCATCCCCGTGACGGATGTGCACTGGTCGCTACGACAGGTCAACCAGTTGCTCTTCCTGCGCGAGATGGCGAGCAGTGGGCGCTTCGGGAAGGCCGACGGCAAGGGTCGCCGAACGCACTGATCCAGCATCTCCCGACCGACGACGGTGGACCCTCCTCCTACCGTCAGCGGTCACCCAGTCGAAGCGGCGCCGAACCTCCTCCCGGCGTCGCTTCGGCGCGTCAGGGCCTCGTGCACGACCGGATCCCGTTCCGTGGCCTCCGGCTCGGACCACGGAATCCTACTGGTCCACTAGGACATCCGGCGCCGCCGCCTGTACACTCTCGGCCGTCCTTCCGACTCCGAACGAGAGGTACATCCAGTGCGCAGATCCCGACTCCTGGCCCTCGGCCTCGTTGCCGTCGTGGCCGCCGCGTGCTCCAGCTCCGGTGCCGCGTCCCCGTCCGCCTCGACCGCGCCGGTCGACTCCGCGGCGCCGAGCGAGGCGGCCTCCGTCGCCCCGTCGGCGGCCCCGTCCGAGGCGGCCGGTCCGTGTGACGCCTCGAATCTCGCCACCCTGACCCCCGGCACGCTGACCATCGGCACGGACAATCCGGCCTACCCGCCGTACTTCCAGCCCAACGCGGATGAGAGCGTCACGCCTCCCTGGGAGCTCGGCGATCCGACCAACGGCAAGGGCTTCGAAGGCGCCTTCGCCTACCTCCTCGCCACGACCCTGGGCTTCACCCCGGACCAGGTCGCCTGGACCTACGTGCCGTTCGACAGCGCGTATGCGCCCGGCGTGAAGACGTTCGATATCGACATCAACCAGATCTCGTACAGCGCCGAACGCGCCCAGGCCGTCGACCTGTCGGACGGCTACTACTTCGTCAACCAGGCCGTCGTCTCCCTGGCCGACAACCCCGTCGCGTCGGTGACCACGATCAGTGGCCTGGCCGGCTTCCGCTTCGGCGCCCAGAGCGGGACGACGAGCTACAAGACCATCACGGACACCATCAAGCCGACCACCGAGGTCAGCCTGTACGACTCGAACGACGCGGCCCTCGCGGCGCTGACCGCCAAGCAGATCGACGCGATCGTCGTGGACCTGCCGACCGCGTTCTACATGGCCGCGGCGCAGCTCGACAACGGCAAGGTGGTCGGCCAGTTCGAGGCCCCCACCGGCGCCGACGCCGAGCATTTCAGCGTCGCGCTGGCCAAGGACAGCCCGCTGACCCCCTGCATCAACGAGGCGATCGCCACCCTGAAGGAGAACGGCCGCCTGGCCAGCATCACCCAGGAATGGCTGGCCCGCCAGGTGTCCGCCCCGGTCTTCGCTCCGTAACCCCCGCTCGCATCGAGCGATGTCAAGCCTTGGAGGCCCGCTGGTGACACCCGGCGGGCCTCCGGCCGTTCGGCGACCCAAGTCCCGGATCTCGTGGCGGTCGGTCGCCGTCGCCCTGATCAGCACCATCGTCGTGTTCGGTGGCCTGACCTGGGTCGTCGTCAACGCGCCGAACTGGCCGGAAGTCCAGCAGGACTTCTTCAACGGCCCGATCTTCTGGTCCAGCCTGCCGGCGCTCGTCGCCGCGTTCTTCACGAACATCAAGCTGTTCCTGATCGCCGAGCTGCTCGTCCTGCCGTTCGGGCTGCTGCTCGCCGTCATGCGCGGGCTGCCCGGCCCGGTCCTGTTCCCGCTTCGAGCCCTGGCGACCATCTATGTCGACGTCTTTCGGGCCTTGCCGGGGATCCTCGTGATCTACGTCCTCGGGTTCGGCATCCCCGGGCTCGGCATCCCGGGCGTGCCGACGGAGGCATTCTTCTGGGCGGTCATCGCGTTGACGCTCATCTACTCGGCCTACGTGTCGGAGGTCTATCGATCCGGGATCGAGTCCGTCCATCCGAGCCAGGAGGCGGCCGCGCGATCGCTGGGCATGTCGCGGTTCCAGGCCCTCCGCCACGTCGTCCTCCCGCAGGCGGTCCGGCGCGTCGTGGCGCCCCTGCTCAACGACTTCATCGGTCTCCAGAAGGACACCGTCCTGGTCTCGATCATCGGCGTCGTCGAGATCTTCCGAACGGCCCAGATCAAGCAGCAGGCGAACTTCAACTTCACCCCGTACCTCGGCGTCGCCCTCGTGTTCATCGTCGTGACCATCCCGCTCGCCCGGTTCACCGACTGGCTCGTGGCGCGCGACAAGCGCGGCTCGGCCAAGGCTGGCGGCCGATGACGACCGACGCCCTGGTGGTCGAGGGTCTGCACAAGTCGTTCGACGACCTGGAGGTGCTGCGCGGGATCGACCTGACCGTGGCCGAGCACGAGGTCGTGTGCCTCATCGGGGCGTCCGGCTCGGGCAAGTCCACGCTCCTGCGCTGCATCAACCTGCTCGAACCGATCGATGCGGGGCGCATCTTCGTGAGCGGCGAGGAGATCACGGCCGAGGGCGTCAAGGTGGACCGCATCAGGCGCCGGATCGGGATCGTGTTCCAGGCGTTCAACCTGTTCCCGCACATGTCGGTCCTGGACAACGTGACCCTGGCACCGCGCCGGGTGCTGAAGGTCCCACGGGCGGAGGCCGAACGGGAGGCCACCGAGCTGCTGACCCGGTTCGGCCTCGCCGACAAGCGCGACCAGCTCCCGGACCGGCTGTCCGGCGGGCAGCAGCAGCGCGTCGCGATCGTCCGGGCGCTGGCGATGAAGCCCGACATCCTGCTGCTTGACGAGGTCACGAGTGCGCTCGACCCGGAACTGGTCGCGGAGGTCCTCAGCGTCATCCGCGAACTCGCGCGGACCGGGATGACGATGGTCATCGCCACGCACGAGATGGGCTTCGCCCGCGACATCGCCGACCGGGTCTGCTTCCTGGATGCCGGCACGATCGTCGAACAGGGCCCGCCGAGCGTGATCCTGAGCGATCCAGCCCAGCCACGGACCCGTCAGTTCCTCCAGCGCATCATCGAGGCCGGCCGGCTCTAGGCGACCGGGCGGCCGGTGAGGCTCAGCCTCCGTGCCGGTGCGCCGCTTCGATGAAGGCGGCGAACAGCCGCTCGAACGCGGCCGGGGTCGAGTCCGTCCGCTCGGGATGGCACTGGACGCCGATGAGGAAGCGGCCGTCGCTGCCGTCGCCTTCGACGCCCTCGATGAGCGGTCCGACCGAGCTGTCCGCCCAGGCCGTGGCGACGAGGCCCGGGGCGAGGTCCGTGGCTCGGATGCCCTGGTGGTGGTACGAGTTCACCTCGAGCGCCTCGCCGACCAGCCCGCCGAGCACGCTTCCGGGCGCGACTCGCAGCGGATGGGTCGCCGCCGGCCCGTGGCCCCAGGCGACCCCGAGATGCCCGTCGACGTGCTGGAGCAGCGTCCCGCCGCTGAACACGTTGATCGCCTGGAGCCCGCGGCACAGCCCGAGGATCGGCGCGGAACGGGCGATCGCCGCGGCCCACGCCTCGGCCTCCAGCGCGTCGCGGTCGGGCTCGATGTCCCTGGCGCCCGCCACGGCCTCGCCGTACAGCGAAGGATCCAGGTCGGCGCCGCCACTCAGCAGCAGGCCATCCATCGAATCGAAGGCGGACGCCCGCTCCGCCACGTACGCCGACGCATCGAGGACGACCGGGTCGGCCCCGTGTCGGAGCATCGCGTCGGCGTACAGCGCGTTCTTCTGCAGCGCGATCGACGGCTCCGGCTGGGCCAGCGGGTCGGCCACCGTGATGACGATCCGCGGCCGACGTGGCGAGTCGGTCATGGCCGTGCCCCCGCGAGTCTCGTCGTCGTCGCCGTGTGCATATGGTGACCGTATCCGACAACGAGCCCCGGCATCCTGATCCTCTGGCGCATCGCGTGCACGGATCGACCACCGATGGCGTGCAGGTCGGCCATATGGTGCACCCCGTGCACCCGTCGACCATCCAGACCCGCCTGCTTGATCCGCATGGTCGTTTGATGCACCGGCCGGCGACGGATCAGGCCGAGGACGAGGCGCTCGGATCGGGGGAGGGGAGTGACGGCGATGGCGTCCCGGCGGGCGGCGGCAGGTCCTCGGGATCCACCTCGCCGAACGGGATCAGGGCCAGCGTCCAGCCCACCTGGATAGTATTCGGGTCATAGCGCGGTGACTCCGGATCCAGCGACGGATAGGTCGCGCGGTTCCAGTAGGCGATCGACTGCGCATTGGTCGCGAACATCGTCGCGATCGACGACAGCGTGTCGCCGGGCGCCACGACGTACACGAGGAACGTCGGCAGCGGCGTCGGTGTCGGACGGACGAATGACGGCAACGGGGTGGGCGTCGGGACTGGCGTCGGCGACGGGGTCGCCGACGGCTCGAGCGCCGACAGGTCGCACGCGGCTGCGACACCCGCGAGCAGGAACCCGGCGATGGCGATCCGCGGCGAAGCGGCGAAGGCTCGTGTCATGTGCGCCGATGGTGACGCATGTTCGCGGATCTCGGTGACGGCCGGTCAGTCCGGTGCGGGCGAACCCGTGTCGATCGGCGTCGGTTCCTGCAGGGAGAACGCGTCGGACAGTGCCAGACCCTCCTCCGCTGTGGCGACCCGGTCGCGGCCATCGTGCTTGGCCACGAAGCAGGCTCGGTCAGCGGCGAGGAGGACGTCCCTGGCGGTCTGGCCGTCTACGGGGAACGTGGCCACGCCGACCGACGCGGTGACGCCGCCGCCGATGGCCTTGACCGCGAGACGGGCCCGCTCGGCGACCTGGGCCGCCCCGGGTCCGTCGGTCCCCGGCAGCAGGAAGGCGAACTCGTCGCCGCCGTACCGGAAGACCAGGTCGCTGTCGCGACCGGCGCCGCGAAGTGTCGCGGCGATGGCGCGCAGCACCTCGTCGCCGGCCTGGTGCCCGCGCGTGTTGTTGACGTCGCGGAAGTCGTCGAGGTCGAGCATGATCAGGCTGCACATCGACCCGTCGCGAACCGTCCGCTCCAGCCACTCCTCGAACGTGCCGTGGTTGAGCAGGCCGGTGAGGCCGTCGGACCGAGCCCGGACTTCGACCGCCTGGAACACCTCCGCGTTCTGCAGGGCGATGGACACCTGGGCCGCGAACAGCTGCACGAGGTCGAAGTCGTCGCCCGAGAACGTGTGGCCGACCCCGAGCCGCTCGATGGTCAGGACGCCGATGGCGCCGTGTCGACCGCGCAGCGGCACGACGATCAGGCTGCCGTCCGCCGCCCCGTCCTGGTCCCGGAAGTGGTTGACCCGCGGGTCGGCTCGCTCATCCGTGATGAACGCGGGTTCGTTGTGGTCCACGACCCACGTGGCGATGCCGGTCTCGCCCGGCATCCACGGCTCGAGATAGCTCGCGGCATGGATGCCGCGAGCGGTCAGGGGCGTCAGCAGGCCAGAAGCCGGGTCGACCACTTCGATCGCGATGTTGTCGCAGGCGATCAGGCCCCCAAGACGTTCGGTGATCCCCTCGAGCACCGCCCGCGCATCGAACGTCGTCAGGATCTCCTCCGTGATCGACAGCAACTCGCGCTGGCTGCGGACCTGGCGCTCCAGCGCCGCGGTCTGCTCCATCAGCCGCTCCGTGGTTTCGGCATTGGTCATCGCCTGGGCCGCGAAGCTCGCGTAGATGACGAGCAGTCGGAGCTCGTCGTCTCGGAACTGGTCGAGTCCCAGTTTCGAGAGCACGAGGACGCCCAGCACCCGGTCCTCGAAGGTCATCGGCGCGAGCAGCATCGACTCGTCGAGGTCGTCCTCGGTGCCCGGGATCGTGTTCGCCCGCGGGTCCGCCGCGGCGTTCGGCAGGTTCTGGGCGATCCGATTGGCGGCCACCCATCCCGTGATGCCCTCGCCCACCTTGACCCGGAGCTGGTCCGGCGTCTCGTCCTCGTACTCGCCGATCTGGCCCTGCATCGCGACCGGGATGAGGTCGTCGCCGACGAGCTGATAGACGCGGACGTTGTGGTAGTCGATGAGCTGGCGGAGCTCGGTCGCGATGGTCATCCCGATGTCGGCGACGCTGGTCAGGCGGTTCAGCCGTGCCCCGAGCTGCTGGATCGACTGGAGCTGGGCGGCCCAGGTGGCCATGCGCTGGAAGTCCTGTGCGGTCCGGATCGCCACACTCGCCTGGGTCGCGAGGGCCGCCATGGTGTCCAGGTCGTCCTGGGTCCAGGCGTGGGGCCGGTCGTGGTAGACGTCCAGGAAGCCGAGGATCTCCGAGCCGTCCAGGAGTGGCGCCGTGCACGCCGTGTCGAACCCCTCCTGCACCACGGCCGCGCGCATGCCCTCGCCCCGCGGGTCGTCGCGATAGGTCGTGGCGGCCAGCGGCGTCCGAGCCTCCATCGCCGCCGCCGAGAGCGAGCGGGGCGGCAGATCGCGGGCCATGCCGAGGTAGGTTGACGAGAGGCCTCGACTGACCTCGGCCACGATCTGGCCATCCGGGCGTCGCATGAAGACGGCCGCCCGGTCCCCCTCGAACAGGACCATCGCGTGATCCATCAGGCCGGCCAGGATGCGATCGAGATCGAGGCGGCCGCCCATGTCGCTCGCGACGCGCCGAAGGGCCTCCGCGCGGTGCAATAGCTGGCCGACCTCGTCGCGCCGCTCGGCGACCGCGACGATCGTGCCGATGGTCACCGCCAGCACGCGGGCCGCGACGAGGACTCGCTCATCGATCGTGGCGTCCGGTCGTGCGACGAGATGCAGGACGCCCCATGGGCCGTTCGCCCCGGGGATGACCGCCGCGTACTCGGCCTGACCACCCGGCAGGATCCCGAGGGCGCCGCCGCCGGTCGCGCCGACCGTGGTGGCCACGGCTTGGCCGCCGCCATCGATGGCCGCACCCAGGATCCCGTAGGACGACGGCACGTCGACCAGGCGAGCCGGCCCGGAGCCGATGGCGTGTGCGTCGACGCGCGGCACGAGCCGCCCACCGCGGACCTGCCAGATGACGACGAGTCGGTGGTCGTAGCCATCGCGGATGATGGCCGCGGCAGCCGCGAGATCCTCGTCGAGGTCATCGCCGCGCCCGGCCAGCCGGGTGAGCTGGTCGAGCACGCCCAGGTCCTGTGCGTGGCGTTCGGTCTCGAGGGGATCGGCGAGGACGACGGCCTGCGCTGGCGGGGGGCCGGCCCGCCGACGCCCGCCCGCGCGCTCATGCAGATCGGGGCCACCGGTGCCGGCCTGGCCATTGGCCGGACCGCCGCCGATCTCGGCCGCCGCCAGGAACCGCTGCAGGTCACCCAGGCGGTAGCGTCGATCGCCGCGTGGGTTGATCCGGTAGTAGCGCAGGCGCCCGGCATCGCTCCAGGCCCGGACCGTGTTCGGATGCACGCCAAGCAGGCGCGCTGCCTTGGTGACGGAGAGGGTCGCGTCGGTGGGTCTGGGCGGTAGGGCGGTCGTCACGGCTCTTGGAGGAAATGTGAACTCGATGGGTCGAGCCTACCGATCTCACAGTTCTTGCCAATAGTCCGAAGGTCCCAGCCCGGATCAGCCCCTCTTGCCGCCGGTCGACAGGCGGCTCCCGATGAGGGTCGTCACTCCGTCCGCATCGCGTCGACCAGGCGACCGGCGATCGCGCTGAGGTCGACTCCGACGTCGTTGCTCAGCACGACGACGACGACGCCATCCTTCGGCAGGCAACCAGCCAAGGCCGTGTACCCGATGTGTTCGCCGCCGTGCCCGACCGTCCCCGGCGGGTCCGGCTGGTACAGGCCCAGTCCGTACCCGTCGTGCATCGTCGTCATCTCGGTCAGCGACGCGGGGGAGACGATCTCGCCGGCACAGAACGCTCGCCACCAACGCGCCAGCGAAGGCGAGTCCGATGCCATGGCGGCCGCCGCGCCGTCCGAGGTTGCGGCGGCCAGGGATGGGAGGTAGCCGCCGCCGGCCTCGAGCACGTCGGTCGACTCGCCGAACGGCATGGCCATCGGCTCCGTCGGGACCTCGTTCGGTTGGTAGATCAGGCGCTCGACCCCATCGATGTCGAGGACGCCGCTCCGCATCGCCTCGGCGAGCGGCATGGCGCGCACGTGCTCGATCACCAGGCCGAGCAACAGGTAGTTGGTGTTCGCGTACTCGAAGGACACACCGGGAGGCTCGCGATCGGCCAGGACCATCCCGAGCATCTCGGCCGGCGTCCAGGCCCGTTGCCGATCCGTCGACGGGCTCTCCTGCTCAGGGTCGAAAAGGTCGGGGTCAAAGCCTGGGAGACCGCTGCGGTGTCCCAGCAGCTCGCGGATCGTCGCCCCGTTCGTGTCGAAGTCGAGGTCCGGCGGAAGGTGATCGGCGGCCGGGTCGTCGAGGCCGAGCTCACCTTCTTCGACCAGCTGCATCACCTGGGCTGCCACCAGCGACTTCGTGATGCTGGCGATCGCGAACTGGTCGTCCGGAACCATCGCACGCTCGTTCGTGGCCATGCCGGTCGCGCCGTTCCAGGCCCCGTATGGCGAGATCACGGCGGCGGTGAGCCCGTGACCGTCGGCCGCCGCGTCCAGCACGGCTTGGAGCTCCGCTGCGAACACATCGGACACCGGCTTCTGTCCGAGGCCCGCGAACGCCGCGGTCGGGAAGGCGTTCGAGACCGCAGACGCACTGGCTAGCGCGACCGAGGCCGCGGCGGAGGCTCCCGGTCCCACCGACAGCCCGACCGAGGCAAGCCCGACCGAGGCGGCCGGAGCCCCGGCACACCCGGCGAGGGCGAAGCTGAGCACGACGCCCGCGAGCCGGCGGCCGTGAGGCGTCACGACAGGTCCAGCGTCTGGACGACCGACCAGAACCAGTCGAAGCTGTACGTTTCGGCGAGCCTCTCACTCCCGGCATAGAGCACGATGGCGTACGCCCGCGTGTCGGTCACCAGCAACGCGCTATCGACGCGCGAACCGGCGCGGGCACCGCCGCAGGCGACGACCCAGCCCGTGGCGCCGTCGACGGTACGGACCCCTCCACCATGCCCCCCTGGGCACTCCGGCAACGTCAGGCTCTCCCGCCAGACGTGGTCGAGCCGGCCGCGGAGTGGCTCAGAAGCCAGGGCGAAGTACAGGTCCTCGCCACTCGTCGGATCGAAGATGATGTCGACACCGGCAGCGTCGAAACCGAGCACGCCGTCCGTCCAGGGTTCGGCCGCCTGCCTGGTCTGCCAGCCCGCGGGATAGCCCATCGAGATCCCGTTCAGTGCTGAGTCGAAGCGCTCGGTCAGCGGCAGCAGGGTGATCGGCGACTGAGGCGGTGTGGGGGATGGAGTCGCTGCCGTCGGCTCAGGACCGGAGATCCAGATCGTTGGCCTGTCGTCGGACTCGCCGCCGACGATGAAGTCCGATCCCCAGGCGACGGCCACACCAGCCCCCGCACCGTTCGGAGCCATGAACCGATCGTCCTCGGGCAGTCGAGCCCAGGAGCGTCCGTCGGGCGATGTCCAGATCACCGTTTCGGCGGATGCGCATCGGAGGAGGCAGACGCCGTCGGCGCCCGCCGCGATGTACCCCGCGACCCCGGCTACGATCGAGCGCAGGTGCATCTCGACCTTGAAGCCTTCGTCATCCCGAAGGTCCGGCCAACGAGAGGGCCCGAAGGCGTCCTCGGCCACACGCTCCCAAGACCTGCCGTCGGCGGAGAGCCAGACAGCCCCATCGTTGCTCGCCACGGCGAAACCGTCCGGTCCGCCGGCGACCTTGGGATAGGTCCATTGCGGCGCATCCACCCGGGTCCAGGACACGCCGTCGGTCGATGCCCAGAGCACGGGGACGAAGGTCGCCGAATCGTCGTCATGGACCCAGATGGAGATGCCCCAGGCGATCAGGTTGGTCCCCGACACGGCGACGCCCTGCATCTCGACGGCGCCCTGCGTCTTGGTCCGGTCGAGCGGGCGCTCCAGCTGCGATGGCTCGTCGGGAGGCGGTGGCACAGCCGCCAGCGTCCACTCGATCCCATCCGTGGAGTACCACGCCTTGTTGTCGCTGCCGACGGCCACGACTCCAGGACCCGCGGCCGCCGCGGCGCTCGGCGTACCCGCGCCCAGGTCCGGTTCCGTCGTCGGATCGGCGATGCGCTGCCAGCTCAGGCCGTCCTCGCTCGCGAGCACCTCGGCCCCGACCAGCAGGAACCCGTGATCGGTGGCAACCAATGCTCCGCCGTTCTGCCCGATCGGCCCATGCTGGTCGGCCGGGACGAGGGTCCAGTCGCGACCGTCAGCTGAGAAGTACAGACGGGATCCGTCGCCGTCGCCGACAGCCGCGAGCAGCCCACGCGGGCCTGTGGCGAGGGCGCCTACCCGGCCCTCGACTCCCGCGTCCAGGACCACGCGCTGCCAGGCACCCGGTGTCGCGGGCAGGGCGGGCCGCTGACCGACGCTCGGCGCGACGGCGACGTTGAGCGCCAGCGTGGCAGCCACCAGGACGGCCGCGACGCTGCCGAGTGCGAGTGCGGGTCGAGCCAGGGGCATCCGCCCCAGGGCCGCGCGCCAGCCTGACTGCTGCCGGCCCGTGCGTGTGCGCTCGAACGTGGCTTCGAGGACGCGGTCGGGCAGTCGTGCCGGGGCCGTCTGCTCCAGCCAGCTCGTGATCGTTTCGTCGAATCGCTCGTCGGTGCTCATCACGCCGTCCTCTTCTGGGCGTCCACCGCCCGTCGCGCGTCGGCTTCGAGCGCGGCACGCATCGCTTCGGTCGAGTAGTGCAACCGGGACCTGGCGGTCCCCTCCGGGATCCCGAGGATCCCGGCGATCTCGGCTGCGGAGAATCCGCTGTAGTAGTGGAGGACGATCACGGCCCGCTGTTCGGGCTTCAGTCGAGTGAACCCTCGCTCCAGCTGGTCCCGATCGGCCACCGCACCGGTGTCATCGGCGATGGATGGCTCGAGCGGGAGTGGGCGCACCTCATGCGACCAGCGCCGCAACTGCCGACCCTGGTCGGCACAGGCGTTGACGACCAGGCGGTGGAGCCAGGCGTCGAACCTGTCCGGGTCGCGCAGCGACGGAAGTTGGCGCCACGCGCGGACCAGCGCTTCCTGCACCGCGTCCTCGGCCAGGTCGGACGATCGAAGGATCAACCGAGCGACCGCGTACAGGCGATCTCCTGCGGACGTCGCGAGGACTTCGAATGCGTCATGGTCGCCGCGGGCCGCCGCTTCGACGAGATCGCGCCTCATACCGCTTCTCCATCATCAGCCCGGCCTCGTTGACCGTGCTGTTCCCTATGACGGATGTCCGAGATCGATCTACTCAATATCACGCGCGCGTCACGGAGGAACGACGATCAGGAGTGGCGGCCGCCTGTGAGCTTGATGTAGGCGAGGGTACCGACCACGGCGATGAGCCCGATGCCGAGGACGAGCAGGATGGCGGTCGCCGGATCGCCGACGAGGCCGGGGCCCTGGCCGGAGCTTCGCGGGTCGTTGCCGACGGCCGCGCTGGGGCTGGGCGACGCGGCGGCCACGGCGGCCGCGAGCATCAGCACGAGCGTCAGGGCCGAGGCCGCTGACGTCGCCGCGACCCGCCTCACAGGACCGCGTCCAGCACGGCCCACCCGACGCCGATCGTGAGCAGGACGAAGCCGAGCGCGAACGACAACGCGGCGGCCAGGGGCCGGCGCCGATGGTCGTTGGCGAGGACCCGCATGGCCTCACCCGGTTCCAGGGTCGTGAGGATGAGGGGGCGGCCCAGGCCGGCTGTCATGACCGGGCTGCCCGCCTCGTCGAGGGACGGGACACCGAGCACGACCGCGTGCTCGATGGACGACACGAGCTGGACCCGAAGGCGGACCGGGGTGGCCGGATCCGTCCCGGCCGGGAGACGATCGGGCACGTCGGCCGCGGTGCCGACCGACTCGCGCGGCAGCACGACCAGCCCGTCGTCGAGATCCTCGGGGCGGACGCCGATCCCGTCCAGGCCCTCATGGATCTCGAACGGGACGACCTCGCGCCGATCGTCGACCGTGCGCCAGCCCGAACCATCGCGAATCTCCAGCCGGGTTCGCCGAAAGACGAGCGGGCGGTGGGCGTCGTCCTCGAAATCGGTCTCGGCATCGATGCGGCCGGTGACCTTGACGTAGCGGGCCGGTCCGCCGGCCGTGGCCAGGGCGGCGGCATCGGCGACGCTGACCGTGGTCGTGGCGGACAACAGCCGTCCCACGCGGTAGCGCGGTCCGAACGATCGCAGGACCGTCACGCCGACGGCGAGCGCGAGCAGGCCCAGGAGGAACGGCAACAGGGGGGTCACGGCCGCGATGCTAGCACCGGGCAGCGAAAGACCCGAAGGAACCTACCCGACACGTGGGCGTTGATGCGATCGCCGCCGTTAGTGTCGCTCGACCCCTCCGGGCTGGGATCAACGGTAGGGCCGCGCGGAAGGGCTGGCAATGGGATCCGTCCACCAGATTCGCCCGGGTCCGATGAGTTATCCACCGTCCGTCCACACCCGGGTCCCGCCCTGCACTCAGGCGGCGCGCCCCGTAGCTGGATCCACCGACCGGACCTGGCCGTCGAATCCGGTCAGCACGAGGCGTCCACCGACGAGTTCGGCCCCGGTCACGACATCGGAGTGGGCGATCCGCCAGGCGACCGTCCCGTCCGGCTCGATGGCGAACGTCTCGAGCTCGGACTGGACCAGGATGTGCGCGAGCCGCGACGACCCGAACAGGGCCAGGATCGGCGTCGCGGAGCGGTGCTCCCAGGCCGCCTCGCCGGTCGCGACGACCAGGCCGAACGTGTGGAACCCATAGGCGACCACCAGCAGCCCGGCGTCGTCCCAGTGGAGCGCGCGCGGGTCGTCGTAGATGGCCGAAGCGAACCGGGCCGTCCAGGCCCCGCGCGGCCCCTCGAGCCGGAGCTCCGCTCGGCAGAGCGGTTCCGGGTCCGCCGACACGTGCGTGCCGAGATCGATCAGTGAGCCGCCCGTCTCCGACAGCGCGAACACCGCCGGCCCCTGGCCGCTGCCGCCCCAGCGCCACCGGGCGCGCAGGGCGCCCGGATAGGTGATGGTCGCGTTGTGCGGCTCGGCGGTCACGTGAGAGGCTCGGCGGTCACGTGTGGGGCTCGGCGCTCACGCCGGTCCCTCGCGAAGCGCCTCCGCCTCGACATCCACCGCGAGTCGCTCCTCCGCGATCGGCGCGACCATCGCGTCCGCCAGGGTTCGCAGGGTGGCCGGTGGGACCGGGAACACCGCGGTCGGGATCCCGGCGGCGGCCCACACGACCGGGTAGCGGCCAAGACCCGGGTCCATGATCACCCGCGTCCGCCGGGCATGGCCGAACGGCGGGATCCCGCCGATGACGAACCCGGTCAGGTCGTTCGCCTCGCGCGCTGTCGCGCGTCGGATCTCGGGCTCGCCGGCGACGGCCGCCAGCCGCGCGACGTCGACCCGGTCCGGGCCGGACACGAGGCACACGATCGGCTCCAGCCCGTCCTCGTCGGGTGCCACGAAGACGAGCGACTTCACGATCTGGCCGAGCTCCGCACCCAGGGCCGCGGCGGCCTCGACCGCCGTGTGGGTGGACTCCGCGAACGTGGTCACCTCGAGCGTGACGCCCTTTCGCTCGGCGGCGTCCAGGACACGTTGGATCGAGGCATGCGTGGCGACGTCTGGCACGGCGCGGAGTCTAGCATCGGGTCGCCACCCGGGGACTCGCCGGGTAGCATCCGGACGATGCAGGCGATCGTGCTGGCCGACGGCGAAGTCGGCACTCGTGCAGGACTCGACCGGGCCTGGCCGGGCTGGCTGGAGGCCGACCCGATCGTCATCGCCGCGGACGGCGGGGCCCGGCACGCTGTCGCGCTCGGTCTCGAGCTGACCCGCTGGGTCGGCGACGGCGACTCGCTCGCACCGAAGGCCCTCGCCCGTCTTCGGGCCAGCGGCATCCCGATGGACCTCGTCGCGGCCGCGAAGGACGCGTCCGACACGGAGCTCGCCGTCGGGGCTGCGCTGGCGATGGGTGCGGATCGGGTCGTGGTCCTCGGGGCGCTCGGCGGTCCTCGCATCGACCACGCGCTCGCCAACATCGGCCTGCTGGCGCTGGCAGCGCTGGGGGAGATCCCGGCGTGCCTGCTTTCGCCTCGCGCGCGAGTGACCCTGATCAGCGCGCCCGGCCGGGATGGCGGACCCGTCCGGCGGGACCTGTCCGGTCCGCCCGGGGCCCTGGTATCGCTCCTGCCCCAGGGCGACGGGGTCACCGGCGTGACGACCGACGGCCTCGCCTACCCGTTGACCGACGAGCCCCTGCCGCCCGGACCGGCTCGCGGCCTGTCCAACGTCCGGACGACGGCGACCGCGAGTGTTCAGGTCCGATCGGGTCGGCTGCTGGTGGTCGAGGCCCCTGCTACGCTCTCGACATGAGCCTTCCACTGCCCGGGGACGTTGCGCCCGACCTCGCCCTGGCCGATGCGTCCGGGACGATCCATGCCCTGGCGGATCAGCGCGGCCGGTGGACGATCCTGTACTTCTATCCGAAGGACGACACGCCCGGCTGCACGGTCGAAGCGTGCGAGTTCCGCGACGCCAACGAGGCGATCCTGGCCCGCGGCGCGGACGTCTGGGGGATCAGCCCGCAGGGAGCGGCCAGCAAGCAGGCGTTCCGCGACAAGTTCGAGTTGTCGTTCCCGCTGCTCATCGATGAGAGCCATGCCGTCGCCGAGGCGTACGGCTCCTGGGTGGAGAAGCAGAACTACGGCAAGACCTACTGGGGCGTCGCGCGGACGACGTTCCTGGTGGGTCCGGATGGGCGGATCGTGAAGACGTGGCCGAAGGTCAAGCCGGAAGGTCACGCCGCCGACGTCCTGGCCGCCCTCGAGACCGCACAGGCCGCCGCGCCGACCGGGACATGATGCGCAGGATCGGTCCGAACGCGGGGAAACGGAATGAGACTTCGCTCGTGGGGGGAGACGAGCGAAGTCCCGGAGGACAGGGTAGCGCCGGGTACGGCCCGCCGCAAGGATGATGCGCACGTGACTGCCGACGACGCAGCCGAGCCCACCGCGGCCACGCCCCACGACTGGCGTCCGTCCCGGTTCATGGTCATCGCCGCGCACCCGGACGACGCCGAGTTCGGGCCCGCCGGGACGGCCGCGACCTGGATCGACGCCGGCTCCGAGGGCTGGCTCGTGTGTTGCACCAGCGGGGACCAGGGCGGCGAGGACCCCGATGCGGACCCGCTCGAGCTGGCCGCGCTGCGCGAACGGGAGCAGCGCGACGCCTCGGCGATCCTCGGGTACGCCGGTGTCACCTTCCTCCACCAGCCGGACGGGGCCCTGGCCAACGACCTGGCCCTGCGTGAGCAGCTGGTCCGCGAGATCCGGACGTTTCGCCCCGACGCCGTCCTGGCCACGGACCCGGAGACGATCTTCTACCGCGACGGTGGCATCAACCACACCGACCATCGCGCCGCCGGCCTGGCCGCCGTGGACGCCGTCTACCCGGCGGCCCGCAACCCGATGGCGTTCCCGGCGCTGGCCCGCGCCGGCCTGGCCGCGCACGACGTCCGGCGGCTGTATCTCTTCTGGTCGGACAAGCCGAATGCCTGGGTGGACATCTCGGGCGCACTGGACCGGAAGATCGAGGCGCTCGGGGCGCACGCCAGCCAGATCAAGCACCCGGACAAGCTCGGCGAGCGGATGCGATCGTGGGCCGCGGACGAGGGTGCCCCGATCGGGGTCGCGGCCGCCGAAGCGCTCCGCTGCATCGTGATCGACGAGGATGAGGTCGAACCGACCGACCGTCTCGACGACGCCGAGGGCCCCGGCTGACCGACCTCGGTCCCCTCGTGCGCGCCCGTCGCCAGGATCGCGCCTCCGGTCAGGCGTCCTCGAGCAGGAGGGGCCGGACGCGGCCCCACTCGTTCCAGAGCAGTGCCAGGCCATCCGCCCGGCGACCCAGCATCGCCACCAGCTCGCCCAGCGTCAGGTCGCTGGCGGCCCCGGCCAGGTGCTCGTCCGCAGCGACGGTGACGTCCGCGAACAGGTCGCGCATCTCCGCCTCGGTCGGCCACTGGCGGATCCGCATCGGGTCGAGTCCGGCGTAGCCCATCGCCATGGACAGGTCGCGCTGCGTCGGGACGCGGTCGTCGACCCAGCCGCCGAGGCCGTCGAACCGGAAGCCCAGCGATGACAGGGCGGTCACGATGTCGCGATCCTGCTCGCGGGTGAACGGACCCCAGAACGGATGCTCGGTGGGGAAGTCCAGCGACGACTGGCTGACGCTGACGGCGATGACCGCCTCGACGAGTTCGGTCAGGGCGTCCTGCCAGAGGCGCCGCTCGGCCGGGTCATCCGCGAGCCGCGCCACCGTCCGTGCCATCGCCCGGCTGTCGCCGCGCAGCAGGAGGAAGATGACCGGCGCCTGGCCGGCGCCAAGGGCGGCCGCGAGCGGCTCACTCTCGATCTCCACCGGGGCCGGTCCGGCAGGCCGCGGTCCAGCCGGACCCTGGCCCGGCACGTCGTCGGGCGCGATCGGCGGGGCGGGCGGGTTGGCGGCCCGTTCGATGGCCTCCTGGGCTTCGACGCAGTCCGCGACCGCCTGACGTGCCGCGACGCACGCCGCCTCGGCCGCCTCCGCCTTGATCCGGGCGGCATCGGCTTCCACGGCGAGCCGCTCCAGGGAGGGGGCGATCGCTTCGGCGGCCTCGCGCTCCTTGGCGGCGACGTTACCCGCGTCCCGGACGACCGAGTTGATGCGGTTGATCTCGCCCAGCCAGTCGCGGGCGGCGGCCTCGACGGCTTCGGGGGAGCCGGCTCGGTTGCGCGCGTCGCGGAACGCCGCCTGGGCGCCCTCCTTGCGGCTGCGGACCATCGCCGGGTCGGTCTCGGCCATGGCCGCCTCGGCCTTGGCCATGTGGAGGTCGTATGCACGCTGAGCGGCTCGCAGGGTCTCGTCGGCGACGCCGACGCCGGCCCGGGCCCGCACGGCCAGCTCACAGCGTTCGTTGGCGACCTGGCGAGCCTCGCCGCAGGGACCGTCGACGTCGGGCGGCGCGAACGGCGCCGCTCCGCCGGTGTCCCCTGGTAGGTCCTCGGACTGGGCGTGGGCCACGGGTGCTTCCTCCGGTTCGAGCACGGCCACGGCGGTCCCGACGACCGCGGGGGCCGCTGCGGGATCCGTGTCGAGCCCAGCATGCGCCATGGCCCGGAACATCGGATCGTGACCGGGCTCCACGCGGAACCCGACCATCGGTTGTTGGGTGGTGGCGGCCATCGAGACGACCCCGGCGGACCCTGGTCCACCAGACCGAACAGTCGTTCGGATCGTCGCCGGTCGCCAGGCGCCGCCGGGTGCGCCCGTCTCGTAGTCCGCCGGGGCGCCGGGTGCCGACCCGGCGACAGCGACCGCGAAAGCGTCGGCCGCCAGGGTGGAGCCGCGCCGGCGGGGGACGGCGTCCGGTGCGATCGTCAACCTGACCTCGCGGGGAGCCGGGGGTCGCGCTCGCAGGACCTCGACCAGGGCCGCTCCCGTGGCGACACCCAGGATCAGGCCGACGGCCAGGAAGGCGAACTCGCTGGCGCTCACGGTGCCCGCATCTCCAGGACCGGCTCCTCCCCGAACGGGTCGTATCCCCGGGGGAGCGTAGCTGCGAGTCTGGCGACCGTCAACTCCACCAGACCGCCTCCGACGCTCACCGATGTGCACACGGCCGTCGCCGGATGGTAGATTCCGGGCCTCGGCGCCGGCCGCCGCGACTCCCCATGCACCCGAGCCCTACCACCTGGGAAGGCCACATCCGACCTTGACCACCGGAACGCCGCAGGAATTCCTCGTCCAGCCCGTCGACGCCTCCTGGCTCCAGTGCAACATCGAGTGTCAGGAAGCGTGTCCGGTCGGGACGAACTGCCGTGGCTACCTGAACCTCGCAGCCGAAGGGCGGTTCGAAGAGGGCTACATCCTCTCGCGGGACCCCAACCCGGTCGCCGCGATGTGCTCGTACGTCTGCTCCGCGCCGTGCGAACGCGCCTGTCGCCGCGGCGACATCGATCGCCCACTCGCGATCCGGGCGATGAAGCGCTTCCTGGTCGAGTGGCACGAGGCGTCGGGCATCCCGGACGTCGTCCCGCAGATCACGCCCCGTGCCGAGCGCGTCGCCGTCGTCGGCGCCGGGCCGGCCGGCATCGCCGTCGCCCGCGAGCTCGCGACCAAGGGCTACCAGGTCACCGTGTACGACAGCCTCCCGTACGCGGGCGGCACGATGCTCATCGGCGTCCCGGCCTTCCGCCTGCCGCGCGAGGCCATCGAGATGGACGTCCGCCTCGTCGAGAAGCTCGGCGCCACGTTCGTGTACGACACGACCATCGGCGTGGACATCACCTTCGAGCAGCTCCAGCGCGACTTCGACGCGATCGCCATCACCGCCGGCGCCATGGACGCCGTCGCGCTCGATATCCCGGGTGGCGACCTCGAGGGCGTGGACTACGGCGTCGACTTCATGAAGAAGGCGAACCTGGGGCAACCGCTCGAGGTCGGTCAGGACGTGGTCGTCATCGGTGGTGGCTACACCGCCATGGACTGCTCACGCACGAGCCTTCGCCACGGCGCCGCCAACGTGACCATCGCCTACCGCCGGACGCGGTCCGAGCTGGTGGTCGACGAGGAGGAGCTGGGCGAGACCGAGCGCGAAGGCGTTCGGATGGAGTTCCTGGCCAGCCCCATCGAAGTCCTCGGCGAGGACGGCAAGGTCGTCGGCGTCAAGTTCATCCGCAACCGGCTGGGCGAGCCGGACGCCTCGGGTCGCCGCTCGCCCGTCCCGATCGAGGGTTCCGAATTCATCATCCCGGCCCAGACCGTCATCCCGGCCGTGTCGCAGGCGGCCGATCTGACCTTCCTGCCGATCGAGGCCAAGTTCGAGATCAACCGCGGCCGGGTCAAGGTGGACCCCGCGACCTACGCGACCAACGTCCGCGGCGTGTTCGCCTGTGGCGACTTCGTGACCGGCCCGACGACCCTGATCGAGTCGGCCGGCCACGGGAAGAAGGCGGCGTACGCCATCGATCGCTACCTCGCCGGCCGGACGGACGTGACCGTCGACGCCAACGTCAAGGTGACGAGCTCCTGGCGTCACGACATGCCGGACTTCTACGACGTGCTGCCGCGCCAGCACATCCCGATGGTCCAGCTGTCGGCCCGGATGCCCTCCACGGACCCGATCGTCAACTTCAACACGCCGGTGGAGCTCGGCTACGACGCCAACGGGGCCGTCGCCGAGTCCACCCGCTGCCTCATGTGCAACTTCAACATCTGGTTCGACCCGTTCCGGTGCGTGCTGTGCGGCGCCTGCGCCGACGTCTGCCCCGAAGGCGTCATCCACATGGTCGACATCAACACGCTCAAGTCGGAGGGGCTGCTGCCCGAACTCGAGGAGGCGTACGGCTGGGAGAACGGCGGCGCCATGATCCTCGACGAGGAGCGCTGCATCCGCTGCGCGCTGTGCGTCAAGCGATGTCCGTTCGACGCCATTACGATGGAGCGGTTCGAGCTCCAGGAGATCTCGACCGACGGCCGCCTCTACAAAGAGTCGTATCGAGACGCGCAATTGGCCGGGACCCCCGGCGTCGCAGGAGGAACCCGTTGAGTTTCCTCGAGCGGGTGGATCAGACCATCCGCCGGAGCCCAGTGTGGCGATCGCTCTTCCGCCAGCCCTACCCGCGAGACGAGCGGTCGCGCGCGTATGCGGTCATGAACAACGTGTTCCTGCACATCCATCCGGTGCGAGTGCGGCAGCACGCCGTCAAGTTCGCCTACACGTTCTGCCTGGGCGGCCTGAGCTTCTTCCTGTTCCTCG
>CAZOHT010000035.1:0-29594 GCA_964579825.1 uncultured Anaerolineaceae bacterium
GGCCGGAAAGGCCGCATCGAGGGTCCGCGCGAGGGCGGAACGGATGAGCGTCACGAGTCCGAGTCTGGCGGCGATGCCTTATCGGGCACTAACCTGGCGGCGATGCCGTATCGGGCACTGACCGGATACGTGGCGGCATGCGAAGCGCACGGGTCCTCCGCGACGGACCGGCCGCGCCAGCGGCCCACTGCGCCGCCGTTCACGGGGTCCGAGGGTCAAGAGGCGGCCGGCTCCAGGACGAGCGTGTCGCCTACGGCGGTCGCCGTGCGATCGACGGTGCCGACCGGGAGTTCCAGGACGCCATGGGCACCGCGCACGAGCGGCACGAGGCCCGTCCAGGTCCGCAAGCCACGATGGACCGACACGACCTGGCAGGAACCGGCGTCGTCCCGTCGGCCCACGAAGATCGCGTCGATCGGGAACCGCATGAACATCATGTGGATCCCGTTGCTGTCGGGCAGCCAGAGGCCCTCGTCGGGCGCCAGCGATGGGCGCCCCATCAGGCCCTTGAACTTGCCCCACAGGCCGTCGGCGACGCCGAGACGCGTGGCCAGGACGGCGTCACGCGTCGTATTGCGGGCGACGAGGACCGAGGTCATGCCAGGAAGCCGCCGGGTCGGGGGGCGCCCGATGGCGCCACGACCCGGCTCAGACCTTGAGGTTGAGGACGATCAGGATGATGGCCGGCCCGAGGATGACGATGAACAGCGAGGGGAAGATGCACCCGACGAGCGGGAACAGCATCTTGATCGGCGCCTTCGCCGCCTGTTCCTCGGCCCGCTGGCGACGCTCGATCCGGAGCTGCTCGGACTGGACCTGCAGCACCTTGGAGATCGAGACGCCCAGTTGTTCGGCCTGGATGATCGCGCCGATGAAGTTGGTCAGCGGCGTGACCTCGGTGCGCGGGACGATGTCGCGCAGCGCATCTCGGCGCGCCTTGCCGACGCGGACCTCGGCCAGCGCCCGGCGGAACTCGTCCGACAGCGGGCCCTTGAGCTTGTCCACGACCCGGCCGAGCGCGGCATCGAAGCCGAGACCGGCCCGGACGGAGATCGTGAGGAGGTCCAGCGTGTCCGGGATCATCAGCAGGATGGCCTTCTGACGGGCCTTGACCTTGCGCCCGAGCCAGAACTCCGGCGCGATGTACCCGACGATCACGCCGAGCAGGCCCATGAGCGCGCCGCCCAGGAAACCCATGCCCAGCATGAAGGTGAACACGAGGAAGAACAGGATGCCGCCGACGATGGCGCCGATGGCCTTGATGCCGAGCCAGTCGGTCACGCCCAGGTCACCGGGGTTCCCGGCGAGGGCCAGGCGCTTGCCGGTCCGCTCGGAGAAGGACGAACTCGTGACCCGCGACACGCTGCCCGACATCCGGGCGGCCAGCGGGCGCAGCGTCCGCTCGATGAACGGCTGCTGCAGTTCGAGCTCTTCGAGGTTCTTGGCCTGCATCGTGCCCAGCTGCGTCAGCCGTGCCTGGACGGGGTCCACCGGCGAACCGCCGGCCAGGGCCATGAAGATCAGGAGGATCGCGCCGGCCGCGATGGCGGCGACGATGATGGGAAGGATCATCAGGCTAGACCTCGATGTCGACGATCTTGCGAATGGCGAGGAAGCCCAGGAACATCATGAAGCCGCCGAAGAGCAGGATGATGACGCCGGCCGGCAGTCCGAGGATCTCCGGCGGGTTGGCGAACATCGGCTCCATGAAGCCCGGTGCTGCGACGAACAGGAAGGCCGCGAGGCCGATCGGCAGGCCGGCCACGACGTAGCCGGACAGTCGCTGCTGGGCGGTCAGGGTGCGGATCTCACCCTTGATCCGGACGCGCTCGCGGATGGTGTACGCGATCGAGTCGAGGATCTCGGCGAGGTTACCGCCGACCTGGTGCTGGATCGAGATGGCGGTGGCCATGAGCTCGAGGTCGTCCGAGCGGACTCGGCGGACCATGTTCTCGAGAGCCTGGTCGAACGGCAGGCCAAGGTTGACCTCGCGGATGACGCGGCCGAACTCCGTGGAGATCGGCGGCCGCGATTCGCGCACGACCAGCTCGATCGCCTGCAGGAAGGACGAGCCGGCACGCAGGGCGTTCGCGATCAGGGTGATCGTGTCCGGGAGCTGCTTGTTGAAGGCGTTGAGGCGGCCGCTCTTGCGGCGCCCGAGCCAGAAGCGCGGGATCCAGAACCCGATGAGTGCACCGATGAGCAGGAACAGCGGGTTGCCGAGCGCCGGCAGGAGGAACGAGAAGATGAACATGGCGACCGGGATGCCGATGACCGAGCCGATCCAGATGAAGATGAACTCGGACGGCTTGAGCTTCAGGTCCGCCCGCGCGATGTCGCGGGACAGGTTGGCCCCGAAGTCGCGGCCCTCGACGACCTTGTTGAAGTTGGCCAGCGCCTGGCTCTGGGCGATCAGGTCGCTGATCGGTCCCTGGCCGGTGGAGGCCACCTTCTTCTCGGGCTGCTTGCCGGAGGCGTAGCGCTCCAGGCGATCGGAGATACCCGAACCGCCCGACGACGCGACGCCGACAGCGATCAGCAGGATCGCCAGCGCGGCGACCCCGGCAACGATCAGCGTCTCTGTTTGCACGAGCGCAGCTCCTTCCCGGGCCTAGTAGGTGAACCCGAAGAGGCCAGGCGGGAGGTTGATCCCCATGACCTCGAACTTTTCGACGAACTTGGGACGGATGCCGGTCGCCTTCAGGCGGCCCTGGATCTTGCCTTCGACGACACCGGTCTGCTCGAAGACGAAGACGTCCTGCATGACGATGACGTCACCTTCCATGCCCTGGACTTCGGTGATGTTCACGATCTTGCGGGTGCCGTCCTTGAGGCGGTTCTGCTGGACGATGAGATCGACGGCGGACGCGACCTGCTCGCGGATCGCCCGGAGGGGCAGGTCCACGCCGGCCATCAGCACCATCGTCTCGAGCCGCGAGAGCATGTCGCGCGGGCTGTTGGCGTGGCCGGTCGACATCGAGCCGTCGTGGCCGGTGTTCATGGCCTGGAGCATGTCCAGGGCCTCACCGGAACGACACTCCCCGACGATGATCCGGTCGGGCCGCATCCGCAGGGCGTTGCGCACGAGTTCGCGGATGGGCACCGCGCCCTTGCCTTCGATGTTGGGCGGGCGCGACTCCAGGGTCACGACGTGCTCCTGGCGAAGCTGCAGCTCGGCCGCGTCCTCGATCGTCACGATGCGCTCGTCATTCGGGATGAACGAGGAGAGCACGTTGAGGGTCGTGGTCTTGCCCGAGCCGGTGCCGCCGGACACGAAGATGTTCAGACGGGCTTCCACGCAGGCGCGCAGGAAGTCGAACATGTCCGCGGTCGCGGTCCCGAACCGGATCAGGTCGTCCACCGTGAACGGCGACGCCGAGAACTTCCGGATGGTGATGACCGGGCCGACCAGCGACAGCGGCGGGATGATGGCGTTGACGCGGGAACCGTCCGTCAGTCGGGCGTCGACCATCGGCGACGACTCGTCGACGCGCCGACCGATCGGGGCGATGATCCGATCGATGATGCGCATGACGTGGTCGTCGTTCTGGAAGACGACGTTGGTCAGTTCGAGCTTGCCGGATCGTTCGATGTAGACCTGGCGCGGGCCGTTGACCATGATCTCGGTGATCGACTCGTCCCGCAGGAGCGGCTCGAGCGGCCCGAGGCCGATGATCTCGTCGGTGATCTGCTCCAACATCCGCACGCGTTCGGCGCGCGTCAGGGCCAGACCTTCCTCGTCGATGACCTTGCCGAAGATCTCCTCGATCTGGCGCCGGACCTCGACCTGGTTGGACAGGTCCAGCTTCGGATCCAGGTCCTGGATGACCCGGCTCTGGATCCGGAACTTGACGTCCCGGAACGACTCGCGCGTCGGGGCCTGGCTGGTCAGCCGAGGCGACGACGGCGGAGGCGTCGGCGGGCCGCCGGCTGCGGGAGCCGGCAGATTCGATCCGGGCGCTGCCGGCGCGGGGGTCCCGGCCGGAGCCGTACCCGGTCGAGCACTCTCGATCCGCTTCAGGAGGGACATCGCCTACACCCCTTCTCGCCCCGACGGGCCTACTACGTACACGGTCAGCGCCATGCGAACAACGACTTCTTCTGGGCGGACTTGCCGGATCCATCGGAGGACGCGACCTGCGCCCGCTCGCCGACCACCGCCCGGGTCAATCTGAGGATGTCCTGGGAGACCTGTGCCTCCCGGTTGGAGAGGAAGAACGGAACGCCACGGTTCAACGCGTAGACCACGCTCCGACCGTCGCTCACGATGGTGTCGTCCACCTTCCGGCCGATCGAGTGCTCGACGTCCGCGACGCGGATGCCCAGCGCCGAGTCGGCGCGGTTGAGGACGAGCCGGACCTTGCCGGTCTCGTACCCCAGTTGCTGGGTGACTTCGAGGAACAGACGCATGTTCTTGATGCTGGTGATCTCCAGACTGAGCATGGTCAGGATCACATCCGCGCTGTCAAGGATCGCCAGGGTGGTGTCGTTGAAATAGGACGTGCAGTCCACCACGACCAGGTCGTGATCGCGGCGCAGCGCTTCGATGACCTTCTTGACGCCACCGGGCGTGATCAGCTCGGCCATCTCGGGCGACGGCGGCGCGAGGAGGACTCGGATGCCGGCCGAGTGGTTGATGACGAACGTATCGACCGATTCGAGTTCGCCGGCCTCGACTTCGGGGATGAGGTCGGCGATCGACTTGTTCTTCGGGTTCAGGTTGAGCAGGACGCCCACGTCGCCGAACTGGAACGAGCCGTCGACGACGACGACCTTCTTGCCCAGCTCGCTGACCGCGGCGACCGCCATGTTGACGGCGACCGTCGTCTTGCCGACCCCGCCCTTCGGGCTGAAGACCGCGACGACCATGCCGGGTTCGCCGGAGCGGGCCCCGGCGGGCATCGAGGCCGCGGACGTCGGCGCGGCGGCGAGCGGCGCGATCCGACTTTGCTTCTCGCGCTCGCGGGTGTGGACCTGGCGGATGGACGAGGTCAGTTCGTCGCTGCTGAACGGCTTGACGAGGAACTCGCGCGCCCCGGCCAGCATCGATCGACGGAGGTAGTCCGCTTCGCCCTGGACCGACATCATCACGACCGCCGCCGCGGGGGCCGCCGAGGCGAGCCGCTCCGTGGTGGCGATGCCGTCCATGTCCGGCATGTTGATGTCCATGAGGACGATGTCCGGGCTGAGCTCGACGGCGAGCCGCAGGGCTTCCTCGCCGGACCCGGCAGCGCCGACCACGTCGATATCGCTCTCGAAGCCAAGCAGCTTCGTGAGGTGGTCCCGGGTCTCCGGGATGTCGTCGACGATGAGGACGCGGATCTGGTCGGCCATCTCGCTCTTCAGGGTGTCGGGGAGGTCAGGGTGGATACGTCGGTGTCGGGTCCCCGGATCGACGGGCGGAGGGCCCGGGGGCCCAGGCGCTCCGTCGCTCCGGAGTGGTCCGACCGGCCGTCAGACGGCCGGTCGGGTTCCCATCGCTACGGGGTGACGGTCTCGACGAGTTCCGGCGGCAGGACACCGTAGGTCTCGACGAGGGTCTTGAGGATGATGCCCGTGGTGGTCGGCGGGACCACGACCGGGATGGACTCGCCTGTGACCGGGTCGAGGAAGTCGTCCACCGAGCGCAGGACCAGGGAGATGGATCCGTCGAGCTGGGCGAACTTGATGACTTCCGCCTGCTGGGCCGTCACCGCGAGGATGACGATCTCCTGCTGGCCGTTCAGGTTCGTGGCGGTCCCTCCGCTCGGGGCCGGCTGGCCTGACGTGTCCGTGGTCGGAGGCGGCAGCAGGGTGCCAAGGACCTGCATCCCCGAGAGGAGCAGCTTGACGCTGGTGCCGTTCAGGCCACCGACGACCTGGAACGAGTCGTCGACCGGGTTCTGGGTCACGACCGGGAACTTGTCCGACGCGAAGCCCACGACCATGTCCACATAGTCGCCTGTCTTGATCAGGGTGCCGACGCCGCTGACCTGGTCCACCTGGACCGAGATCGCGCGCAGGTCCTTGGGCACTTCGATGTCGATGACGGACCCGCCCTCGGCGAAGCTCGCGGACGTCACCTGGGCATCGGCCACGATCGTCTGGCGGACGACCTTGCCGACGACCTGGGAGACGTCCGTGTAGGCGCCGGGCAGGATCGCGGTCAGGTCGACGGTCTTGGTCGTGACCTGGTCCGACTGCACCTTGGTGGACAGCGGGATGTCGGTCGTGGCGACGACGACCGGGCCCGTGGTGGGCTGCCGGATCTCGCCCTCACCGCCACCGCCGCCGAGCATCACGATCACGCCGACGAACGCCACGATGGCGAGGAAGACCCCGATGAGCAAGACCAGTCGATTCGAGCGCTTCAACTTGATTCTCCCCGAAGAAGTGGGTTGTCGTATGTGACAGGTGGCAACACTGTAGCACCGGGAAAATGGCGGACGACTATACGAAAGGCCTAGGACCATTGGGAGGAAACTGCAGGAAATCGTGCACGATGCAAGGTTGCCTGCAAGGTTGCGGTGGGGCGGCTGCCGACCCCTGTCGCCCCTGGGAACGGGAACGGCCGCCGGGCCCCCGAAGGGTCCCGGCGGCCGTACTCAGGCTGGTTGGGACGCGGTGCTAGACCGACGTGCCGACGGTGCTGAGGATCTTGGAGACCTGGCTGCCCAGGAAGATCAGGGCGACGATCGCCACGATGGCGATGAGGGCGAGGATCAGCGCGTACTCCGCGAGCCCCTGGCCTTCTTCGTCTCGATCAAGAAGATTCATGATTGCAAGGTAGATGTTCGTCATTGCTTCGGTACCTCCTTTCTTCGGATCTCCTCGCGGACAGGCCGAGAGGGACGGTCAAGGTACGGGCGAGGCGATGGGCTGTCAAGACGTCCGGGCGACCTGGCGGTGCGCCCTGGACACAGACGAACGCCGGGCCCCGTAGGACCCGGCGTTCGCGACTCTGCTGAGTCGGGTCGGTGCTAGACCGACGTACCGACGGTGCTCAGGATCTTCGAGACCTGGCTGCCCAGGAAGATCAGAGCGACGATCGCGACGATCGCGATCAGGGCGAGGATCAGCGCGTACTCCGCGAGCCCCTGGCCCTCCTCGTCGCGGCTGACCGCGTTGAGGACCTTGAGGTACAGATCGTTGAACAGTGCCATCGTGGCCTCCTGGATGAGTACTCACCCTCGATCGAGGGCTGCGCCACTATAGGAAGACGGAGGCCGGACTCACACTAGCCTGATAGTACCCAGCGGTACGGGTGACTCGGGCCTTCTCGCGCACCGCTTCGCGCACCAGTGGTGGGCGCTCGGGGGAGTGCCGCGGGGCCTCGTGCGGCCGCTGCCGGGTCAGTTGCCGCCGGTCGCGGCGTCGATCGCGCCGCCGATGGCGACCAGGACGTCCGCCACGGTCCCCCCGAACACGACCAGGATGAGGATCGTGAGGACGGTCGTCAGGGCCAGGATCAGGCCGTACTCGACGAGGCCCTGACCGCGACCGCGTGTCACGCCTCGGTCGCGTCCGGATCCGGGGCGGTCGATTCGGTGACCAGCACCAACTGGGCGCCCTCGTCCAGCAGCTGGGCGGTCACGCCGATCGACGCCGCCCGGGTCAAGGTCTCGCGCCAGACCGCGGGCGGCAAGATGACGATGGCCTGCAGGCGAGCCGCCTCGGCCTCCTCGCGGGCGGCGGCCTCGCGCTCGGCGATCATCGCAGCGAGGGCCGGCGGGATCTCCTCGGCCCCGTCCTTGTCGCCCTTCCGCTTCGGTTCCGGTGCGGGTGGCGGCGGGGTCGGCTCGGTGATGAACAGCGGCGTCTTCGAGGCGGCGACCCGGACCTCGACCTGGGCGGTCCACTCCAACTTGAGCGAGACCCGGTCCGGCGCCAGGCTCAGGTAGGCCGCCAGCGCCTCGTCGACGATCCGGAACAGGCCGCTCTCCAGGTCCATGGGGAGGCGCCGATCCTGCCCCATCGAGTCGAACTCGATGGCGATCCCGGCACGCCGGCCGCGTTCACGCGCAGCCCGTCGGAGGGTCGGCAGCAGGCCCAGATCGTCGAGGACCATCGGTCGGACGTCGAAGATGAACGACTTCGTCGCGTCCAGGGTCTGCTGGACCATCGCGATGAGCTGCTTCACCTCACCGTGCGCGGAGGCCGGGTCGCGGGCGACGAGGCGCTCCACGATCTGCGCCTGCAGGACGATGTTGGTGAGGCTCTGCGCCGGCCCGTCGTGCATCGCCCGCGAGATCTCACGACGCAGGTCCTCCTGCGCGGTCATGACCATGCGCGACACGGCCGCCGGCATCGGGTCGTCCCGGTCTAGCGCCGGTGGCTCGTCGGCTCCGTCGGCGCCACCGAGGGCGATGGTCGGGTCCATCGCGGCGGTCGCGGCCGCGTACCCGGCCACGGCCTCGCGGTATCGACCCAGCGCGCGTCGCTTGCCCTCGAGGACGTCCACCTGGGACTCCATCAGGGCGGCGCGCTTGGTCAGCGTGACCAGCTGGGCACTCAGCTCGAGCAGGTCCTTGGGGTCGGTCGCGCCGCCCTTCTGAAGCGCGGCGAGCTTGTCGGCCGCCGCCGCGCGACGCGCGACGTGGCGCGCCGCCTCGGTCTTGGCCTGGCTGACGAGCAGGTCCACTTCCTCCAGTTCGGCATCGAGATCGCGGACGTCGTCGACCAGCCGGCTGGAGAGCTGAGCCAGGCTGGCAGGCGCGGTCGTGATCTCGGTGTCGGTCATCGGGTCGCGGGTCGCTCGCGTGGGGTGGGTACGACGATCAGTCTTCCGGCATCCGGATCCAGCCCTGGCGCATCGCATAGACGACGGCCTGGGTCCGGTCGTTGACGGAGAGCTTGCGCAGGATCGAGCTCATGTGGTTCTTCACCGTCTGCTCGCTGATGGACAGCGCGTAGGCGACCTGCTTGTTGGTCATCCCCTGGGCGATGTTGTCCAGGATCTCCACTTCGCGAGGGGACAGCGGGGCGAAGATGGGCGCCGCTTCCTGGCCGTAGACGGCCAGCTCGCGGAACTCCTTCAGCACGCGCGACGCGACCGCGGGCTTGGCGAAGACCTTGTCATTGATCAGGTACTCGCCGTCGACGACGCGCCGGATGATCGTCACGAGGTCGTCCGGCCCGACATCCTTGAGGATGAACGCGGCCGCGCCGGCCTTGATCGCGTCGAACAGGGCGTCCTCGTCCTCGCTGACGGCCAGCACGATGATCGCCGTCGACGGCAGCTCGCGCTTGATCCGCTGCGTCGTCTCGATGCCACCCGGGGCCGGCAGGGACAGGTCCATCAGGACGATGTCCGGCGAGGTCTCCAGCGCGCGGTCGACCGCGCTCCGCGAGTCATCCGCCTCGCCGATGACCTCGAGATCCGGCTCCTTGCCGAGGATGTTGGCGATGCCCACCCGGAACAGGGCGTGGTCGTCCACGATGAGGATCCGGGTGATGTCCTCCGGATTCCGCCGGTCCGGTCCGCCCCGACGTCGGTCGGGTCCGTTGTAGTCCGTCGTTGCCATGTGCTCTCCTTACGCTCCCGTCCGGGCTCGGGTCGGTATCGCCAGACGGACGACGGTGCCGTCCCCTGGTCGAGATCGTACGTCCAAGCGGGCACCGATCAGTTCGGCTCGCTCACGCATGAATTGAAGGCCGAAGTTGCGCCGGCCACGGGCCGCCGCATCGCCGACATCGAAGCCCCTGCCGTCGTCGCCGACATCCAGGACCCATTCCTGGGCCTCGAGATAGGTCCGGACCGTGATGCTGGAGGCGACGGCGTGCTTCCGGACATTCTGCAGGGCCTCCTGGGCCACGCGCAGGACGACGGTCCGCTCCGCATCCGACAGCCGGTCGGGCGGGGCGTCGAACGTCGTGGTGACCGTGGCGCCCGTCACGGACCGGACCAGGTCGGCCGAGTCCTGGATGGCGCCGTCGAGGCCGAGCTCATCGAGGACCGGCGGGCGGAGCTGACTGATGAACGAGCGCAGGTCGCCCAGCTCGCGGCGCAGCAGTTCGCGCAGGGCGTGCAGCTCCAGCCGCGCCTGGCGCGCGTCGGTCTCGGACACCCGCTCGATGTACTCGACCTGGAAGATCGCGTTGGACAGCGCCTGGGCCGGGCCGTCGTGGATCTCCTGGGCGAGGCGCAGGCGCTCCGCTTCCTGCGCCTCCACGATGCGCATCTGGACATCGGCCGCGCCGGGCGCCGTGCTCGGCTCGGCGACCAGGGAGCCGTCGCGTCGACTGAGGAACAGCCAGGTCCGCTCGAGGCTCTCCTGGGCGAGGGCCATCCGGGCGAGCTCCGCCTGGTACTCGCCGACCTCGGCCGTCAGGGCCTCGACCTCGGCGCGCAGTCCGGCGACGCGCGTGGCGTCCGCATCGGCTTCGGCCGCCTTCGCCGCCGCCTCGTCATCGTCATCGTCGGTGATGAGCCGCAGGCCCGGGTCCGGGGCCCTTCGCTCCAGCCGCTCGAGTTCGTCGCGCAGGGCCTGGTAGCGGGCGACCAGCTCCGCGCCGGCGTCGCGATACCGATCGCGCACCCCTCGCAGCGTGTTCGCGCTGTACCCGACGGCAGCGATCGCTTCCGCGTGGAGTCCGTCGATGCGGCTATCTCGAGCCTCGGTCCGGGCGCGTGCGGCATCCATCGACGTCCGAGTATACGGGTCGCCATTCATGGGCAGCCGATCACGTACACGCGTACGCCCTCCAGTGGGTCATCCGCCACGCCCGCGGCCGCCGGCCCGAGGTCGACCGGCGTGTAGCACTCCGTGCCGGGGGCATCCGTGTCCAGGATGGCCGGCCAGTCGCCGTGCTCGTCGCCGACGATGACGAGCAGGCGCGTCCCCGGGAAGGCGGCGGCCAGGTCCAGCACGTCCTCGGGTGTCTCGTCCGGCAGGGCCAGCGACTCGACACGTTCCGCCCACGCCATCCAGATCGGGAAGTTCGCGATGACCGGCCCGCTGTCCGCATCGAGCGGTTCCCCGGCGAGGGCCATCCGTCGACCGAGTTCGGCGTACATCGCCGCGCTGCCCTCCGTGCCGGAGGCGAACGACGGCAGCAGGGCGATCGAGAACAGGAGGGACCCGAAGATGCCGAGGAGCGGGCCGAGCCAGGCGATCGGCCGGTCCCAGCCCATCCGCGTGCCGAGGCGGGCGAGGCCGGCGTCGAGCGCGAGCAGGGCGGACAGGACGATCAGGACGTTCACCGGGCCGGAGGCGTGCAGGAACGTGCCCCACGTCGTGGACACCGGGAAGAAGAGGGTGGTCACGACGAAGGTGAGCGCGCTCACGAGCACGAGGGGTCGAAGGGCGGCCCCCCGCCACTGCCACGGCAGCGCCACCAGGCCGATGATCGAGATGGGCAGGCCCCACAGGACCAGGACGTTGAGCAGGTTGTGGGTGAAGCCTTCCACCCGCATCTCGACGAGGCGTGCCGGCCCGACCGCGAGATAGCGCGACAGGGTCGGCGGATCGTTCCACGCGAAGATGTCGAAGCCGGTCACGCTCAGGGCATTGGCGGCAGCCTGGCCGGGGAGCGGGCTCCCGAATTCGATCCAGTCGCGCAGCATCCACGGGGCGAACACGAGGAAGGAGATGACGCCGGCGACGCCGATGAGCCGTGCGCGGACGTCGCGGGACGGGCGTGGGTCGCCGGCTCGCCAGGCGACGATGACCCAGACGAGCGCCAGCCAGAGCGCCTCGTTCCGGGTCAGGGCCGTCAGGCCGATGACCAGGCCGAGAGCGATGAGGCGGGGGTCGGACAGCCGTCCACCGCGCGGCTCGCGGACGATCCGGCTCATGAGCAGGCAGGCGGTCAGGACGAGGACCGTGTACGTCATCGTGGAATCGGGCAGGGCGGAGTGGAGCACCAGCGGCAGGTAGACCGCGGTCGTCAGGCCCGTGCCGACTGCGAGGGTCCGAGCGCGCCCGGTCGGCAGGTCGCGATCCGCCGCGACGTCGGCCGCGAGCCGCCAGGCCAGGACCGGGACGAGCGCGCCCATGAGCACCGAGGAGATCTGCGCGGCCGCGAACGTCGTGCCCAGGATGGCCATCGGGATCGCGGCGAGGAACGTGGGCAGCGGCAGCCAGACCTCGAACGCCGGCCGTGGGAACTCGAGCGGCGGGGTCTGGAAGCTCCAGATCGCATCCGAGACGAGTCCGCGGCCTTCGACGAGGTTGCGGGCGACATCGACGTAGTAGGCCGTGTCCTCCGGCTTGGGGAACACGATCTGGCTGGCGAACACGATCCGCGCCACGAGCGCGACCGCGAACACCAGCAGGCCGGACAGGAGCATCTCGCGCCGGCTCACGGGGCCGCCTCACAGCGAGGATCGGCCGGGTTCGTGCAGACCGGGTAGACCGCGAGGTCAGGGTCCGTGGTGGCCGGGACGAGCTGCCCGCTCGCATCCACCTGGAACTCGGCGACGGGTGCGCCGACCCAGGCCGGCCGGTCGCCCTGCAGGATGGGACGGGCGATCGGGACCGACTCGCTGCCGTCGAGGACGAGCCAGCGGATGCCGTACGCCTGGGCGACCTCGTGGACCGTGTCGACCGGGTCGTTGACCAGGACCACCCCGCCGCGGCCGGACCAGTATTTCGTGGAAGCGGCGTCGATGGACATGACCCGGTCGGTGAGCGGCGCGCCCTGGACATCGAGCGTCGCGGCGACCGCGATGTGGCGCTCACGCCGGCCGTCCCAGACGGTGTGGACGACGAGCGTCCCGAAGACGGCGCAGATGACGGCGAACCCGACGATGGCCGAGGTGAACAGCCGGGTGGCGACGGCCGGATCCCACGTGTGGCGTCGGGCGGCGACCCACGCGACGGCGATCGCGACCCCTTCGAGCGCCAGGATGTAGCTGTACGGGGCCAGCGCGACGGCCGAGTGGATGAACGTGCCGCCCGGAACGTGGATCGCCGAGACGAGCGCGGAGAAGGCGAACAGGATCGCGGCGTAGGCGAAGAACGGCCGCATGTCGTCCGAGCGGCGGCGTGCCCAGCCGCCGATGACCATGAACGGGGCGAGCACGACGCCAGCGACCAGGGTGATATAGATGGTCAAGGCCGCCACGAGCCCGCCGATGCGCGACACGAGCAACGGCCCGGGGCCCATGCCCAGCAGGTGCTCAAGGTTCGCCGGCGTGGTGATGGAGTTCCACTCGCCGATGTCGCGGATGAACAGGACCTTGCCGGACGCCGTCGATGGCGAGATCGAGCCGAATACGGCGAGCTGGCGCGCCCACCACGGCGCCATGACGAGGACGAACACGCCGACGCAGGCGACCGCCGCCGCGAACGGGATGGCGGGCGCTCGGCTGCCGTTCGAGCGCCAGGCGCGCCAGCGGTCGAACAGGAAGATCACGCCGAGGCTGGCCAGGACGAGCATGCCGTCGTTGCGCGACAGCGTGGCCAGGCCGGCCAGCAGCCCCGCGGCGACGAACGCGCGGCCGGGTCGCTTGCCCTGGAGGGCGCGGGCGGCCATCCAGAGCGAGGCGATGACGAGCGGCTGGTACAGCGAGAAGTTGTCGGGCTGGACGAGGTAGACGGCGCTCAGGAGCGGGACGGCGGTCAGGGTCCCGGCCCCGACCGCCACGGTCGATGACGCCTTCGCGTCACGGGCGATCGCCCAGGTCAGCGGGGCGGCGGTGGCACCGATGATGGCGAACGGGGCGGCGGATGCCCAGGCAGCCGTCCCGAACAGGGCCATGAACGGCAACTGGACGATGGACGCGAGCGGCATCCAGTGGGCGTTGGACGGGATCGGCAGGACCGGATCCGCCGGGATCGTGCCGCCCACCTCGGCGAAGATCCAGATGAAGTCCACGTTGAAGCCCTGGCCCGAATGGATGGCCTGGGCCACGTCCACGTAATAGGCCGAGTCCGGGTACGCCGGGTACGGGAAGTGCCAGATCAGCAGAGCCCGAACGGCCAGGGCGAGCCCGTACAGCAGCAGGGGAGTACGCACGGCTGGTGCAATGTAGCACCGGGTCCCCCGTCCGCCGCCCGTACGAAAGGGCTACTCAGGTGGGACGTCCGGCCTCCCACAGACGGGGCCAGCGGTAGCCCGCGGCAAGCGTCCAGGCGACCATGGACACGGCCACCCAGATGGCGACGGCGTCGTACGACGCGACGAGGATCGCGGCCGCCAGGGCCACGTCGCGGCGCACGACTCGCATGGCCGGGAGCAGGAACAACAGGCCGAACATGTGCAGCGATGGAGCGCCGATCAAGGTCAGGATGCCGACCCAGGCACCGGCCTGTCGAGGCGGTACGACGAGGATCGCCAGGATGGAGACGACGGACATGGCGAGTGCCAGCGGCTGGCCGATGAAGATCGACAGCGGCGCGCCGACCGGCTCCCACGACGGGTCGCCGGAGCGACCGGCCTGCGATGCCCAGTCCACCCAGGTGTCGAAGCCGACCAGCGGGAGCGTCGCGAGGGCGATGGCCGCGAATGGCGCGAGGCCGATGACGGCGGCGGCGGGGCGGCGGCGCAGGACGTAGAACCAGGCATGGACCTGGGAGACCTTGAGCGCGCCGACGAACGCCGCGAGGAGTCCGTCGACGACGGCCGGCCGGTCGCGGGTCGCCGGGTCGAGCTGCGTCCCAGCGCGGTACATGAGCGCCGCGAACGCCGCGAACAACAGGACCTGGATGTTGCCGCCCAGGATCGCCTCGGCGAAGGGGGGCCAGCACAGGGCGAAGGCCGCGACCCATGGCCCGAAGCCAAGGCGCCGCCCGGTGAACCAGCCACCGGCCACCAGCGCGACCGTCCAGCCGATCATGACGACGTCCCGAGGGAGGAACGTCAGCGGGGCGATGATCGGCAGCAGGAAGGGCGGATACAGGAACGGCAGATCCGGGCCGTTCGGGGCGTCGAAGGCGCCGGGAGGATACGGGTCCCCGCCGGCCAGCCACCGCTCGGCCGCTCGCAGCGGGATCTCCAGGTCCACGCCCAGCGGATAGCCGGTCAGCAACTGCCACAACGCCCAGGCCGTCACGACGACCAGGATCGCGGTGAGGACCGCGACGACGGGCGTCAGTCGGGGCAGGGTCCGGCCGGGTGTCGATCGCATCCGACGCAGTATGTCGCCGGTCGGGACCGCCATCGACCGGACGATGGTCGGGTGACCGAGGCTCCCGCCCGCGAGTAGGATGCCGCCCGTGGCCAGCTTCGAGCGTGCCTTCCAGTCGCGAAACGTCCAGCTGGTGCTGGCGGCTTCGGCCGTGCTCGGCGCGCTCATCGGCCTCCAGACCCTGGTCCTCCATCTCACGCTGGATCCGCTCGCCGACGTGCGGGCCTACTACGACGCCGGGGCTCGCCTCAATGCCGGTCTGCCCCTCTACGACCAGCCGGCCGGCACCGACGACGCGGCGTTCTATCGATATCCGCCGCTCCTCGCCGTCTTCTTCCGGCCGCTGGCCCTGCTGCCCTTCGAGACCGCGGCCCTCATCTGGGAGGCGCTGCTGCTCGTCCTGTTCGCGGCCACGGTGTACCGCTCCGGGCTCCGGAACCGCTGGACGTGGCTGGTCCTGGGCTGGCTCGCGGCCCCGATCGCCTGGAGCCTGGCGATCGGCCAGGCCCAGGTGGCCGTGACGTTCCTCGTGATCCTGGGGACCCCGTTCGGGATCGCACTCGCGGCCAACCTCAAGTTGTTGCCGTTGCTGGTCGCGGTGTACTGGGTGGGTCGGCGCGACCTGCGCGCGCTCGGGATCCTCGGACTGTGGCTGGTGGCCCTGGCCGCGCTGTCGCTGCTGCTCGAGCCCGCGGGCACGATCGCCTTCATCGGGTTCCCGGACCTCGGCCAGGTCGGCAACGTGGAGAATCGGTCGCTGTACGCCCTGTCACCGCTGCTGTGGCTGGCGTTCGTGGCGATGCTGGCAACCTTGGCGTTCCGCTTCGCCCCGACCCGCGCCGGCTGGGCCCTGGCCGTGGCCCTGTCCGTCCTCGCCAGCCCGCGCCTGCTGATGTACCAGCTCTCGACCCTGCAGGCCACGGTCCGTGGTCCCGACGCGGACACGGACCCGGCAAGGATCGAGCCGGCAAGCCCGGCCGCATGACCGCCCGACGACGCCTCGTCCTGCGCGCCGTGCGCGACGGCTCGATCGTGGCGGGTCTGCTGTTCACGGCGTACCTGTTCCTGGTCGTGGCGCCACAGCAGGGCACGGTCGGCTTCGATGCCTACGCCTACTGGTCCGTGGACCCGAGCGATCCGTACGTCGTGCCGCCCGGCGGGCTGGCGGCCTTCAACTACTCACCGCCGATCGCGTGGCTGTTCGGCTGGTTCGGGAACCTCGAGTGGTTCACGTTCCTGTGGCTGTGGCTGGCGCTCCTGCTCGGGACGGTCATCTTCCTGGGTCGCCGCGGCTACCGGGTCATCTGGCTGCTGGCCTTCCCGCCGGTCGCCCTGACCCTGTATCACGGCAACATCGACCTGCTGATCGCCGCGGCCGTGGCGCTGGGGTTCCGCTACCCATGGACGTGGGGATTCGTCCTCCTCACGAAGGTGACCCCGGGGGTGGGCCTGCTGTGGTTCGCCGTTCGACGCGAGTGGCGCTCGCTCCTGATCGCGCTCGGCGTGACCGGAGCGGTCGTCGCGTTGTCCGTGGCCGCGAACCCGCAGCTGTGGCAGGAGTGGTTCACGTTCCTGCGGGACGCCGAGGCGGGCGGGACGGTGGAGCAGTTCCAGATCGGCATCCCGCTCTGGGCACGGCTCGTCGCCGCGGGCGCGCTGGTCGTGTGGGGCGCGCGGACGAGCCGGCGCTGGACCGTCGTCGTGGCGGCCACGATCGGCCTGCCCATCCTGTGGCCGAGCGGGTTCGCCATCTGCGCGGCCCTGGCGCACTCGGCGATGCAGCCGTCCGATGAGTCCGCCGGATAGACTGCGCCGGATGTCCGAACCGTCCAGCCTCGCGCTGATCCTGCCGGCCTTCGACGAGGAGGCCCGCCTGGGGCCTGCCCTCGACGAGCTGTTCGGCTACCTGGGACGACGCGGCGAGCACGCGCGGGAAGGCGCCCCGGGCGCCGGCAATCTCCCGGCCGAGATCCGGGTGCTCGTCGTCGACGACGGCAGCACCGACGGGACGGCGGCCCTCGTGACGGCCCGCCCGGAGGCGAACGGTCACGCCCCGGTGGGCACGTCGCTGCAGCTGCTGTCGGTGCCGCACGGAGGCAAGGGCGCGGCCGTCCGCGCCGGGATGCTCGCGGCCGACGCGGACCTCATCGTCTTCACCGACGCGGACATGGCGACCCCGCCGGACCAGCTCCCGCTCCTGATCGATGCGCTCGCGGATCACGACGTCGCCCTCGGATCGCGCATCCAGCCGGATGGCTCGGACATGCGGACGAGCCAGCCGGCCTATCGGCGGGCGCTCGGCTGGGTGTTCCACCTGCTGGCATCCGTCTGGGTGGTGGGGTCCGTCCAGGACACGCAATGCGGCTTCAAGGGGTTCTCGCGGGCGGCGGCCCACGACCTGTTCGAGGCGCAGCGGATCCGCAGCATCGTGTTCGACATCGAGCTCATCTACCTCGCCAGACGCCGTGGCTACTCGATCGCCATCGTGCCCATCCGCTGGTCGGACCGTCGCGGTTCGCGGATGCGCCCGCGTCTGGGCCTCGCCCTGACCGTCGCCTGGGATCTGCTACGGATCCCGCTCTTGCATCGGGGCGTCAGGCGGATCGGCACCTGACGTGACCCGGGCGCGAGCGTTCCTGCCGCCGGTCGCCATCGTCGTGTTCGTCACGACGACCGTCGCGGTCCTGTACAGCGGCTGGATCGGCGACACGCTCGGGTACGACTACGAGGCCTACGTCCGGGCGGCCCAGCGACTGCTCGACGGCCTGCCGTTGTACGACGTGAACGTGGACGTCGCCGGCGGGTTCGCGATCTTCCTGTATCCGCCGCCGTTCGCGGTCGCGTTCGTCCCGTTCGCGCTCATGGGCGCGGCCGGCGTCTGGGTCTGGACCGGGTTCCTGATCGCGTGCGTCATCGGGGCGATCGCGCTCATGCCGGTATCCACGACGATCCGGTGGGGGATGCTCCTCTTGGCGGGGCTCGACTGGCCGGTCCTGTACTCGTTGAAGCTCGGCCAGGTCGGGCCGATCCTGTTGCTCCTGTTCGTTCTCGGCTGGCGATGGCTCGCCCGCCCGACCGCCCTGGGCGCGTCGATCGGCATCGGCGGGCTCGTGAAGCTCCAGCCGCTGCTGCTCGTCGGCTGGGCCGTGCTGGCCGGCGCCTGGCGGGCCGCCGTGGTCGCCGTCGGGGTGGTCGCGTTCATCGCCGCCGTCACCTTGCCGGTGGTCGGCGTGACCGCTTGGACGGACTACATCGGATTGCTTCGCGTTGTCAGCGAGCCGGTCAGCACGCCGCACAACTTCACGGTCGGGGCGGTCCTGTACCAGGCGGGCCTCTCAGCGGGCGCCGCGACGACGATCCAGTGGGCGAGCGTCGTCCTGGCGCTGGGGCTCGTTGTCGTCGGCGCTCGGCGGCTGACGCTCGCGGCCGGGTACGTCGTGGCGGTCGTCGCGACCCAGCCGGTCTCGCCGCTCCTCTGGGACCACTACGCGATCATCCTGTTGCTGCCGACGGCATGGCTGCTGGCGAACGGCGCGCGCTGGTCGGTCGCCATCCCACTCGCCACGTCGCTGCCGCTGCTCTGGATCGTCCCGCCCGCGATCTACCCGATCGTCTTCTGGGCCGCCCTGCTCGGGCCGTTCTCCATCCCCGCATCGTGGCGGAGTCCTCGGACCGATGGTGCGGTCCGGACGGGGGTCATCGCGTGACGCGCCGCCTTCCACTGGACCGACCGGTCCTCGTCGGGGTCGGGCTGGTCGTCGTGTCCTTCGTCATCTACTGGTTCTGTGCTCGCGACTTCGATGCCGGGCGGGGCGACTTCTTCTATCTCGCCGAGGCGTTCCTCCATGGCCGGACGTACCTCCTCTTCCAGCCGGGCCCATATGACGTGATCATCGTGGACGGCCGGTTCTTCGTGCCCTTCGCCCCGTTCCCGGCGATCGCCCTGATGCCCGTGGTGGTGGTCCTGGGTGCGGTGACCGCGGACCAGGTCGAGTCCGGCATCAATGCGGCGCTCGCGGCGGCCGGGGTCGGGCTGGCCTGGTGGATGGTCGGCCGGATGGGCGTGAAGCGCCTGACTGATCGCGCGTGGCTGACCGTGCTGTTCGGCTTCTCGACCCAGGTCATCTGGATCACGACCCGCGGCGGCGTCTGGCACACGGGCCAGCTCATCGCCACCATCCTCACGTTCGCCTGCCTCATCGAGCTCTGGGGGGCGCGGCGAGCCTGGCTGATCGGACTCCTCGCCGGGGCGGCCTTCCTCACGCGGGCACCGCTGGCCTTCGCGATCCCCTTCTACGCCCTGCTCCTCATGCCGTCGCTTCGCGAGATCCCGTGGCGGCGCTGGGTCTGGCTGGCGGTCGGGGTCGCGCCGTCGCTCGTGTTCTTCCTCGCCTATAACCAGGTGCGGTTCGGTTCGCCATTCGAATCCGGCTACGCCCTCGCGACGCTCCCGGAGTGGCTCGAGCGCCAGCGAGCCCTCGGGCTGTTCGCCATCGCCCACCTGCCGATGAACCTGGACTACTTCCTGTTCCACCTCACCACGGTCGTCCCTGAGTTCCCGTTCTTCCGTCCGGATGGCCTCGGCCTGTCCGTGTTGATCACCAGTCCCGGGTTGCTGTACGCCGTCCGGGCGGACTGGCGCGACCGTCGGGCGTGGTGGCTCGCGGGTGCCGCCCTGCTCGTCCTCATCCCGTCACTCCTCTACTACGGCGGCGGCTGGCTCCAGTACGGCTACCGCTACTTCATGGATTCGGTCCCGTTCGTCATCGCCCTGTGCGCCTCTGCGGCGGCCATGCGAGGTCGGATCGGGCTCGGCTGGCGCCTCCTCATCGTCTTCGGCGTGATCGTGATGGCCATGGGGGCGTACTGGGCCCATGTCATCTGAGCGGCGCTCTGATGTCGATCGACGCTCCCGGGCCGAGACGGCGACGCTTGTCCTGGCTGCCCTGATCGGTGCGATCACGGTCATCGGCTGGGGTGTCGCGCTCGTCACGTCAAGCGACTGGTTCGGGCGGTCATTCGCGATCGACTTCGGCATCTACATGGATGCCGTCGACCGTTGGCTCGCCTCCGGTGCCTGGTACCTGGACCGGCAGCTGCATGGTCCATATCCGATCGAGCTCGGGGACGTCCTGTACCCGCCGGTCCTCCTCTACCTGCTCATCCCGTTCCGGGTCCTCGGACCGTGGCTGTGGTGGGTGGTCCCGGCCGGGATCCTGGCCTGGGTCGTGTGGCGGCACCGACCGGCGCCGTGGGCACTCCTGGCGATCGCACTCTGCCTGGCTTGGCCCTACTCGCCGGCCAAGTACATCTTCGGGAATCCGGTGATCTGGGCGGCTGCGGCGGTCGCTGTCGGCACCGTCTGGCATGGCCCGGCCGCCCTTGCGATCATCAAGCCGACGATCCTGCCGTTCGCCCTCTTCGGCGTACGCGACCGACGATGGTGGTATGTCGTGGCGGGGCTCGGGCTGGCTTCGCTGCCCGTCCTCGGCCTGACGCTCATCTATCCGCAGGTGCTGCTTGACGCGCAGCCGAACCCGATCGATGGTCGCGGTGGGCCGTTCTATTCGATCACCGAATTCCCGCTGGTCGCGATCGGCGTGATCGCCTGGCTCGGACGCCGCCGGCCCGCTGATCTCGCGGCCGAGGACCCCATGCCAGCCGTCGGCGACATGGCACCGGAAACGACGTCGAGCGTCAGCCTGCTCGACCGTGCATTCAGACGTCCGTTGACGCGCGGTCGCATCTGGTTGCCGGCGCCCGGGATCCTGGCCTTGGCGATGATCGGCGCGAGCCTGCTGCTCATCGTGGCCGTCTATCGCTGGCCGATCCCGGCGGACGAGTTGTCCTACTACAACGGGGCCCGGCGCCTCATCGAGGGTGTGCCGCTGTACGACCCGACCGCGACCGTCGTGACACCCTACGAGTACCGGTATCCGCCGCCACTGGCCCAATCCCTGGTGCCATTCGCCCTGATCATGTCGCCGGCCGTCTTCACGGCCACGTGGACGGTCATGCTCATGGGCTGCCTCTACTGGCTGGCCGGACGCGACATCTGGATCATGTTCGCCCTGATCGCCTTCCCCCCGGTGGCCGTGGAGCTGTGGTTCCGCAACATCCACCTGGTCCTCGCGGTCCTGCTTGTCCTTGGGCTCCGGCGCTGGTCCGGCTTCTTCTCGATCGGCGCGTCGATCAAGTTCGCGCCAGGACTCGGCATCGTCTACCTGGCGGTGCGGCGCCGCTGGCGAGAGGCCGCGGTCGCGGTCGCGGTCGGACTTGGGATCCTGGCGGTCAGCTACCTGCTGAACCCGGCGGCCTGGGCGCAGTTCGCGGACATCACACTGTCGCGCGGTGCGATGGATGAGTCCGGGTTCGTGGCGATCCCCTATGCCCTTCGGTTCGCGGCCGGGGTCGGGCTGGCGGTGATCGCCGGCGTCATCAAGAAGCGCCGGTGGAGTGAGGCCCTCCTGATCGTCGCCGTCACGATCGCCCTGCCGACCCTCTGGTTCACGGCCCTCTCGACCCTCGCCGCGCTGTATCTCGTGCTCCGACCGGACCGGGACCCTGCGACATGACGACGGTACTGATGGTTGGTTGCCTTGATGCACCGCGTCGGCGACCGTTCGCTGAGATCAAACCGGAAAGGGACCTGACGTAGCGATGCGAACGCGGATCCTCTTCATCTTCGCCCTGTCCGGCGCGGCCGGCCTCATCGATGAGATCGTCTTGTCCCGTCAGCTCGTCCTGGTGTTCGGGAACACGACCCAGGCGGTGTCCGCCATCCTGACCGGATTCTTCGCCGGGATGGCGATCGGGGCGCCGATCGGCGGCCGCCTGGCCGACCGAGTCAAGTCGCCGCTCCGGCTCTACGGGTTGCTGGAGATCGCGCTTGCTGTCGTGGTCATCCTGACCCCGTTGACCTTCCGCTTGATCAACGAGATCTACCGCGGCCTCTATCCGGGGCTGGAGGGCTCGCCGCAGGCCCTCGCACTCGTACGGATGGGTCTGGCAGTTCTCGCGCTCGCACCCGCCACGATCATGATGGGCGCGACCCTGCCATCGCTGACCCGCTACCTCACCCAGGACGGTCACCTGTCCAAGGCATTCGGCAAACTGTATGCCGCCAACATCGTCGGCGCGATCCTTGGGACGCTGGTGGCCGGGTTCATCCTGATCGAACTTCTTGGCTTGACCGGCGCTCTGCTGGTCGGTGCCGCGTGCTCAGCGGTGGCGGGCGTCGCGGCGCTCGCCCTTGACCGACGCCATCCACTTCCGGCCCCCGAGACTCCGGATACCACGGAGCTGGCGAAGACCACCGAACCGACGCAGGAGCCGACCGTCATCGGTCGAGGGCGCGTGGGCCTCGCATTGACGGTGGCATTCGTCTCCGGGCTCACGTCGCTCGGCTACCAGGTGCTCTGGACTCGGATGCTGGCGTCCGGGACCGGGAACACCACCTATGTGTTTACGGTGATCCTGGCGCTGTTCCTTCTGGGGCTAGCCGTAGGAGCCTTGCTCTTCAATGTTCTGCGGCCACGGATCACGGATCCGGCACGATTGCTTGCCGCCTCACAGGTCCTCATCGGCGCCCTTGTTCTGTTCGGGTTGGTCGCCGTCATCGCACGGCCCGCCGTCGTCGACCTGGGACGACCAGCGGAGGTCCTGTTGACGCTGTTCGGGGCTGCGGTCCTCGTGGTGCTGTTCACGACGGTCGTGCTCGGCCTCACATTCCCAGCAGCCTCCGCGATGCTCACCGATGATCCGACCCGGTCAGGCCGCAGCACCGGCACGTTCCTGGCGGTCAACACGCTCGGATCGATCTCCGGTGCCTTCCTGGTGCCCTTCCTCCTGATCCCACTCGTCGGCTCGCCACAGGCGGCCGCGCTGCTCGCCCTGGTCAACGTCGGGGTCGGCGCCGCGATCGCGATCGGGTCACCGTCCGCCTCGGGCCGGACCCGGTGGACCACGCCGGTCGTGGCCGGCTTCGTCGGCCTCGCGATCATCGCGGCATCGCTGGCACCTGCGGCCCTGCTCTCACCGAACGAGGCCAGGCTCACTGGCATGAACGCGACGATCTTCGGCACGACCGAGGACGAGATCGCGACCGTGGAGGCGGGTCAGCTCCATGCGACGCCAGAACTCTGGGTCGCGGGCACGTCCATGACCCTGCTGACGGTCGATGCCAACCTGATGCCGGTCCTTCCATTGATCGCACGCCCGGAGTCGAAGCGGGCGCTGATCGTCGCGTTCGGGATGGGCACCGCATTTCGGACCGCCCTGCTCGCCGGGCTGGAGACCGACGTCATCGAACTGGTCCCGTCCGTCCCCAAGATGTTCCACTTCTATCACCCGGACGCCGAGTCGGTCCTGGCGGATCCGGCCGGCGAGGTGATCATCGCCGACGGGCGGAACCACCTGGAACTGACCGAGGACCGGTTCGACATCATCGTCACGGATCCGCCCCCGCCGCTCGAGAGTTCCGGCGCCTCCGTCATCTCGTCGCGGGAGTACTACGAGGTCGGTCGGGCCCACCTGAACCCTGGTGGCGTGATGATGCAGTGGATCCCGTACGGCCAGACGATGAACGAGTTGAAGTCGCACCTGCGGGCGTTCCATGCCGTCTACCCCGAGATCACCATCGTCTTCGGCGCCGGCGGGTATGGCACCTATGTGCTTGGATCCGACGAGCCCATCTCGTTCGCGCCGAACGACATCCGGACGATCCTCGCCCGTCCGGGTGTCCTCGAGGACATCTCCGGCGCGTACGACAGCCCCACCACGACGGTCGAGGGCTGGGTCGCCCAGATCGCCAGGCTCACCTGGATCTCGGGCGACGAGGTCACCGCATTCGTCGGGGAGGGTCCCGAACTGACCGACGACCGACCCCTGTCCGAGTACTTCCTGATCCGCCGGATCCTGGGCGATGGATCGGAGCGAGCGACGCCGACGACCATGCGGCGCGCGGCGCCCTGAGTGGTCGCCTTCCGTCGGATCGCCACCCCTGGGACCGGTCCGAATCGGCTCCTTCGTGGCGCCCTGATCTCCCTCTGGGCGGTCCTGCTGGTCTATGCCCTGGTCGGGACCGTCCTGATCCTGCCCAGGTTCGCGGTGGACCTGGAGATCCCGCTCCGCGCGGCCGAGCGTTGGGTGGCCGGCCAGCCCCCGTACCAGGCCGGTGCCTTCCTGACCGAGCCGGGGGCGACCCAGCCCTTCCTCTACCCGCCGTACCTGCTGCCGGTCCTGGCCGTCCTGGCCGAGCTGCCGCGCGAGGTCGTCTCCGTCGCCTGGGTGGGCCTGCTCGCGATCGTCGCCGTCGCCGCGTGCCGCCGGTTTGCGATCCCGTGGCCCTGGATGCCGTTCGTGCTCGCCTGGCCGCCATTCTCGGAGGGGATCTTCGGGGGCAACGTCCAGGTGCTCCTGTTCGGAGCATTCGTCTTCCTGTTCTGGCGACGACCATCCGGCGTCCTCCGTCGAGCCCGGGACGTGGCCGACCCGTCGACATCAGCTCCGCTGACCGGTGGACTCGCGACGTTCATCGGGGCGATCAAGGTGTCCCAGCTGCAGCCGTGGATCTACACCCTGCGCCATCGGCCGCGGGCGGCCCTTGGCGGGCTCGCGGTCCTCGGGGTCATCGTCCTGGCCACGCTCCCCCTCACGGGGATCGACCTGTGGTTCGACTGGGTGGCCCAGCTCCGTCGGGCCTCCGATCCGAGCTGGGACCTGGGCGGGATCGCCGTGACGAGGTACCTGCCCGGCCTGGCGGGTTTCGCCGTCGTCGCCGTGTGCCTGGTGGCTGCCTGGTTCGTCCCCAAGCGGACAGCGGGCGAGTGGATCGGGATCCTGTCGACGGTCGGCGCGGCGTCGCTCCACATCTTCGGGATGCTGTTCCTGGGCCCCGCGTTGCTGACCATCCGGCGTGAACTCGCGTTGCTCTCGGTGATCGCCATCACCACCTATGCCTACATCGGATCGTGGGTCGGGATCGCCATCGGATCGATCGCCTTCGCAGCCGGGACCCGCTGGCCCGCCCTCTATGAACCCGTCGTCGCCGACGACCTCACGGGAGTGCCTGCATGACCGCCCGGACGTTCGCGTTCGCCGCTCCGATCGGCCTGTCGGCCTTTCTGCTGTTCACCGTGGAGCCGCTTGTCGGCCGCCTGGCGCTGCCCATCTTCGGCGGCACCCCCGCCGTCTGGGCGACCACGCTGTTCTTCTTCCAGGCCGTGCTCCTCGCGGGCTACCTGTATGCCCACGTGTCGGTGACCTGGTTCGGTCGGTGGGGTCCACCGATCCACGTCGGCCTGGCCTGCCTGGGGATCGTCGCGCTGCTCCTGGCACCGGCGAGGGTCGCCACGATCGGCGTCGACGGGCTGACCCCCGCACTGGGCGTCGTGGTCCTGCTCGGCGCCGTCATCGGCCTCCCGGCCTTTCTGCTGACCACCACGACGCCACTCCTGTCGAGCTGGTTCGCCGACGTCCGCGGTGGCCAGGGGGACGATCCCTACTGGCTCTACGCGCTGAGCAACGGCGGCTCCCTGCTCGCCCTGCTCGCCTACCCACTCGTCATCGAGCCGCGCCTGGGCCTGACCGACCAGCGCGGCATCTGGCTGTTCGGGTTCGTGGCGCTTGTGGTCCTGCTGACCCTCGCGGCCATCCGGGCGACCCCGGCCCTCCGGCGGCACGCCTCCGACCTCGCGGGCAAGGCGAAGGATCTCGCGACGCCCGACGCCCGACCGATCGACGCCGCCCGGCGGCTGCGCTGGATCCTGCTCGCCGCGATCCCGTCCGGGCTGCTGTCCGCGGTCACGACCTTCATCGCGACGGACCTCGTGTCCGCGCCGCTCCTGTGGGTGTGGCCGCTGGCGATCTACCTGAGCTCGTTCATCATCGCTTTCTCGCCCCGTGCCCAGCGCTTCATCCCGCCCACGATCGTCGCGGCGCCGGCCATGATCACCTTGCTCTGGGTCCCGTTCGGGTCGGCGGGCGTCTGGCCGGTGCTGGCCACGCTCGCGCTGGAGTTGCTGGCCCTGGGGATCGTGGCGGTCGCGCTCCACGGCCGACTCGCCCAGGACCGCCCGGACCCGGCTCACCTGACCGAGTTCTACCTGATCGTGTCCACGGGCGGCGCGCTCGCGAGCGCCTTCGTCGCGCTCGTGTCCCCGCTCGTCTTCCCCGACGTCTGGGAGTACCCGATCCTGCTCATCGGCGCCCTGGTCGCGCTCGCTCTCACCGCGCCTCCGGTCGTGAAGCGCGTCAGCTCCAAGGGCCGCGGTCTCGACTTCAGTCCTTTCCTCGAGGGGTTCTGGGGCCGGATGCTGCCGTACCTCGTGGTCGCCGGCCTGCTCGTCGTGGCGCTCGTGGCGACGGGCTCGTTGGCCGCCGAGGCCGGGATCCGGTGGCTCCTGGTCGGCGGCCTGGTCCTTGCCGTCGGGGCCCGGCCGTGGTTCCTGGCCGGGACCACGGCGTTCGTCCTCGTCCTCGCCACGTTCGTGCTGCAACCGGCGGTGGACCTGCGTGAGCGCAGCTTCTTCGGCGTGACGGTCGTCCAGCAGGAGCCGGCAGACGACCGAGTCGTCCTCTTCAATGGCACGACTGTTCACGGCACGCAGTCCACCGATCCGGCGTTGCGCCGCGAGCCGACGACCTACTTCAGTCGCAGCGGACCGGCGGGCAACCTGTTCAGTCTCGCCACGCCCGCACCGGGCAGCACCGTCACGCACGTGGGAGTGGTAGGACTCGGTGCCGGCACGATGGGCGCCTATGTCACGCCGGAACTGGCCGTGGCGTTCTTCGAGATCGACCCCGTCGTCGTGCGGGTCGCGGAAGACCCGCGCTACTTCACCTACCTGAGCGATGCGCCGCAGAAGCCGCGTGTCGTCCTGGGGGACGCCCGACTGTCACTCGAGGACGAGCCGGCGGGCACATTCGACCTCGTCCTGCTGGATGCCTTCTCCTCGGACTCCATCCCGGTCCACCTGATCACGGCAGAAGCCATCGCCATCGAGTGGCGGACAGTTCGCCCCGGCGGGCTCATCGGCTTCAACGTCTCCAACCGCTTCTACGACCTGACGCCCGTGATCGCCGCCGGTGGCGAGCGCGCCGGCCTGACGATGATGCAGCGGTCCCACAGCCCGAGCGGGGCCGAGCGCGAGGCCGGTGCGACGCCATCGCGCTGGGTCGCGGGGTCGGACGACCCGGCCGTCATCGCGCAGCTGGAGGCGCTCGGCTGGACGCGAGCGGTGGCGGCGGATCGGCCGTTCACGGACGACTACTCGGATCTCATCCGCTATCTGCACCTGGGCGGCTGACCCGCCGTCGTCGGTGGTCCGCGATCAGGCGGGCGTGGCGCCGGCCGGGAGTGCGCCGTCGCCGGTCGCCGGGTCGGCGTCGATCCGCTCCAGGTCCCTGTCCGCCAGCAGGCGCCAGCGCTGCGAGAACAGGAACGCCAGCACGTACAGGCCGGCGACCAGCAGCAGCAGCGACCGGAACCCGGTCAGCAGCGCGAGGTATTCGAGCGCGCCGCCGACCATCGCACCCAGCAGATTCGAGGCGAAGGCCATGTCGGCCGAGGCCGTGTCACGGAACGAGTGGGTGAAGACCAGATTGGCGAAGAACACCGGAGCGAACGCGATCGCGGCCGCGAGCGCGTAGCGCGCCTCCGGCGGGTCGATGAGCAGCGCGTCGGCCGGCACCAGGTAGGCGATGGCGATGGCCACGAACAGGGCCACATACATCGGGGCCGGGTTCTTCGGCTTGAACCGAATGTTGACGGCGATGGCGAGCAGCACGCTGGCCAGGATCGCGAAGAACGCGAGGGCGTTCACGAGCCAGGTGGTCCCGAACAGCAGACTGAACGAGACGAGGCTCTTGGTCTCCAGCAGCAGGAAGGCCACGCCCAGGACGAAGAAGTGGGGGCTGAATCGCCGGACCGGCGTGCGGGTTACGCGGGCCGCACCAAGGACCGCCACGAGCGCGAACCCGAGGATGAAGACGAGGGCGGTCAGGTAGTACGGCGCGACCGTCTCGGTGCGCAGGTACAGGAACGGCCAGTCGTCCGTGGCGGGCTTGGGGACCGGCAGGCCGACGTCGGGGACCGGATCCACCTGGTCGCCGGGCGGTGCGGCACCCTGGAGCGCCTCGACCATCGGGCCTGCCGCGAGGATCGCCGACGAGGTGCCGACCAGTCTGACGAGCGGCTGGTGGCCGTAGACGTCCGCGATCATGCCGTCGAGCTTGGTGATGAGCCACGGCTCGCGATACAGGTTGTACATGCTGAACATGCCGCCCGGCGCGAGGTGGTCCTTCGCGGCCTGGAGCGACTCCTCGGTGAAGAGGAAGGATTCGAGCCGGACGCCGGCGGTCGAGCTGACGAGGGTGAGCGAGTCCGTCAGCGCGTACACGATCAGGTCGTACTTCTCCTGGGACCCGTTCAGAAAGGCGCGGCCGTCGTTGACGACGACGGTGACGCGCGGGTCCTTGTACACGCCCTCCGGGTGGAAGTCGCGGCCCACCTGGGCGAGTCTCGGGTCGATCTCGACCGCGGTCACGTGCTTGGCGCCCTTGGCCAGGGCGAGGGCCACGTCCGTCCCGGATCCGGCGCCGATGACCAGCACGCGATCGAAGGTGCGGTCGGGGAACCACGCATAGGCCTGGCGATGCAGGTCGCTCGCCGCGGCCTGCTCCGACGTCCAGACCTGCTGGTGCGGGATGCCGTCGACCGAGAGGAAGTACGGCGGGTTCCCGTCGGCCGGGTTCGTCGACGCGCGGGTGAGATCCGGCCCGTAGGCGGAGATCCGGTAATAGGGCGACCAGACGTCAAGACTGGCCTGGGCCACGGCCGCGCTGGCGACGATGACGAGCACCATCGCGACGCCGCCGGCGAAGGACCAGGGCGTGGGGCCGGCACCAAGGGCGAGGAGCAGGAGGAGCAGGCCGGTCAGGACGAACCAGGCGGTCGGACCGGTCCCGAGGAACGCGAGTGCGGTGAACGCCGCGATCCCGATCATCGAGCCGGCGATATCGATGGCGTACGCCTTGAGCGGCGGCATGGCCCGCAGCAACGGCCCGAGCGGGAGCGCCAGTGACGCCATGAGCGCCGTGACCAGGACGACCAGCAACGGCAGCACGATGAAATTGACGTCGGCGCTGGTCGAGGCATCGAGGCCGAAGATGATCTCGTTCGGATCGCGGGCCTGGACGTCCAGCTGGGCACCGTAGACGAGCAGGACGGTTCCCAGCAGGAGTGGCGGGAACGGCGACATGGTCAGGCGCATGCCACGACGGCCGAGGAGGATCCCGACGCCGATCCCGAGGAAGCTCGCCATCAGCAGGAAGTTGCTGAAGAAGCCGACGTACTTGACGTTGGCCGGGATCCAGCGGATGAGCAGGAGTTCGACGAACAAGATCGTCGCGCTGGTCAGCAGCAGGCGCACCGGCGCACCGGCCAGGGCCTGGACCGGCGGCAGATGCTCGCGAGGGCTCGGCAATCGGGTCATCGGGCGGCAGCCTAGCACCCGTCGCCGCCCGGCGACCTCCGGGCCTG
>CAZOHT010000035.1:29694-32730 GCA_964579825.1 uncultured Anaerolineaceae bacterium
CGGGTCATCGGGCGGCAGCCTAGCACCCGTCGCCGCCCGGCGACCTCCGGGCCTGCGGTCCCATCGGCACCAGCCAGTGGTCCGGGTCGCGGTGGGGATCGTCATCGGGATCACGCACGGAACCGGCTGGCGTCGCGGTCCGCGGTTGCCTCCGCAACCATCTTCGTGGCCCGGTGCTATCCTCGGCCCGTGTCCGTCCCTGCGCTCTCCGCGGAGCCTGCCTGTCCGGGCTCCCTTGACGGGAGCCCTCCCGATCTGACGTCGTCGAGCAGGTTCCTGCATGCCGAGCGACGCCCCATGGCGACGCTCCCCCCGGCGGTCTGGGACAAGCTTCGGGCGGCCACGTCCTGGGCGACCCCATTCTCGGATCGAGCCTTCCATGTGGCCTGGTGGGATGCATACGGCGCGAATGCCCACGAGGAGACGCTCGTCGTCGTGCGATCGGACACCCCCGACGCCATCGTCGGGATCGTCCCGCTGATGCACCGCCACGAGGTCGAGCCCGGCGACGATCTCATCCACACGACGCTGCGACACGGGACCTCCGCGGAACTGACGCCGGTCGAGCCGTCGGCGACGGCCATCTTCTTCGGGGCGTCGTACCACGCCGACTATGCGACCGTCCTGGCGGCTCCGGCGGATCTGCCGGCCGTCGCCGACGCGGTCGCCGATCACCTGCTCGTCCGGGAGGCGCGCGACTGGGATGTCGTGGACCTGCGGCGGCTGCGCTGTGGTGACCCGGCCGCCGATGCCCTCGCCGCGGCATTCGGCGCGCGAGAGATAGCCAACGGCTGGACCCTCAACGTCGAGCGCGAGGATGTCTGCCCGGTCGTGACCCTGCCCGAGGGCGCGGACCTGGATGGCTATCTCGCCACCCTCGGCAAGAAGGAGCGCCACGAGATCCGCCGCAAGGTCCGCCGTGCCGACGCCGCCGGCGACGTCCGGCTCGACGAGTCCGCCGACCCGCTGCGCGATCTCGACGCCTTCATCGACCTGCACCAGAAGCGCTGGGGCGCGGCCGGGCTCTTCCCGCCCACGCCGGGTGGCGACCAGAGCCGGACCCTGTTCCGCCGCTTGTTCGAGTCGTTCGGGGCGGACGGCGCCCTGCGTCTCGCCTTCCTCACCGTTGACGGGCGTCGGATCGCGGCGGGTATCCATCTCGAGACGCCCGATGGCTATCTCTACTACAACGCCGGCGTGGATCCGGACGCCCGCGACCTGTCGCCCGGTGTCGTGATGATCCACCGCTACGTCGAGCGGGCGATCGCGACCGGTCGGCACCGGCTGGACTTCCTGCGCGGCAACGAACCGTACAAGTACGAGTGGGGCGCGGTGGACGAACCCATCCAGCGACTGCTCGTCCGACGAAGGACCGGGTGACGTGTCCGCCCCACTCCCGTCCGATCCCTGTCTCGAAGAGGTCGCCAGACCGCCACTGGCCGGCGGCCGGCGGATCCGCGTCGTGGAAGTGCTGGCGACCGGTTCGAACGGCGGCGCCCAGGAGCACCTGTACTCGCTCCTGACCCGGATCGATCCGGATCGCTACGACGTCTCGGTCGTGGCGTTGTCCCCGGGGAGTGCCGTGCGGAAGATGCAGCGTGCCGGCATCCCGGTCATCGTCATCGATGAGGTCGACGACGCGATCGCGGTCGGTGCCCTCGCCGCCCACCTCGGCGAGGTGCGGGCCGACGTGGTCCACGCCCACATGTTCCGAGCCGAGACCGTCGCCGCGCGGGCGGTCCTCGCGCTCGCCGAGATCGGTCATCGACGGCCGTACCTGGTCAGCACCGTCCACTCCAGTCGCGTCCGGCACGAATCGGACAAGGACGTCCTGCGCGAACTGACCCCGCACATGGACCGGCTGATCGCCGTCTCGAAGGCGATCGAGACCAAGATCCATGACGAGGGTCGAGGCGTCGTGCCCGTCCAACTCATCTACAACGGCGTGGATCTCGAGCGATACGACCACCAGGAGGCGTGCTGCACGCTGCCCGAGGAGTACGGCATGGAGCCGGGGTCCCAGATCGTCGGCGTGGTCGCCCGCCTCGAACCCGAGAAGGGCCACCCGACGCTCATCGAGGCCTGGCCGCTGGTGCTGCGCGCCGTCCCGGACGCCTACCTGCTCATCGTCGGCGAGGGCAGCCGCCGGGATGCCCTCGAGGCGCTGGCCCGCGAACTCCGGGTCGCGCACCGGGTCGTCTTCACCGGCCGCCGCGACGATGTCCCGGCGGTCACCGCGGCGCTCGACGTCGCCGTCCTGCCGTCGTATCGTGAGGCGCAGGGGCTGACCATCCTCGAGGCGATGGCCTTGTCACGACCCGTGGTGGCGTCGAACGTCGGCGGGATCCCGGAGATGATCGAGGACGGCCTGACAGGACTGCTCGTCCCACCCCACGATGCCGACGCCCTTGCGGCGGCGATCGTTCGGTTGCTCAAGAACCATCCACTGGCGGACACGCTGGGCCGCGCCGGCCACGACATGGTCCATGACCGCTTTTGCATCGAGTTGATGGTCGGCGCGATCCAGTCGATCTACGACGAGGGCGCCCGGGTCGTGCGCCCGTCCGAGGTGGCCGCCGCGGGCTGATCTCCACCGGACTTCAGCGCCTGCCGTCGCCGGTACCAGATCTCTCCGGCTGCCACGACAGCGGCCACGGCCGGCAGGCCCTGCACCGGTGGCGCGAGGATGGCCGCCGTCAGCGCGGTCATGGCCGGCATCGCCATCAGGGTATAATACCACTGCGTGGCCGGCCACAGGGCGGGGATGAACCACCACGACGCCTTCTCCCGACCCATCACCACCAGGGCGATCGCCGCGAACGGGACGAGGACCGGGAAGAACCACGCGCTCATCCCGCCCTGGGATTGGTCGGTCAGGAAGCCCGCCGTCTCCGATAGGTGCCCGAAGAACGTCGCCCACGGCAGGATCGGTAGCGTCACGACACCGATCGCCACCGTGATCGCCATCATCCGCCAGCGCCACTGGATCAGGAGGGGCACGATCCCGTAGGCCTTGACCACGGGCGCCAGGAAGGC
>CAZOHT010000036.1:0-4454 GCA_964579825.1 uncultured Anaerolineaceae bacterium
GTCAAGTTCGCCTACACGTTCTGCCTGGGCGGCCTGAGCTTCTTCCTGTTCCTCGTCCTCACGATCACCGGCGTCTACCTGATGTTCTTCTACGTGCCGTCGGCGACGCAGGCCTACACCAACATCCTGGAGATCCAGAGCCAGGTCACGTTCGGGTTGTTGACCCGGAACATCCACCGGTGGGCCGCCCACCTGATGGTGTTCTTCGTGTTCCTGCACATGATGCGGGTCTTCTACCACGGGGCCTACAAGCCGCCGCGTGAGTTCAACTGGGTCGTCGGCGTCGTCCTGCTGTTCCTGACGATCATGCTCAGCTTCACGGGCTACCTGCTCCCGTGGGACCAGATCGCGTTCTGGGCCATCACGATCGGCACGAACATGGGTGGCTACGCGCCGATCCTGGGCGTGCCGGGCTCCAAGCTCCTGCTGGGCGGCCTGGAGGTCGGCCAGAACACGCTGCTGCGCTTCTACGTGCTCCACATCATGTTCCTGCCGCTCGTCATCGCCATCTTCCTGGCCGTCCACTTCTGGCGGATCAGGAAGGATGGTGGCATCAGCGGGCCGCTATGACGAGTCTGCTTCGATGACCGACACGAAGGATCCGGCGGAAACGCGCGTCGTCCTGCCGGTGGATCCGGCACGGCGGACGGAGATCGACAAGCAGCGGGTGCCGATGAGCGCCCGCCCGTACCGGCTGCTCGCCCTGGTCAAGCAGGACGCGGTCGTCCGTGTCCAGAAGGAACCGGACGACACGGTCATGACCTGGCCGCACCTGCTGACCATCGAGTTCCTGGCGGCCGGCATGATGAGCATCTTCCTGCTCCTCATGGGCCTGTTCATCAATGCCCCGCTGGAGGAACTCGCGAACGGCAACGTGACACCGGCCGTGGCCAAGGCGCCGTGGTACTTCCTGGGCCTCCAGGAGTTGCTGGCCTACTTCCACCCGACCGTCGCCGGCATGCTCGTGCCGACGTTCGTGCTCGTCGGCGCGGCGCTCATCCCGTACGTGGATCGTGGCGACGTGCTCGCCATCCGGCCCTCGCAGCGCAAGACGGCCGTCATGCTGTTCACGATGTTCTGCTGCCTCGGCCTGATCATCACGTTCATCGGGATCTTCTTCCGCGGACCGGGCTACACGTTCGTCATCCCGTACGTCACGAGCCCGGGACTCCACTTCGCGCTATGACCGGTCGAGGGATCAGCCGCCCATGAGCAACTATCACGTCGAAGCGATCGACAAGCCCGCCGCGCTCAGCAAGGAGGCCATCAAGGCCCTCCGCAAGGAGCAGGTCCAGGGACTGTCGCGCCGCCAGCTCCTGCGCGGGGCGATCGGGATCGGCATCGGCCTGTGGATCGTCGAGCTCGTCGCGGGCACGCTCGGATTCCTGTGGCCGAACCTGGCCGGCGGCTTCGGGGCACCGATCACGATCGGCACGCTCGAGGACATCAAGGCGCAGAACTCGGCGCTCCCGATCGACGAGGGCTTCCCGGCCTACTACGCCGATGCGCGTGCCTTCGTCATGCTCGTCGATCCGGGCCAGCAGGGGTTCACCGCCGGCGTGGACACGTCCGGCGACGGCACCGCCCTCAACGTGCGCGCGCTCTATCAGCGCTGCCCGCACCTTGGCTGCAAGCCGAACCCGTGCCTGAAGAACTTCTGGCTCGAGTGCCCGTGCCACGGGTCGCGCTATGACCGGCTCGGGATCAAGGCGGACGGCACCCAGTACGGGCCGGCGCCCCGGAGCATGGACCGCTTCTCGATCGAGGTCGACGCCGAAGGCGTGCTGACCATCAACACCGGCAAGATCACCCTCGGCCCATTGCCGGTGGCGCTCGGTCAGCCCGGGATCATCCCGCCGCGCACCCCCACCGGCTGCATCTGACCGATGACCGACGACCTGGATCCGCAGCAGCGTCTCCCCGCGACCCGTCCACAGGACGACGAGGCGCCCGTCGAGCGATTCTCGGCATCGCCGTCCGTCCTCAAGGTCGAGCTCCAGCCGGAGCGGGCCGCCCAGATCGTCCGTCAGTCGTCGAATGCGCGCTGGGTCGCCTTCCTGACCATCGTCATCGTCGTCCTGTTCGTCGCGCTGTACTGGTTCTACGAGCTCGGCGGCCCGCTCGGGTTGACGCAGTCGCGCCTCGAGGCCGAGGCGGACGCCCAGCAGGTCACGAGCGTCGAGCGCGGCTACAACATCTTCCAGGCCAACTGCGCCCGCTGCCACGGAGATGATGGCCAGGGCGGCGCCGGGCCCATCCTGAACAGCCAGGAGAAGCTGTACCAGCACCTCAACGCGGACTACCTCAACACCATCCTGGTCGCGGGTGGTCGGTATGCCTGCGGCAACGCCCTCTCGCAGATGCCGGTCTGGTCCAACGAGGCGACCCCGCCGGGTCCACTCAACTACGTCCAGATCGAGGATCTGATCGCGTTCATCCGCGCCCCCAACACGCAGACGTACACCATCCGCGACCCGGAACTCAATGAGCCGAAGCTCGACCCGATCACGGGCGAGGTCCGCACGTTCAACGGCTGGGTGGACCCCACGTACAAGCCGGCCCCCGGGGCGACGCCGTACCCGGCCTGCTGGTCGGATTCGTTCGCGACACCGGCGCCGTCCGGTGATACGGGCTCGCCGGCGCCGTCCTCGGGGACCGAGTCGCCCGCACCGTCCGACAGCGGTGGGACCGTCACGCTGAACGTCGAAGCGCCACCCGGAGCCACCACCGCCGGCTTCGTCCCGACCGAGCTGACGGCGCCGGCCGGCGAGACGTTCTACATCCTCTTCTCCAACAACGATCCCGGCGTGCCCCACAACGTCGCGATCAACGACGCCTCGGGCGGTCAGCAGTTCAAGGGGGAGATCTTCAACGGCGTGGCCACGAAGGAGTACCAGGTGCCTTCGCTGACGGCGGGTTCGTACATGTACGTGTGCACCGTGCACCCGACGATGACCGGGGTCCTGACGGTCCAGTGACACAGCAAGCCCTCGGCGCCGGAACGGCGATCCCGCGCAAGCGCGTCATGTTCGGCCTACTCGACGCGGATGGTTGGGGCTGGGCCTCGATCAAGGCCTTCCTGTGGGTCCTGATCATCATCTTCATGCTCGGGTACCTGCCGGATCGGGCGTACTACTTCACGGTCGGGCGGACCGTCGATCTCGGTGTCCTCGTGTGGGCGCCGATCAACGCCTGCCCGCCCACGAACGAGACGCTGCCGTGCCCGCCCCCGACGGGCGCCGTCATCCCGTGGCAGCTATCGCCCGAAGAGCTGCGCCTGCCGCAGGCCCGGACGGGTGGCTCCATCATCCAGAACGGGACGACCTTGCTGTTCATCGGCGGCTCCGATGGGGCGAAGGCCGTCGATACGGTCTATGTCAGCCAGGTGGTCGGCACGGGCAACTTCGACAAGTGGACCGAAGGCCCGAAGCTGCCCGAGCCCCGCTCCGGGGCGAGCGTCGCGTTCGTGTCGGGCAGCATCTATGTCCTCGGCGGTCGTGATGCCGCTGGCGTCCCCACCGACACGATCTTCGTCATGAACCCGGATCCCAAGACGGGCGCGTTGCGCGATTGGACCGTGTCCGACATCACCCTGCCGGTGGGCCTTGCGGACGCCGCCGGCGTGGTCTCGCCGACGGGCCTGCTGTTGATCGGCGGATCGGACGCGAATGGCCCGGTCAGCACCACGTGGAAGTCCGAGCCCACGGCGGCCGGCGTGCTCGGCGAATGGACCGCCGAGGCACCTCTCGTCCTGCCGCAGACCAACGCGAGCGCTGCGGTCATCGGCGACTACGTGTGGCTGTACGGCGGCAGCGATGCCAACGGGCCGGTCGGGGCCGTCCAGCGGGCCGAGTTCGGTCGTCCCGCCATCGAGGGGCTGCCCGACAACCCCGACGAAGGCAAGGTCATCCGGTGGGCGGTGAGCAACGACGCCAATCTGCCGGTGGCTCGGACCGAGGCGTCCGGCTGGAGCGCGAACGGCGCGATCTACCTGGTCGGCGGCGAGGATGCGACCGGCGCCCCGCAGAGCCAGCTCTACTGGGCGATCCCCACGACGGACGGCGAGATCCCCGAGTGGAAGCACCTCGATGTCAGCGACCTGCCGCCAAGCGGACTGGCCGGTGCCGCCCCGGTGATCCTCGGTCCCGACATCGTCCTCGTGGGCGGCACGACCGACACCGGCGTGCTCACGTCGAGCGTCCGCGCCAACACGGCCCCGCAGTCGCCGTTCTTCTCGCTCGGCATCCTGGGTGCCGTGATCCCGGGACTCAAGCTGGATGGCGAGATCGGCCAGCAGCTCGGCTACACCGCTGCGGCGACGGTCGGGACGGCCAACTTCGTCCTGCTCGTGATCATCGGCTACATGTTCGCCCACAAGGCGCAGACGGTCGCGTTCTTCCACCGCCTGCGCAGCCGACGTCGCCGCAAGTCGTCCTGACCGGACGCTAGCCGGC
>CAZOHT010000036.1:4554-7733 GCA_964579825.1 uncultured Anaerolineaceae bacterium
CGCACCCGCCGACCGTGCGTGCGGCTTCGGCGCGTGCTGGCCCACGCAGCATCTGACTGGACATCGCCCGCGATGTGCGACCCAGGTCACGACGACCGGATCGGATCCACCCGCCGTGGCCTCAGCTCGAGGGCAGGTCGCCTTCGCCGGGTGATGGACGTCCGCGCAGGACCGGAAGGCCGGCCCGCTCCCAGGCGAGCATGCCGCCGGCCACGTTGGCCACGTCCGCCCGTCCGGTTCGCGCGAGGTACCCGGTGACGGCCGCCGAGCGGCCACCGGAGTGGCAGATGACCAGGATCGGCCGGTCTGTCGGCAGCTCCGCCACTCGGGCCATGAACTGCGACGTCGGGACGAGTGCCGCGCCGGGCGCGCGGACATCCTGGAATTCATTCGGTTCGCGGACGTCCAGCAGTAGCGGGGTCGGGGCGTCGTCGCGCAGCCGTCGGTCGGCCTCCTGGACGTCGACGGTCGGCAGGGCGCCGGGCATGGTCATCGGTGCCGCCTCTCTCAGGTGAGCTCGATCAGGGGCCGGCGACCCCCGAACCCGGAATCCAGGTCGTGCCAGAAGTGGATGGCGTCCTCGTCTCGTCGCCAGCACAGCCAGACCTGGCGTCCGTTGACGAGGGCCGGGAAATCCACGAGCCCGGTCGGGATGTCGCGCAGGGCGATGCCGAGCTCGTCGATCCGGGCGACGCCGGCGGCCATCTGGTCGATCAAGCCCTGCATGCGCAGGCGCGTGAAGCGCAGGTCGTCGGCGACGGCCGGACCACCCTCGGGTGCGCCACCGCTGCCGCTGTTGGCGAGCACGTGGTCGCGCAACCGGACCAGCTCGGAGCGCTGTTCCACGAGCGTGGCGAGGATCGGCCCAAGCTCCGCCAGGGTCGCGTTCGCCTCGTCGATGTCGTAGAAGCGGCTCATCGGCGCTGATTCTAGCCGGACAGGCGCGTACCATCGTAGCGAGCCGTTCCGGCCTATCCATGGAGGTTGGCATCATGCGTCGCGTCTTCCTTTGGGCCGCCCGGAATCCGTGGCTGAGGGAGCGCCTGCCGCGCATGCGATTCATGCGCCGTGCGGTCCGCCGGTTCATGCCCGGTGAGACCCTGGACGACGCCCTGACGGCGGCGGTCCCGCTCGAGCGAGTCGGGATCACGACGATGTACACCCGACTCGGCGAGAACCTGGAGACCATCGGCGAGGCCCAGGCGATCGCGGACCACTACATCGAGGTCCTCGATCGGATCAAGGCGTCCGGGATGCAGGGCGAGATCTCGGTCAAGCCCACGCAACTCGGTCTCGACCTCGACGCCGACGTCTGCCTGGCCCACCTGGTCCGGCTCGCCGAGCATGCCACCGCGACGGGGTCGTACCTGTGGGTCGACATGGAGGGCAGCGCGTACGTCGAATCGACCATCGTCCTGTACGAGCGCCTGCGCGCCGTCCAGCCGGACACGGGGGTCTGCCTCCAGGCCTACCTGCGTCGGAGTCCCGCCGACATCCAGCGGTTGCTGCCGCTCGCCCCCGCCATCCGCCTGGTCAAGGGCGCCTACGACGAGCCCGAGTCGATCGCCTTCCGCGACAAGCGCGCGGTGGACGCCGCCTACCTGGGTCTGTCGGTCCGGTTCCTGCTGGACGGTCGCGACCAGCCGATCAAGCTGGGGCTCGGGACGCACGACGTGGCCCTCATCGAGCAGATCGCCGAACAGGTCGCCCAGGCCGGGATCGGCCGCGACCGCTACGAGGTCCAGATGCTGTACGGCATCCGCGAGGACCAGCAGAAGCGGCTGCTGAAGGACGGGTACAAGGTCCGTTCGCTCATCGCGTACGGCGAGTTCTGGTATCCGTGGTACATGCGTCGGCTCGCCGAGCGGCCGGCCAATGTCTGGTTCGCCCTGCGCCAGATCCTGCCGTTCTGAGGGGCGGGGACTCGGCTGCGTCGATGTCGTCGCTCGGGCGAACGGGCGTGACCGGCGAGACGTCGGGTACGCTGTCGGCGGGCCGGTAGCTCAGCGGCAGAGCACGGGACTTTTAATCCCTTGGTCGTGGGTTCGAATCCCACCCGGCTCGCCAGACGCTCGAGGTACGCACGCCATGGTCTTCCGACTCCTCCGCCTGTTCTTCCTGCGGTTCCTGCCGAGGCGGCTCTTCGCGCTGCTGTCCGTGCTGGAGTTCGCGCTGCTGGCGCGGCGCCTGTATCGAGCCGCGTCGCCGTCTCCCGTCAAGCCGCCGCCGCGCGTGGTCGGTCGGAGCGGCTTCGAGGATGACGATCCCGCCGACACAGGCTGGATCGACCCGGTCACGAAGCGGTCGCGCTGGTAGTCGCCCGTCGCGCTCGCGCGATCGGTGCGACGCGGCGACCGGCCAGCCCGGTGCGCATCGGCTGATGGTGCCGGGCTGCCGGGACGCGCGGCGGCGTCGGTTCGGTATCGTGGGGGCGGATGACCCTCTGGACGTCGCACCCGAAGCGGATCTCGCTGCTGCTGTCCGCGGCGATGTTCGCGCTGCCGGCGATCCTGGTCCTCATCGTCCCGCGCCCGCTCGAACAGCCCTTCGGCGTGGACTTCCTGCTGTATCGGGATGCAGCGGCCCGGTGGCTGGCGGGCGGGTCGTACTTCGAGCCGTACCAGCTCGCCGGACCGTACCCGATCACGGCCGGCGACATCCTCTATCCGCCGGTCGCGCTGTGGCTGTTCGTGCCGTTCACCGTCCTGCCCGCGGTCCTGTGGTGGGCGATCCCGATCGGGGTGACGGCCTGGGCGGTCTGGCGGTTGCGGCCGGAGCCGGCGTGGTGGCCGCTCATCGCGCTGTGCGTGGCGTGGCCGACGACGCTGCTGAAGACGTGGACCGGGAATCCGGTCATCTGGAGCGTGACCGCGTTGTCGCTCGGGGTCATCTACTGGTGGCCATCGGTGTTCGTCCTGCTCAAGCCGAGCCTCTTCCCGTTCGCCCTGTTCGGGGCGAACCGGCGGTCGTGGTGGGTGGCACTGGCCGTGTTCGTGGCGATGTGCGTGCCGTTCGGGGCGATGTGGGGCGAGTGGGTGACGACGCTCCTCAACTCGACCGGTGGCGGGATCCTCTATTCCACGCTGGAGGTCCCGATGCTGCTGATCCCACTCGTCGCCTGGTTCGGCCGGCGGCGCCGCGCATCGGATGCGCCATAAGCGACGTTCGCACGGCTCACG
>CAZOHT010000036.1:7833-11715 GCA_964579825.1 uncultured Anaerolineaceae bacterium
GCCCCGCACGCGATACCGAACCGCGACCTTATCGCGCTGCCTTGGGATGCGGACCCGGGGATGCAACCTCCGTAGCGTTCCGCCCAACGTCCCGTGTGCCCTTGGACGGATCCCCTGGAGGAGCAGAGATGGATACTGGCGATACCGCCTGGATGCTGATGTCCACGGCGCTGGTCATGATCATGTTGCCGGGTCTCGCCTTGTTCTACGGCGGCCTCGTGCGCAGCAAGAACGTCCTCTCGACGGTCATGCACAGCTTCTTCGGGCTGGCGCTGGTCAGCATCGTCTGGGTCGTCGTCGGCTTCACCCTTGCCTTCGGTCCGGACGTCAACGGCATGGGTCTCATCGGCGGGTTCGACTACGCCTTCTTCAACGGTGTCGGCATGGAGCCGTCGACCGTCTACGCCGTCACCATCCCGTTCGTCCTCTTCGCCTCCTTCCAGTTGATGTTCGCGGCCATCACGCCGGCCCTCATCACCGGCGCCTTCGCCGAGCGCAAGCGCTTCGGCTCCTTCGTCCTCTTCACCGTCCTGTGGTCGATCCTCGTGTACGCCCCGCTCGCCCACTGGGTCTGGTCGGTCGACGGCTGGCTGTTCAAGCTCGGCGCGCTCGACTTCGCCGGCGGCACCGTCGTCCACATCAGCTCGGGCGTGTCCGCCCTGGTCGTCGCGCTCATGATCGGCCGCCGTGCGCTCAACGGCACCCATCCCGAGCCGCACGACATCCCGATGACGGTCCTGGGCGCGGGTCTCCTGTGGTTCGGCTGGTTCGGCTTCAACGCCGGTTCCGCGGTCGCCGCCAACGGCCTCGCCGCCAACGCCTTCACCGTCACCAACATCGCGGCGGCGGCCGCCACGGTCACCTGGGTCCTCGCGAGCTACCTCCACAGCGGCAAGGTCAGCGTCGTCGGGGCCGCCTGCGGTGCCGTCGCCGGTCTGGTCGCGATCACGCCGGCCTCGGGCTACGTCACCGTCGGCGGCGCGCTCGTCATCGGTCTCGTCGCCGGCGGCCTGTGCTACAGCGCCACCCTCCTGCGGGCTCGATCCAAGGTCGACGACGCGCTGGACGTCTTCGCGGTCCACGGCGTGGGCGGCATGTTCGGCGCCGTCGCCACCGGCATCTTCGCCTCGTCCACGATCCAGGCCGCCTACTCCGGCCTGCTCGAGGGCAACCCGCAGCAGCTGGTCAACCAGCTGATCGCGGTCGGCGCCACGATCGGCTACGCCGTCGTCGCGACCGTCGTCATCGTCAAGGTGGTGGACCTTACCCTCGGGATCCGGGTCAAGCCGGCCGCCGAGGAGATGGGACTGGACCTCTCGGTCCACGGCGAGGCCGCCTACACCGCCTGACCCATCGGGCACCTGCGTCCCGGCCGGTCATCGCCGACTCCTCTCGGCGGTGGCCGGTCCGTCCCATCTTCGGAGACCGGATCTTGGCCTTCCGACATCGCGACCGACCACCCGCCGCGACCGACCACCCGCTCTATGACGCGCGCTTCGAACACGATGCGTGCGGCGTGGGGTTCGTGGCGGATGCCGGCGGGCGGTCGCGCGATCGGGTGCTCCCGCTGGCGCTCGCCGGACTGGCGTCGCTGGCCCATCGCGGCGCGTTCGGGGCCGACGGCGAATCGAGCGATGGCGCCGGCGTGGCGCTGCCGCTCGACCGGTCCCTCCTTCGGCTGATCACGGGCTCCGCCGGAGCAGCCGCTGGCACCGCCGGATCGCCCGGGGTCCTCTTCTGCTTCCTGCCTCGATCCCGCCCCGCGACGTCCCGCGCCCGGGCGATCGTCGAGGTGGCGGTCGCCGAGGCGGGCCTCCGGTTCCTGGGCTGGCGCGAGGTCCCCACGGACGCCTCGGCGCTCGGCGCCTCCGCCGCCGCGTCCCGGCCGGCCTTCGCCCAGGCCCTCGTCGTACGGCCGCCCCGCTCGGCCGATGACCCGCGTCCCGTCACCGACGACGCCTTCGACCGCCGCCTGGTCGTCGCCCGACGACGCGCCGAGACCGCCGCTCGAGCGGCCGGCCGAGAGATCGCGGAGCTGTCGATCCCCTCGTCCTCCTGCCGGACGATCGTCTACAAGGGCCTCGTCTCGGGTGGTCGCCTGCCCGATCTGTACCCGGACCTGCGCGCCGACCTCGCCGTCGATTACACGGTCTTCCATCAGCGCTACGCGACCAATACCCACCCGGTCTGGCGGCTCGCCCAGCCGTTCCGCTCGATCGCCCACAACGGCGAGATCAACACCGTCCGCGGCAACCGCGAACAGGTCCGTGGACGGACGGCGGACGCGGTGGCCCCGGACGGCATCGCCGCCGACCTGCTGGCCGCCGGGCCGCTTCTGTCGCCGGACGGCTCGGACTCGCTCTCGCTCGACGAAGCGCTCGAACTGCTGACGACGACTGGTTGGGCGCTGACGCCGGCCCTGATCGCCGCGATCCCCGAAGCCCCGGCCCTGCGCCGCACGCCGCATCCGCAGGTCGCCACCTGGCGCCGCCGGACCGCCGGATTCCTCGCGCCGTGGGACGGCCCCGCGGCCATGGTCTTCGCGGACGGGGATCGGGTCGGTGCGCTCGTCGACCGGAACGGCCTGCGACCCGCGGCCTTCGCGGTCACGACCGACCGGCTCGTGGGCCTCGCGTCCGAGGCCGGTGCCATCCCGTTCACCGCCGCCGAGACGGTCCGACGCGGCCGCCTTGGCCCCGGACAGTTCCTGCTCGTCGAGCCGCGCCGCCACGCCATCCTCGAGGACACCGACGCGAAGGCCTGGGTCCTGCGGGCGATGCCGATCCACGATGCCTCGCGACCGGTCCACGACGACCGTGCGGACGCTGCCGCGGCCGGCGTGGCGTCTCATCCGCCGCTGGCGGCTCGCGCCCGGTACCTGGCCGGGTTGGACGCCGAGCGGGCCCGCCTGGACATCAAGACGATGGCGCTCGAGGCGCACGAGCCACTCTGGAGCATGGGCGACGACACCCCGACGGCCGGGCGTGGCCGCCTCGACCGGCCGGTGGCGGACCACCTGCGCCAGGCCTTCGCTCAGGTCACGAACCCGGCCATCGACCCGGAGCGCGAGCGCGCGGTCATGGACCTCCGGGTGGAGCTGGGTCGCCGGCCGAGCCTGCTCGGCGGGCCGCCGCGTGGGCCACGGACCGTGCGCCTGGCACGACCGATCGTCGTGGATCCGGACGGGCTCCTCGCCTCGCTCCGTGCCGCCCGGATCAGGACCCATCGCCTGGCCACGACCTGGACCGCAGCCGCTGGCCCGGCCGGCCTCGAAGCCGCCCTGGACCGGCTGACCGTCGACGCCATCGCCGCCGCCCACGCGGGGGTCGAGGTCGTGATCCTGACCGACCGCTCGTTCGCGGCCGACGACCTGCCGATCCCGTCGATCCTGGCCGTCGGGGCGGTCCACACCGCCCTGACCGGCGCGGGCCTGCGCGGTCGCACGGACATCGTCGTGGAGGCCTCGGACATCCTCGACGTCCACGCGATGGCGATGGTCATCGCCGCCGGCGCCACCGCCGTCCATCCGTGGCTGGCCGTGGAACTCGCCGCCGAACTGGCCGGGACCCGCGGCGCCGAGGAGCTGACCGCCGCGGACACGATAGAGCGCCTCGCGCTCGCCTTCGAAGCCGGCCTGCGCAAGACCCTCGCGCGGATGGGCATCAGCGCCGTGTCGTCGTATGTCGGAGGGGCGCTCGTGGACATGGTCGATCTCGACGCGTCGGTGGTCGCCCGCTGCTTCCCGATGGCTGCCGCGTGGCCGGGCCGGACGACGCTGGCCGACCTCGCCGAGCGCCAGCTTCGACGCCTTGCCGCCGCCGACACCTTGCCCGAGCCGCCGCCCGGCCGCGAGGCGCGCCTGCCCGATCCCGGGTTCGCCCG
>CAZOHT010000036.1:11815-32474 GCA_964579825.1 uncultured Anaerolineaceae bacterium
TGCCCGAGCCGCCGCCCGGCCGCGAGGCGCGCCTGCCCGATCCCGGGTTCGCCCGATTCCGCGGCGACGGCGAGGCGCATCTCTTCTCGCCGAAGATCGCCGGCGAGATCCAGGCGCTTGCGACGATCGGCCCGGGCGACGACGTGGAGGCGGCGCTCGAGCAGTACCGCGGCGCGCTCGCCCGGCCGGCCGACGGCCCGTCCGTCCCGCGCGATGAACTCCGCGTGCGGCGCGTGCGCGTGCCGCTGGCCCTCTCCGACGTCGAGGACGCGCGGTCCATCGTGCGCCGGTTCGTCGTGTCGGCGATGAGCGTGGGCGCGCTCAGCCCCGAGGCCCACCAGGCGCTGACTGTCGGCATCCAGCGCGCCGGCGGCTCCGCGAACACCGGCGAGGGCGGCGAGGATCCCGCCTGGTACGTGCCCGATGCGGACGGCCGCCGACGCGACGCCCGGATCAAGCAGGTCGCCTCGGCACGGTTCGGCGTGACCGCCACCTACCTGGCGCGCGCCGACCAGCTCGAGATCAAGATCTCGCAGGGCTCCAAGCCAGGTGAGGGCGGCCAGCTTCCCGGTCGCAAGGCCACGGCCTACATCGCGTCGCTCCGGCGCGGCCAGGCCGGCCAGAGCTACATCAGCCCGCCGCCGCACCACGACATCTACTCCATCGAGGATCTCGCCCAGCTCATCGCGGACCTGCGGGCCATCAACCCGCGGGCCCGGATCGGGGTCAAGCTGGTGGCCAGCCGGGGCGTGGGGACCGTGGCCGCTGGTGTCGCGAAGGCCGGCGCCTCGTACATCCACCTGTCCGGGCACGCTGGCGGGACCGGCGCCTCGCCGCTGTCGTCGATCAAGCACGTCGGAGCGCCATGGGAACTCGGCCTCGCCGAGGTCCACCAGACGCTCCTCCGCAACGACCTGCGCGATCGCGTCGCGCTGCGCACGGACGGCGGCCTCCAGACCGGGCGCGACCTGCTCGTCGCGGCGCTGCTCGGCGCCGAGGAATTCGCCTTCGGGACCGCGGCCCTGGTCGCCATCGGCTGCGACATGGCCCGCCAGTGCCATCTCGACACGTGCCCCACCGGCATCGCCACCCAGCGCGAGGACCTGCGGGCCAAGTTCACCGGCACGCCCGAGATGATCGAGCGGTTCGTGCTCGCCCTGGCCGAGGATCTCCGTCGGGAGATGGCGGCGGTCGGCGCACGGTCCGTCGGGGAGCTCATCGGGGAGTCGCGCCGGCTGCTGACCCCGGTCCCGGCCGCTCGAGCCGAACTGACCCCGATCGTTGGCGCGGCCCCGTGGGGCGCCTCGGCCACCCGTCGCGCGGATCCCGCCTCCGCGGACCGCGACACGCCGCGAGTCCCGGCGTCGGCGCTTGAGGCGCGCGTTGCGGCGGCCTTCGCCGACCAGGAGTCCGTCACCGCCGGCGGTCTCCGCCTGACCACCGCGGATCGCTCGTTCGGGGCTGCGCTCACGGGCGCCATCGAGCGGGGCGACCTCGCCGGACCGGTCCATCTCACCGTCAAGGGTGCCGCCGGGCAGTCCTTCGGCGCCTTCGCCGGCGAGGGCGTGACGCTACGCCTCGTCGGCCAGGCCAACGACTACGTCGGCAAGGGCCTCTCGGGCGGCTCCATCACGGTGGTGCCGGAGCCGGAGCTGACCGCCACGGCCGCGTCCCAGGCCATCGCCGGCAACACGGTCCTGTACGGCGCGACCGGCGGCAGGCTCCACCTCGTCGGGCGGGCGGGGATGCGCTTCGCGGTCCGCAACAGCGGCGCCGAGGCCGTCGTGGAGGGCATCGGCCCGCACGGCTGCGAGTACATGACCGGCGGCACGGTCGTCGTCCTGGGGCCGATCGGTGCGAACTTCGGCGCCGGCATGACCGGTGGCCGCGCGTACCTGTTCGATCCGGACGGTCGCCACCTCGCCGCCTTGGACGGGGCCAGCGTCGCCGGCACACGCCTCTCCTCGGTCGTCGCGGAGCGCGCGGACGGCCCGGAGCGAGCCGCCGAGTTCGAGCGCCTGATGCGCGCCCACCGAGGCGCCGGGTCCGTCCTCGCCGCCGCGCTCCTCGAGGATCCGCACCTGGCCGCCGCGGTCTGGGTCGTCGAGCCCCGAGCGCTGGACGCAGATCAAGTCCGTCCGGTCGAGACCGTTGCCGCGCTCGCGCACGGGGCCGCCAGCCGCGACGGTGGGACGCCGACCGGGCTCCCGTCCACCCCCTGGTAAGGACGCTCTCGGCACGACCCGCAAGGATCCGACCGCGGCGCATCCCACTCGATCGGTGGCGCTGTCAGGAAGGCGAGATCCTCAGCGGGACGCTTCGAGCGCCACGTCGACCGCATCGATCACGTCGTCGCCCATGAAGTCGACGGGTCCGAGCCATCGACGGATCACGTGGCCGCTGCGATCGAGGAGCACGGTCGACGGCACGCCGCTCATCCCGAACGCCGTCGCGAACGCGCGATGCGGGTCGAGCCAGACTGGCATCGTCAAGCCCACCCCCTCGACCATCGGCGCGATCTCGCGATTGATGCCCGGCCCATCCACATTGACCGCGACGACCGCGAGGCCATCGGCACCGCGCGCCTTCCACAGCCCCTCGAGGTCGGGCAGATGCGGCTTGCACTCGCCACACCAGGTCGCCCAACTGCTCAGGAGGACCGGGGAGCCCCGCAGTCCGGCGAGGGTCGTCGGCGCGCCGTCGGCGAGGGTCGTGAGCGCAAGGTCCGCCGGCGGGTCGGGCGACGTCGTCGCGCCAGGACTGCCACAAGCCGCGGCGACGATGGCGAGGATCAAGCTGCAACCGAGCAGCCCTGCCTGTCGCCGACCGGCTCGCGTCATGGCGCGATCCGCCGGGTGAGGACGGATACACCACCGTCACGTGGCTGGACCCATGCCATGACGACACCCGTCGTGGTCGTTGCGGCGTCGTAGTAGCGCGGTCCCCACTCGGTCGGAACCTGCATCGCCGGGTCGTGCAGCGCCTCGCCCTCGTCGCCGACGACGAAGACCATCAGGCCGTGGGCCGCTTGCCCGGCCGGCGCGGCCGTCGCGGTCGGCGAGGGCGATGCCATCTCGTGGCCGCTGTGCGTCCCCACGACCGCGACGAGCATCACGGCGCGGTCGCCGGCAGTCGCGACCCGTACGTCGCCGATCCGGTCGTCGGTGGCGTAGACGCTGATCGGCGTGTCGAATCCGTCGAGGGTGCCCCGTGCCAGCCAGTAGCCCGTCCGTCCCTCCGCTCCGGTCCACCAGCCCACGGTCACGCGGTCACCGTCCACCGCGACGCCCGGTCCGCTCGTGGGGCAACCCGCGTGGTCGAGCTCGTACCCGTCGTCGTGGACCTCGATGGGGGTCGTCCACGCGTCGGCGTCGCGGCGACCGATCCAGATGTCGCGCTCGTCCGTGTCGCCCTCGATCGAGTCGATGGCGCGGTACGCGACCGATGCCTCGTCCCCCACGAAGAACGGCTCCGCGCCGCAGCAATCGCAGGTCGCCAGGGCCGCCGGCTGCGGTGCCTCGAAGGTCGCGCCGCCGTCGGCCGACGTCGATGCCCAGCGCGGGATGGCGAGGGTGCCCTCGATCCGGCCCGGCGTGCCTTCAGGCGTCTGCTCCGGAGGCGTCGTGTCGTTCCAGGTCACCAGGACGTCGGTGCCGTCGGCTGTCACCGCCAGGCTCGGGAGCCAGAGGTTGATCTGCGGATCGCCAGGCCCTGGCGCACGGCCCTTGCGCTGCCAGGTGTCACCGCCATCGTCCGAGCGGAACACCTGGACCCAGGCCGGGTAGAACTCGCCGATCGAGGGCTCCGCCGCCCACTCGATGGCGCTCATGAACAGCGTGCCATCCGCGGTGACCGCGATCTGCGGTTCCTCGATCCCGCCGTGGTTGGTGATGTTTCGGGGCGCCGAGAAGGTTCGACCACCGTCATCGCTCGAGGCGAGGAATGCATCCGCCATCTCGGTCGACTCGTCGTATTCCCCCCACACCAGCCAGACCCGGTCGCCGAGGGCCGCGAGGCTGACCGAGGCGGCGTAGGCTCCGGTGTCCGCCACCTTCGTGACCGGTTGCAGCGCCAGCGGCGATGGGGCAGGCGAGGCTGTCGCGGCGGGCTCAGACGTCGACGGTGCCGTCGAAGCCGTGGCCGGCGCCAGCGTCCAGGTGGGTGTCTGCGTGGCGCTGCCGCACGCGCCAGACAGCAGCGCGAGTGCGGCGAACATCGTCACAAGCTGTCGCTTGGGACGGGCGGCGACCGGAACGGCAGTGGCGGCCGTCTCCGTGACGGGACTGGACAAGGTGGGACCTCCGTAGCGCCCGGCAGCGGCCGGACGGGCGACGACGGCCCGGGGGCCGTCAGGGACGCTAGTCGGAGATCGCGGGTGGGGCCCGTCCGGCGTCAAGCCGGACGATCATCCACAGATGGGGAGCGGTCGCGGACACGCGGCGCCACTCCCGGGGCGGGGCATCGGCGCGATGCGAGTGCTGGGCACGTCCCGTCTCGACGGCGACGAGTCTCGTCACCAGGACGCGGATCCGCCACCGGACCAGCCCTCCGAGCGCGGCGAGCACCAGTGTGACCAGGAGGAGCGACGGGACCGCCAGCGGTGCTGGGTCGAGCAGCACCGCGAAGCCCGGCACATCGCCTACCGCCGCGAAGGCTTCGGCGTTCTCCCGCAGGAAGAAGGCGAGCACGGCGATCGGCCCGAGCCGCCGCCACAGCGCGATCGTCTCGGCCGCCCAGGATGGCCCATCCATGAGCGCAGGGAGTCCGTGCGTCCGGCTGCTCCGGCGCTCGAGGGTGACGAGCCTCCAGACGCCCGCCGCGACCAGGGCAGCGAGCGCCAGGCCGGCGGCGACGACGACGAGTGTCCCGGTGCCGTCGTGCCCCGTCGCCGCCCTCACGCCGGCCAGCGATGGCCCGAACCCGAAGCGCATGACGTATGCGGCGTCGTGGCCGATCGCGACAGACACGAGAAGCAGGAGCGCGAACCTCGACCGAGCGAGGACCCGAGCCCCGCGCCGATCGACCTTGAGGATCATCGCCGCAGTCTATGGCATGGCCACTGGCGTGGCCGGCCTTCGGCCGGGCGGTCGCTGGAACCAGACCTCGGATCGCGCCCGTCGTCGAAGCGCAACCGGACCGCAACCTCGTCGTGCCCCAGTCGGTGCCGACGCCGGGACCCGGCATCCCTACCCTCGGTCGACGATGGGAGAGACCCACTCCCCGATCCCCGGAAGGTAGCCCGCCATGATCCACCCGTCCGATCCCAAGCTCTCCACCGCGGTCCGGGACGGTCGCGACGCGCCGGTCACGTGTGCGTCGTGCGGCTGCCGTCTCGAGGCGACCGGCGAGGCGTGGTTCCACTTCAACCCGATCTCCGGTCGCGACGCGCGCGGTTGCCGGGTCGCCTGTGCCGATGCCGCGCACGACGCCGCCGGCCGCGCGATCGCCGTCGCCGTCTGACCTGCGTCCGGCCCGCCGCGCGGACGTCGAGCTCGACCCCTTCGCCCGATCAGTCGGGCGTCGTCTCGTCCACGACCAGCCGGTAGCCCACGCCCCGCACGGCCACGATCGCCGGTCCGTGCGCCTCGTCCACCTTGGCGCGCAGGCGCGCGAGGTGCGGCTTCAACCAGAGCAGGTCCGGATCCGTCTCGGCCGGCCAGCCGGCGCGTGCCAGCTGGAGGTGCGGGACGATGTCGCCGTTCGCTCGCACCAGTGCCTCGAGCAGGCGGAACTCCGTCGGCGTCAGGGTCAGCGACGCCTCGCCGCAGCGCGCCTCGTGACGCCCGGGCTCCAGGGTCAGGTTGCCGGCGCTCAAGGGTCCACCGGACGTGGATCCCGGAAGGCCCGTCCGATCCACCCGGCGCATGACGGCCGCGATCCGGGCCAGGAGCTCCGCCTTGCCGAACGGCTTCGTCAGGTAGTCGTCCGCCCCGATGCCCAGCGCCCGGACCTTGGCGGCCTCGCCGCTCTCGCCGGACACGATGAGGATGGGTGCCTGGCCAACGGCGCGCATCTGGCCGGCCACGGAGAACCCGTCGGGGCCGGGCATGGCCAGGTCCAGCAGGACGAGATCCGGATGTTCCTCGCGGAACCGCTTGACCGCGGTCAGGCCGTCGTAGGCGGTGATGACCTGGTGGCCCTCAGTGCCCACGAGCGCGGTGACCGCCCCGACCATGGCCGGGTCGTCATCCACGACGAGGATCCTCAACGGGCGGGTGCTCATGGCGTACATCATCCTCTCACGTCAGATCGCGACCGCAGCGGGCAGCGCGACGACGAATCGCGCGCCGTGCGGCAGGGCCGGCTCACACCACAGGCGGGCGCCCATGGATTCGCCGAGTCGTTTGGCGGCATACAGGCCGATGCCCGAACCTCGCGCGGTGTGGGTGTCGCGCCGGGCGTAGGGCTCGAAGATCCGCTCGCGCCACTCCTCCGGGATACCCGGACCCTCATCGGTGACGCCGAGGCGCGCGACACCCTCGGCCAGGCTCCAGTCGATGGTGATCGCGGTCTCGGGCGGGGCGTACTTCACGGCATTCTCGATGAGGTGCTCCACGATCTGGCGAAGCCGCGGCGGGTCCGCGAGGGCCTGCAGGCGCTGGCCCGGCACGAGCCGGACGGTGTGACGCACGAGCAACGGCCGAAGCGAGACGAGGACCGACGAGACGACCGTCTCGAGGTCGACCGGGACGACCGACGCCGGGCTCTCGGGGACGACCCGGACGGACGCGAGGATCGAGTCGACCAGCCGATCCAGCCGCTCGACCTGCTCCAGCGTCGCCCGGTGCCAGGCGGCCCGCGTCTCGCGGCGGGTGATGTCGCGCGACGTTCGCCCGGCCAGTGGCGGTTCTTCGGCGAGCAGGTCCGTGTACGCCCGCACGACGGCGAGTGGCGTGCGCAGTTCGTGGGTGACGAGGGCGATCAGTTCGCTGCGGGCCTCGTCGATCGCCTTGAGCGACTCGACGCGCGCCTCGGCCTCGGACTGTTGGCGACCCTTCTCGACGATCCCGGCGAGAAGGTCGGCGACGCCACGCAGCTGGTCGACATCCGCTCCGGAGAACTCGCGTGGCTGCTCGGTCTGCACGTTGAGGACTCCCACGGTCTGGTCGTGCCAGATGAGCGGTACGGACAACATGGATGCCACGAAGCGGCGCTGGTCGATGCCACGGACCCACAGGAAGCGCGAGTCGGCCCGGACGTCCGGGATGACCAGGGGCTCCCGGGACGCGGCGACCCGCCCGGTCACCCCCTCACCGAACGGGACACGTGCCCGGCCGATCTGGTAGTGATCGAGGCCGTTCGTGGCGGCCAGGGTCAGGTACGCTCCGTCGCGATCGAGCAGATACAGCGAGGAGACGTCGGTATGGAGCGCGTCACGGGTCCCGTCGACGACCGTCTCCAGCAGCTCGTCCCAGGTCTGGGCGGTCGTCGCGAGACGGGCGACGTCGTACAGGAACCGAAGCTGGGCGAGCTGGTCCGGGGCGGCCGCTGCGGCCGGGGCGTCGGGGCGCACGGTCGGCTCGGCGCGCGTGGCCGGTTCGGCGGGCTGGACACGCGGGTTCGGACTGGCCGCGGCCGGGACACGGGCCGGTCGCGGCGCGGGACTGGGGGGCGTCACGACCATCACGATACAAGCGTAGGGAAGGTTCGGGCCGCGAAAGGTTGCGGTGGCATCGTGTCTCGGCCCCGAACCGGTACCCACCGCGACCTTGTCCGCTCCACCGACGCCCGCCCCGAGACCGTCGGATGACCGTCCCCGTCCGGCCCGAACCCGGTGGTATCGGCACCGCGGGTGCGCGCGATCCGCTCGCGACCGAGGTGCGGCTGCTTGGGGCCCTCCTGGGCCAGGTCGTCGCGGAACAGGTCGGCCCGGATCTGTTCGACCTCGTCGAGCGCATCCGCAAGCGCACGATCCGACTGCGGGCGGATGGCGATCCGGCCGAACGACGGCGCCTGGACGACGACCTGGCCGGACTCGACGCGGGCGCCATCGAGGCCGTCATCAGCGCCTTCGCCCTGTACTTCCAGCTGGTCAACCTGGCCGAGGCGCGGGGCCGCGTGCGGGCCCTTCGGCGTCGCGAGCGAGCCGCCCGAGATGGCGTTCTCGACGATTCGGTGGCGGAGGCGATCGGGCGACTGCGGGCGCTCGGGCGGACGGATGCCGCCCTCGATGCCCAACTGGCCGGCCTGTCGGTCACGCCGGTCCTGACCGCCCACCCGACCGAAGCCCGACGACGGACGATCCTGGTCGCCCTGCGACGCTGCGGCGACCTGCTCGCCCGCCTGGACGACCCGCGACTGACGCCGACGGAGGACGCCGAGGTCCGCCGCCGGCTGCGCGAGGAGATCACGCTCCTGTGGCGGACGTCCGATCTGCGGCCGATCGCCCCGGCCGTGCTGGACGAGGTCCGGACGGCGATGGCGTTCTTCGACGCGACGCTGTTCACCTTGGCGCCCCGGCTGGCGCGCGTCGTGGATGCCGCGCTGGACCCACCGCCGCGTCGCCGTCGACGGGGCGCCGACGCTCGCGCACGGACCGGCGCCCGACCGCCGCGGGTCGGCGCCTTCCTCCACTGGGGGAGCTGGATCGGCGGGGACCGCGACGGCAATCCGGGCGTCACAGCCGACATCACCGAGCGCACGCTTCGGATCCACGCCGACCACGTCCTGCACGGCTACGAAGCGGTCGCGAACCGGCTGATGCAGACGGTGGCAGCGGCGTCAGGGCCCGAGCAGATGCGCGCCACGCCGGCGACGCGGGCACTCGCGAACCGGCTCGCTCGGGACGCCGAGGAACTGCCAGAGACGGATCGGCTGCTTCGCCGTCGCTTCCCGGACGAGCCGTACCGGCAGCGGTTCGGGTTCATCGCCGAGCGTCTGCGTCGGACGAGGGCGGGGTTGACCGGCGCGGCGGCCGCCCGATCCGGTGCGTATCCGGACGCGGCCGCGCTGGCTCACGAGCTGGAGGAACTGGAGTCGGCGCTCGTCGCCGATGGCCTCGAGCGGGTCGCGTACGGCGAGCTCGCCGACCTGCGCTGGCAACTCGGGACGTTCGGGTTCCACCTCGCGTCGCTCGAGATCCGCCAGCACTCCGCCGTCCATCGCGCCGCCCTTGCGGCGCTCGCGGACGATGCCGTCGGCACGACCGAGCTGTCGCCGGGCGTGACGCTGGACGAGGTCTTCGCCACGTTCCGGGCGATCGCCACCGCCCAGGCACGGTTCGGGGAGCAAGCGTGCCATCGGTACGTGGTCAGTTTCACGCTCGCGGCATCGGACGCGACGGACGTCCTTGCCCTTGCTCGTGCGGCGGCCGGCGCGGAGGCGGCGGCCGCCATCGATGTCGTGCCCCTGTTCGAGTCCTTCGACGCCCTCCGCGACGCGGGGCGGATCCTGCGTGAGCTCCTGGCGGACCCGGCCTATCGGGCGCACCTGGCCGGCCGGGGCGATCGCCAGGAGGTGATGCTCGGCTACTCGGATTCGAACAAGGAGTCGGGCTTCCTGTCGGCTGCGTGGCTGCTGCACGAGGCGCAGTCCGAGCTGGTCGCGGCGGCCGGCGACCACGGCATCGAACTGACGCTGTTCCACGGCCGTGGCGGGGCCATCGGGCGGGGTGGGGGACCGACCAACCGGGCGATCCTGGGCCAGGCGCCGGGGTCCGTGGCCGGACGGCTGAAGCTGACCGAACAGGGCGAGGTGATCGCCGCGAACTACTCGGACGCGACGATCGCGCGCCGCCATCTCGAGCAGATGACCGGCGCCGTCCTCCTCGCGTCCACACCCGAACACGACGCGCTGCTCCAGGCGGCGCTCGTCCGTGGCGGTCCGATCATGGCCGAGCTCGCCGAGACCTCGCGCCGCGCGTACCGGGCGCTCGTCCACGACGACCCGGGCTTCGCCGCCTTCTTCCGCTCGATCACGCCGATCGCCGAGCTCTCGGCCCTCCGGCTGGGGTCCCGGCCGGCGGCCCGCGGCCGGTCCGACGTGGCGCCATCGATCGATTCGCTCCGCGCCATCCCGTGGACGTTCGCCTGGTCGCAGTCGCGCGTGAACCTGCCGGGCTGGTTCGGGCTCGGGACCGCGCTGGAGGCGTACGACGCGGCCCACGGGGCAGAGGGGCTGGCCGCGATCGCCCGGTTGGCGCGCGACTGGCCGTTCCTTGCCAGCGTGCTGGACAACGCCGAGATGAGCCTCGCCAAGGCCGACATGGGGGTGGCCCGGCACTATGCGGCGCTTGCTGACGGCGACGGCGACGACCACCGCTGGGCGACCATCGAAGCCGAGTTCCACCGCACCGCGGCGATGCTGCGGCGGGTCACCGGTCGCGATCGGCTCCTCGACCACGCCCCGGTCCTGCAGCGCTCGATCATGCTGCGAAACCCCTACGTGGACTCGCTGTCCGAACTCCAGGTCCGACTGCTCATGCGGCTGCGCGCGTTGCCGGCCGATGACCCAGAGCGGGCCCGGCTCCTGCGCCTCGTCCACCTCACGGTCAACGGCGTCGCAGCGGGCCTCCAGAACACCGGGTAGACGCGCGGCGGAACGGAGCGGACCGGAACGGACCTTCCTGCCAGATGTCCACGTGGTGCATCTTCGGCGCGATCCCTCCGCGATCCCTCCGCGATCCGGCAGCGATCCCGCCCGACCGCCCTCCCATCTGAGCGTGAGCCACGCTGGCGAACGCATCGTGCGCTCGACGTTGCGGGCCGACGCGACGCGAATCGTCGCCCAACGTTCACGAGGTGGATGCTTGGCAGGATCGCGCGTCCCTTCGCGAGCCGGCTACTCCGCGGCGAGTCTCGCAGGCAGGGCCGACGCCAGGCGCTCGTAGTCGGCGAGCTCGTTGTAGCGCTGAGCGGAGATGCGCAGGAGGCGCAGCTCGGCCCCCGCGCCAGCCGCCCGTGCCGCGCGGACGGGCCACGGCATGATCGGGACCTGGACCCCATCCAGGTCGACCAGCCGCGCCTGCAGCGCTCGAGTGGTCGCGTCGTCGGTCGGGCCGGGCAGCGGCAGGGCGGCCATCGATCCGGTCATCGCGTCGGGGGCGATCGGCGCGACGCCCAGGGCCTCCGCGAGCAGGTCGCGCCCCGCCAGGGCCAGGGCGTGGTTCGCGGCCATCACCGCCGGCCAGCCACCGGGCGTCGACGCGGCCATCCAGTCGATCGCGTCGGCCAGGGCGAGCGCGGGCGTCGGGTCCCCGGTACCGGTCCAGTCGAACTCCAGGCGAAAGCGCGCTCGGCCGTCGAGCGGCTCGTTGGCGCCGTGCGAGATGACCAGGGGGCGGATCCGGTCGCGACGGTCGGCCCGCACCCAGAGCATCGCCGAGCCCTTCGGCCCGCACAGCCACTTGTGGCCATTGCCGGTCCAGTACGCCACCCCGAGCGTCTCCAGGTCCACCGGCACCATCCCCGGGGCATGGGCCGCGTCGACGAGCGTGTCGACCCCGCAGGCATCGAGTGCCGTGACGAGCTCAGCGACCGGCAGGATGACCGCCGTGGGACTCGTGATGTGGCTGATGAGCGCGAAGCGGGTTCGGGGCGTGACGGCGTCCATGACGGCATCGAACGCCTCGACCGCGTCGCCCAGCGGTAGCGGGATCCTGGCCATGACGACTCGCGCCCCATCGCGCTCGGCGACCGTCGAGAGGGCGTTGAGCGTCGCGTTGTATTCGTGGTCGGTCGTCAGGAGTTCGTCACCCGGCTCGAACCGCAGGGACCGCAGGACCGTGTTCACGCCGCTCGTCGCGTTCGACACGAAGGCAAGGCCCTCCGGATCAGCGCCGAGGAACGCGGCGATCCGTGCACGCGCGTCCGCCAGGGCATCCGGCAGGATCCGATCCATGAACCGGACCGGTTCCGCCTCCAGGCGATCCCGCCAGGCTCGCTGCGAGGCGAGGACCGACTCCGGACACGCGCCGTACGAGCCGTGGTTCAGGAACGTGACGGCGGGGTCCAGCCGCCATCCGAGGTCGGTGCGCATCGAGCCCTAGACGCCCGCGTCCGACGGCGGGTCGTCCGGCGGCGTGACGTTCTTCATCGGTGGCGCGCCGCCCACGTCGGGTGGCCCCGATGGCCGTTGCCGGCGAACGATCCGGGCCATCCGCTCCGGGCCGGCGACGAACGGCGCCAGGTAGGCGATCAGCAGGATGGGGACCATGAACCGGAGGCCGAGCCCGCGGACGGCGATGAGCATGCCGACCAGCCAGAGCGCGACGGCATACGTGCCGGTCGCCAGCGCCGAGAAGCCCGCGATCTGCAGCCGGCGAGCGGGGATGAGCACGATGAGCCCCAGGATGAGGCCGAGGGCGAGCAACCAGGGGGCGGGCATGACCGACCGATGATAGCCACTCGGTCGTCCTGCGCCGCGGGCCGAGCGCCGGGCCGGCCGCCTCGTCCCGGTACCCTTGCCGGGCACACCACCCTGAGAGACCCGTGACGACCGATCCCCGCCGCGCCCGCATCCCTGCCTGGTTCGACCAGTGGGGCAACATCGTCCCGCTCCTGGCCGCCGAGTTCATCGTGTGGCTGGGGTTCGGTGGCCTCATCCCCGTCCTGCCGCTGTACTTCGTCGAACAGGGCCTGGACCTGGCCACACTCGGTCTCGTCATCGCCGCCTGGCCGATCGCGCGACTCGTCACGGAGCCCGTCTTCGGCTGGCTGGCCGACCGGACCGCCCGTGTCCCGTGGATGGTCGGCGGCCTGCTCCTGACCGGGGTGTTCGAACTCCTGCCGCTCTTCCTGGTCGGCCCGCTCGCGTTCGTCCTGCTGCGCGGGGCAGCCGGCATCGCGGCGGCGATGTACGACCCGGCAGCCCGCGGCTACCTGACCGACGCCACGCCTCCCGAGCGTCGGGGTGAGGCATTCGGCCTCTACGGGGCGGCGCAGATGGGTGGCCTGCTCATCGGTCCGGCGATCGGGGCATTCGGCGCGGGGATGTTCGGCGGGATCCAGTTCGTGTTCGTGTTCAGCGCCTTCGCCTCGTTCCTCGCGGCGGGGGCTGTCGCATGGCGGGTCAAGGAGACCGGTGCGAGGACCCATCCGGCACCGGCCCACGACGCCACCGAGTTCCCTCGCGACACGCCATCGGTGACGGGGCGGGCCGCCTCGGACGTCGACGCCGACCGGACACCGAATGTCGACCCGAGCGCACCGCGGCGACTGCTCAATCGCGGCCTGATCGCCGCCCTCGTCATCAACGTGGGCGGCTACTACGCCGGCGGCACGTACGAGGTCATCTGGAGCCTGTTCCTGGAGGACCTCGGCGCCGGACTCGACCTCATCGGGTTCACGTTCGCGATGTTCGGGTTGCCCGTCCTCCTGCTGTCGCCGTTCGCCGGACGGATCGTCGACCGGCGCGGGTCCTACCTCTTCATCGTCGTCGGATGCATCGTCCCGACCATCGTCGGCATCCTCTACACGCTGATCGTCGATCCGCTGTGGGCGGTCCCGCTGATCATCGCCGAGGCGACGGCGTTCGCGCTCCTCAACCCGGCCCTCTACGCCGTGGTCGCGGCGAACAGCCCGGTCGGCCGGTCCTCGACCGCCCAGGGCATCTTCGGGGCGGCCGGCACGATGGGCTTCATCGTCGCGTCCCTCCTGACCGGGGTCCTGGCCGAGGAGGAGATCATCTACCCGTTCTACGTGTTCAGCGGCGTCATGCTCATCTGCCTGATCCTGGGGTTGCTGATCGGCGGGCGACGGTTGCGCTACCACCCGCCGGCGACGGTCGAGCCGCCAACGGCTGAGGCGGCGGAGATCGTGGCCACGTGACCATCCCCAGCGCCCCGCCGGCACCCACGGTCCTCGTCATCGGCGGGTTCCTGAGTTCGCCGCCGGTCTACGGCCCGTTCCGCGAGCGGCTCCTCGCGCGCGGGGCCAGGCACGTCGAGGTCGCCCAGATCTGGACGCCGGACTGGATCCTGTCCGTGCGTCGCGGTGGCGGCGCCATCGCGACCCGGGCCGCTCGTGCGCTCCTGCACGCCGTGGACGCGGCCGATGGGGTCCCGCTCCTCGTCATCGGCCACTCGACCGGCGGCGTCGCCGCCCGAGTCCTGACCGCCACCGAACCCTACGAGGGCCGTCGCTTCGCCGGTGCGCGACGCGTGGGCGCGCTCGTGACACTCGGCTCGCCGCACACGAACGCGATGGAGTCGGACACGACCCGGTGGAAGGGCAACGGCACGGCCACCTTCTCGAACCGCTACGTCCCGGGAGCCTTCTGGGCGCCACGCGTGGGCTACCTGTCAGTGGCGTCACGCTGGCTCGCCGGCCGTGCCGAGGGCGTCGAGCAGACCGGCGCCGAGCGGACCGCCCGACGCTTCTACGAGCAGGTCCTCCCACCGCCGCATCCGGATCTCATCGAGGGCGATGGCGCCATCCCCGTCGCTGCGGCCTTGCTGCCCGGGGCTCGCCACCTGGTCCTCGACGACGTCGCCCACGCGCCGGGCGCCAGGCACCGCTGGTATGGCTCCGACGACGTCATCGATTCGTGGTGGCCGACGGCCATCGAGACCTGGCGGGACGCCCTCCTGGCCCGCGCCGATGAGGCCGCCGCCGGCCCGTCGCCCGACCCGGCCATTTGACCGAATGGCCGCCAGCCCCTACCGTACGCAGGCGGGGTGGAGCAGCGGCAGCTCGTCGGGCTCATAACCCGAAGGTCACTGGTTCGAATCCAGTCCCCGCAACCAACGCCTATTCCTGAACCCCGGGCCCGACCACCCGGGGTTCTTCCTTGTCCGGCGCCGTGCGGTCAGCCGCCTGTCCGCAGCCTGTCGCGACACACGTCCCATGGCCCAGTGACGTTCGGCACGAGCCGTGCTTGACGAGACGCCCGATGATGGACTCGAAACCCGCGTCCCAGGCGGCCCCTTCTCACCGCCTCGACGGGGCGACGATCGTGGTGGATCGACATGCGGATCCGACGCGGCCTGTTATTCGCGGGCCTGTTCCTCATCCCGCTCGGCGGGATGACCCTCCTGGTCCGTGCCGGCACCATCTCCGCCGACACGTTCGACGACATCTGGCGGCTGTGGCCGCTCATCCTCATCGGGTTCGGGATCGCCATCCTGCTCGGCCGCAGCCGCGCCGCCTCGGTCGGGACGGCGGTCGCCGCGCTCGTCCTGGGGACCCTCGTCGGCGGCGCGATCGCCTCGGGGACCGGCTTCGTCGGCTCGGTCGGCGACTGCGGCATGACCGGCAGCTCGTCCCGACTCGACCAGAGCGGGACGTTCGAGTCGGACGCCGAGGTGGCCGTGGACCTGCGCTGCGGCTCGCTCACGCTCGGGACGACCTCGGGCTCGGACTGGCAGGTGGCCGCCGACTACCAGGGCACGCCGCCCACCGTGAACGGCGATGGCGACGGGCTCGAGGTCGACGCCGCGGGCGACGGCGCCCGGCACGCTGACCTGACCATCACCGTGCCGGCTGACCGCCTGGGCTCGCTCGATGTCTCGACGAACGCCGCGACCGGCTCGCTGGTCCTCGATGGCGCGGCGCTCGATCTCGTCGAGGTCGACGCCAATGCCGGCGACGTCAAGATCGATGCCGGCTCCGCGAGCGTGACCCGACTCGACGTGACCATGAACGCCGGTCGCGTGCGGATCACGCTCGGGACCGGTTCGACACGCGGCGCGATCTCGGTGAACGCCGGCGCCATCGACCTGTGCGTCCCGCCGGACGCGGAACTCCGCCTGGACGTCAACGAGCAACTCACGTTCGTGAAGAACCTGGCCGACCGCGGGCTCGAGCAGGACGAGACCGTCTGGTATCGGGCCGGGACCAGCGGATCGACCATCGACCTGCAGATCGACGGCAACGTCGCGAGCCTGACCCTCGACCCGAACGGAGGCTGTCGATGAACGAACACCTATACCGGTCGCGCGACGACCGGATGATCGCCGGGGTCGCCGGTGGACTGGCCGAGATCTGGGACGCCGATCCGTCACTGATCCGGATCGTCTGGGCGCTGCTGGTCGTCCTCACCGGCGGGATCGCCCTGCTCGTCTACATCATCATGGCCATCGTCGTGCCGGAGGGGAGCGCGGACGACGCCGGCACGGCAACGCCGGCGCCGGCAGCCGACCCAGCGCCCCGACCAGGGACCGCCGGCACCTCGATGGGCGCGGATGGCACGACCACCGATCCGGATGCGGCCACGGCGGCCTTCGTGGCCGCGACGCCAGCCGCGTCGCCGCCGGCACCCGCCGTGACCTCCGCCGCCGACCGCCGCCGTGCCGCGCGTGCCGCCCGTCGGGCTGCGCGAGGCGAGCGCGGCAGCCCGGTCGGCCTGGTGTTCGGCGCGATCCTGATCATCGTCGGCGTGGGATTCCTGCTCCGCGAGTGGTGGCCCGCGTTCGACTTCGACCTCCTCTGGCCGCTGGCGCTCGTCGCGCTCGGGGTGATCATCCTCGTCATCGGCCTTGGCCGTGACGGCGGTCGGGGAGGGACGTCGACATGACCCGCCAACGGCGTGGCGCGATCACGGCCGCCACGTGGCTCATCGGGCTTGGGATCGTCCTCCTCGTCCGCGAGGTCATGGACTGGTCGTGGGGTCAGGCGTGGCCGCTCTTCGTGATCCTCGTCGGGGTCGCGACGTTCATCTCGACCTTGCTGGAGTGGCGGCCCGGGTTCGCCGGGCTGTGGTCGTTCACGTGGCCCGTGGCGTGGACGCTCGGCGGGGTCGTGCTCCTCATGAGCACGACCGGCCAGCTGGCCCAGGGACCCGGCGAGGTGTTCACCGAATACTGGCCGTGGGTCGTCGTGGTCATCGGGATCTGGTTCGTCATCGGCGCGTTCATCCCGGTCGGGCGGGGGCCGACCGAGACCTTGGCCCTGCCCTTGAGCGGCGCCCCCGACGCGTCCGTCTCGGTGAAGTTCGGTGCGGGCACGCTCAGCGCTCGTGCGGCCGCTCCCGGGCAGCTCGTCGATGGCACCTTCGAAGGCGGCGTTCGTCATCGCACCACGGGCCCGAACCGGATCGAGATCGAGCAGGACACGACGTACGGGCTGCCATGGGTGGACCACGGCTCGAACTGGGACCTGGGTCTCACGGGGGAGGTCCCCCTGGACCTGCGGCTCGAGACCGGCGCCAACCGGTCCGTGCTCGACCTGCGAGACCTGCGTCTCCGTCGCCTGGACCTCAAGACCGGGGCGAGCGAGACGCGCGTCAACCTTCCTCGAGCGGCCGGCGCGACCGTCGTCCGAGCCGAGTCCGGTGCCGCCTCGCTCACGCTGGAGGTGCCGGCCGGAGTCGCCGCCCGGGTCCGCAGCCGGATGGCGCTCGGGTCGAGCCAGGTGGACCAGGTCCACTTCCCGCGCGTGGCGGACGGCTACGAATCGCCCGACTACGCGACCGCGGTGAACCGCATCGACATCGACATCTCGGGCGGTGTCGGTTCGGTCAAGGTCGTGGGTGGGCCGGCCTGAGGTCCACCTTCTGCGAGGTCAGCGGAGCGTCCGAAGCGCCCGGTTGGATGCCAGGCCCACGGTCAGGAGGAGGAGGACCGCGCCGGCGACCAGCTGCGTGACCGGCGCGCCGACACGGGCGGCCGCGAGGCCGACGGCCACGCTTCCGACCGGTCCGGAGCCGATGGCGAACGTCCAGACCCCCATCGCGGCCCCCCGCTCAGAATCCAGGGTGGATCGCTGCATCAGGGACTGCGAGAGCGAGTCGCTCACGGCCGCCATGCCGCCCACCACGAAGATCGGGACCAGGGCGATCGCGAGCGTCGGCGAGACGGCCAGCGCCATGAGGGCGGCGCCGAAGACCCCGCTGGCCGTCAGCAGGACGCTGCCACGGGTGAGGCGGGCGCCGTAGATCGCGACGACCACCAGCGCGGCCGCTCCGCCCAGTCGCAGGACGGCGCCCATGAGGCCGTAGCCCGCCGCGTCCGTGCCGAACACCTGGTCGGCGAACACCGGCTGGAGGACCCACGCCGAGAACCCGAAGATCTCGGTCACGATCACCGCGACCGCCAGGAGGCCGAGCACGTGGTTGCGTCGGACCAGGATCAGTGATGCCCGCACGGTCATCGGCGGGTGGTCGTGCGCGACCGGCGCGAGCGCTCGGCGAGCCTTGGCGGACGGCGCCCCGACGAGCAACAGGACGGCGCTGACGCCTGACGCCACGGCCACGACGACGAACGCGACGGCCGCCCCGTAGTCGTCCACGACGGACCCGGCCGTCAGGTTGCCTAGGGCGATCCCGAGCTGCACCCCGATCGCGGCGATGGCGATCCCGCTGGTCGCGAGCCGTGGCCCGACGAGGTCGTAGGTATAGGCCTGGGCGGAGACGATCTGGAAGGAGTCGATGACCCCGAAGAGCAGGGCCACGAGGAGGATCGCCCACTGCGGCAGCGCCCCAGCGGCCGCGGCGCCCGCGGTGACGAGGGAGACCGCGATCGCCGTCAGGTTGGCCAGGATCAGGAGCGTGCGGCGGTCCATCCGGTCCGCCAGGAGACCGGCCGGGATCCCGAAGACCAGCCCGGCACCGGCGCGGAGTGCGAAGAGGAGCCCGATGGCACCGGGGTCCGCCTTGACGAGCCAGACGAGCGCGACGAGGCTGATGCCGATGCCGGCCCTCGAGAGGGCGTTGGACGCCGCCAGGGCCGGATAGCCGGGCCGACGGAAGGGCGCCAGCGCCGACCCCGAGATCATGGCCGGGTCAGCGGCTCATGTTTCGATAGCGTCGGACGCCGAGCGGGCCGAACACGACGATGAACACGACGATCCAGACGACGGTGACGAGGATCGGGTTCTGGGTCGGGAAGTTATCGCCGATCTGCGGGTTCGGATTGCCCCACAGGTTCCGCAACGACGACGCCAGCGTCGTCACCGGGTTCCAGTAGGCGAACGGCTGCAGCCAGTCCGGCATCGTGTAGATGGGCACGAACACGCCGGAGATGAACGTGATCGGGAAGAGCACCGTGAACGAGACCTGCTGCGCCACTTCGACCGTCGGCACGACCACGCCCAGCCAGACGCCCAGCCAGGCCATCGCGTAGGCGAAGGCGAGGAGCAGCGCCACGCCGGCCAGGAAGCTGACGAGGTCCGTGTGGACGGCCCAACCGACGGCCAGGCCGGCCAGCATCAGGACGACCAGGATCCCGGCGTTGTAGACCACTTCCGAGAACGTCCGGCCGATCAGCACCGCCGATCGGGACATCGGCAGCGAGCGGAACCGGTCGATGATGCCCTTGTTGATGTCATCGCACATGCCGATGGCCACGGTCGCCGCGGCGAACACGATGGTCTGGACGAAGATGCCCGGCAGCAGGTACTCGCGGTAGGCGTTCGCGCCCTCGTAGCCCTCGATCGGGATCGCGCCGCCGAACACGAACGCGAACAGCAGCACGAACATGATCGACTGGATGATCGCGAAGATCGCCAGTTCCGGGATGCGCGGGATCCGCCTGAGATTCCGGACGGTGATGACCAGCGAGTCCGAGATGGCCTGGCGGATCCCGCCCTGGGGCGCGGGCAGGTGCTCCGTCGCGGTCGTCATGCGGCGTCCTCCTCGGTGGCCTCGGCGGGATGGCCGGTCAGCCCGAGGAAGACCTCGTCGAGCGTCGGCCGACGCAGGGCGATGTCGTCGATGGCGATCCCGGCCTCATCGAGGTCGCGCACGACCTGGGCGAGGACCTGGGCACCGCCGTGGGCCGGCACGGTCAGCTTGCGGGTGTGCTCGTCGAGCGTCGCCTCTCCGGCGAGGTCACGGTCCAGGACCTCGGCCGCGCGGGCGATGTCCTCACGGGAGTGGACGACGACTTCGACGCGAGCGCCCCCGAGATCCGCCTTGAGCTGATCCGACGTCCCGCGCGCGATGATCTTGCCGTGGTCCACGACGGCGATGGTGTCGGCCAGCTCGTCCGCTTCCTCGAGGTACTGGGTCGTGAGCAGCAGCGTGGTGCCCTCGCGGACGAGGTCCCGGATGACGTCCCACATGCCGAGCCGGCTGCGCGGATCGAGGCCCGTCGTCGGCTCGTCCAGGAACAGCAGCTTCGGTCGTCCGATCAGCGCGCTGCCAAGGTCCAGTCGGCGCCGCATGCCGCCCGAGTACGTCTTGATGACGCGATCGCCGGCGTCGGTGAGCTCGAACTGGTCGAGGAGCTCGCCCGCCCGTCGCTTGGCTTCGGCCTTCGGCAGCTGGTACAGCCGCCCGAACATCTCGAGGTTCTCCCGCCCGGTCAGGTTCTCGTCGACCGCCGCGTACTGACCGGACAGGCCGATCACCGAGCGGAGCTGCTGGGCCTGCTTGACGACATCGAAGCCGGCCACGGTGGCATGTCCGGCATCCGGCTTCAGGAGCGTGGCGAGGATGCGGACCGTGGTCGTCTTGCCGGCGCCGTTCGGCCCGAGCAGGCCCAGGATCGTCCCTTCGGGGACTTCGAGATCCACGCCATCGAGGGCGCGCACTTCGGACTTGCGCGACTTGTAGATCTTGACCAGGCCTTCGGCCGAGATGGCATTCATGTGCAGGGGCTCGCCTTGTCACCGGGGTGGTCGGGGGTCGCCCAGTATACCGAGGCATCGGCTCGCCGGGGAAGGGCCGGGCGGGGCGGCGTGGGGCGCGGGGTCGGGCGTGCCGACTGTGGGGCCAAGAACGTCAGACGGCCGCACTCGATCGCCCCGGCGGCCGGCGAGTCGACTCCGGCCAGGCGCGACAG
>CAZOHT010000037.1:0-2044 GCA_964579825.1 uncultured Anaerolineaceae bacterium
CCAAGGACGGGGCGAAGCTGGTCACCGCGGTCGCCTCCGCCGAGGTTCCCAAGTTCACCGTGCTCATCGGCGGCAGCTTCGGCGCCGGCAACTACGCGATGTCCGGCCGCGCATACCAGCCGCGATTCCTGTGGTCGTGGCCCAACTCGCGCATCTCGGTCATGGGCGGTGCGCAAGCGGCCCGCGTCCTGTCGACGGTCCGCGGCGGCTTCGCCGACGACACCGAACGCGACGCCTTCGAGGCCCAGATCCTCGACACGTACGAGCGCGAGGGCTCCCCGTACTTCGCGACCGCCCGGCTGTGGGACGACGGCGTCATCGATCCGCTGGATACGCGGCGGGTGCTCGCGATGGGCATCGAGGCCGCCCTGCACGCCCCCATCCCCGAGACCCGGTTCGGCGTCTTCCGGATGTAGTCAGGCGGCGCCCACGGCGTGGACCAGGACGACTCGACCCTCGTCCTCGTTCCGGCGACTGGCTCGCATGATCTCGGCGAGGCGATCGTCGCCCATCACCAGCGACTGGACGGTGTACGCCGGCCGTGGGGCATCGGATGGTGGGCGATCGATCCGCACCTTCGACCACTCGACGACCGAGAACCCGGCCGCCTCCATGGTGGCGCGCATCTCGTCCAGCGGACGGATGTGGTCGGTCGACGGATCGTCCGCCCACATCTGCGGGTAGACGGGCGGCTGCGCGGGACCGGCCATCGGCTCCTGCGTGACCAGCCGGCCGCCGGTCCGGACGACGCGGCGGAACCCCGCGTAGAGGCGCGCCTTGTCGGCGATGTTCATGCCGCTGTTCTGCGTCCACACGGCGTCGAACTCGTCATCGTCGAACGGGAGCGCCAGGGCGTCCCCGACGACGAAGTCGACTCGATCCTCGAGGCCGACGAGCGCGGTCATCATGCGGCCGGCCTCCACGTAGGACTCGGCCAGTTCGAGGACGGTCACGCGGCAGCCGAACTCGACCGCCAGGGTCCGGGCCGGGCCGCCCAGCCCGCCACCGACATCGAGCACGCGCATCCCGGGTCCGAGGCCACCCAGCGTCGCCAGGCGTCGGGTGGACGCGAGCCCACCACCGTGGAACTGGTCGAGCGGCGCCAGGTCGTCGACGGTGAGCGACGTGAGATCCAGTCCAGAGGCGTCGAGCGCCTGCCGGATCGCATCGCCCAGGCCGTCGCGCTCCCAGTGGGCCTTGACGGACGGCAGCGTCGGGTCGGTCACACGGCGGCTCGCACGAGGAAGCGGCAACCGAGGCGTTCGACGTCACGTGGCTCGATCGACGCGTCGACCGCGAGGTGGATCGTCGGGACGGGCCAGACGGCGGTCGTCGAGGTCGGGCGTCGACGGAGGCGGAGTGTCTGGATGCCGATGGCCGCATCCCGTGTGCCGCCTCCTGACAGGGACGGACGGAACGGCCCGATCCGCGCGGCCCGCATCAGGCCGGCGATCGCGCCCGGCATGTCGGCGACCGGCAGCTCCAGGGTGGCGAGGCGCACCGGGCCGCCCAGCGGGTGGATCTCGCCAGCCCGCGCGGCTCGATCGGCCGGCGACCACTCGGCCGCCGTCGCGTCGTGCTCGATGAGGAACGGCGGCCGCTCCGGACCGAGCTCCCGCGGGACGGACAGCCGCCAGCGGACGATCGTGCCATCGGGCCGCGCCCGCTCCCCATCGATCGGCTCGGCCAGGCCGGCCCCGCCCTCGTTCAGGCGTTCGACGTCACCGTCGATGTCGTCCGTGGCGACCGCCCAGGTCGCCAGGCCACCTCCCGCGTCGAGCGCCCGGACCGTCGGCGCGCCGATCCACGACCGTTCGGCGAGGGACCGGTCGGACACCCCGATGAGTTCGAGATACGTGTCTCCGAACCAGCTGAGTCGATTGAACGTGCCAAGGGCTTCGTGGCGGCCGCCACCGCCGGAACGAAGGCCGAGGTCATGCTCCAGCTCGGCCGCGGCGGCGTCGGGGTCGGCGCAGGCGATGACGAGGTGGTCGATGCCGAGCAGCATCCCCGAAGGATGCACGTCGTCGGCCCGGCGCGTCCG
>CAZOHT010000037.1:2144-14368 GCA_964579825.1 uncultured Anaerolineaceae bacterium
TGACGCTCCCGATCGCTCGACACGGCACGGCGCCCGGTGCATCTGACAGCTGCACACTCGAGATGGATGAGCGTGGCTGTCGCGAGGATGCGACCGGATCCTGCAGATCGACCATCCGTCCACGAGGCGTTCGTTCCGGGATCGCATCCGACGGCTCACATGGTGGAGCCCCGACCCGCGATCGCCCTCGGGAGCGCCCTCGACCGACCCTAGAGCTCGGTGCGGACCTGCCAGAGCTCGGGGAAGAGGACCGTCGCGACCCGATCCCGCAGGTACGGGACACCGGGCGTCCCACCGGTCCCGCGCTTCCCGCCGATCACCCGCTCGACGGTCGTCACGTGGCGGAACCGCCAGCGCCGGGTCGCCTCCTCCAGGTCCACCAGTTCCTCGGCGAGCTCGTACAGGTCCCAGTGCGTGGTCGTGTCGCGATACACCGCCTGCCAGGCCGCCAGCACGGACGCATCCGCCACGTACGGCGTGGTCACGTCGCGGGTCAGGACCTCGGGCGCGATCGGCAGGCCGCGCGACGCGAGGAGCGCCAGCGTGTGGTCGTACAGCGAGGGCTCACGGAGCGTCGCGAGCATATGGTCGTGGATCGCCGGCAGGTGCTTGAAGGGGCCGAGGTAGACCGCGTCCCGGTTCCCCAGCAGGAACTCGAACTCCCGGTACTGATATGACTGGAACCCGGACGACTGGCCCAGCGCGCCCCGGAACGCGGAGTAGTCCGCCGGGGTGAGGGTGGTGAGGATGTCCCACGCCTCGTTGAGCACGAGCATGATCCGCTCGATCCGGGACAGGCCCTTGAACGCCGGTCGCAACTCGCCCTCGTCCAGTTGGGCCATCACGTGCCGCAGTTCGTGGAGGACGAGCTTGAACCAGACCTCGGTCGCCTGGTGCTGGATGATGAACAGGACCTCGTCATGGGCGTCGGTCCGCGGGTGCTGGGCGCCCAGGACCGCGTCAAGGTGCAGGTACTCGCCGTAGCTGAGCTGGCCCTCCATCTCCAGGTGGGCGCCTTCGAGATCGGGGCGGCGGGTCATGGCTCGTCCTTCCGGATGCGGCGGATCACACCGGCCGAGACGGCGGCCGCGGTCGCCGTTACCGCCCGGGCCGCCTGACGCGGATGGGACGCTCGTCGCCGGACCTGCGAGTACGGCACGGTCGAGAACGACACGAGTTCGTAGAGCGACACGAAGTGCTCGGGCAGCCGACGTTCGAGGGCGTGTTCGGCGCGCTTCCGGGTCCGGAAGACCGGCGACGCCACGCGGTCGCGCATCTCGACGAAGTTGTCGAGGGCGAGCTCGGCGATCGCGTCCGAGTTGGGTCGACGTCGCTCGGCGTAGCGCGGCAGGGCCGTCGACCAGTCGTCTCCGGTCTCGCCGAGGCAGCGGTCCAGTTCCACGACGTCCTCGAAGCCGCAGTTCATGCCCTGACCATAGAACGGCACGATCGCATGCGCAGCGTCGCCGATCAGTGCCGTCCGGCCGCGGACCCACGGCCAGCAGTGGACCGTGACCAGCGAGCCCACCGGGTGCTCGCGGAACTGCGCCGGCAGGTCCGGCATGAAGGTCAGCGCGTCCGGGTAGTCGCGCTGGAACCGGGCCGTGATCGCCTCGTCCGAGTCGAGGCCGGCGAATCCGGACGGTCCGTCGTTCGGCCAGAACAGGGTCGCGGTGAAACTGCGGTCCAGGTTCGGGAGCGCGATCATCATCGACCCACCCCGCGGCCAGATGTGGAGCGCGCCGGGGTCCAGGGCGAACTCGCCGTCGCGCGCCGGGATCGACAGTTCCTTGTAGCCCCACGGCAGGAACGTCTGGCTGAAGTCCGTCCCCTCGACGTGCGTCAACCGCTCGCGGACGACGCTGTACGCCCCGTCCGCGCCGATGACGATGTCGTGCTCCGCGCTGACCTGGCCGTCCGGCGTCTCGAACCGGACCTCGCCGCGCTCGTGGTCCAGCCCGGTCAGCCGATGATCGAATCGGAATCCGACGCCCGCCTCGCCCGCCGCCGCCTCCACCAGCTGGCGATTGAGCCCGGCTCGCGAGACGGAGTTGATCGCGTGCCGGCCGTCCGCGCTGTACGACTGGAACGCGGTGCCGCCCGCGGTGTCGTGGAGGATCCGACCGCGCATCGGGAGCGCCTTGGCCAGGACGGCCTCCGCCAGACCGGCTCGCTCGAGCGCATCGATCCCCCGAACGGACAGGGCCAGGTTGATCGACCGACCGGCGTCCAGGTCGGCTCGCCGAGGATCCGGGCGGCGCTCGTAGAGCGTGACCTGGTGGCCGCGCCTGGCCAGGAAGATCGCGAGGAGTGGTCCGGTGAGTCCGGCACCCACGATGGCGACCCGAGCGTGTGGCATCGGCTCGATCGTAGCGCCTCGGGCGGTAGGATGACCGGGTGAGCCCCCACGTCCCCCACGTCCGCCTCGAGCGAACCGGTCCCGGCGGCGTCGTCGCGCGCGTGACGCTCGCCCGCCCCGACGCCCACAACGCGTTCGATGCGTCACTCATCGCGGAGCTGCGGACGACCTTCGCGATCCTCGCCCGCGAACCCGCGGCGGACCTGCGGGCGGTGGTCCTGGCCGGTGACGGGCCGTCGTTCAGCGCCGGTGCCGACGTCGCCTGGATGCGGGCGGCGATGCGACTCGATGTCGAAGGCAACGAACAGGACGCGATGGCGATGGCCGACACGTTCGAGCTCATCGACACCTGCCCGGCACCGGTCATCGCCCGGGTCCACGGAGCGGCGCTCGGCGGTGGGGCCGGCCTGTGCGCGGTCTCGGACCTGGTCATCGCGGAGAGCGGGACACGCTTCGGATTCACCGAGACGCGCCTCGGGATCCTGCCGGCCGTCATCAGCCCGTTCGTGATCGCCAAGATCGGGGAGAGCCACGCGCGGGCGCTGTTCCCCGGCGGCCGGCGATTCGACGCGACGCGCGCGGCCAGGATCGGCCTGGTCCACGAGATCGTCGAGGGCGAGGCGGCCCTGGACGCCGCGATCGACGCGGCGGTGGCGGACCTGCTCGCGGCGGGGCCCACGGCCGCCCGCCTCGCCAAGGCCGTCGTGCGCGAGGTCCGCGGTCTCGGGCACGGGTCGACGAAGTGGCACACCGCCCGGCTCATCGCCCGTCAGCGGGTCAGTGCCGAGGCCCAGGAAGGCTTCGAGGCCTTCGCCGAGAAGCGCCGGCCGTCCTGGGCGCCGCCGGACGGGTGACCGACGAGGAGCCGGTCGGGCAGGTCCACTGCTACGGCTGCGGCGCGCTCGTCCCGGATGTCACGTGGCCGTCGCATCGGTACGTGGGCGCGTCACCCGGCTGTTGGGCCATCTACGCCGAGGTGGCCGGGGGTGGCCTCCTGCCGCCGCTCCCGTCGCCCTACGGCGCACTCGTCGTCGACGCCTACATGGCCCAGCACCCGGGGGTGCCGGGACCGCAGTCGACGCAGTCGGTCTGGGTCCACCTCATCGCCCTCCAGCTGGTGCTCGAAGGCGGCTGGCCGGCGAGCCAGCTGGTCCGCATCCGCAAGGCGGTCGGCGACCGCTTCCCGGTCCTGCCCTGGCTCGAACCGCCGGCGTCGATGGGTCCGGTCACGTTCCCGGACCTGGACGAGGCGTCCGATGGACCGCTCGACGACCTCGCGACGCGCTGGGTCGAGGGTGTCTGGGCGGCCTGGTCGATCCATCACGACGCCCTTCGCGCGAAGGCCGCCGAGCTGGCAGCCTCGCTCGACTGATCCAGGGGTCCGGGCCCGGCCGGATCCCGTCCGGCGTCGGGGATGGGGCCGGCGTCACGCCCTCGGTCGTTCGTCGTCCGGGTCGTAGACGGGCCTGGCCAGGACGGTCGCGGGGCGGCGGTCTCCGAGGAGCGCGACCTCCAGTCGGGTGCCGGGAGCCGCGCGGCCGGACTCGACATAGGCGAATGCGAGGCTCCGGCCGGTCGCGTGCCCGTAGGCTCCCGAGGTGGTCACGCCGACGGCCTGCCCGTCGGCGAACACGGGCTCCCCGCCTGACACGTCCGCGTCGGTCGCGTCCACCTCGAGATAGACGAGGTGGGTCGTCGCGCCACGTTCCGCTGTCGCGAGGACGGCCGCCCGTCCGACGAAGTCATGGTCCAGCTTGACGAAGCGGTCCAACCCGGCTTCGACCGGGGTGACCTCGCTGGTGAGTTCGGCGCCCCACCCTCGATACGCCTTCTCCATCCGCAGGCTGTTCACGGCGTACAGCCCGACATCGGCGATCCCGAAGGCATCGCCGGCCGCCCACACCGCGTCATACAGCGGGACGACCTCGACCAGGGGCACGTGGAGTTCCCAGCCCAGCTCACCCACATAGTTGACGCGAAGCGCCCGTACCCGGGTGCCGGCCACGTCGATCTCGCGGCCCGTCAGCCAGGGGAACGCCGCATTGCCGAGATCGGCTGTCGTCAGTGTCGCGAGCAGGTCGCGGGCGTGCGGTCCGGCCACGATCAGCGCGCTGTGGTCGGCCGTGAGGTCCGTGATGGTGACGGCCTCGTCGTCGCCCACGGAGACGCGCAGCAGGTCGAGATCGCGCTGGTGAGCGGCGGCGCCGGACACCGCCATGAACCGATCGTCGGCAAGCCGCGTGACGGTGAACTCCGCCGCGAGCCGGCCGCGCTCGGTCAGGGCGTGTGCGAGGACGATGCCGCCGGCTCGGCGCGACATCCGATTGGCGCACAGGCGATCGAGGAACGCCTCGGCGCCTGGACCGGACACCTCGAACCTGGCGAAGCCCGGGAGTTCGAGGACGCCGACCCGCTCGCGGACGGCGCGGCACTCGGCGGCCACGACGCCGTGGACGTCGTTGCGACGGAAGCCGTCGTCCGCCTCGCGACCATCGAGCGAGAACCACTTGGGTCGTTCCCAGCCGAAGCCCTCGGTGAAGACGCAGCCCTTGGCCTTGAGCCTCGGGTAGAGCGGCGTGCACGTCGCCGGGCGGCCCTCCGGTCGTTCCTCGCCCGGCGGGATCAACCGGTACATGTCCCGGTACTCGCGATGCGCCTTGGCGGACGTGTAGGCCCGGTCCGCATAGGCGCCGAACCGCCGCGGATCGAGGCCGCTCATGTCGACCTCGGCCGAGCCATGCACCATCCACTGGGCCAGGTACTTGCCGCAGCCGGGCCCCTGGGCGATCCCGATGCTGCTGGCCGTGGCCAGCCAGAAGCCGGGGACGCCGGCGGCGGGCCCGACGAGGGGATGGCCGTCGGGGGAGTGCGAGATGGCCCCGTTCACCACCCGCTTGATGCCGGCGTTGGCGAAGATCGGCATCCGCTCCATGACCCGCCGGAGGTTCTGGGCGATCGGTCCGTACTCTGGCTCGAACAGCTCGTTCGAGGACTCCCAGGCCGGACCGCCCGTGTCCAGCCAGGCTTCACGGGTGTCGCTGCCTTCATAGACGCCGAACAAGCCGGACTTCTGCTCCTGCCGGATGTACGCGGACGCATAGGGATCGCGTATGACGGGCAGCTCACCGTCGCGCTCGAGGAACTCCGGGATGGGCTCGGTGACGAGGTACTGGTGCTTCATGTTGGCGAAGACGGTCTGCACGCCCAGCCAGGCGCTGACGCGGTCGGCATAGCAGCCGGCGGCATTGACCACGTGCTCGCACGTGACGTCGCCCTGCTCGGTCGCCACCCGGAATCCGCCGCCGGGCAGCCGCTCGATCCCGGTGACCCGCGTCTGCCGGACGATCGTGGCTCCCAGGCGCCTGGCCGCGGTCGCCATGGCGTCGCAGGCACCGGTCGGATCCACGTAGCCATCGTCGAGCGTCCAGGCGCCGGCCAGCACGCCCTCGGTCGTGACGAACGGGTCCAGGCGACGGATCTCATCGGGGCCGATGACCTGCATCCGGAAGCCGATCGTCGCGGCGACCCCTTCGACCCGCCGGAAGTGATCGACCTCCAGCTTGGTCGTCGCGAATCGGATCCCACCGACCCCGCGCCAGCCGGTCGGGATGCCGGTCATGGCTTCGAGGCGTGCGTACAGCTCGTTCCCGTGGGCGTGGACCCTGGCCATGGTGTGGTCGGCGATGAAGCTGGGGCACTGACCGGCCGCGTGCCACGTGGACCCCGACGTCAACGCCCCCTTCTCGATCAGGAGCGCATCAGTCCAGCCCTCTTCGGCCAGGTGGTACAGCAGGCTGATCCCCATCGCGCCCCCGCCGACGATCACGACACGCGCGTGCGATCTCATGGCCGCTCCGTCAGGCTCGGATGCGCGTGTTGGCCGGGTCGTATGGCGCCTGGAACGAGGCACTTGCCGGGGATCGCTCGGTGGCGATCTCCACCTGGTACGAGCCGGCGGCCAGCCACTCGGCGGTCAGCGGCCCGTCGGGGCACCGAACGTACCCGAGACCGACGGAGCGCCCGACCGTGTGCCCGAACGCGCCGGACGTGATCCGTCCGACGAGCTCGCCGTCACGCCAGATCGGCTCGTTGTGATGCAGGAGCGGCTCGGGATCGGCCAGCGTGAAGACCGCCAGCCGCCGGGCCACGCCCGCGTCTCGCTGACGGAGCAGCGCGTCCCGGCCGACGAATCCGCCGGGCTTGTCCCAGGCGACGGCGAAGGCGAGCCCGGCCTCGAGGGCGGTGTCCTCGTCGCTCATGTCGTGGCCCCAGTGTCGGTACGCCTTCTCGAGCCGGAGCGAATCCAGCGCGTGGTAGCCGGCGTGGCGCAGGCCGAACGCGTCCCCGGCGGCCACGATCTCGTCGTACACGTGGGTCGCGAACTCGGTGGGAACGTACAGCTCCCAGCCCAGCTCGCCGACGTAGGTGATCCGGGCGGCGCGCACGATGGCCAGGCCGAGGTCGATCTCGCGCGCCGTCGCGAACGGAAAACCCTCGTTCGACAGGTCGGCGTCGGACATCGAGGCGAGCAGCTCCCGCGACCGCGGACCCATGAGGCTGATCACGGTCTCGCCCGAGGTCACGTCGATGACGGTGACGTGGGCATCGGGCGGGATCGTGCGTCGGAGCCAGTCGAGGTCACGGATCGTGGAGGTCCCGGTGGTCACCACCAGGTACCGCTCCGTGTCGAGGCGCGTGACGGTCACGTCGGACTCCACGCCCCCGCGCTCGTTGAGCCACTGGGTGTAGACGATCCGGCCGGGCTCCACGTCGATGTCGGCGGCGCAGATCCGCCCGAGCGCGCGCATCGCATCGCGACCCTGCACGAGGATCTTGCCGAACGAGGACTGATCGAACAGGCCGACCCCCTCGCGGACGGCCCGGTGCTCCTCGGCGCTGGGAGCGAACCAGTTCTGGCGGCCGTAGCTGTACTCGTAGCGCGGCTCCGTCCCGGCGGGGGCGTACCAGTTCGCGCGCTCCCAGCCGGCCACCTCGCCGAAGCAGGCGTTCCGAGCGGCGAGCCGGTCGTGCAGCGACGAGCGGCGGACGCCGCGTGACGTCTCGAACTGGCGGAACGGCCAGTGCATGTCGTAGAGCAGGCCGAGCGTCTCGGTCGTCCGCCCATACAGATAGCGGCGGTTGCGCTGGAACGGCATGAAGCGGCGGATGTCCACTTCCCACAGGTCCATCGGGGCGTGGCCGTCAACCAGCCAGTCGGCGACGGCCCGTCCGGCACCGCCACCACCGGCGAACCCGACCGAGTTGAAGCCGGCGGCCACGAAATACCCGCCCAGACCGGGCGCCTCGCCAAGGATGTAGCGGTCGTCCGGCGTGAAGCTCTCGGGTCCGTTGAAGTGGAGCTGGAAGCCGATCTCGCCGAGGAGCGGCACCCGTCGCGCGATCCGCTGGAGGTACGGCGCGATATGGTCCCAGTCCTCCGGCAGCCGCGTGAAGGCAGCGTCGTCCGGGATCCCGTGGGTCGCCCACGGCTTCGCGCCCGGCTCGAAGAAGCCGACCATGAGCTTGCCGGCATCGACGCGCAGATACGCCGTGTCGTCGGGACAGCGAAGGACGGGGAGGTCCGGGTCCAGGTCGGCGATCGGCTCGGTGATCAGGTAGAAGTGCTCGGCCGCGTGGTTCGGGATCACCACGCCATTCCGAGCCCCCAGGTCGCGCGCCCACATGCCGGTGCAGTTGACGACGTACTCGCAGGCGATGTCGCCACGCTCGGTCGATACGCCGCTGACGCGGCCGTCTCGCTCGCCGATCCCGGTCACCGTCGTGTGCTCGAAGATCCGCGCACCCCCCATCCGGGCCGCCTTCGCCAGCGCCATCGTCACGTCGGTCGGGTTGGCGACGCCGTCGCCCGGGAGATGGGCGGCCCCGATGACCTCCGTCGCGTCCAGCAACGGCCACATCCTGGCGGCGCCCGCCGCGTCCACGATCTCGACATCGAAGCCGCACAGCCGGGCCATCGACGCGCTTCGCTTCACTTCCTCCCAGCGGCCCTCCGTCGTCGCGATCAGGAGGGATCCGGTACGACGGAAGCCGGTCCCGAGGCCGGTCCGCTGTTCGAGCGCCTCGAACATCTCGGAGGCGTACTTGGCCAGCATGCTCATGTTGTAGGTCGCCCGGAGCTGGCCGACGAGACCGGCCGCATGCCACGTCGTCCCGGAGGTGAGCTGCTTGCGCTCGAGCAGGACGACGTCACGCCAGCCGCGCTCGGTCAGGTGGTAGGCGACGCTCGTCCCCACGATGCCGCCCCCGACGACGACGACCTGCGCCTGACGAGGGAATCCAGCGACCGCATCGGCATCCCGCCCGTGTGCGGTCGCGGTGCGGGCGGACTCGTGGTTCGTGGCAGGCATCGGCAGGGCTCCACCTCCGGGGATCAGCTGCAGTATCCGCCTCGGTCCGAAGGGTCGCATCGTCGACCCGACGGGCGCACCAGGACCGCGTGGTCTTGCCATCCGGCCGCGCGAATGCGACGATCGCGACACGATGTCCGACGAACTCAGTCCGAGCCAGGCCGCCGCGCGCATCGGGACCACGACGAGGTCCGTCCAGCGCTGGATCGCCAACGGCCAGCTGCCAGCCAGGCGGGTCGGTGGTCGATGGCGTGTCGCGTCTGTCGCGTTAGACGCGTTCGTGGCCACGGACCAGGGCCTGGCGGACCCTCCGGCCGACGGACCCGTCGACCCGATCCGGATCCTGTTCATCGCCAACCGTGGCGAGATCGTCGTTCGGATCCGACGGACGTGCGAGCGCCTGGGGATCCGCTCGGTCGCGCCGGCCGTGGATGGCGCCGGCGCCCTGGACCTCCTCGCCATCCCGGCGGTCGTGGCCGCCGCTCGCTCGGCGGGGGCGGACGCCGTCCACCCGGGATTCGGGTTCCTCGCGGAGAACCCGGCGTTCGCCGACGCCGTCCAGGCGGCCGGGATGCGCTGGGTGGGACCGCCGCCGGCGGCGATCCGGGCCATGGGCGACAAGGCCGCGGCGCGGACCCTGGCGGCGAGTCTGGGTGTCCCGGTCCTCCCCGGCTACGACGGCACGGACCAGGCGGACGCCACGTTGTCCGCCGCGGCGACGCGGATCGGCTACCCCATCGTGATCAAGCCGTCGGCCGGCGGCGGCGGCAAGGGGATGCACGTCGTTCGCGAACCCGCCCGCCTGGTGGATGTCCTCGCGGCCGCGCGGCGCGAGGCGGCGGCCGCCTTCGGTGACGACCGGCTCGTCCTCGAGCGTCTCGCTGAAGGCGCCCGTCATGTCGAGGTCCAGGTCCTCTTCGATGCCCACGGGAACGGCATCCATCTCGGCGAACGCGACTGCTCCCTCCAGCGACGCCACCAGAAGATCCTCGAGGAGACACCGTCGCCCGCCGTGGACGCCGAGCTGCGCGCCCGCCTGACCGAGGCCGCGCTGACCCTGGGGCGGGCGGTGGGCTACGTGAGCGCCGGCACCTGCGAGTTCCTCGTCACGGACCGTGGCGAGCCGGCCTTCCTCGAGATGAACACGCGGCTCCAGGTGGAGCATCCGGTGACCGAGGCGGTGACCGGTCGGGACCTCGTCGCCGACCAGCTGCGGATCGCCGCAGGAGCGTCCCTCGGCGTCGGCCAGCCCGGGATCGAGTCGACCGGCCACGCCGTCGAAGTGCGGCTCTATGCCGAGGACGCGGAGGACGGCTTCCTGCCGGCGACCGGACGCATCGAAGCGCTCCGCTGGCCGGCCGGTGACGGCGTCCGGGTCGACGCCGGGATCGAGCTCGGCACGGACGTGGGCGCCCGGTTCGACCCGATGCTGGCCAAGATCGTCGGCCACGGCCGCGACCGCGCCGAGGCGTTCGAGCGCCTGACCCGGGCGCTGGACGACACCGTGGTCCTAGGCGTCGTGACGAACCTGCGGTTCCTGCGCTGGCTCGTCCGACAACCGGTGGTGCTGGCCGGCGGGGCGCGCACGGATACCCTGGACCGCATCTGGCCCCCCGACGACTGGGCCGGACGAGCGAGCGTGCCGGATGCCGCGTGGCGGGCGGCCGCGACGGCCCTGTGCGAGACGGGCGCCGACGCACCGACCGACCCCTGGTCGAGTGGCTGGCGGCTCAACGCGTCGCCATCGGTCCGCCTGGAGACCGGGGGCATCACGCAGGTGACGTCCATCGAACCACCGGCCGACCCACATGCGGTCGTCGTCGTCGACGGGACCGCCTTCGTCGACATCGCCGGACGAAGTGTGGCGATCCGGCTGGCGGCTCCGCCGGACGTCGACCGGGCGGCGCGCGCCGCCGCCGCGCATGCGGGCGCTGTCGGACCGACGACCGTGGTCGCGCCGATGCCCGGAGCGGTCCTCAGCGTGCATGTCGCCGTCGGCGCGGTCGTGGCTCCAGGCGACCCGGTGGTGACCATCGAGGCGATGAAGATGGAACACGCCGTGGTCGCGCCGACCGCCGGTCGCGTGACCGGGTTGGCCGTTCGCGCGTCGGACCAGGTGGTCCGCGGCCAGCCGCTCGCGACGCTCGAATCCTGACCGGCCCCGGTCGGGTACGCTCCACATCGATCGAACCGGAGGATCCCGTGGCCCATCACACCGACCCCACTCCCCTGCCCGGCACGCGCGCCGAGCTGCTGGCGCTCCACCGCGAGACGCGCCGTCGCCGCAATGCCGCGGCCCACGGCAGCGAGGAGCACAAGGCCGCCATCGAGCTGATCGCCCGCATCGAGATCGAGGTCGCCCGCATCGAGCGGGCGATGGATCCGCCGCTCGTCTGACATGACCGCCACGCCGGCGACGGGGACCGAGCGCGTCCGGATCTACGAGGTGGGTCCGCGCGACGGCCTCCAGAACGAAGCGGCGACCGTGCCGGTCGAGACGAAGGCGCGGTTCATCGAGCTCCTCGCCGATGCCGGCCTGCGCGAGATCGAGGCGACCAGCTTCGTCGCCCCACGCGCGATCCCGCAGCTGGCCGATGCCGATGCCCTGATGGGCCGCCTGGACCGCCGTCCAGGTGTGCGCTATCCCGTGCTGGTGCCCAATGTCCGCGGCCTGGACCGCGCCGAGGCGGCCGGGGTGGACGCGATCGCCGTGTTCACCGCCGCGACCGATGCGTTCACCACGGCCAACATCGGGATGACGATCGCGGAGTCGCTGGCGGCCTTCGAGCCGGTCCTGGCGCGAGCCACCGGACTCGGCTGGTGGCGACGCGCGTACGTCTCGACCGCGTTCGGGTGCCCCTATGCCGGGCGCGTGGATCCCCGGGTCGCCGTCGACGTCGCGCTCCGCCTGCTCGACCTCGGCCTCGATGAGGTCTGCTTCGGCGACACGATCGGCGTGGGCGTGCCCGGCCAGGTGGCCGCGCTGACCGGGCTGGCGATCGAGGCGGGCATCCCGCTCGAGCGGATCGCCTTCCACTTCCACGACACGCGCGGCACGGCCCTCGCCAACGTGGCAGCGGGGCTGGACGCGGGCGTCCGCTGCTTCGACGCTTCCACCGGCGGGACCGGCGGCTGCCCCTACGCGCCAGGCGCCGCGGGCAACCTGGCCACGGAGGACCTCGTCTACTTCCTCGATGCATCCGGCTGGGAGCACGGCGTGGCGCTCGACGGCGTCCTGACCGCGGCTCGCTACATCGCGCAGGCCATCGGTCGTCCGCTGGCCACGAAGGTCGGCCAGGCCGGCGGCTGGGTCCCGTCAGCGGGCCGCCCCACATGAGCTCGCGCCACGACACGGTCGACTATCCTTCGAAGGGCCCGGCGGCGGCGCACCGCCGATCCGAGGCGTCGGCGAGCGACTGCTACCGAGCCGGACCGCCAAGGTTCCGGCATGGTCGGCGAGACCGTCTTCCCGGGCATGGTGACCGACAGCGGCGACC
>CAZOHT010000037.1:14468-29586 GCA_964579825.1 uncultured Anaerolineaceae bacterium
TCCGGCATGGTCGGCGAGACCGTCTTCCCGGGCATGGTGACCGACAGCGGCGACCTCGTGATCCTCGCGATCCGGCGCAAGGGCCCGAGGGCGCGTACCGGGCGATCAACTGGACGACGGTCGTCCTGGTCGCCGGGATGATCCCGCTGTCCACGGCGATGACCACGACCGGCGCGGCCGATCAGATCGCGGACACGCTGGTCGGGCCGTCCGCGAGGCCGGCCCGTATGCGCTGCTCGCCGACCTGTTCATCCTCACCGCCGCGTTCGGGCAGCTGATCAGCAACATGGCCACGGCGCTCATCGTGATCCCGATCGCGATGGCCGCCGCCCTGGACGTCGGGGTGTCGCCCCAGCGGTGCTGATGTCCGTCACGGTGGCGGCCGCCGCGTCCTTCCTCACCCCGGTCGCGACGCCGGTCAACAAGATGGTCATGGGCCGGGCGGCTACCGGTTCGGCGACTCCTGGAAGCTGGGCCTCCCGCTCCTGCTGCTGTCCTTCGCCGTGTCGGTCTTCCTCGTGCCGGTCATCTGGCCGCTCTAGTGCCAGGCGTGTCAGCGGGAGCGTGCTCACCATCGAGCCGGCCGGCGCCGGCGGCGGCCTCGACCCGAAGGATCATCGGTCGCAGGCCGGTCGTCACCGCATAGCGGGTCTCGACGGCTTCGCGGAGCGCGTCGACGGCGTCCGGGTGGACCAGGTTGATCGTGCAGCCTCCGAACCCGGCGCCAGTCATCCGGGCGGCGATGACGCCTGGGGTGCTCATGGCGATCGAGACCATCGCGTCAAGCTCCGGCGTGACGACATCGAACCGGTCGCGCAGCGAAGCATGGCTGTCGGCGAACGCCTCACGGATCGTCGACAGGTCGTCCCGGGGAAGCGCGCCGACGACCTGGTGGACCCGCTCGTTCTCCGTGATCACGTGTTCGGCCCTGCGGCGGGCGATCGGATCCAGTCGATCCCCCGTCGCGGCCAGGTGGTCGGGGGTCACATCCCGGAGCGACCGGACGGTCGGATCGATGGCCGCGACGGCGGCGACAGCGGCCTCGCACTGGGCCCGTCTCTCGTTGTAGGCCGACCCGTCGAGCTGGCGAGGTGCTCCGGTGTGACACACCACCAGCGCGATGTCCGGGGGCAGCGGCACGGCCGTCCACGCCTGGGATCGACAGTCGAGCAGCAAGGCGTGTCCAGCGACACCGCATGCCGACGCGAACTGATCCATCAGGCCGCTTCGAACCCCGACATACCCGTTCTCGGCACGTTGGCAGATCCGTGCGAGGTCCAGGGCGTCGATGTCGGGCGCACGATCATCGAGCATCGCCCAGGCGGCGCTCGATTCGATCGCCGCGGACGACGAGAGCCCGGCGCCTGGCGGGAGCGAGGTGGCGATCACCCCGACGAGCCCGGACGGACGATGCCCGAGTCCTGCCAGCGCCCACGCGGTCCCAGCCACGTAATCCAGGAACGATCCCGTGGGTGCCCGCTCGCGATCAAGGTCGAACGCGTCGGTCGCGCCGTCGTCCAGTCGGGTCAGCGTCACCCGTCGGTCCCGGACCGGCACGTAGGCGATCCGGATCTCGAGATCGATGGCGGCCGGGAGCACGAAGCCATCGTTGAAGTCGGTGTACTCGCCGATGAGGTTGACCCTGCCAGGCGCCCGGACGACCCGAACGTCCGCCCGCCGTCCGACGATCCCGGGATGCCGGCGGACCAGCTCGTCGGTCAGCTCCGCAACGCTCCAGGACCCAGCTGGAGGGCGGCCATCCATCCGAGCCGCCGCGCCGCGCGTCAACGCGGCAGTCCGTCGATCGTGAGGGCCGTGTGATCGATCGTGACGATGCGGCCGTCGCGCGCGAATCGCTCGACGCCGGCTCGAGGCGTCAGGACAGGCAGGTCTCGCGCGATGAGCCACGGTCGCAGGATCGTCACCCACGCTTCCACCGAGCTCGCGCCGACGTAGGCCAGCTCGCCTCGCCGAACGACGGCCGGCAGACCGGCGAGATACGTGTCGCCTCCGTATCGAGCGACGACCTCGATCGACGAGTCCTGGGGGTCCGACACCTCGAGGACGTCGGTCCACGGACCCGCGGGATCGCCGCCCGGATCGACGGTGACCGACCCGGTCTGACTCAGGCCCTCGATCACCCGTGCGCCGAGCCTCGTCGCCATCCCTCCGGGTATCGGCTCCTCGAGCCAGCAGTCGTCGATGTCCTTCACGAACGACCTCGGGCCGAGGACGACGAGAGCCCCCGCCGAGAGCGCCTCGAGGAGTCGCTGGACCCGCGCCTGGGTCATCAGGTGGAGGGCCGGCGCGACGATGACGGAATACCCGGTCAGATCGTCCCTCGGACCGAGGATGTCCGCATCGAGCCCCAGCCGATGGATGGCCGCATGCACGGGCTGCACGAGCGACCGATGCGTCAGGCCAGCCTGATGTGGATCGATCTCGATCGCCCACGCATCCTCGTAGGCATGGAGGATGGCCACGCGGGCCCGTGGGCGGGTGAGAAGCCCAGGCTGCCGCTGACCGACCGCCTCGAGCTCCGCGGCGAGTCGGATCGCTTCGGTCAGCCCCTGGTCGGGCGTTCCGTCGTGGCGAAGGAGTCCGCTGTGGTACTGCTCCTGCCCGGACCGAGTCGGACGCCAGGAGAAGTACAGCGAGGCCTCCATACCGTGCATGGCCGCCTGCCAGCCCCACAGGCGCACCTGCCCGGGTGGCACCGGTGGATTGAGGGCCGTCCAGTTGATCGGTCCAGGCTGTTGCTCCATGACCCAGGCACGCCCGGACGGACCTGCCGAACCGCGGGCGAGGTCCAGAAGGTAGGCGTACGCCTCGGGCCCGTCGACGCCATGGGGATAGGCGTCGATCGCGGCCACGCCGCCGGCCTCATGGACGTCCCTGGCATCGACGAACGTGTCGTCCCAGTACAGGTTCACCAGGATGTCTCGGCCAGGCGACCCCTTCGCGACGATGGCTCGCTGTTCCTCGAGCCCCGCGACGACCTGGTGGCTGGCGAACCGGCGATGGGCGAGCAGCAGGCTCGGCGACTGGACGGTCGACGACGGCCGGGGAAGCTCCACCTCCTCCCACGACCGGTACTGACCAGACCAGAACGCCGTGCCCCAGGCGGCCCCGAGGGCTTCGAGCGTGCCGTACCGGGCGTGCACCCAGTCGCGGAATGCCGCCTCGCACGCGGGGCACCAACACCTCGCCGAGTCGTGGTTGCCGGGCTCGTTGTCCAGCTGCCATGCCTCGATCCCGGCGTGCGATCCGAACCGTTCGACCAGCACCTGGACGATCCGACGCGAGGCGTTCCGGTAGGTCACGGAGGTCGGGCAGGTGAAGCGGCGGCTGCCGGCGGCCCGGCTCGAGCCGTCTGCGTCCACGAGCCGGATCGTCGGGTCACGCTTGACGAGCCACCGTGGGGGAACCGCCGTCGGGGTCCCGAGGATCACGCCCAGGCCGGCTCCCGCGGCCAGATCGATCGCCTCGGCCAACCAGTCGACGTCGAAGGTCCCAGGGGCTGGCTCGAGCGCCCCCCAGGCGAACTCACCGAGCCGGACGAGGCGCAGTCCCGCGTCGGCCATCCGGGCGACATCCTCCGGCCACCGCTCCTGCGGATGCTGCTCCGGATACCAGCAGGTGCCGAGCCTCATGCGATCCGCCCTCGTTCGAGTGAACCCAGGAAGGCTCGGGTCAGGTCAAGCCCGTGGACGTCGAGGTCCGGCAGGCGATCGCCGGTCATGGCCAACCCGGGACTCGACCGCAGATGACTGGCCCAGGCTTCCCGATCATCGGAACGCGGGTCGGCGATCAAGCAGTCGGGATCGTTGACCCAAAGGCGTCCGTGCATCCATGCCCGGGCGCGCCCAGCCGTCATGGCCGCACGCATCGAGGGTTGGCTGATGTCCCCGTCGGGCGGTTCCATCCGCCGATCCGTGTCGGGCGAGATCCGCATCGCATCCACCAGTCCGATCGACGCCAGCAACGGCGCCCCACACCCAAGCAGGATCGCATCGTCGCCGACCGCCATCCGGATGAGGCGCAGGCCCTCACGATAGGCGCCGATCGGATCCACGTCCGCATACCGGCGACCGGGCATGGCTCCGGCATACAGGAAGTCGATCTTGTGGAAGGTGTAGCCCCACGTGCGAAGCGTCCGAAACACGCCAACGAGGTGGTCGGCGGCGTCCGGATGGGTCACGTCGAGGACGCGCACCTCCTGTCCCCAGTGATCCGGCGCCGCGACGGCATCGCCCACGAGCCAATCCGGGTGTCGTCGGGCAAGGTCGCTCCTGGTGCCGACCATGAACGGCGCCGTCCAGACACCGGCTTCGCGTCCCCCACCGGTGATGCGAGCCGCCAGCGCGGCCATCGAGCGGATGCGACCGGACGGACTGAGCCAATCTCCGATCTCGGCCTGGTGACCGTCGTCGATCTGGATGACCCGGGCGTCGAGATCCTGGGCTTCGATGACGGCGAGATTCGCATCGACGACCGGATCCGTCACGTCGGGTCCGTAGCCGTACCAGGAGCACCAGCCGGGCCCGACGGACCGGGCGGGCCGCGAAGGCCCGATGGTCGCCGCGAGATGGGATCCAAGGTCGGCCAGCGCCTGGTCGGGCGAGCTGGCCGGCGGTCGTTCTCGGACCGCTCCATCGGCCTTGACGACCAGCCGCTGGCCCACGCGCTCGACCCGGATGCTCGGGATCGACCCTGTCGGATCGTCCGCGACCCAGGCCCGGACCGAGTCGGGAGCGTCCGCGATCGCGAGCAGGCCCTCGGACTGGAACCCCTCGTGAGGGCCCGGCCGGTCCGGTCGAAAGGCCATGACCTGCCACTCGGGCCGGCGCGGTCGCGGCGATCGGGCGAGGTCGGCGTCGTACCAGCCAGCCGGACTCCAGGACTGCCAGCCGTGCTCGTAGATCGCGGGCATCCAACCGGTCCGGACCGGGACCTCGGCGATCACCCGGAACGCTTGAGTCGCCATGTTCGCGAGCCTCCTCCGTGGTCTGTGCCTATCGTCGCATCCACGCAGCCCGGTCGAGACCGATCGCCTGTCAGGTTTCGATATCGTAAGACTTCGGTTACCTATTGACAACTATTCGCAAGACTTCGACACTGGAGACGCCGTGAATACCATCGAACACGAAAGTGCGATCCCAGCCGACGTGCGGCGTGAGCAGATGCTCGACGTGGTCCGGCGACGCGACTACGCGACCGTGACCGAGCTTTCGACGATGTTCTCGGTCTCGGAGGTCACGGTCAGGAGCGACCTTGACGATCTGGCCGCACGTGGCGACATCCGGCGGATCCGGGGGGGCGCGATCCCGACCGGGCTACCCCGTCGTGAGCGGGCCTTCGAGGAGTCCGAGGGGGCCTTTGCGGCCGAGAAGGCGGGGATCGGCCGGGCCGCAGCGGACCTGGTGCGAAGCGGGGACACCGTGATCCTCGACGTCGGCACCACGACGGCATCGGTCGCCCGCGCCATGGCGGCGAGATCGGAGCTGCACGAGGTCGTCGTCTTCACCAACAGCCTGACGATCGCCATCGAGCTCGAGCCCGTCATCCCGCGATTCACCGTGGTCGTCACGGGTGGGACCTTGCGCCCGCTGCAGCACTCGCTCGTGGATCCTCTCGGCGATGGCGTCCTCGACAGGATCCGGGCCGACATCGCCTTCATCGGGTGCAACGGCATCGACCCGGTGGCGGGGATCACGAACATCAACCTGCCTGAAGCCGAGATGAAGCGCCGCATGATGGCATCGGGCCGGCGGCGAGTGGTCGTGGGCGATGGTTCGAAACTCGGCCAGGTGGAGCTGGCACGCCTGTGTGCCGTGTCGGATGTGGACCTCCTGCTGACCGGCGCCTCGGCCGATCCGGCGATCGTGGAGGCCCTGCGGGAACGCGGGATGCGGGTCGAGGTCGTCGAGCCTTGATCACGGGCGTCGAGGTCGCGCGACATGACCTGGTCCGCGCCGACGGGCGTCGGCTGTTCGTGTACGGCGAGCTGCGGGGCGAGCTCGCGGATGAGGCGAGCGAACCGTTCGAACGGCCGGGCCTCCACCAGCGGCTCGACGCCCTGTCCGACACGTGGGTGACCATCTCGCCGTCGCGAAACAAGCGACCGCACTCCGCCCTCGACGCTCGGAACGATGGCGACTCGTCCTGCCCGCTGTGCCCGGGCGGTCCGGAGGTCCCGTTCTCGTATGACGCCGCGGTGTTCGAGAACCGGTGGCCCGCGTACATGGCCACACCGCCGCCGGTCCCGGATGACCCGCGGATCGCGCCGTCGCTCGGTCGTTGCGAAGTCGTCCTGTACACCGAGGCGCACTCCGGGTCGCTCGCCACGCTCGACATCGCCGCACTGGCCCGTGTGATCGCCATCTGGCGCGACCGGTCGGACGCCCTCTGGGCCGATCCGGATCACCGCTTCGTGATGGTGTTCGAGAATCGCGGTGAGGCGGTCGGCGCCACCATCTCGCATCCACATGGCCAGATCTACGCGTTCGATCGCCTGCCCCCGTTCGTCGCCGCGCGCGTCGCGGTGCTCGGCGACCATCGTGCCCGCGTCGGCACCTGCCTGACCTGCGAAGTGGTCGCGGCCGACGACGCGGCACCCGAGCGGTCGGTCACGACCGGGGAGCACTTCCTGGTGGCCGTCCCGTTCGCCGCCCGTTGGCCGTTCGAGGTCCGGATCCGGGCCAGACGCCATGGGGCGCGGCGGTTGACGGACCTCGAGCCGGCCGAACAGGTCGAGCTCGCATCCCTGCTGAGGAACGTGGTGGCACGGTACGACGGACTGTTCGGGTTCGAGCTGCCGTACATGATGGTGGTCCACGAAGGACCTGCGGACGTGCCGGACTGGCATCTGTCCGTCGAGTTCCTGCCGCCCCATCGCTCCGCGGACCTCACCAAGATCCGGGCGAGTGTCGAGACCGCCGCCGGGCAGTTCATCAACGACACGTTGCCGGAACGATCCGCTGCCCGGTTGGCTGCGGTCCCCGTCAGTCGCCGACTCGAGCAGGCGACCCCATCGACCGTCCGTCGGACGGTCACGAGCTCCCGCTGATCGGTCCATCCCGGTACGCGGGCTTGAAGGAGGAGAAGCACAGGTGAACACGAGAGCCCGATGGCTTTCCTTGACGACAGTCGCGGCCTTGCTGGTCACGGCTTGCTCGTCGTCGGGAGCCTCGACAGCCCCATCCACGCCGGCATCGGTCGCCCCGTCGGCCGCCATGTCCGACGCGCCCTCGGCGGAGCCGGTCACCATCACGTTCCGGACCCGCCCGGACAACGACGCCGAGGCCGAGGTCTACAAGCAGGTCGCGGCCAAGGTCTCCGAGATGCTCGGCGACGTGACCGTCGAATACCAGAAGGGTGGCTCGGAGACCTCCAGCTACCAGGACCAGATCAAGACCGAAGCGGCCGCGGGGACCGCGCCGGACGTCTTCTGGATCCCAGGCACCGACACCGCGGAATTCGCGACCAAGGGCATCACACTGGATCTGCGCCAGTACGCGGCGGCCGATCCGAACTACAGCGACAGCGACTTCTACGCGGGCCCCATGGCCCAGCTCACCACGGACCCGGCGACCGGTCAGCCCGGCGACAAGCTGTGGGGCCTGCCCCGCGACGTGTCGACCTTCGCCCTCTACCTCAACCTCGACCTCATCGCCGAGGCCGGGGCGGAGAACCCGATCGAACTCGCCGCAGCCGGTCAGTGGACCTGGGACAAGTTCGAGGAAGTCGGCGCCAAGATCGCGGCCCTCGGTGGCGACGTCAAGGCGTACGGCGCGAGCTCCTGGTGGGGCCCGTACGGCGTCTGGATCAACGGCGCCGGTGGCAGCTTCTTCAACGCCGACCGCACTGCCTGTGCGCTCGACACGCCTGAGGCCATCGCCGGGCTCACCCAGCTCAAGGCCGTCTACGACCTCCCGAACTTCGCCCTGAAGTACGGCGAGGATCCCGAACCGGCGTTCCTGGCCGGCAACATCGCGATGTTCCAGAACGGTCGCTGGGCGACCCCGAACATCCGCACCAACGCCAAGTTCAAGTGGGACACGGTGGCCCTTCCGGACGGCCCGAAGCCGGGTGGCAACTGGACGTTCTGGGGCTCGTATGCCGCGAACGCCAAGACCGCCAACCCGGAGGCCGCCTGGCGCGTCATCCAGGCCCTCACCAGCCCCGAGATCCAGAAGATGATCTCCGAGCTCGGCGCCAATATCCCGAGCCGCAACACCCCTGAGGCGAAGGCCGACTTCCTGACCTTCACCCCGCCGGACAACAACCAGGCCTTCCTCGACGGCCTGGACGTCAACAGCGCGACCGAGGGTCCGCTGTGGGCCGGAAGCTGGCCCAAGTTCGATGAGGTCATGGGCCCGGCCGTCTCGGCCGTGGTCAATGGCGAGAAGACCATCGACCAGTACCAGGCCACCATCTGCACGGAAGCGAACGCCGCGGCGTTCGGCAACTAGCAGACCAGCTCTGGCGGGGTCAGCCTCCTCACTGACCCCGCCAGCCGTTCCATCCCGTCGCCTGAGCCTGAGCCTGAAAGAAGGGCCGCCGCGATGTCCGACACCAGCCAGGACCAACGCCCGTCCGTCCGCGCCGAAGACCCGCACGGGTCCTCCGGCCCGATCGAACGCGCGTACCGGGTGCTCGCCGCACTCACCCCGGCCGTCCAGGCGCTGTTGACGGTCCTCGGTGCGGCCGGCACGGTGGCCATCCTCGTGGCCGGGCCGCAGGGCCTGACGCCGCCGATCTTCGTGTTCATCCTGGCGGCGCCCATCCTGTTCACGATCGGGGCCGGACTCTCGACCGTCTGGACGCTGCGACGGACACGGCGCGGTCGGGTGATGGCGATCAGCGTCGACTATCTGGCCGTCCTCGTCCTCTTCCTCGTCCTGCTGCACCTTTCGGGCGTCTACCTTGGCTTGAACCAACTCGCCGACACGTTCGGACAAGGGCTCCCGTGGCTGGCCCTGGTGGTCCTCGCGTTCGTGCTGGGCTACCTGATGGATGCCCTCCAGACGCGGCCGGCGGCGTCGCGGGTCCTGCGCTCGATCCGCTGGGCGCTCTTCGCGATCGGCTGGGTCGGGTTCCTGGTCGCGGTCGGCGCCCCGCGCGGGATCGCCGACTTCGCGCTGGGGCTGCTCGACCCGGGCCGCCTGGGCCTGACCATCGCGAGCCTGGCCCTGCTGGCGGTCCTCCTGGCGCTGTGGGGACCGGCCGGCAAGGCCCGCTACGGCGCGAACGAACGAGATGGCGAGCTCCTCAACGGCGTGCTGCTGGTCTCGCCGAACGTCCTGGGGTTCCTGTTCTTCTTCGCGGGCCCGCTCCTGTTCAGCCTCTACGTGAGCTTGACCCGCTGGGATGCGTTCAGCGACCCGGTCTTCATCGGGCTCCAGAACTACATCGACATCCTGTCGCTCCAGGTCGTCACCCTGAGCGATCCGACGGTCGCGCTGCCACCCGGTCTCAACCCCGGCTTCTCGGAGATCTTCCGGATCGGACCGGTGGTCATCGCGGCCCAGGACAAGCTGTTCTGGATCTCGATCCGGAACATCCTCCTGTTCTCCCTGATCGCCATCCCGCTGGCGGTGATCCCGGCCCTGTTCATGGCCTCCCTCCTGAATTCCAAGATCAAGGGCATCCGGTTCTTCCGGGCCCTGTACTTCATCCCCAGCGTGGCGGGCGTCGTCGGGATCGCGATCATCTGGAAGCAACTGCTCGATCAGACCGTCGGATGGGTCAACTACTTCATCACCCTCACGGTCGACTTCCTGAACTCGACATTCGGGCTGTCCCTCGTCGATCCCAAGATCGGCTGGCTGTCGGATCCGGCCACCGCCCTCCCCGCCATCGCGATCGTGTTCGCCTGGACGTCCGTCGGGTTCAACGCGGTCCTGTTCCTGGCCGGCCTGCAGGGCATCCCCGCGGACCTGTACGAGGCCGCGTCGATCGACGGCGCCGGTCGCTGGCAGCGGTTCCGCAACATCACGTTGCCGTCGGTGGCCCCGACGACCTTCTTCGTCGTCGCGACATCGACCATCCTCGCGCTCCAGCTGTTCACCGAGCCGTATGTGCTGACCAGCCCCAACCCGGGTGGCCCCAACAACGCGACCCTGACGCCGGTCATGTACCTGTACAACGCCGGCTTCAAGAACTTCGAGTTCGGGTACGCGTCGGCCGTGGCGTGGGTCCTGTTCGCCCTGATCTTCGTGTTCACCCTGGTCCAGTACCGCCGCGAGCGCGGCAACGCGATGGGCGCTTGAGGAGGCGACGATGACTCGATCGGTCGCCTCCGGCGACGCCATCCGGACTGCCAGTCGAACGGGCGGGATCTCACGTGGGCGACGCGTGCGAAAGGGCTTCGGCGCGTTCCTGACCTACGTCGGGCTCGTGCTGATCGGGCTGATCGTCATCTTCCCGTTCGTGTTCATGCTGACCACGTCACTCAAGACGAGCGAGGAGGTCTTCCGCTACCCACCGCAGTTGCTGCCGACCCAGCCGAAGACGGTCGTCGTCGAGGGATTCCCGGAACCACTGCCGCTGTACCAGATCCCGCTCGACGGGCAGACGTACGAGATGGTCCCGGTCGAGGCCGGGATCCCGGCCGGCGTCTTCACCACACCCGCCGATCCGTCCGCGACGACGGCGTGGCCGCTCGACCTGGCGGTCCCGCTCCTCGGGCCTGACGGCAGTCCCTCGACCGTCGTCATCGACGGGGCGCCGGCCCCGCTGTACGACGTCACGATGGGATCGACGACGACGCAGATGGCCAAGGTGCGCGACACGGCCGTCACGAAGTTCGTGGTCCCGGACGATCCGTCCATCGTCAGCTACGCCGTCCTCCGGACGGCCACCCCGGTCGAGACGGTCACGGCCCATCCGGAGAACTACACCGAGGTGCTGGCTCGGGCCGGGTTCGATCGGACGCTGACGAATACGATCATGGTCACGCTGTTCGTCGTCGTCGGCCAACTGGTCACGTCGATCGTCGGTGGCTATGCCTTCGCTCGGATCCGCTTCCCGGGTCGGAACGCCCTGTTCCTCATCTACCTGGGCTCGATCATGGTCCCCTTCGTGGTCCTGATCATCCCGCTCTACCAGTTCATGGTCGCCATCGGATGGGTGGACCAGATCCCGGCGCTCATCTTCCCGTGGCTGTTCAGTGCCTACGGTACGTTCCTCATGCGCCAGTTCTTCATCACGATCCCGAAGGAGCTGGAGGAGGCCGCGTTCGTCGATGGCGCGAGTCGCTGGACGATCCTGTGGCGGATCTTCGTCCCGCTGAGCCTGCCCGCCATCGCGACGCAGGTGACGTTCTCGTTCCTGTACGCCTGGAACAGCTTCGTGTGGCCGTTCATCATCATCAGCACGGGCAATACGGATGCCCAGGTGCTGACGGTGGCCTTGCAGCAGTTCGGCGGCCGCGCAGCCGACTCTCCGCAGCTCGTCTTCGCGGGCGTCACGATCGCCGTCATGTTCCCGGTCACGGCCTTCATCCTCGTCCAGCGGTACTTCGTCGAGAACGTCTCCACGAGCGGGATCAAGTGACCCAGCCGTTGGGCGAGCGATGAAGGTCGGCGTCCTGGGCGGTGGTGGATCCTTCGCCCGCGAGTTCGTCCCGCTCTTCGCCGCCCACCCGCTCGTCGATGAGGTCGTCGTCGCCGAGGCGATCCCGGAGCGGCGCGCCGACATCGCCGCGCGATTCGGCCTCGCGCGGACGGTCGGGTCCCTCGACGCCCTCCTCGACACCGACGTGGATGCCGTCGCCATCTTCACCCAGCGCTGGATGCACGCTCCCCAGGCCATCGCGGCGCTACGCGCCGGAAAGCACGTCTACAGCGCCGTACCGGCCGCGATCACCATCGCCGAGCTGGCCGAGCTCGTGGCGACGGTCGAGGCGACGGGGCGGACGTACATGATGGGCGAGACGAGCCACTACTACCCGGCGGCGATGTACTGCCGAGCGCGCTATGCCGCCGGCGACTTCGGCCGCTTGGTCTATGCGGAGGGCGAGTACCTCCACGACATGTCCCATGGGTTCTACGACGCGTATCGACACTCGGGCGGTCAGGACTGGAAGCGGACCGCCAGCTTCCCGCCGATGCTGTACGGCTCCCACTCGGTCGGGATCGTCCTCTCGGTGACCGGTCAGCGGATGACCCACGTGTCGTGCCTGAGCGTGCCGGATCGGGAGGACGACGGCGTGTTCGATCCTGGGATCAGCCAGTGGCAGAACGGCGCGAGCGATCAATCGGCGCTATTCAGGATGTCCGACGGCGGGATGTGCCGGATCAACGAGTTCCGGCGGATCGGCGTCTCGGCCGGTCCATCGGTCCGGCTTTCCATGTACGGGACGTTGGCAAGCTTCGAGGAGCAGGCCGATGGTCGGGTCTGGACGACCAGGGACACGGCTCCACCGGTCGACCTCGACGAGGCGCTTCGATGTGCCGGGTCGCCTGGCGAGGACCCGGCCCGACCGCTCCCGGGTATCGACGGGAGCTTCCACTCCGGCCTCTCACGGGTGCACGACGCGGACCGATTGCCCGCTTCGTTCGCTGGCCTTCCCAACGGCCACTACGGGTCCCACCAGTTCCTCGTCGTCGACTTCGTCGAGGCGTGTGCGCTCGGACGCCGGCCGTCGACGACGGTCTGGGATGCCGCCCGGTACTGCGCCCCCGGGATCGTGGCGCACGAGTCATCACAGCGGGAAGGGGTCCGGCTCGAGATCCCGGACTTCCCGGTCCCGGAGCCTCCCGCGGCCTGACCTCGGCCCGGTCGGCGCCATGACTCGGGCGTGGTCCCAGATGCGTCGAGCCTCGAGGCAGGTTTCGGCTATCCTCCGCCGCATGGACGGCGTGGTACTGGTCCTCAATCAGAACTACGAGCCGCTCAACGTCTGCAACCTGCCCCGAGCCTTCCGGCTCGTGTTCGGCGAACGGGCCGAAGTGATCGAGTACGACCACCAGGTGATCAGGACGCCGCGGACCGAGTACCGCGCGCCCTCCGTGATCCGACTGCAGCACCTCATCCGCCGGCCGCGACCCAGGGTGAAGCTGTCCCGGCGCGAGATCTTCGCCCGCGACCACCACACCTGCCAGTACTGCGGGCGCCAGTCGCACGACCTGACCCTGGACCACGTCGTCCCTCGTCACCGTGGCGGGGGGCACACCTGGGACAACCTCGTGACGGCGTGCAAGCCGTGCAACCACCGCAAGGGCGGCAAGACCCTCGCCGAGACCCACTTCCGACTCAGCCGCCCGCCGTTCGAGCCGCGCAACGACGTCTTCTCGCTGTTCACGCCCTACCTGACCGACGACCGCAACGACGCCTGGCGCTCGTACCTGTTCCTCGGTCGGAACTGATCGCGCTCCGGACCGTGGCGGAGCGCGAGGTCGGCGAGACCGTCCCGGGACCCGTCCTGGACCTCCTGGGCACCCTGTGGTCCAGCGGGCACGCGGCGTACGTCGTCGGTGGCTCCATCCGCGACGTCCTCCTCGGACGGGACCCGCTCGACTGGGACCTGGCCACCGATGCCCGCCCGGAGCGGGTCCAGGCCCTCTTCCCCGGTGCGGTCTACGAGAACCGGTTCGGCACGGTCGCGGTCCGGACCCGGACCGATGACGTCGTCGAGATCACGACGTTCCGCGAAGACCACGACTACGCCGACTTCCGCCGACCCCATCGGGTCGAGTTCGGCGACACGATCGAGGCGGACCTGGCTCGCCGCGACTTCACGGTCAACGCGATGGCCTGGGGCGCGACGGCGGGCGGCCCGTCCGCGGGCGACGCCCCGGCCTTCGTGGATCCACACGGCGGTCGCGCCGACACGATGGCGGGGATCCTGCGGGCGGTCGGTGAGCCACGACGGCGGTTCGAGGAGGACGCCCTCCGGATGATCCGCGCGGTCCGCCTGGCGGCGACGCTCGACTTCGGGATCGAGCCTGCGACGTTGGCCGGGATCCAGGCCCGGTCGTCGCTGGTCGCCCACCTGTCCGGTGAGCGGGTCGGCGCCGAGCTCGACAAGCTGCTGGCGGCGCCGCGACCGTCGGTCGGGCTGCGGCTCATGAGCGACACGGACCTGTTGCGGCCGATCGCGCCGGATCTCGCGGCCCAGCGGGGGGTGCCGCAGAACAAGATCGAGGGCGAGGACCTGTGGGACCACACGCTGCGCGCCGTGGACGCCGCTCGCCCAGTGCGACCGATCGTCCGACTGGCCGCGCTGTTGCACGACATCGGCAAGCCATCGACCCTGGCCGATGGCCACTTCATCGGGCACGACGTTGTCGGAGCCGAGCTGGCCGGGGCGTTCCTCGACCGCCTGCGCTCGCCGCGCCCCGTCCGCGAGCGGATCGTCCACCTGGTCCGCCAGCACATGTTCAGCTACGAGGCGACCTGGTCCGATGCGGCCGTCCGCCGGTTCATCCTCAAGATCGGCCGTGACGCGATCGAGGAGCTGTTCGAGCTCCGGGAAGCGGACAACGTCGGATCGGGATCGCCGCCCGATGCCGGTGGGTTGCCCGAGCTGCGCGCGCGGGTTCGCGCGGAACTGGAGGCCGAGGCGGTCCTCGACCTGCGCGGCCTCGCCGTCGACGGTTCCGACCTGATCGCCGAGCTCGGGATGGCGCCCGGGCCGTCGCTCGGCCGGGTGCTCGACGAACTCCTGGAGCGGGTCATCGCCGACCCGGCCCTCAACGACCGCCCGACCCTGCTCCTGCTGGCGCAGGCCGTCGCGTCGGATGAGCCATGATCGAGCTCCTGCTCCAGGCCGAGCGCGCGATGTCGGTCGGGCTGGTCGACCGGGCCGAGGTCCTGTACCGCCAGGTCGCCGAGGCGGACCCGAAGAATTCGATCGCGGTCGTGGGCCTCGCCCGCGTCGCGCTCGAACGGGGCGACGAGACCGGGGCGCTGACGCTCGCGCGGCGCGCGCTGACCATCGACCCGGAGAATGCCGCGGCGGCGCGGATGGTCGAACGCCTCGACGAGATCCTGCGGTACCGCGGCGACGAGCCGGCCGCGGCGGCCGAGCCCGTGGCGGCGCCGGCGGACGCGGCCGAGCCCGTGGCGGCGCCGGCGGACGTGCCCGGGCCGGCGGACGTGCCCGCACCCG
>CAZOHT010000037.1:29686-31753 GCA_964579825.1 uncultured Anaerolineaceae bacterium
GAGCCCGTGGCGGCGCCGGCGGACGTGCCCGGGCCGGCGGACGTGCCCGCACCCGGGCCGACGGGCGTGCCCGGGCCGGCATGGGCAACCGTGCCCGGCCAGACCGCGACCGCGACCGCGACCGCGACCGCGACCCCGAAGCGTCGGTCGCTGCTCGACCGCCTGCTCCGTCGCAACCGTTGAGGCGTCCTGCCTAGCCCTCAGGTGACTGCTATCCGCCGTGAGAGGCGAGTGTGTTGTGTCCAGCCATCACGCGACTGATACGCGGGAACCGCGACCGATCCAAGCGGCGATCGCATCTTGGGCAGCCGCCGGGCGGCTATGGGGAACCGAGCCGGCCGTGATCGGGCCCTGACCAGGCCCTGGAGCGTCGCGACAACCACGAACGCGACGCATACCAGCCGCCACATGGCTGGATGAAGATGCCAGCCGGCCGCCGTACGCGGCCCAGCCGCGTCGGGCGGGCGTCGCACCACAACTAGACGCCGGTCTCCGCGGGCAGCCGGCCGGACCGGACGGCGGCCACGATCGCCGCGTGGTCCTGCTCGGTCTGGTCGGCATAGGCGACCGAGAAGGCCGCGATCGCCTGGTCGAACACGTCGCCCGGCCCGAGGTATCCGGCGATGTCCGCCGGATTCCCGGATCGGGCATGGGCACGGGCGAGCGCCCAGGCGCAGACCTCCGCGTACAGGTGCATCCCCGACGGTCGAAGCCCTTCGATGTCGATGCTGTACTTCATGTCGTGGAGCTGGCGTACGTAGTATTCGGTCCCCGTCGTGGTCGACTTGGTCCAGCCGAGGAAGCTGTCGGACACGGCCTGCATGATCCGCTGGCCCCTGACCACTCGTTCACCCTGGTGGGTGTAGTGACGGCCGCGGACGAACGGCGAGAGGACGGATCGACCAGCCTCCTTGACCTGCAGGATCAGCGGACCGCCGGCAGGTCCCGCAAACAAGGCGATGTAGCATCGGGTCCCGACGCTCCCGACGCCGACGACCTTCATCGCCACGTCCAGCAACCGATGCTTCTCGACGAGGACGCGGCGATCTGCGGCTAGGGACCGCATGTAGGCGCGATACAGCGCCGGGACCTCGTCGCGGGCAGGATCGTCGTCGGGAAGGCGCATCAGCAGTGGTGGCCGGTCGCGGATGAGCCAACCGCCGCCCGGCGCCTTGATCGAGAGCTTGCCGAGCGCTCGCAGGTGATCCCGGCTGCGCGCTTCCTCGATCGAGAGGTCCAGGCTCACGCGCGCACGCGCCTGCTCGACGCGCTCGATGATCGCCTCGATCGGGATCGAGGCATACCAGACCTGCAGCGCCCGCATCCCCGCGTAGCGCCGGATCCACTGGCGGTACTCCCACGCGACGGTGCGGGCCATGTCGCGTGCCGTCGCCTCGGAGTAGCCGTTCTGTCGCGACGCCACGACGAAGCTGGCAGCGAGGCGCTTGACGTCCCACTCCCACGGCCCCTTGTAGGTTTCGTCGAAGTCGTTCAGGTCGAACATCAGGCGCCGCTCCGGACTGGCGAACACCCCGAAATTGGCCAGATGTGTGTCGCCGCACAGCTGGACGCGCGAGCCCATCCGCGGGGTCGTCGCGAGGTCGGCGGCCATGGCTCCGGCGGATCCTCGAAGGAATGCGAACGGCGACTCGATCATCCGGCCGATCCGGATCGGTACGAGCTCGGGGAGCCGGCCCTCGTTCGTGGCGATCATCATCGCCACCGGATCCAACCGGTTCGGACCGGGCGCCCAGGTCGCGTGGCTCCGGCGCGGCACGGCCGCACGGCTGGCACGGCCGTGTGCGAGCGAGACGGCCGCCAGGCTATCCGGCGGGACGGCGATGAGCGGATCGGTGGGCATTCCCGCAACGATACCGGTCCGACGCCCGCCATGGGCCGTGCGGTAGGCTCCACGCAGGAGGACGACGCCATGACCGCAGCGGATCCCGCCACGGTCGAGGAACGAACCGGACGCCTGTCGGGCGAGGACCTCGAGCGCATCGACGCGTACTGGCGCGCCGCGAACTACCTGTCGGTCGGCCAGATCTACCTCCTCGACAACCCGCT
>CAZOHT010000038.1:0-26058 GCA_964579825.1 uncultured Anaerolineaceae bacterium
TCGCTCGGCGCGATCCGTCCCTCCCGGCCCCGCGCGTGGCGGTCATCGCCGACGAGTGGGATGGACAGGCGTCGGAGGTCGCCGCCGTCGTCGAACCGGCCGTCGCGGTCGCCGAACCGATCACGGCGGTCGCCGAGCCCGTGGCGGTCGCGGTCGCCGAACCGATCGTGGCGGTCGCCGAGCCCGCGGCGGTCGCCGAGCCCGCGGCGGTCGCCGAGCCCGTGGCAGCCGAGGCCATCGCCGCCGACCCGGCCCCCGCCGTCGCCGAGCCCGCGACCGAGTCCCGTGTCACCGTGGCGTCGCCCATCGCGGAAGCCGCCACGAGCACACCGCCCCGCACGACACCGGCGCCCACCCGCACGGCGCACGTGGCGCGCACGCCGGCGCCACGTCCAGCGCCTCGGACCAAGGCCCGGACCGCGCCACCGGTCGTCCAGGCCCCGGCACCCGTGGCCGCGTTCTGCCCGTACTGCGCGCTGGCCCTCGAGCCGCCGCCGACGGCCAGCCGGCGATGCACCCGCTGCCGCCAGCGGATCGTCGTCAAGCGGGTCCAGGGCCGCGTCGTCTACCTGACCGAGGCCGCCGTCGAGGTCTTCGACTCCGAGCGGATCCGCTCGGCCAACTTCGGGCGCTGGTCGAAGGAGCGAGCCCAGTGGCTCAGGCTGGCCACCTCGGTCGGAGCGGACGCCGGCCGGATCGACCGCCTCGGCGCAGCACCGCTGTCCGAGAAGGTCGTCGAGTCCTCCCGCACCCTGTACCTGTCCACGACGGAGCGCAGCTACCGCGAGGCCAAGCGCGACGACCGCTGGGAGGACGCCTCTCGGCTCAAGCGCGACCAGGCCGCCGCCCTGTACCGGCTCGCCGGATCGCCGCTGCCCCCGCCCGCGGACGTCGTCGCGATGCATCGCGAGGCGGTCGCCGCCGAACTCCGCGGGATCGGCAAGATGGCCCGTGACGCCGAGCTGGTCGGCTCGACGTGCTGTGCGACATGCTCCGCCGACGACGGCCGGACCTACAAGATCGTCACCGAACTCCGGAACCAGCGACTGCCGCACGACGGCTGCCCCAAGGGCCTCTGCCACTGCCGGTGGGAGTTCGCCCTGCGCGATGCGACGATGGTCCGCCGCTACCTGAAGCGGACCCGCGGCAAGCCGAAGTCCCCGAGCGCCTGACGGGAGGAGCACCCCATCTCGTTCCTGAAGCGGCTCTTCGGTGGATCGCCATCGGACGCACGGGTCGAAGCGCCCGAGGTGACGGCCGAGCTGCCCGACGAACCGGTCGCACCGGTGACGCCTCGTCCGGCGCTGGTGCCCGTCATGGATGCGCCGCCGACGGCCGCCTGCCCGTACTGCGCCGTGGCCCTGGTCCCACCGCCCACGCGCTCGCGCTCATGCCCCCATTGCCGGCGACCCATCGCGGTCCGGCATCTTGACGGTCGGCTCGTGCTCCTGGCCGAGGACGCCGTCGCGATCTTCGATGGCCTTCGCCAGCAGGAGGAGGACGAGGCTCGCTGGACGACGGAGCGGACGCACTGGTTGACCCAGGCCGGGAACGTCTCGGCGGACCCCGCTCGCCTGGCCCGACTGTCGGAGGCACCGATCTCCGGCGACGTCGTCGCGGAGAGTCGAGCGCTCTACCTGAGCGCGGCCGACGCCGCCGTCCGGAAGGCTCGGAGCGAGAAGCGCTGGAAGGTCATCTCGCGCATCCGCCGCACCCAGGCCGCGAACCTGTACGCGGCCGCCGGCCGCCCGGTGCCGCCCCCGGACGACGTGATCGAGGCGCAGCGCGACGCGCTCCTGGCCGAGCTGCACGGACTCCAGACCACGTCCAAGGTCGCCGAGCTGGCAAGCACAGGCTGCTGCCCCGTCTGTCGTCAGGACGATGGGCGGTCGTTCATGATCGCCGCCGAACTCAAGACACCTCGTCTTCCGCACGATGGATGCTCGAAGGGGTTGTGCGCCTGCGACTGGTGGATCGCCCAGGCACCGCCGAAGAAGCCTCGACGCCGCAAGGTCGCCACGACCAACGCCTGATCCGGCGACGTGACCTGGGTCTCATGACATCCTCGGGAACGTGAGGCAGACTAGGCCTCGGCCCGGCACTTCCCCCCAGTGCCGGGCCATCTCGCGCCCGCGCTGCCTCGCGACGGATGACGCGTCACGCCGGCACGAGGTCGCCCGTCAGAGGTCAGGACGCCGGGCGATCACTGGCAGGCTGATCGATCGCCCGGCGTCTCCATGTGCCGAGGCGCGGTAGACTCGGCCGCGGGAACCGACCAGGCCATCGAGACGGAGAACGAAGCCCGCGTGCACGCGACACGGATCCGGCCGGACACCGGAGCGATGGATCGACGCCGCCTCGCCGCGGCGACGCTGTCGGCGGTGCTTCCCGGACTCGGTCAGGCGTTCAACCGACGCCGCCGGCTGACGTTCCTCTTCCTCATCCCCTCGCTCGTCGTCGTCGCGATCGGCCTGCTGCTGATCCAGCTCCAGTCGCCGATCCGGATCGCCGCGTGGGTGATCACGCCATCCGTGCTGGGGACCGTGCTCACGCTCAACGTGCTCGTGGTGCTGTGGCGCCTCGTGGCCGCCTTCCAGGCGTTCCTCGACACCCGCTGGTCCGGCCCGACCGGACGCTGGGGCGTCATCGGGATGGTCGTCATCGCCATCGTCATCGTCATCCCGCACCTCATGGTCTTCCAGTACGGGCGTCTGCTTGGCGACACGTTCGAGACGATCTTCGAGGGCCAGGTCCTGGCCGCCCAGAGCGACCCGGACCGGCCGGCCAGGCCGCAGCCCGACGACGGGGAGCGGATCAACGTCCTCATCGTCGGCCTCGACACGACCTCGGAACGGTCGGCGACCCTGACCGACACGATGATGGTCGCGTCCCTCGACCCGGTCGGGGGCAGCGTCTCGATGGTGTCCCTCCCGCGTGACATGGTCAACGTCCCGCTCGGCAACGGCGACGTCTACGGGCCGAAGCTGAACTCCCTGATGTCCTTCGCGGACCGCCACCCCGACCTGTTCCCGAACGGTGGGCTGTGGGCACTGCAGGACGCCGCCGGAGCGCTCCTCGGGATCCCGATCCACTACTACGCCACGATGGATATGGCCGGCTTCATCGACATGGTCGATGCCGTCGGCGGGGTGGATATCGTCGTCAAGCAGGGGTTCGAGGACCCGAACTACGACGGCTACGGGACGGACCAGCGCGGCTTCAGCATCACCAAGGGACCGCATCACCTGGACGGCATCGAGGCGCTCGCCTACGCCCGCGTGCGCAAGGCCAAGGGTGAGAGCGACTTCACCCGCGCTGCCCGTCAGCAGGAGATCCTCACCGCGCTGCGCCGGAAGGCGACCTCCGGCGGGAGCCTGTTCTGGCAGCTGCCGGACCTGCTCACGGCCGTCGGGAAGTCCGTCCGCACGGACCTGCCGACCGAACGCCTGCCGGCGCTCGCGGCGATCATGGACGAGTCCGGCAGTGACACGATGGTCCGGGTGGTGATCAAGCACCCGCTGGTCCACCCACTGGAGACGAAGTACGGCGACGGCCAGGACCCGGACATCGGGGCGATCCTGGCGATGGCCGCGAAGCTGTTCCCGGAACCGGGTGGTGCGCCGGTCGGCTGGCCCGAGGCGTCGCCGTCGCCCAGCCCGTAACGTCAGACGGGCGGCGCGCCCCAGCGATCGTCAGGCGGACGCCAGGTCTCGAACCGCGCCAGGAGCGCGTCCAGGTCCGCATCGGCGGTCAGGAAGGCGGCATGGTCGGGCCGCAGGAACCCCTCCGTGACGGCCCGGTCCAGCCAGGCGAGCAGGTCCTCCCAGTAGCCGCCGTCGCCGAGCAGGCCGATCGGCTTGGCGTGCAGGCCCAGCTGGCCCCATGACGCGACCTCCGCCAGTTCCTCGAGCGTCCCGAGGCCGCCCGGCAGGGCGATGAAGCCATCGGACAGGCGGGCCATCTCCGCCTTCCGTTCGTGCAACGTCTCGACGACCAGGAGCGAGGTCAGGCCGGGATGGGCCAGCTCACGAGCCACCAGCGAGCGCGGGATGATCCCGGTGACGGTCCCGCCGGCTTCGAGGGTCGCATCGGCCAGGGCGCCCATCAAGCCGACCCGGCCGCCGCCGTAGACGACGCCGATGCCGCGCTCGGCGAGGCCGGCGCCGACCGCTCGGGCGAGGGCCAGGTGGCGCGGATCCGTGCCGGGGCTGGCACCACAGAAGACGCACACGCTGGCGATGGCGACCATGCCGCCTAGAACCCCAGATCGGCGAGGTGCGGTGCCATCCGGCGAGCCGCCCGGGCCCGGTGCGAGATGGCGTGCTTCTCCGCGGACGTCCACAGGCCCAACGTTCGTCCGCCCGCCGTCTCCGATGCCGGCTCGAAGATCGGGTCGTAGCCGAAGCCGCCGGTCCCCTTCGGCGCTCGAGCGATGCGGCCGCGGCAGGTCCCGCGGGTGAAGATCATCGGGACCGCGTCTCGCGGGCCGGCCGATGCCGTCGGGACGGCGAGGGCCAGCACGCACACGTAGCGCGCACCCCGGCGTTCGGGCGGGAGGTCGTCGAGGGTCGCGAGCAGGAGCGCGTTGTTGTCCTGGTCCGTGGCGTCTTCGCCGGCGTACCGGCGCGTCCGGACACCCGGGCCACCGCCCAGCGCGTCGACCTCGAGGCCCGAGTCGTCGGCCAGGGTCGGCAGCCCGGACGCCCGGGCACCGAAGCGCGCCTTGATCGCGGCGTTCGTCCGGAACGTGGCGCCGGTCTCCTCCGGATCGCCCAGGATCCCGAGGTCGTCGAGGGACACGAGCTCGCCGTGGGCGAGCTCCAGCAGCTCGCGCAGTTCGCGCAGCTTGTGCGTGGAACGTGTCGCGACCAGCAGTCGCGGCCGGTTCACCGCCGGACGGTGGCCAGGACCGCCGCCTGGGCCTCGAACAGCTGGGCGAGGCCGGCGTCGGCGAGATCGATCAGGCCGTTGGCGGCGGCCCGGTCGAACGGCTTGCCCTCGGCCGTGCCCTGCAGTTCGACGTACGCGCCAGCGTCCGTGCCGACGACGTTGAAGTCCACGTCCGCGCGCGCGTCCTCCGGGTAGTCGAGGTCCAGGTAGGCCTGGCCGTCGACCAACCCGACCGACACCGCGGCGATCTTCGAGATGAGGTGGCGGTCCATGCCGTAGGTGATCATCGCCGCGGCCATCGCGACGTAGCCGCCGGTGACCGAGGCGGTCCGCGTGCCACCGTCGGCCTGCAGGACGTCGCAGTCGACGGTGATCGTCCGCTCGCCGAGCCGGGTCAGGTCCACGACGCCACGCAACGAGCGCCCGATGAGGCGCTGGATCTCGTGCGTCCGCCCACCGATCCTGCCGCGCGCGGATTCTCGGTCGCTGCGCTCCTTCGTCGCGCGCGGCAGCATCGAGTACTCGGCGGTGACCCAGCCGGTCCCCTTCCCGCGGAGATGGGGCGGGACGCGGTCCGCGATCGTGGCCGCGCACAGCACCTCCGTGTCGCCGAACCGGACGACGCACGAGCCCTCGGCCCACTTCTGGACACCGAGCGTGAAGCTGACCGGCCGCATCTCACGCGGTCCGCGTCCACCCGAGCGCTCCGTGGCCGGTCGGTTGCCGATGGTCATGTGATCCTCTCCTCAGCCTTGGCGTTGTCCCACAGGGTATCGAGTGCGGCGAAGTCGAGGTCGCGCAACGCGACACCCTGGGCGGCCGCCTGCCGCTCCACGCTGGCGAACCGACGGCGGAACTTGGCATTCGCCGCGCGCATGGCGGCCTCCGCCTCGACGCCCTGGCGACGGGCGACGTTCACGAGGACGAACAGCAGGTCGCCGAACTCCTCGGCCCAGTGATCGGGCGTCGTGGCCTCGCGCAACTCCTGGGTCTCCTCGACGACCTTGTCGAGGATGCCGTCGATGGACGGCCAGTCGTAGCCGAGGTTGGCCGCCCGTTCCTGCATCTCCTGGCTGGCCGCAAGGGCCGGCAGCGATCCACTGATGCCATCGAGCGCGCTCTTCGCGGCTGGGATCGCTTCGTCGTCCGGCGCGTCGACGGCGGCACTGGCCGCGGCGCTCGCCCGTTCCGCGGCCTTGATCCGCTCCCACTGGCGGTTCACGTCGCTCGCCGTGGCCGCCTCGGCGTCGCCGAAGACGTGCGGATGCCGACGGACGATCTTGGTCGCGAGCGCGGCCTGGACATCGGCCAGGTCGAACACGCCGGCCTCGGCCGCGAGTTGGGCGTGGAGCACGATCTGGAGCCACAGGTCGCCGAGTTCCTCGGCAAGCTCGGGTGTCGCGCCGGCCTCCAGCGCGTCGTAGACCTCGTAGCTCTCCTCGAGCAGGTGCTTCCGCAGCGAGGCATGGGTCTGCTCCTGGTCCCACGGACAGCCGTCGGGCGCGCGCAGGCGGGCGCTGATCCAGGGCATCGCCCATGGCCCGGCGACGGCGAGCTCCGGTGCGATCGGGGCGACGTACAGCGCCCCCGCGAGATCCGCCGCGGTCAGGGCCATGATCGTCGTCGGCTCGGCGAGGCCGATCCGTCCGACCGGATGATCGCCCGGGTACAGGCGGGCCAGGACAGCGAGCGGATCGTCGCCGCCCGGCCCGGCGCGCCCCGGCAGGGGGGTCACCGCGACATCGGTCGGCGGGCCGCCGCGGAGCATCGCGAGCGGCACGAGCAGGAGTGGGCGCGACGCCTCCAGCGGACTCCCGATGAGTCGCTCGGCGGCGATCACCTGGAGGCCGTCAGCCGGATCCAGCCCCCATCGCAGCCGGGCCTCGGCGACGAGCGCGTCGAGCACCGGACCTCCTGTCTAGCTGGTGGACGACCCCGTGATGGACTCGTCGCGGGTGATGGTCGCATCACCCTTCTTGACGCTGTACCAGTCGTCGAACGCCTTGGCCTTGATGGCCTCGAGCTGCCGTCCCTCGGGCGTCCGGGTCTCTTCCTCGTACACCTTGAAGAGGTAGATCCCGTCGTCCGGGACCGACACGACCGCGCTGGTCTTGCCGACCTCGGCGCCGAAGATCGCGTCCGTGGCAAGGGCATCGAACTGGCCGCGGGCAAGCCAGCCGACGTCGCCGCCGGTGCTGGCGTCCGGTGCCTCGGAGAAGTCGCGCGCGAGGGCGCCGAAGTCCGCGCCGGCGTCCGCCTTGGCCTTGAGCGCGTCGAGCTGCTCGCGGTCCGTCGGGCCGTACATGATCTGGATGACGTGCCAGCCGAAGTCGGACTTGACCGGTTCGAGCAGGTCACCGGGCTTCAGGCCCGCCTTCACGATGGCCGCCTTGAACGCCTCGTCGATCTGGCTGTCCTTGTCGAAGTAGGGCAGCTTGCCGCCGGACCCGGTCGGACCCGTCGCGCTGGCCTCATCGCTCTCGGCCCGGGCGATCGAGTCGAACAGCGAGATGTCGGCCTTCAGCTTGGCGTAGGTGGCATCGGCCTCGGCCTTGGCCGCGGCCCACGCCGGATCCGTGTCCGGCAGGTCCGCCGCGCCCTGCGCGTCGTCCTTGGGCGAGTACAGGATGTGGCGGGTCTTGATCGCGCCGTCCTTCTCCGCCTCGCCCGAGTCGCGGATGTAGATCTCGGCGATGCGGCGCTGCGGGGCGGGCTTGGTCGCGTCGGCGACGATCTTCTCCTCGAGCTTCTGGCGGGTCACATCGCCGGCGACCACGGCGCGGTACTTGGCCATGTCGATGCCGTCCGCCTGGAGCTTGCTCTGGTAGTCCGGATCCACCGTCTCGGGCGCGATCTCGGTGACCCGGCCGATGCGGAAGGTCCCGTCCTCACCCTCGATGACGGCGGTCGGGGTGTTCACCTCGGCCGCGAAGACGGCCTTGAGGTACGCCTCGTCCTCCTGCGTGTCGTCCGCCTGGATCCAGGCGAGGTCACCGGCCTGGGCCGCATTGGCGTCGGTCGAGACCGTCTTGGCGACGTCCTCCCAGGCCTTGCCGGCCTGGAGGTCCTTGAGCGCCTGGTCCGCCTTGGCCCGGGCCGCCGCGACCTGGGCGGTCGTCGGCTCCACGGCTCCGTCGGTGACCTCAGGCGCGACCGCGATGACCCATGCGTGGCGCGTTTCGGAGATCGTGGCCTCGGTCAGGAGCCGCGCATCGATGTCGGCGTCCGTGACGACCACGCCCTCCTCCTTGGCGAGCCCCTCCTGCAGGATCTGGTCGATGAGGCGCTCGAGCGCGGTGGCCGGAAGCGAGTTGCGCTGCGTTTCGATCGCCTGGAGCTGCGCCTGCTTCTGCGCCTCGGTCAGCTGCCCCGCGACCGCCGCGGTGTTGACCCGGCGCTCGGCCTCCTCGAGACGTCGGGTCTCGATCGCGTAGCGGTCCCTGAACTCATCGGTCGTGATGTTCCGACCGTTGACGCTCCCGACCGGGGCGAGGTGGTCGTTGTACCAGGACAGCCCGGCGGCGATCAGCAGGATCGCGACCGCGGCGACGACGACGACGCCGAAGCCGATGTTGAGGTAGAGGTTCCGCCGATCCTGGCTCTCCCACGATGGCTTGTGGGACCGCTTGACGACGGGCTTGGCTCGAAAGGTCATGAGGGTCAGAAGATCCTGTACGTGGCCGGCTCGAGGCTGCTGGGATGGCCGGGGCGGTCGGTAGCGTACCGCAACTCCTGCACGGACCCGGCGAACGAACGATCAAGGTTTCGCAACGCCCGCATCCGGCTCCGAGCCTATCGCCGCGCGATCAGGCGCTCGACGAGCGCGAGGTACGCCTGCGATCCGTGCTCCCAGGCGGTGTCGGCCACGATGGCGGCGGTCCGCTGGACGGCCCGCTCCCGGGCATCCGCGTCGTCGGCCACGGCGGCGATCGCGTCGGCCATGGACCGCGGGTCGCCGGGTTCGTACGTGCTGACGCTGCCCGGCGGGAAGGTCCGCTCCACGAGGGGCAGGCGACTGGCCACGACGGGCTTGCCCATCGCCGCGTACTCGTAGACCTTGGTCGAGAGGCTCAGGTCCGTGAACCGGTCGCGCCGCGTCGGGGCGAGGCCGATGTCCGCCGCCGCGACGACCGCCGGGACGTCGTCGATGGGGATGCGGCCATGGAAGGTCACCCGCTCCGCCACGCCCAGCGTCGCCGCGAGCTCCTGCAGCCCAGGTTCGGAGTCACCCCGCCCGTAGATGGCGAGGCGCACGTCGAGGTCCGGGCGCTCGACCGCGAGCGTGGCGACGGCGGGGATGACGACATCCAGTTCATAGGTCGGCGTCAGGCCACCGGTATAGATGAGGCGCAACGGTCCGTCCTCACGGAACGTCCGGCGGGGGTAGGCGGCGGCATCGAAGCGCTTCAGCGACGGGCTGTTGATGACGACGTGGACCTTGTCGGCGCGGACGCCGAGGCCGAGCAGGCGGTCGCGCATGGCCTCGTTGACCACGAGCGTCGCGGTCGAGAGCGCGATCGACAGGCGTTCCTGGAGCAGGAGCAACCGATGGGCGACCGGGTTCGATGCCTTCGGGAATCGACTACGGAAGAACTCCGGCATCGCCTCGTGGAGGTCCAGGATGACCGGCACCCCGGCCAGCTTGAGCGGCAGGACCGCGAAGACGAGGTAGTCCGGCAGCGAGGCCACCTGCGCGAGCGCGAATCGCTCACGTCGGTGGGCACGGGCGGCGGTCCAGCCGGCTCGCAGGAGGAAGTCGGCGTACTCGGCCAGGTACGTGACGAGGCCGGCGCCCTGGTGGCGCTGTACATCGAGGCGGCGGATGCGGACCCCGGCCAGTTCACCGTCGGCCGGTTCGCCCGGTCGTCGCAGGCCGAGCACCAGGACCGGTCGTCCGGACGCCACGACGGCCTCGGCTTCTCGCCGGACCCGAGGATCCTCGTCGTAGTAGCTGTGGACGATCATCAGGACCGGACGGGGCGACCTCGCCCCCCGGCCCTCGGTCGCGGTCAGCTGGCTGCCGACCATCCGGCGCCGAGCCGCAGCACCTGGCGCGCTCCGGTGGTCCGACCGCGCGACGCATCCACCGTGTCCACGATGAGCTCGGCGCGATCGAACGTGCGCTCCCAGTCGATGGACGCGTGGGCCGTCACGATGACGATGACGTCGGCCCAGCCAAGCAGCTCGTCGAGGCCGGTGTTCTCGCGGATCACCGCCTGGGCGTCCTTGAACGTCGGCACGTGCGGATCGTGGAAGCGGACGTCCGCCCCTCGACCGGCGATCCCGGCGATGACGTCGGCGGCCGGCGAGTTGCGAGCGTCGCGGACGTTCGGCTTGAAGGCGACGCCGAGGACGCCCACCTTGGCGCCCTTGAGCGCCTTGCCCCGGTCGTTGAGGGCTTCCGCGACGAGATCCACGACGTGGCGGGGCATGGCGAAGTTGATGTCGCCGGCGAGCTCGATGAAGCGGTCGATGAAGTCGAACTCGCGCGCGCGCCAGGCCAGGTAGTACGGATCCACCGGGATGCAGTGGCCGCCGACGCCGGGACCGGGCGTGAATTTCATGAACCCGAACGGCTTGGTCGCAGCCGCGTTGATGACTTCCCAGACGTCGAGGCCCATCCGCTCGCACAGGAGCGCCAGGTTGTTGACGAACGCGATGTTGACGTTGCGGAAGACGTTCTCCAGCAACTTCGCCAGCTCCGCCGCGTCGGGCGACGACATCGTGACGACCTGCTCGTTGATGTGGCGCAGGAGGGTCGCGGCGCGCTCCGTGCCGGCATCCGTGGTCGCTCCGACCAGGCGCGGCACGCCCTTGCTGGCACTGGCCGGGTCGCCCGGGTTGACCCGCTCGGGGGCGAAGGCGAGGTCGAAGTCCGTGCCGGCTCGCAGGCCCGTCTGTTCGAGGACCTCGCGGAACGGACCGGTGGTCGTGCCGGGGAACGTGGTCGACTGGAGGATGACCAGCTGGCCGGCCCGCAGGTGGCCTCGGATCGTCTCGGCGGCGGACAGGACGGGGGCGAGATCGGGGTCCTTGGTCGTGGTGATCGGCGTCGGGACGCACACGAAGATCGCATCGGCGGACGGGATGCTGGCGTCGGCCGGGGCCACGACCGACAGGCCGCCGGCGAGCGCCGCGGTGAGACGCGCATCGGAGACGTCATCGATCGGCGACGTGCCGGCATTCAGTTCGGCGACCCGCGGCGGGTAGGCGTCGATGCCCTCCACGGTCAGTCCGGCCTCGGCGAACGAGATCGCCAGCGGCAGGCCCACGTAGCCGAGGCCGATCACGGCCACTCGACGGTCTTGACTCACGGTCCCTCCCAGGGTCGGTCAGTTTGGTGTCGCCTCGAAGGATAGCCCGGAGCGCCGCCTCGGGCGCCGGAGCCCCTCAGCGACGACGCGCGACGAGCAATTCCGTGGATGGACCGTCGCCGACGATCCGGCACAGCAGTCGATCCGCGAAGCCCAGGACGGCGCCGATGAAACGGCCGTCCTTCGGGTGCTTCTTGAGTCGCCGGGTCACGCGCTCCCACAGCCCGGACAGCACGCGGCGGGTCCGTCCGGAGGCGTCGAGCGGCGGGTGCATCGTCACGAAGATCGGGTCTCGCCCGACGATGTCGAACCCGGCCGCATCCAGGGCGGCTTCCCAGCGGGCCAGGGTGCGGGGGATGTAGTACGCGGCGGTCGTCGCCGGGGCCTCGTGGAGGAACAGGTCGCTGACCAGGAGGGCGCCACCGGGGCGCAGGGCGGCAGCGGCGTTCCCCAACGCAGCGGCGAACCGGTCCTCGTCGACGACGTGGAACAGGACGTCGAATGCGGCCACGATGTCGGCGCTGCCGGGTTCGATGGCCAGCGGCGCCGTGATGTCCGCCTGGGCGAACCGGTACTGCGGGAACCGGGCGGCCAGCTCGCGGGCCGAGACGTCGGTGATGTCGAGGCCGTCCACCATCGCAGCGCCCTCGCGCGCGAAGATGGACGTGTAGAACCCGGTGCCCGGCCCGTACTCGACGATGGTGGCACCGCGCAGGGCGATCCCCTCGCGCCGCAGGACCCGCAGGAGGACGCGCTCGCGCTGGGCGTACAGCGCCTCGTTGAACGGCACGCCGAGCCCGATGTAGCCGACGCCGGACAGCGAGAAGTCCTTTTCGAGGCGCCCGGACCAGAACGCCTTGGGGTCGTACGTCATGCGGCGCGCTCCAGCCAGGTCTGCACGATCGCGGCGATCCGCTCGCCTGCGTGCCCGTCCCAGAGGGGTGGCCCCTCGGGCGGGACCGCGAGGCCCTCGGCGAGCACGGACCGGGCGACCGGCACGACCCCTTCCGGTTCGAGCAGCCGGTTCGTGCCGTGGGTGATGGTGATCGGGCGCTCCGTGTTGGGCCGGACCGTCAGGCACGGGACGCCGAGCACGGTCGTCTCTTCCTGGATCCCGCCCGAGTCGGTCACGACGAGGGTCGCCCCACGGACCAGCGAGAGGAAGTCCACGTAGCCGAGTGGATCCACGATGCGCAGCCGCCCGCTATCGACCAGGCCCGCCGCTTCCAGGGTCGGTCGGCCGCGCGGGTGGAGCGGCACGACCAGCGTGAGCAGATCGCTGATCCCGCGCAGCATCGTGGCGATCCGGGCGGCCTGGGCGGGCTCGTCCACGTTGGCCGGCCGATGCATCGTCGCGACGGCGTAGCGCTCCGGCAGGTCCAGCGCCGTCCGCATCCGCTCGGCATCGAAGCGGTCCAGGTTGGCCAACAGCGTGTCGATCATCGGGTTCCCGACGAAGTGGATCCGGTCCGCGGCGACGCCGCTCGCGACGAGGTTGTCGATGCCCTCCGGGGACGTCACGAACAGGAGGTCGCTCAGCAGGTCCGTTACGCGCCGGTTGATCTCCTCGGGCATCGTGTCGTCGAAGCTGCGCAGCCCGGCTTCCACGTGCGCCATCGGGATCCCGAGCTTGGCCGCCACGAGCGCCGCGGCGATGGTCGAGTTGACGTCGCCGTACACCACCGTGAGCGCCGGCCGGAGGTCCGTGAAGGTCCGCTCCAGCGCGATCATCAGGGCGGCGGTCTGACCGGCCTGCGTCCCCGAGCCGACGCCCAGGTTCGTGTCCGGTTCCGGCAGGCCGAGGTCGCGGAAGAACACGTCGGACATCTTCGCGTCGTAGTGCTGGCCGGTGTGGATGACGTGCTGCTCGATGCCGATGGCGTCGAGGGCCCGGATCACCGGCGCGGCCTTCATGAAGTTGGGCCTCGCGCCGACCACGTGTGCTACGGTCTTGCTCATGACTCCCTTGGCCGACGGCGCCTCGCTGTCGCCTGCCCGAGCAGGGACTCACGTACGGATCAGCGGCTCGCCAAGTATGCCCGACGAGGCCGATCCGGGAGCCCGGGGGTGAGCACCCGACCGACCACGCTGCCGGGCATCGTCGCGCGGACCGCACGGAAGCCCCGCACGGCCCTGCGCCTCGCGCGGACGCAGAAGCTGGGCGTCGTGATGCTGGTGACGGACGCCCTGCCGGGACCCATCCGGCGCGGCTTCTTCCGGGCGCTCGGGCGAGGCGCGGACGTGGCGTTGCGCCGCGGCGGCGACCATCGGATCGCGGCCCCCGTCCGGGTCGTCGCGACCGAGGCCATCGTCGGGCGACCGGCCGCCATCGCCCAGGCCGAGGCCCTGGCGGTTGGCGCCTCACCGCGCACCGCCGAGCGACTGGCGAGGATCGCGCTGGCCGCAGGCGACGCGGCCGCTGCCGACCGGATCCTGGGCGACCGGCCGGCCCCGGTCGGGAACATGAACGCGGCCGTGTTGCGCTGCGAGATCGCGTATCGACTCGGGTTCTACGCGGAAGCGGCGGCCCGCCTCGAGCCCATCGCCGCACGGCGTCCCGGCGACGAACGGGTGCGCCGGCTATTGGAGCGATCGCGCGCCGAACTCGCCCTGCTGGATCCGGCCTGGCGGCCTGACCTGGGGCCGGCCGGCCGCGGGGTCACGCGGATCGCGGATCCAGTGAAGGGACGAGTGCTCCACCTCCTGACGAACTCCCTGCCGCATCGTCAGGCCGGCTACACCGTTCGCGCGCAGAGTGTCGCACTCGCGCAACTCGCACAGGGATTGGACCCGCACATGGTCACGCGTGCCGGGTTCCCGCTCAACGAAGGGATCCACAAGCGAGCGGCGAGCGATGTGGTCCGCGGCGTCGAATACCACCGGATCAAGCCCGAGCTCGAGCCGGGCCTGCCCGTGGACGTCATGGCGAACGAGACCGCCCGGGGCCTGATCCCGCTCATCACCCAGCTCCGGCCCGCCCTCCTCCAGCCGACGACGAACTACGTGAACGCCCAGGTCGCGCTGGCGATGGGCGACCTGTTCGACCTGCCGGTCGTGTACGAGGTCCGCGGCTTCCTCGAGGAGACCTGGGTCTCGCGCATGGGCGAAGGCGTGGAAGGCGGCGACCGGTATGTGGCGGCGCGCGCGATCGAGACGGCCTGCATGCGCCGGGCGGCCGGGGTCGTCACGCTGTCGCAGACGATGCGCGCCGACATCCTGGCCCGCGGCGGGATCGATCCCGACCGGGTCACGGTCGTCCCGAACGCCGTCGACATCGCGGCGTTCGACCCTGGCCCGCGCGACGAGGCGCTCGCCCGGTCGCTCGGCATCGAGCCCGACGAGACCGTCGTCGGCTACATCTCGAGCTTCACCGCGTACGAAGGCATCGCGTATCTGATCGAGGCGGTCGCGCTGTTGCGCGACCGCGGCCGTCGGGTCCGCCTGTTGCTGGTCGGCGACGGCGAGGATCGCGCGAACCTGGAGGCCGTCGCGGAACGGACCGGGATGCTGGCGGACGGAACGGCCATCTTCGCGGGCCGCGTCCCCCACCGGGAGATCGAGCGCTACTACCGGACCATCGACGTCTTCGTCGTCCCGCGCACCAACGACCGCGTCTCGCAGCTCGTGACGCCGCTGAAGCCGTACGAGGCGATGGCGATGCAGAAGGCCCTCGTCGTCAGCGCCGTCGGAGCCCTGCTCGAGATCGTCGAGGAGGGCGTGACCGCCCGGACGTTCACGCCGGAGGATCCGGTCAGCCTCGCGGACGCCGTCGAACCGCTGCTGGACGACCCCGTCGCGCGCGCCACCCTCGGTGAGGCGGCTCGCGCCTGGGTCGCCGCGAACCGGACGTGGGAGCAGAACGGGCGTCGCTACGTGGCGCTGTACCAGCGACTCGGCGTCGTATGACGGGCGGCGGTCGGCCGGTCGGCGTCCTCGTCGTCGCGCGCTGGTATCCCGCCTACGACGACCCGGGCCGGGGTGGGTTCATCGCGGACCAGGTGGAGGGCCTGCGGGCGACCGGCCGCGTGGTTCCCGCGGTCGCCTCGTTCGAAGACGTCCGGCTGGCCGGGACCGCGAGCGAGCAGGCCGAGGCCGAGGCCGCGCTCGCGGCGTTCGACGGACTGGGCGGCGCCGCGACACCCGCAGCGTGGTCCGATGCCGGTCTCCACGCTCCGGACGGGATCCCCGTCCGACGAGCGCGCGTCCCGCACTGGTCCGCCGCCGAGCGACGACCCGGCCAGGACGGGGCCCTGCACGCGGCTGCGGCCATGGCTGGCGCCGGTGCGATGCCCATCGACGTGGATATCGTCCATGCCCACGGCGGCTACCCGGATGGGGTGGCCGCGGCCGCGGTGGCGGCGGCGCTCGGCCGGCCGTACATCGTGACCGAACACGCCTCGTATGTCCGCGACCAGCTCGCCGATCCGGTGATCCGCGCCGAGTACCTCCGCGTCGCGATGGGTGCGGCACGCGTCATCGTCGTCAGCCGGACGCTGGCCGCGAGGCTGGGGGCGGCGGCGCCCGAACTGGCCGACCGTCTGACCGTCCTACCCAACGCCATCGCCGTCGGGCGATTGCCCCTGGTCGATCCAGCCGAGCGACGGACCGACGAGCTCCTGTATCTCGGTGGACGGCGAGACACGAAGGGCATCCGCGTCCTGCTCGAGGCGTTCGCGCTGGCCCGTTCGACCCGGCCCGCGCTGACCCTCCGGCTGGTCGGCACCGCTCCGGGTGGGGACGAGGCGTGGCTGGCGCTGGCCTCGTCGCTGGGGGTCGCCGACGCGGTGACCTTCGAGGGTCCGACGGACCGAGCGGGCGTCATGGCCGCGCTCGCGCGCGCGAGCCTGTTCGTGCACCCGAGCCCGGCGGAGACGTTCGGGGTCGTGGCCGCGGAAGCGCTCGCCACCGGTCTGCCGGTCGTGGCCGCGGACTCGGGTGGGGTGACCGAGATCCTCGATCCCGACCCGGACCGGTTCGGTGCCATCGTTCCGAGCGGCAGCCCGACGGCGATGGCGACGGCCATCGAGCGGACGCTCGGCCGGCTCGGCGAGTTCGACCGGGCCGCGATGCGGCAACGGATCGTCGAGCGGTACGGCGCCCGGTCCGTCGCGGACCGACTCGCGGGGCTGTACGCGGAAGTCATCGCGGAGCACGGTGGTCCGGCACCGGCCGCCGAGCGGGCACCGGGCGCCGGATCGGCACGGGCCGGTGACACGACGCCACCCCGCACCGCCCTCGACCGGCCGACGGTCGTCGTCGGGTTCGACCGGGCCCGAGCGGTCGCCAGGCTCGCGGCGATGCCGGCCGCCGTCCGCTCGTCGATCCATGTCGTCACCATCCCGGGCGACGGGTCGCTGCCCCTGGACCTCGCCGGCCAGCACGAACCGGACGTGGACCTGGCGGCACGCAAGCTCACGGCGGCGAAGCGCCGATCCCCCGCCCGTCGGCTCTGGTACCGGATGGTGGACCGGAGCGACGAGGCGCGCCGGTCGCGCCGCCGCGGGGCCCGGATCGAGGCGGCGACGACGGCCCTCACCGAGGTCCTGGCGTCGCTCTCCGGGCGCGACGGGGACCGACCCGTGGTCGTGCCGATCGACGGCCTGGACCACATCGTGGCGCTCTCGGCCGTGCGTGCCGGCGCCGCGACGGCCTCGCCGGGCGGCCTGCGCTGGCTGACCGATCAGGCCACGTCCCGGCCACGGTAGGACGCCGGGTGCTACCCTACGGCCGCCCATGACCAGTCCCACGACCGAGGCAGCCGCCTCCTCACGTCCGCGCCGCCAGCGACCCGGAGCCATCGGCCTCATCCGTCTCGGCCTGTCCGAGTTGCTCGGTCGGCGCCGCCTGACTCGCTACCTGGTCGGGGCGGACATCAAGCGGACCCACTCGGACACGGTCCTCGGCCAGCTCTGGTGGGTGATCGATCCCCTCCTGCAGATGGGCATCTACTACGTCCTGGTCACGATCGTCTTCCAGCGCCCGACACCGGATTACGCGCTGTTCATCTTCGCGGCGATCCTGCCGTGGAAGTGGTTCTCGACGACCCTCAACGACGCGACGCTCTCGGTCACCGGCCGGCAGAGCCTCATCCGTCAGATCCAGTTCCCCAAGATCGTGCTGCCGTCGGCCGCGGTGATCGCCGGGACCTGGAGCTTCCTGTTCGGGCTCGTCGCGCTCGGCATCGTGTACCTGTTCTTCCTCGATCGGCTCACCCTGTGGGTCCTGCTGATCCCGGTCATCGCCGCCGTCCAGTTCCTGTTCACGCTGGCACTAGGCATCCTGCTCTCGTCGCTGAATGCGTTCTTCCGCGATATCCAGAACGTCCTGCGCCACGTCCTGCGCCTGTGGTTCTACCTGTCGCCGGGCCTCTATTCGCTGAGCGTCATCGCCGATGACAACCCGACCATCTACGCCATCCTGCGGCTGAACCCGTTCGCCGTCCTGTTCGACTCGTACCGGGCGGTCATCTGGGGGACCCAGGTGAGCTCGACCGAGTTCCTGCCGCCCGGCCCGCCCGAGTGGCTTGGCCTGGTCGTCCTGTCCGGCATCTCGGGCCTGATCCTGCTGTTCGCGATCCTCGTCTTCAAGCGCGCCGAGCCGGCGTTCGCGAGGATCCTCTGATGCGCGCCGCGCCCACCGCGATCGACCCCGAAGGGCACCCGAACGCGGTCGAGATCCGCGACCTCGGGATCCGCTACGACCTGCGCCTGACCAAGCGGACGACGCTGAAGGGGTCGCTGGCCGGGATGCTCCGTCGGAGCGAGGGACGCGAGAACCACTTCTGGGCCCTGCGCCATCTCAACCTCACCCTCGCCCACGGCGAGTCGCTCGCGGTCATCGGCCCGAACGGCGCCGGCAAGAGCACGCTCCTGCTCGCGCTGGCCGGGATCCTCGAGCCCAGCGAGGGCGAGATCATCACGAACGGCCGGGTCTCGACCCTGCTCACGCTCGGCGCCGGATTCGAGATGGACCTGACCGGGCGCGACAACATCGACCTCGCGGGCGCGTTCCTGGGCATCCCGCAGGAGCAGATGGACGCGCTGACGCCGTCGATCATCGAATTCGCCGACATCGGCGCGTTCATGGATGCGCCGGTCAAGACCTACTCCTCCGGGATGCGGGCCCGCCTCGGCTTCTCGATCGCGACCGCCATCACGCCGGACATCCTGCTGCTCGACGAGGTCCTCGGCACGGGCGACCAGGTCTTCCGGGCCCGCAGCCAGGCCCGCGTCCGCGAGCTGGTCGGCAAGGCCCGGGCGATCGTGCTCGTGACCCACGACCTGTCGTTCGTGAGCGAGTTCTGCAACCGGGCGATCCTCGTCGAACGCGGCCAGCTGATCCACGAAGGCGAGCCGGACGAGGTCGTCGCGCTCTACCGCGACCGCGTCCAGAAGCAGAAGCTGCTGGCCGAGACGGACGCCAAGCGTTTCGTCACCGGCCCGGAGGCCGAACCGGCCGGGTAGCTCACCCTCAGGGGTTGACAATCGACTTAGTGACCACTAAGTTACCGGCGATGACGACGCGAGCCCTGCAGCCGACCACCCGCCTGACCGCCGACGAACGTCGCGCGGAGATCATCCGGGCCGCCCTGACCGAGTTCGCCGCGGGCGGCTTCGCCGGCACCTCGACCGAGGCGATCGCCAGGCGCGTCGGCGTCTCGCAGCCGTACCTGTTCCAGCTGTTCGGCACCAAGCGCGACCTGTTCATCGCAACGGTCCGCCACGGCTTCGAGCGCACTCGTCTCGTCTTCGTCGACGCGGCACGCAAGGGCCGAGCCCAGGAGGGGCCCGCCTGCGATGTGCTGGGCAGGATGGGCCTCGCCTACATGGACCTGCTGGAGGACCGCGATCTGCTCCGGGTCCAGCTCCAGGCGTATGCCGCGTGTGGCGATGACGAGGTCCGCACAGCCGTCCGCGAGGAGTTCACCCGCCTGCACCAGACCGTTCGCGACGAGTCCGGCGCCTCGCCCGAGGAACTCCACCACTTCTTCGCCGAGGGGATGCTGCTCAACGTCGGCGCGGCCCTCGAGCTTGGCGGCCACCCCCACGAGTGGTCCCTGGATCGACTCCTGGACGATGCCGATCGCGCGGGAGGGGCCGCCTGACGACCGCCGACCGCTTCCCCCCTTTTGCCCGCCGTACTTAGTGACCACTCACTCAATGACTCTCGACCCGAGTCGAAAGGAGCCGACCCGATGACCCGTAGCCGCCCATCGACCGCCTGGACCTTCGCGATCACGTCGATCGCCCTGTTCATGGTCGCCCTCGACAACCTCGTCGTGACCACCGCCCTGCCCGTCATCAAGGCGGATCTCGGCGCCTCGCTGGCCGACCTCCAGTGGATGGTCAACGCCTACACGCTCACGTTCGCCGTCCTGCTGCTGACCGGTGCCGCCCTCGGCGACCGCTTCGGCCGCAAGCGGATCTTCCTCGTCGGCATGGCCATCTTCACCGGTGGGTCCGCCCTCGCGGCGCTGGCCCCGACGTCCGACGTGCTGATCCTGGCCCGAGCGATCCAGGGCGTGGGCGGCGCGTTCGTGACCCCGCTGACACTCACCATCCTGTCCGCCGCGGTCCCGCCCGAGCGTCGAGCCCTCGCGCTGGGGGCATGGGGCGGCATCGCGGGCCTGGCCATCGCGATCGGTCCGCTCGTCGGCGGCGCCATCGCCGAGGGCCTCGACTGGCACTGGATCTTCTGGCTCAACGTGCCGATCGGGCTCGTCGTGATGCCGCTCGCCGCGCTCCGCCTGACCGAGAGCCACGGGCCCGAGGGCCGGCTCGACATCCCGGGCCTGGGGCTGATCAGCGCCGGCCTGCTGGCCGTCGTGTGGGGCGTCATCAACGGGAATGACCTTGGCTGGACCAGCCCGCAGGTCGTCGGCACCATCGGCGCGGGCGCCGCGCTCCTCGTCGGGTTCCTCGCCTGGGAGGCACGTACCGTACAGCCGATGCTGCCGCTCGGCGTGTTCCGGATCCGCGCGTTCAGTTCGGCCAACGCCGTCTCGTTCCTGATGTTCTTCGGGATGTTCGGGTCGGTCTTCCTGCTCAGCCAGTTCTTCCAGGTCGTGCAGGGCTACAGCCCGTTCCAGGCCGGGCTGCGAACGCTGCCGTGGACGGGGATGCCGGTCATCGTCGCCCCGATCGCGGGCGTCCTGGCCGGTCGCATCGGCGGGCGCCCGATCCTCGCGACCGGGATGGCGATCCAGGCGGTGGCCCTCGCGTGGCTGGCGATCATCGTCACGCCGACCGTGGCCTACGAGGCGATGGTCGTGCCGTTCATCCTGGCCGGCATCGGCATGGGCCTGTTCTTCGCCCCGATCGCCAACGTCGTCCTGTCGGCCGTGCGGCCGGACCAGGAAGGCAAGGCGTCCGGTGCGACCAACACGATCCGCGAGGTCGGTGGCGTGTTCGGCGTGGCCGTGCTGGCCGCGGTCTTCGCCGCGAACGGCAGCTACGAGTCGCCCGCCGCGTACGTGACCGGGCTCCAGCCGGCGATCGCGCTGGGTGCCGTCGTCGTCGGGATCGGGGCCCTCGCCGCGCTGCTCATCCCGGCACGGGCCGGGGCCGTCGGCGCGGCCGGCATCGAGCTGGAGCTGCCGGAGCCTACACGTGCCGGCGACCCCGCCTACGCCTACGCGGAGGTGGACGCCTGACGAGCCCCGCGGCACCCCGTGAGGGTCACGCCTGTCGCCTACGATACGGGCGTGACCCCACTCGTCCGGTTGAGCCGGAACCCGAAGCTGCGACACGGCGTTCGGCGATTGTCCGAGGTCATGCCGATCGGTGGTCGCACGCTCCGACGGATGGCGCGCACCGCCGACGGCGCCGTGGAGGACCGAGCGCGCGGCGTCCGAGCCGAGGCGTCCGGCAGCCGCGGTGCCCGGCCCGCCGGACCGCCACCCACGGCCTTCCGCCTATCGCCGCCGCCCGCGCCCATCCGGGGTCCGTTCGCCGATCCCCCTGACATCGCCGATCCTGGCCGCTTCGTGCGTTCCGTGGCCGCGACGACCGCGCCGATGCCCGCGTTCGACATCGACCTGTTCGAGGCCCTCAACGCGGAATACGCCTCGCACCCGTTGGTCCCGGAGCCCACGAAGCGGGACAGCTCCTCGCGCGCCGAGCGGGCCCGCCGTCGACTCGAAACGGTCCACGAATCGATCGGCCTCACCGGCCAGCGCGTGCTCGAGTTCGGATGTGGCGCCGGGTTCGAGATCTGGTATCTCGACCACTGGTTCGGGGCCGACGCGGTCGGGGTGGACGTCGTCGAGAAAGCGGCCTGGGAGGCGCTGCGCGGTCCGCGCACGAAGCTGGTCCTCGCGGACCTGGCCGTCGAGCAGCCGTTCCCCGCCGACCACTTCGACCGGATCATCTCGTTCTCGGTCTTCGAGCATGTCGCGCATCCGTACGCCGCGCTGACGGAGCTGTACCGCGTCCTCAAGCCGGGCGGGCTGGCCTGGATCAGCGCCAATCTGCACCGCGGGCCGCGCGCGTCACACCAGTACCGGACCGTCTACTTCCCCTACCCGCACCTGCTGTTCCAGGACGACGTCTTCGCCGAGTACTTCCGCCGGCACGACCTGCCGGGCCACGGCGCGAGCTGGGTCAACCGACTGACCTGGGCCGAGTACGAGAACCACTTCGAGCGGCTCGGCTTCCGGATCCGGGCGCTGCGCTTCACCGAGACGCCGCTGGACGAAGCGTTCTACCAGCGCTTCGAGGGCATCCTGGGGCGGTATCCGCGCTGGGACCTCACGAAGGACTTCTTCCAGGTGGTCCTGGAGAAGCCGGCCGACTGACGCCGGGGCGGCGTCGGTCGCCACCCCGAGGCGCGTGCCGCTAGCTGAAGCGTCGATAGAGCTCGAGCAGGCGCTCGACGCCGCGCTCCCAGGCGTATGGGCCCCGAGCCGCCGCCAGGCACGCCTGGCGGTAGGCCTCGTACCGCTCCGGCGTCGCGTCGAGGATCTCGCGGATCCCGGCCGCGATGGCCGACGGCGAGGTCGGATCGACCAGCACCCCGATCCCGGTCTCGCGAACGATCTCGGCCATCCCGGGCAGGTCCGCTGCGACGACCGGCACGCCCGCCCCCATCGCATCGAAGATCCGGGTCGGCGTATTGAGTCGGTGGTTCAGCGTCGAGGGCTGGACGGGCATGATCGACACGTCGGCCGACGCGGTCCAGTCGGCGATCTCGTCCGGCGGCGACGACGGCAGGAAGTGGATCCGCTCCGCGTGAGGTAACGCCGCCGCCTGGGCCATGATGGCCGGTTTGGCGATCCCCTCCCCGATGACGACGAGGTGGACGTCCGGCAACTCGCCGATCGCGACCGCAGCCTGCTCCGTCCCACGGTTGGCGACGACCGCTCCGAGCATGAGCGCGACCTTCGCGTCTGCGGCCAGGCCGAGGAGGGCGTGGAATCGATGCTCCGGCGGGTCCGGCGGCGTGTACGGGACGGGGCCGTTGAACACGAGCGTCATCGGGCGACCGAGGGTCTGCTCAAGGACCGCGGCGTAGGGCTTGTTGACCGTCACGACCGCGTCCGCGGCCTGGGCCCAGGCACGCTCCCGCCGCTGGAGCAACGCCTGCCAGCGCCCCGGCAGGAGGGCGAATCGGGCACTCTGCAGGTGGATGTCGCGCGAGTCGTAGACGACGCGGCCACCGCGCTTCGCTCGGAGTCGAAGCGCGACGGGCAGCGTGATGAGCCCCTCCGATTGCCAGATGTCGACCGGTTCACCGGGGAGCGCCTCGGAGATCGCCTTTGCCCATGCCCGGGTCCGCAGGACGTAGCGGCCGGCCTGCGCGCCGCGACCGACGGTGTCGCGCGCCCGATCACGCACGCTGCGAGTCGACGGAACGACGGCCGTCTCGTCCGAGCCGGCCTTCGCTCGAGGGAGCGCGGGCGCCGGCAACCAGGCGAGCGTCCTGGGCTGACCGACCCTAACGATCCGGTAGCCGTCGCGCTCCTCGCGATCCGGCAGTCCCTCGGCGGCGCGTGCGACGACGGTCACGGCGCAGCCGGCGGCGGTCAGGCTGTTGGCCAGCTTCCACGATCGCGAGTCGGACGTGAACGGGTTGTTCAGGAGCAGGACGATCCGGAGCGGGGTGGGGTCGCTCATCGGGTGGCCGCGCCCAAGCCGGCTCGCGGCGGCAGCGTGCGGTACAGCTCGACCAGGCCGAGTCGCTCGGTCTCCCAGTTGTAGCGGGTCAGGGCGGCGTCCCGGGCCCGCCGCCGCGCAGCCGCGCGCTCCGGTTCGGGTGCCGTCACGGCCGCCGCGATCGCATCGGCGAGAGATGTGGACGACCAGGGCTCCACGACGATCCCGGCGTCGGCCTCCGCGACCAGTCGGGCGACCGCGGTCCCACCGGCCACGACGACCGGGACCCCGGCCATCAGGCTCTCGAACAGCTTGTTCGGGATGGTCAGGCCCAGGTTGATCGTGCGCGGCGGGGCGCCGACGAATGCCAGGCTCGCGCCGGCGGTCCACTCGAGCAGCTCGTCGGATGGGACCGGCGGCAGGACCACGATCCGGCCGTCGGACGCGGCGGCCGCCTCCTGCAGCCGGGCCTCCATCCGGCCGAAGCCCATGAAGGCCGTCACGAGCGACGTCGCGCGGATGACCGGGCTGGCGAGCGCGGGAAGGAGCTCCTCGATGCCCTGGTCCTCCCGGAAGGCGCCCTGGTACAGCAGGATCGGGGCCGACGCGGAGCCGCCCTTCGTCACGAGGGCCGCCCGGAGTCGCGCGGAGGTCGGAGCCGTCTCGTCGGGCCGCCAGCGCGGCCGGCAGTTCATGACGACCGTGGGTCGCGGCACGCCGAACCGGGCGACGACCGCGTCGGCCATCGGTTCCGTGACCGTGGTCAGGGCGATCGCATCGGCCATCCAGGCGCGCTCGCGCCGCGCGAGGTACGACTTCACCGGGCCCGGCAATCGCACGAGCCGACCGGACTCGACGTGCAGGTCCGCGATGTCGTACACGAACCGGGCTCCGGTCCGGTGCGCCGCCTCGCGGATGACCGGCAGCGTGACCAGCGCCTTGGCGCTGAACACGTCCGCATCCGGCGCCGCGGCGACCGCGGCAGCCGCCCAGGGACCGACACGGCGACGGTAGGCGAGGACCTCGACGGCCCGACGGACTGGACCGCGGACCCGCTCCAGGAGACCGGCGCGACGCGGCGGCAGGGCGATGGCGTTCGCGTCGAAGCCGAGCGCTCGTGCAAGCACGCCGCGCAGAGCCGTCGGCAGGGGTCGGAAGGCTGCCGAGATCCGCCGGTCGAGCGGCGGCCGGACGAGGCGGATCCCGCCGTCGAGCATCTCCTCGGCCGGCAGGCCCGGTCCGGCGAGCGCCACGACCGTGACCGTGTGCCCGTCCCCGGCCAGGGCCTGTGCCGCCCGGAGCGTCCGCGAGTCGTACTCGAACGTGTTCGCGGTCACGAAGCAGGTCCGCAGGCGTTCGCTCACGCGTGAACCTCCGCGGCCGTGAGCGTCGCGCTGATCGCCTCGGCGGCCCCGGCCGGCTCGAGGCGCATGGCCGCGATCCGGGCCGCGACCGCGGACGCCGTGACACTCGGGGGCGCGAGCCGGGCCACGGCCGCGCGCGCCGCGTCGAGATCCAGGCCCACCAACACCATCCGTCCATCCGAAGCGGCGACCAGCTCCGTCCATTCGGTCGTGGACCGGAGGATCAGACACGGCACCTCGAGCCAGCCGGCCTCGCGCTGGACGCCGCCCGAATCGGTCAGGACCGCGGCCGCATGCAGCTGGAGCGTGAGCGAGGAGCGATAACCGAACGGCGACGTGACGATGACGTCCGGTCCGAGCTGCACGCCGGCCGCTTCGACGGCCACCGCGGTCCCGGGATGAAGGGCCAGGATGACGGGCCGCTCCGGTGTCGCGACCGAGCGGAGGATGGCCGCCCAGGCCGCGATCGCCTCGGGCGCCCGGTTCTCGGCGCGATGGATCGTGGCGAACAGGTAGCCGCCGGGCACGAGGGGCGTCGTTCGGCCCCGGATCGCGACCCCGGCCAACGCCCTCGGATCGCGGACCTCACGGCTGACCCGGGAGGCGAGGTCCTGCATCAGGTCCCCCACGACGACGACGCCGTCGCGGATGCCCTCGGCCGCCAGGTTGGTAGCGGCCAGCGGCGTCGGGGCGAACAGCCAGCGCGACAGGTGATCGCTGACGATCCGGTTGATCTCCTCCGGCATCCGCCGGTCGAACGAGCGCAGTCCGGCTTCGACATGGGCGATCGGGACGGTCAACTTGGCCGCGACCAGCGATCCGGCCAGCGTCGAGTTCGTGTCGCCGTAGACGAGGAGGGCGTCCGGCCGAGCGTCGGCCACGATCGGCTCCAGACCGACGAGCATCGCGCCGGTGCCCTCGGCATGCGAGCCCCCGCCGGCCCCGATCGAGTGGTCCGGCTTCGGCAGCCCCAGCTCTCGGAAGAACACGCCGGCCATCGCCTCGTCGTAGTGCTGGCCCGTGTCCACGAGGATCTCCTCGTGCCGGGCGCGTAGGACGGGCGACAGCGCCGCCGCCTTGATGAGCTGGGGTCGCGTCCCCACGATCGTGACGATCCGCACGGACGGAGCGTAGCCGGGCCGGCGCCCGGTCGTCCGGTCCGGCGCCGCGGAACGCCTTAGCCGCGCTGGCCGATGCCCTGGTAGGCGACGTGCGGCGGGAGCGGGAAGCCGCGCAGGGAGTTGCGGCCGTCCATGAGCAACTCGAGCCGTGGGAACCAGGCGGGATCGAGCGTCCTCCAGGCGGGATCGCCGGTCTGGGTCACGACGGCGCGAACGCCGGCGGACAGCGTGCCCCACGTCCATGGGGTCGCGCCGAGCCGGATGATCTCCTCGTCGG
>CAZOHT010000039.1:0-23956 GCA_964579825.1 uncultured Anaerolineaceae bacterium
CGCTGACCGACGTCACGTACGTCTTCGACGAGCCGACGATCGGGCTCCATCCCCACGACATCGCGCGGATGAACGAGTTGCTGATCCGGCTGCGCGACAAGGGCAACACCGTGCTCGTCGTGGAGCACAAGCCCGAGGTCATCATGATCGCCGACCACGTCGTGGACCTGGGTCCGATGGCCGGCAGTGCGGGCGGCGAGGTCGTGTTCGAAGGCACGGTGGAGGGCCTGCGAGCGAGCGACACCCTGACCGGACGGCACCTTGGGGATCGCGCGACCGTGAAGCCATCGGTCCGGACGCCATCGGGCGCGCTGGCGGTCCGTGGCGCGACCACCAACAACCTGCAGGACGTCGACGTCGATATCCCGCTCGGCGTGCTGGTGGTGCTGACCGGCGTGGCCGGGTCCGGCAAGAGCTCGCTCATCGACGGGTCCGTCTCGAACCGCGATGGCGTCGTGGCCATCGACCAGGGGGCGATCAAGGGCTCCCGGCGCAGCAATCCCGCGACGTACACCGGCCTGCTGGACCCGATCCGGACCGCCTTCGCCAAGGCCAATGGCGTCAAGCCGGCGCTCTTCAGCGCCAACTCCGAGGGCGCCTGTCCGACCTGCAACGGTGCCGGGGTCATCTATACCGAACTCGGGTTCATGGACACGGTCGCCACCACGTGCGAGGACTGCGAAGGAAAGCGGTACGAAGCGTCCGTGCTGGAGTACAAGCTCGGTGGCCGGGACATCAGCGAGGTGCTCGCCATGTCGGTGGCCGAGGCCGATGCGTTCTTCGGCGCCGGCGACGCCCGGACACCGGCCGCCCACGCGATCCTGCAGCGCATGAGCGATGTGGGCCTCGGGTATCTGCGCCTCGGCCAGCCGCTGCCGACGCTGTCCGGTGGCGAACGCCAGAGGCTGAAGCTGGCGACGCACATGGGCGAGACGGGCGGGATCTACGTCCTGGACGAGCCCACCAGCGGCCTCCACCTCGCCGACGTCGAGCAGCTGCTCGGCCTGCTGGATCGGCTGGTCGACTCGGGCAAGTCGGTCATCGTCATCGAGCATCACCAGGCGGTCATGGCCCACGCGGACTGGATCATCGACCTGGGTCCCGGCGCCGGCCACGATGGCGGTCGCATCGTCTTCGAGGGCACGCCCGCCGACCTCGTGGCGGCCCGTTCCACCCTGACCGGCCAGCACCTCGCGACGTACGTCGGCGGCTGAGCCGGCGCGGCGAGACCGTCAGGGGGTCGGCGCTGGAGGGAGGCGCCTCGCGAACACGAAGTAGACCGTGTTGCCGTCCACCACCCTCGGGCCCTCCCAGCGCCGCCAGACGACCTGACCGCCCCCGTCCCTGACCATGCCATCGAGATCGTGGGTGAACGTGGCGTCGCGCTCGCGCACGGTCGACGCCGCGAGACTCGAGTTGTCCTGATCCGGGTGGGCGAGACCGGCGAAGACCGCCACCACGCCGGCGTGCTCGACGATCGAGCGGACGACGGCACGAGCCTCGTCCTCGGGGAGATACAGGAGGGTCCCGGCGCACAGGATGACGTCGATCGTCCGCCCCGCCAGGATCGCATCCAGTTCGCCCATGTCGGCGGTCGTGAGGTGGACCTTCGAACCGATGGCCGCCAGGTGGGTCGACCCCTGCTCGATCGCGTAGCGGTCGATGTCGATCCCCTCGAGCGTCGTCGCCCCTTGGAACAGGCCGGTCTCGAGATGGCGCAGCAGGTAGCCGAGCGAGCAGCCCACCTCGAACACGGACCCGATGTCCGTCTCGGGGTCGACGCCGATGCCGGTCAGGTACCGACCGAGGTCCTCGAAGAGCAGGTGGCGGGTCTCGTTGATCCGCTCGGCGCCGAAGCGACCGGCCACCTCATAGGTCTCGGCGTACGCCAGGTGGTTCGCCCACAGGAACCGGTGGCACGCGGTCGGGTCGCGCTCCGCGAAGTCCCGCAGCAACTCGATGGAGAGCCGGCCACGCTTCGGCGCCCAGGCGTGGCGGCCGAGCCAGGCGACGATCGACAGGCGGGCGCGGAGCGGGATCACCCGCCGCGCCGTGGCCATGGCCGACCGGGCGGCGCGCGGCCTGACTCGGCGCATCCGGCGCATCTCCGTCAGCCCCGGCCGGCCGGATCGCCTCCCGGCGGCACGTGTGCCCGAAGGAAGGCCAGCGTCCGCTCGAAGGCGTCGCGACGGTCGTCCTGGCGCTCCCAGCCGTGGCCTTCCTCGTCGTACCAGTGGACCTCGTACGTCTTGCCCTCGATCTCCAGGGCCTCCACCATCCGCTCGGTCATGAGCGGGACGACGCGCTTGTCCTTCCGACCGTGCAGGATGAGCAGCGGCGCCTCGATCCGCTCGGCGCGATAGACGGGCGAGCCGCGACGATAGGCCTCGACGCGGGCCGCGTCGTCCGGGGATCCCATCATCCGGTGCAGGTCCAGCCGCCCGAGTCGATCGCCGTGGCGGTAGCTCTCGGCGATCTCGGAATCACCGAACAGGTCGATGCCCGCCTGCCACATCGCCGGCTCCTCCACCAGGGCGCACAGGACGATGTAGCCGCCGTACGACCCGCCGTACACGGCCAGCCGGCCATCCGACCAGGGCTGCTCCGTGGCCCAGCGGGCGGCATCGATCACGTCGTGGATATCCGCGTGACCCCACTCGCCGTGGTTGGCTTCGCGGAAGGCCCGGCCATAGCCGGTGGATCCGCGGAAGTCGACGTCCAGGACGGCGTAGCCTTCGGCGACCAGCAGCTGCTTGAACGGCGCAAAGGACCGGAACGTCTGCGAGGTCGGGCCGCCGTGGGCGTAGACGACCGTCGGGACCCGACGACCGCCGCGCTTACCGCTGGCCGACGACGGCCGATGGAGCGTCCCCTCGATGCGCAGGCCGTCCCGGGCCGGCACGGCGAAGCGCTCGGTGGCGGCCAGGCGGCTCGGCACCAGCGCCGCGCGCAGCACGGCCGGCAGGGAGTCGGTGACCTGGCGTGGCCGGGCGCCGTCAGGGGCGAGCCCCGGGACGGGCAGGAGCCACAGGTCCTGCGGTCGTGACGCCCCTTCGCCGATGGCCGCGATCCACGCCCCGTCCGTCAGCCAGCCGACGGCCCGCCACACCCCATCCCAGGGATCGATCCGCTGGCCCGCCTCGGCCACGGCCACCGTGCGCGGCGACTTCGGGGGTCGGCCACGGCCGCGCTTCGGCGGCTCGCCGGCCGCGGTCCCGGTCACCACCAGGTCCTGGCAGCCATCGTGGACCTCGATGTGGACCAGGTGCCGCCCGTCGGGCGAGACCAGCGGCACGTGTCCGAACGTCCCGCCCGGCTCGCCGTGCTCCCGCGAGCCACCGGTCAGGACCAGGTGCTCCCGACCGTCCGGCGACCGACGGACCACCTGGAACCAGCCGCTCGAGTCGGTGACGTAGGTCAGCGACCCGTCGGCCGCCCAGCGCCCGCCCGTGGCGCAGCCATCGGTGCCCGCGACGATCTCACTCACGCCTGACGCGACGTCGACGATCGCGATCTCCGCCGCGAACGGGTGGGTCGGCTCCTGGCGAGCCATGACCGCGAGACGGACGCCATCGGGAGCCCACGCGAAGGAATCGACGTCCACGCCCGTCGCGGTGACGGCCCGCGGGACCGGCGCCTTCGGGTCGTTGGCGGGACGACCGCGACGCGGGACGGGAGCGTCGATGACCCAGATCTGCGACCATCCGCGCCGGCGTGACAGGAACGCCAGCCGGCCGCCATCGGGCGACCAGCGTGGATGGATGCCGCCTCCGGGCTTGGCCGCGACCAGCGTGGAGCGGGAACCGTCCGCCTCGGTGACCCAGAGTTCGTCGTCGCGAACGTAGGCCAGTCGCCGTCCGTCCGGTGACCACTGCGGGTCGGAAACGTCCTTGTCCGATGCGGTCACGGGAACGGGATACCCACCGCGAAGGTCCATCCGGACGATCTGCCGGACGCCGGCCACCGTCGTCGTGAACGCCACGGAACGGTCGCGCGGATGCAGCCGGAACTCGCGCGGCGACTCGACGGCGACGATGGATCCCACGGTCAGCCCGCTGGTCGCGGACGCGGGGGCCGAGGCCGTCGCCATCAGGCCTGGGCCGCCGGCCACGCCTGGGCCGCGCACCAGGGCCCGACCAGGGCGAGGTGCTTGCGCGCGTGGCCGTAGAGACAATCGTAGGTCCAGCTCCAGCCGTCGGGCGAGCGCAGGTCGTCGATCGAGAGGGTCAGGGTGGCCGCCCGCATCGCCGCGCGCGATGCGTCGTACCTGGCCAGGGTGTCGGCCACGGAGCTGCCCCGGTGGGTCCGGACCATCCGCTCGTTCCAGGCATCCACACCCTCGTCCGGATCGGCCGGCCAGTGGCCGCGCCGTGCGTAGACATCGAGCGCCCGAAGGCCCTCCTCGGTCCAGTCGGACAGGTGCCCGACGTGGTCGCGCAGGGTCCAGCCGGGCGTGATCGCCTCGGCGTCCCAGCGATCGATGGGGATGGTCCGGATGAGCCGGTCGACGTCGGCCTGACTGGCGTCGTCCGCCGCCAGGAACGCCGCGTGATCGGCTGGACGGGGATCGTCGACGAAGGGGTCGCCGTCGTTCTGGCGGATCCGCAGCGTGTCCGTCCAGGCCTCGACGATCCCGGCGTGATCGAGGTAGTGGCCATGGAGGGTCATGAACACCCAGCCCCAGGCCGCGTCGGATCGGATCTCGGCATCCGTCAGGCGGCCGGCGGTCGCGAGCAGTCCGGCTCGCGCGGCCTCGAATCGATCGAGGATCTCGTCGCGCGGCATGGTCGTCCACGGCGCCCGATAGCGCTCGTTGTACGTGTCGAAGTCACCGCCGTCGAAGTCGGCGTCGGTCGGCCAGCGTCCGGTCTCGATGGCCTGCGCGGTGTACCCCGTCGCCAGCTCCTGCCAATGGACGATGTGGCCGACGTGCTCTGCGAGCGACCAGTCCGGCCCACCGGCGTCCGACGGCGCCGCCCCGGCCACGTGCCACGCCGCGTCGTCCAGCCCGGCCCAGGATGCGCTGAGTCGGTCGAACAGGGCGGCCTCGTCGGCCCAGAAGTGGCGCGTCCCGGATCGCAGGCTGACCTCGCGGACATCGGCCAGCGCCGCGCGCCGCAGGTCCGTCGCGGTCGCCTCGATCATCGCCCGCCGTGGCCGCGCTTGGCCGGTGGGTCCGTGACGCTCGCCTCGAGCTGGTCGCCCAGCTCCACGGTCCGACGGTAGGCGGCCCACACCGCCTCCGACAGGACGGTTCGCAGGCGCCCCGATTCGAGTTCATGGAGCGCCGCGGCCGACGTGCCGCCCGGGGAGGTGACCATGTTCCGCAGTTCGGCCGGGTGCATGCCCGACTGCTTGGCGAAGAGGGTCGAGCCCTCCAGTGTCTCGATGACGAGGTCGTGGGCGACGTGGCGCGGGAACCCCAGGTGGACGGCCGCGTCGATGAGCGCCTCCATCACGAGGAAGACGTAGGTCGGGCCGGTCCCGGAGACGGCGGTGGCCATCGCGACGAACTTCTCGTCATCCACCTCGAGCTCGGCGCCCAGGGCACCCAGGAGCGCGGCCGCCTGGGCACGCTGCTCCTCGGTCGTCTCGGGTGTCGCGTACCAGACCGTCATCCCCTTGCCCAGTCGGGCCGGCGTGTTCGGCATGCTGCGGACGACCTGGTCGTGGCCGAGGAGCCCGGTCAGGGCCTGCGTGGTCGCGCCCGCCAGCACGCTCAGGACGAGCTGACCGCGACGGAGGCTCGGCCCGATCTCGCGCCCGACCCGGCCCAGCATCTGGGGCTTGATCCCGAACAGGATGACGTCGGCGCCTTCGACCGCCTCGACGTTGGAGGCGACCGTCCGGATGCCGTACTCGCGGGCCAGCGCCTCGCGTCGTTCCGCGCGAGGATGGCTCGCGACGACCTGATCCGGCGACACGAGGTTGCCGCGGAGCAGGCCGGCGATCATCGCCTCGGCCATGACGCCGGACCCGACGGTCGCGATGGTGCGCTGCTGCAGCGGTGACATGAGGGCCGGAGTATAGCGGGGCGCCGAGCGGGGTCAGGCGCAGACCGGTCCTCGAGCCTCAGCCGGCGTAGGCGACGCCGAGCAGGAAGAACCGCCCCGTCGTGGTCACCGCCGCGGTCTCGAATCCTGCCGCTCGCAGGGCATCCTCGAGGTCCGCGGGCTGGTGGTGGATCTTCGGGATCCGGAACTCGCGGCCGTCGGCCAGGCGTCGGACCGAGACGCCGTCCGCGGTCGGTGTCCGATCGACGGTGCCGGACTGCGGGTCATCGAGTGAATCGATACAGGCGTACACGCCGCCCGGCTTGAGCCAGCGTCGCGCAAGCTGCAGGAAGGCCGGCAGACGGTCAGCCGGGACATGGCTCAGCCAGAAGCCGGTGAACAGCACATCGACCAGGCGATCCGGTTCGGCCCACGCGTCGCGGACGTGCAGGTGGGCTCGCAGACCGTGCGCGACCAGGCGGTCACGGGCGCGGTCGAGGGGGGCGTCGGCGGCGTCGTACAGCGACGCGTCCCCCTTCGAGGCGAGGAGGGGCGACCACCAGCCGGTCCCCGCGGCCAGCTCGACGATCTCGCCGCGGATCGGGAGCCCGTCCAGCCAGCGCCCGGCGGCGTCGAGTTCCGCGTCCCAGGCGGCGTCGTGGATGGGTCCATGCGAATACCGGCCACGGCGCAGGTACCAGTCGTCGTATTCGGGGGCACGCGCCTCGTAGTACGCGACCATCTCGCGGTCCAGGTCCGGCACGGGCGCGGCCTGGGCCGCGGGCGCACGTGGCGTGGCGGCCGTGGCAGTCGCGGCCGGCACCGTCGCACTCCCCCGGGCCGCCGCGCCGCGGTCGGCGATGGCCTGATGCAGGCGGAAGCGCAGGAACCCGTTGTCGCCGGCCTTGCCGACGCAGTCCGGACAGAGCTGGGCCCAGCCTTCGAGGTCGTCCGGACCGCGGGTCGTGTGGACGGCGCCGCACCACAGGCAGGCGAAGCTCGCAAGGAAGGGCACGGGGCGTCCCAGCTAGGCCCCGATGGGCGTCCAGGACCCCAGCGGCGCGGTGTCCACGAACGCGTCCGGGTCCAGGATCTCTGCCAGCAGTTCGATGCCGTCGATGACCCGCGGGCCCGGCCGGCTGAAGTACGACGAGCCGTCCAGCGCGAACACCTGGCCACGGCGCACGGCGGTCAGCTCGCGATACCACGTCGGCTTGGGCGTCCGCGTCCACTCGGTGGTCGTCTCGAGCAGGTGGGAGCCGCAGGGCATCAGCAGCAACATCTCGGGGTCCACGTCCGCGATGGCGTCCCACGTGGTCTCCCGCGACCGCTCCCCGTCCGAGCCGAGCAGGTCCCAGCCACCCGCCCGACGGATCTGCTCGGGGACCCAGTGGCCGGTCGAGAACGGTGGGTCGAGCCACTCGAGGCCGACGACGCGGATGGCGGACCGTCCGGAATCGCGGCGGGCCTCCACCAGGGCTTCGATCGCCCCGAGTCGTTCGCGCAGAGACGCGACCAGCTCCATGGCCTCGTCCTCGGCCTCGGCCATCGCCCCGACCGTCGCGATCGAGTTGAGGATGCCCTCGATCGACGTGGGCTCGAGCGACACGACGGTCGCGTCGGCATCGAGCGCCCGGACGACCGCATTGACCTCGCGGTAACTCACCGCGCAGACCCGGCACAGCTCCTGGGTCAGGATGAGGTCCGGCTCGGCCGCGGCGAGCGCGGCTTCGTCCAGGCTGTACAGCGAGGTGCCGCCGTGCATCGAGGCGACGACCCCCTGGTGGATCTCACGTGCGGTCGCATCCGGGACCGTCCGCACGCTGCGGGTCATGACCGGCTTGCCGACGACCTCCGGCGGCCAGTCGCACTCGTGGGTGATCCCGACCAGTTCATCACCCAGGCCGATGGCGCAGACGATCTCGGTCGCGGACGGCAGGAGCGAGACGATGCGCATCGGGCCTCCGATCAGGCGATCCGGCCCATGCCCGGCGAGCCGGGCCGACGGTCAGCGGGGTTTGGCTGCGTCGATGGCCGCCCGCGCGGCGGCCTTGTCCGTGTACCAGGTGGCATCGATCGCCGCGTAGTTCGCCCACTCCGGCGGGAGCGACTCCTCGGGAAAGATGGCATTCACCGGGCACTCGGGCTCACAGGCGCCGCAGTCGATGCACTCGTTGGGATCGATGACCAGCTTGCGGTCGACGCCCTCTTCGTAATGGATGCAGTCGACGGGGCAGACCGAGACGCACGAGACGTCGAGCACGTCGATACACGGCTCGGCGATCACGTAGGCCATGCAGGATCCTCCTCGAGACGGCCGGTCACCAGAAGCTCGACCGGCGGGCTCACGGAATGTACCACCCGCGAGGGCTCAAGGTGCCGGAGCCCAGCGGACGGGGATGGACATGCCCTTCTCGAGATGGCCCGGGATGTGGCACGCCACCACGTACGGACCGGTGGTGCCGGCGTCGGCCGGGACGGTCCACACCACGTCGACCCGCTCGCCCGAGGCGACCACGACCCGGAGCCCGCCGGTGTCCGGCGGGACGCTGACGACGGGCGTGGGGCCCGGGGGGGCGCCCTCGGTCCCGGCCTCGGCCGTCGCCCACGCCGCCTGGGTCGCCGCGTCGCCGATGACCGCCTCGTGGGTGATGAGCCCGCCGTTGATGACATGGAGGAGCACGGTCTCGCCCGGGACCAGGTCCAGGACGTCGGGCAGGTACGAGTAGTCCTTCGTGATGAGGTTGACCTCGCGGGGACGGTCCGAGGCCCCGGCGACCACCGGCGGCGTCTGGGCCGGCGCGTCGGATCCGCAGCCGGTGGCGACCAGGGCGATGGCCAGGACCGCGATCGCACCGGGCAGGCGGCCACGAGCCAGGGGATGCGCGGGTCGGGACGGCATGGGCAGAGCATAGCCAGACCGCCCCGAGTGGCTTGACACGGCCCCACCCGAGCGGCAGAGTGCGGCGACCCGGACCGAACGCGCATGAACCAGCACCGGCCAGCCTCGAGGTCCCTGCTTGGCGATCCCGACCGACGCTCGCGTCACTCTCCCGGAGTCCGCGACGAAGTCCATCGCGGTCCATCTCGAAGGCGTCACGAAGACCTTCGGCGACGACGCGGCCGGACGCCGGACCACGACCCGGGATGCTCCTGGGCCGGGGATCGTCGTCACGGCGGTGGCCGGCATCGACCTGGACATCTACGACGGCGAGTTCTTCTCCATGCTGGGACCGTCCGGCTCGGGCAAGACGACCACCCTGCGGATGATCGCCGGTTTCGAGCTGCCGACGAGCGGGCGCATCCTGCTGCACGGCGAGGACGTGTCGAACAAGCCGCCCTACGAGCGCGACGTGAACACGGTCTTCCAGGACTACGCCCTGTTCCCGCACATGACCGTCGGCGACAACGTGGGCTACGGCCTGATGGTCCGCAAGGTGCCCAAGGCCGAGCGCGTCTCCATGGTCGCCGACGCCCTCCGGATGGTTCGCCTGGAAGGCTACGAGGGACGCAAGCCGGGCCAGTTGTCGGGCGGGCAGCGCCAGCGCGTGGCCCTCGCCCGCGCCCTGGTCAATCGGCCACGCGTACTCCTGCTGGACGAGCCACTCGGAGCCCTCGACCTCAAGCTGCGCGAGGAGATGCAGATCGAGCTCAAGGCGATCCAGCAGGCAGTCGGGATCACGTTCATCTACGTGACCCACGACCAGGAGGAGGCGCTCACGATGAGCGATCGCCTGGCCGTCTTCAACCAGGGACGGATCGAGCAGCTCGGGACCCCAGCGGAGGTGTACGAACGACCGGCCACGCGGTTCGTGGCCGGATTCGTGGGCACCTCGAACCTGCTGACCGGCGAGGCGGCGGTCGCCATCCTGGGCCGGTCCGGCACGTATACGATCCGGCCGGAGAAGATCCACATCGGTGAACCGTCCACGCCTGTCGGTCCGGACGAGACGGGAGCCGTCGGTCGCATCCACGATGTCGTCTACCTGGGCCCCGATACGCGCTACATCGTCGAGCTGGAGGCAGGCGCCCGGCTCGTGGTGACCCGACAGAACCTGGCGACGACCTCGAGTGAGGCGCTCGCCCAGCAGGGCAACGCTGTCCGCCTGATCTGGAAGCGACAGCACGAACTCCCCGTCGCAGACGGGGTGGCCGGCACCATGGAGGAGGAGAGGGAACCATGAGGGATCGACGGATCATCGGGCTGCTCGCAGCGGGAGCGCTGTTGGCAGCCGCCTGTAGTTCGGGGAGCGGTGGCTCGCCGGCCCCCAGCGCCCAGGCCTCGCTTGGCGCCGGCGAAGGGCAACTCAACCTCGTGATCTGGAACGGCTACGCCGAGCGCGGGGCCACGTACCCGGAATTCGACTGGGTGACGCCGTTCGAGAAGAAGACCGGCTGCATCGTCAAGACCACCGACATGACCGACAGCGCCAACGGCGTGTCGTTGATGCAATCGGGCGACTATGACGGCGGATCGTTCTCCGGCAACGCCACGGTCCGCTTGATGGCCGGCGGGACGGTCGCCCCGATCAACACGGCCCTGATCCCGAACTACGCGAACATCTTCGAGGGCCTCAAGCTCAAGGCCCACAACTCGATGGATGGCGTGCCCTACGGCGTGCCGCACGGCCGCGGACCGAACGTCCTCATGTACAACACCGAGGTGCTCACGCCCGCGCCGACGAGCTGGGACAGTGTCTGGAGCGGCGACTACGGGGACAAGGTCAGCATCTACGACTCCGCGGACTACATCGCCGATGCCGCCCTGCGTCTGATGGGGACGAACCCGGAGCTCGGCATCAAGAACCCGTACCAGCTCAACGATGCCCAGTTCGAAGCGGCGATCGCGCTGCTCGAGAAGCAGCGTGACGCCGGCGCCCAGTACTGGTCCGTCTATACCGACCAGATGGCGCTGTACGCCGCCGGTGACGTCGTCACCGGGACGTCCTGGCAGCTCCAGGCCAACCTCCTGCAGGCCGAAGAGAAGCCCATCGGCGCCGTCGTGCCCGACGAAGGCTCCACCGGCTGGTCGGACACCTGGATGATCCACTCCAAGGCCAAGAATCCGAACTGCATGTACATGTGGATGGACCACATGGCATCGGCCGAGGCCAACGGCCAGGCCACGGTCTACTTCGGCGAAGCCCCGACGAGCCCACAGGCCTGTGAGTACGCCGAGACCATCGCGCCAGGGCATTGCGAACTGACGCACGCCACCGACGAGGCGTACTGGGACAAGATCTGGTACTGGGCCACCCCGCAGGCCGACTGCGCCGACGACGACGCCGCCACGACCTGCAAGGACCAGGACGCCTGGATCGAAGCCTGGACCAAGCTCCGCGGCGCCTGAGCCACCTCCCTGGTCGTGACATCCGCATCGAGAGCTCCCCGGCCCCGCCGGGGAGCTCTTCGCCTTCCTGAGCCATGACCGACCCGACCCCGGGCGCGCGCCCGAGCGTCGCTCGCCGGATCTCGACCTGGCTGTATCCGCGCCGTCGGCTCCAGGTCGGCCTCCTGCTGGCCGGGCCGCTCGGGTGGCTGACCATCGCCTACTTCGGTGCGCTGTTCATCCTGCTGCTCAGCGCGTTCTGGGAGAAGGACGGCTTCACCGGCAGGGTCGAGCCGTTCACCTGGTCGCTCGATGCCTTCCAGCAGCTGTTCAGCACCGAGGTCTACCGGGTCATCGCGATCCGGACGATCGGGATGGCCATCCTGGTCACGATCACGGACGCGGTGCTGGCCTTCCCGATCGCCTACTACATGGCCCGCGTTGCCTCACCGCGCAAGCGCGGGATGCTGGTGGTCGCGGTGCTGATGCCGCTCTGGGCGGCGTACCTGGTCAAGGTCTACGCATGGCGGATCGTCCTGCAGGGCAACGGCCCGCTCGAGTGGTTGCTCGGGCCCTTCGGGATCCCCGCACCGGGACTCGACGAGCTGAGCAACGCCTGGCTGGTCCTGAGCTACCTCTGGCTGCCGTACATGATCCTGCCCATCTACGCGGGTCTGGAGCGGATCCCATCGTCGCTGTTGGAGGCCTCCGGCGACCTGGGGGCGCGCCCGTTCATGACCTTCCGCCGCGTCGTCCTGCCGCTCGTCTTCCCGGCACTGGTGGCCGGCTCGATCTTCACGTTCTCGCTGACCCTCGGTGACTACATCACCCCGGACCTGGTCGCGGACGCGAAGTTCATCGGCAACGTCATCTACGACAACTCGGCGCTCGGCAACCTGCCGTTGGCCGCCGCCTATTCGATGCTGCCGATCGCGATCATGACGGTCTACCTGCTCGTCGCCAGGCGCCTCGGCGCGTTCGAATCGCTGTGAGGTCCCACCGATGACCGAGTCGCGCGGCGTGCGGATCTTCCTGCGGATCGCCAGTGGCGTCGTGCTCGCCTTCCTGTACACGCCGCTGATCATCCTCACGATCTATGCCTTCAATCCCAGCCGGATCATGGCCTGGCCCCCGACCGGCTTCACGTTCCAGTGGTTCTTCGAGGCCGCCGCGAATCCCACCGTCATCCAGGCGATCGTCAACTCGCTCATCGTCGCGACCGTCGCGACCGCGCTGGCCCTCGTGCTCGGGACGCTGGCGAGCCTCGCCGTCCAGCGCCACTCGTTCTTCGGTCAGAACACGATCTCGTTCCTGCTCGTGATCCCGATCGCCCTGCCGGGCGTGGTCACCGGCCTCGCGTTGCGGACGTCGTTCATCACCTTCGGGATCGACTTCGGGCTGTTCACGATCATCGTGGGCCATGCCACGTTCTGCGTCGTGATCGCCTACAACAACGTGATCGCCAGGCTCCGTCGACTGCCTCGGACGCCGGAAGAAGCCTCCGCCGACCTCGGCGCCGACGCCTTCTCCACGTTCCGACGGATCACCCTTCCGGGCATGGGCACGGCCCTCGTGTCGGGCGCCCTGCTGGCGTTCGCCCTGTCCTTCGACGAGATCATCGTCACCAACTTCACGGCGGGCGCGGGGACGCAGACGCTGCCGATGTGGATCCTCTCGGCCATCCAGCGCCCGCTGGAACTGCCGGTCGCCAACGTCGTCGCGCTGATCCTGATCCTGATCTCCGTGATCCCGGTCTACCTGGCCACGCGGATCAGCTCCGGCGTCGCCGGCGCCCGAACCTGACCGTCACCCGACGAACCCGCTCCCGATCGCCCACTTCCAGCCGGCCGCGACGGCGAGGCCGACGACGGCGGCGATCCGCGCCACGGACCCGAACCCACGCTTGCCCACGGGACACCTCCGACCGGCACGCGGGCCGGCGTCGATGACGGTGGACCCCTCCGTGGAGTGCCCGGTCGCGGACCGTCCGGGCGACTGTGCCGGAGACCGCTCACCGGTCGGTCACCGGCGGCTTATCGCCGGCTTATCCCATGCTCGGGACGTGGTCCTCGGACAGGAACTTCTCGGGGTCGTCCCTGAACTCGAGCAGACAACCCTTCCCACAGAAGTAGTAGGTGACCCCTTCGTACTCGTGCCACAGGAGGGCGGTGGCGTCATCGACGGACATGCCGCACACAGGGTCGATCTGGATGGCCATCGCGGCACCTCGAGCTACGGGGCTGGATACTCCACCACAGTATACGATCGCCGGGGCCCGGTGGCGGTCCCCCGAGGGGCGTAGCATCGGCGGATGGACACCGCCGCGATGGCCACGATCCGTTCGGCCCTGGAGGCCGAGCGAGCGCGCCTGCTCGGCGAGCTGGCCGAGACGATCACCGCCCCAGGCCAGATGACGTATGGGTCCCAGGCGGCCGCGGCGAGCCAGGTGTTCGAACAACAGCGCGACCTGGCCCTGCGCGATCGAGCCAGCCAGCACCTCGATCTCGTGGACACGGCCCTCGAACGCCTCGACGCGGGGACCTACGGCGTCTGTCGGCGCTGCGGACACCCGATCCCGGCCGAGCGGCTCGAGGCCCTGCCGTGGGCGGCCTACGACATCGACTGTCAGCGGGTGGTGGATCGGGGCGGTCGGTGAGCGAGGCGACCGAGCCGACCGACGACGCACCGCTCGTCGACCTGGCCTCCTTCCGCGCCGCGGCCGAGCGCCTGCGCGGGGTCGCCATCAGGACCCCGCTCGTCCCATTCGGGGTGGACGGCGACCGCCACGTCATCAAGGCCGAGTCGCTCCAGCCCATCGGGGCGTTCAAGCTGCGGGGCGCCTACGTAGCGGTGGCCGGTCTGGCGCCCGACGCCCTGGCCCGCGGCGTCATCACCTACTCGTCGGGCAACCACGCCCAGGGGGTGGCCCGCGCCGCTCGGCTGCTGGGCGCCCCGTGCGTGGTCGTGATGCCGTCGGATGCTCCGGGGATCAAGCGCGACCGGGTCGCGGCCGACGGTGCGGAGATCGTGGTCGTCGGACCGTCCAGCGACGAGCGCGAGGCCGTCGCGCGGTCGATCGCCGCCGAGCGCGGGCTGGCGGTGATCCCGCCATTCGATGACGACTGGATCATCGCGGGCCAGGGCACGATCGGGCTCGAGATCGTCGAAGACCGCCCGGACGTCTCGCTCGTCCTCGTCCCGATCGGCGGAGGCGGCCTCGCCAGCGGCGTCGCGACCGCCATCAAGGCGCTGCGCCCGGATGTGCGCGTCGTCGGCGTGGAACCGGAGCTCGCCGCGGACGCGCGCGACTCCCTGGCCAGCGGCGAGATCGTCCGATGGTCGGCGGCGGACGTCGCCCGGACCTGCGCCGACGGCACGCGCACGCAGGCCCTCGGTCGGCGCACCTTCCTCCACCTGCGGGCGCATCTGGACGGCGTCGTCACCGTGTCGGAGGCGGAGATCGTCGCCGCCGTCCGGCTCGCCGCGGAATGGAGCCGGCTCGTCGTCGAGCCGTCGGGCGCGCTGGCCGTCGCCGCCCTCCTGTACCGGCCGGTGGAGCTCGGCCTCGAGGGCCGTGGCGCCAACCCTGGCGCGGTCGTGGCGATCGCGAGCGGCGGGAACGTCGACCCGGACCGATATCGGGAGTACCTGGCCTCGCCGCTGCCGGCCTGACCCGTCAGCCCGGCTTGGCGCGCTCGTCGGCGAGGCGCTCGGCCAGCCGCTGCTCGCGCACCCGGATCGCGGCCATGTCCTCGGCCGCGACCCGGTCGGCGCGGGGCGTGGCCCGCTCTTCGGACCGCATCCAGCCCCAGAGCAGCGCCAGCAGGGCGCCGATGAAGATCAGGTCGCCGGCGATCCACATGATCCCGGCAGCCAGTTTCTGATCTTCGAGGGGATCCGGCAGCCACGGCGCGGACACCGTCTCGTAATGCGGGTACAGGACGGTGGCCGCCCCCAGGATGACCACCGCCAGGAACGTGTTCTGGGTCATCTGGAGGAAGACGTCCGTCAGGCGCCCGGGATGACCCATCCGCGACGGCGCGGGGTCGAGGGCGACGACCGGCCACCAGAACAGGATCGCCGCCGTCAGGAAGAGCGTGTGCTCGAGGTCGTGGACGAGCGGGTGTTCGAGGGCGAGGTCGAACAGCGGCGTGAAGTGGCTGCCCCACATCACCAGGGCCATCACGAGCCAGGCGACGACCGGGTTCGACAGGACCCGGACGAAGCGCGAGTGCAGGAACGGCAGCAGCCAGCGCCGCCGCGTCTCGGACGAGCTGACCCGCAGGAGCAGCGTGACGGGGGCGGCCAGGGCCAGGAGAGGCGCCGAGACCAGGATCAGCAGGACGTGCTGGACCATGTGGACGGAGAAGAGGGTCGTGTCGTAGCGATCGATGCCCGAGACGAGCGCGACGGCGATGGCTCCGATCCCGGCCAGGAAGAACCAGGTCCGCTGGCGGGGGACCCGGTTCGCGGGGTGGGCGGCGTTCACCCGACCGACCGCCCAGAACCACCAGATCACGGCGGCCGTGATGGCCAGCGTCGGGAGCGGCTCGAACGTCCAGCCGAAGAGGAGGGTCCCGATGGTCGGGGGCTCGGCCGGCACGCCACCGTGGGCGGCGACGGGGCCGGCGGCCACGAGCCAGGCAGCCACGCCTATCGGGAGGGCGGGCAACACTCGGAGCCGACGCGACGATCGCATGGATCGCATCGTCGCATGAACCCGGCGCGCAGGCGGCGCGACACGCACGCGCTCGGGTAGAATGACCCGCGTCCGGCCCGCTGGTCGGTCCGTCAGACCACGTACCGCTCCGCGCGCCACGCCCCGTCCGTGCCCGAAGACCCATCCTCGAGGACGTTGATGTCGAGCCCGCCCAGGACACGCCCCTCCACCGTCGCGCTCACGGCGATCGCGATCGGGGTCCTCGTCATCGGTGCGGTGCTGGTCGCCATCGCCCTGGGCGTCGACGTCATCAAGTACGGCGAGACGTTCGTCACCGGGCTCTACCCGCCGCAGGCCGTGACCTCGCAGGGCCAGGCCATCCGCGACCTGTACACGATCGTCTTCCTGGTGGCCGTGGCGATCTTCTTCGTCGTCGAGGGCCTGATCCTCTGGTCGGTCATCCGCTACCACCGCAAGCCCGGTGATGACACGCTGCCCGCCCAGACCCATGGCAACAACATCGCCGAAGCGGTCTGGACCATCGTCCCCACCCTGATCGTCGCCTTCCTGTTCGTCGTGTCGTGGCAGACACTCAACGTGGTGGAGGCGAAGTCGACGGCGCCGGAGACCCGGCTGCACGCGCAGGCCGGGCAGTTCCAGTGGAGCTTCGACTACCTCGACGCGAACGGGAACATCGTCTACACGCAGCTGGCCCCCACCGGCAAGGACGGCGGACTGAACGTCCCGACCGGCCGCACCATCGAGCTGTCACTGAACAGCAACGACGTCATCCACGCCTTCTACGTGCCGCAGTTCCTGTTCAAGCGGGACGTCGTTCCAGGTCGGACCAACACGTTCCAGTTCGACGTGGACGAGGGCATGGCCGGCCAGACGTTCCGCGGGCAGTGCGCCGAGCTGTGCGGCAGTGGCCACGACGTGATGCTGTTCGACGTCCACGCCATGACGGCCGCCGACTTCGATGCCTGGCTCGCCGCCAAGGTCGCCGAGGCCGCCGCCACACCGACGCCCGCCCCGTCCGGCTCCGCGGAGCCATCGCCATCCGGCAGCACCGCCCCATGACCACCGCGTTCGTCCAGACGAGGATCGACTGAATGGCGACCACGACGCTGCACCCCGCGGCGACCACGTACAAGAGCGGGCTGTACGACTGGGTGACGACGACCGATCACAAGAAGATCGGGATCATGTACGTCATCAACTCGTTCCTGTTCTTCTTCATCGGCGGGATCCTGGCGCTCGTCGTGCGGACCGAGCTGGCGATGCCAGGCCTGCAGTTCGTCACGAGCCAGGGCTACAACGAACTGTTCACGATGCACGCCACGTTCATGATCTTCCTGTTCGTGATCCCGATGCTGGCGGGCTTCGGGAACTACGTCGTCCCGCTCCAGATCGGCGCGCCCGACATGGCGTTCCCGCGGATCAACGCGCTTTCCCTGTGGATGCTGCCGCTCGCCGGCGTGCTCCTCCTGGCCGGCTTCGTGACCGGTGGCACGGCGGCGGCCGGCTGGACGAGCTACGCCCCCCTGTCCGAGGACTACCCGCTCGCCTCCCCGGGCACCGGCCAGGACCTGTGGATCGTGGCGCTCGTCCTGATCGGCACGAGCTCCATCCTGGGCGCCATCAACTTCATCACGACGATCTTCAAGATGCGGGCGCCGGGCATGACGCTGTTCCGCATGCCGATCATGGTCTGGACAGTCCTCGTGACGTCCGTCCTCGTGCTGATGGCCACGCCGGTGATCACCAGCGCGCTGGTCATGCTCTTCATCGATCGCAACTACGGCGGCAGCTTCTTCGATCCTCGGGTCGGTGGCGATCCGATCCTCTACCAGAACGTCTTCTGGTTCTACTCGCACCCCGCCGTCTACGTGATGATCCTGCCGGCGATGGGCATGATCAGTGAGATCCTGCCGGTCTTCAGCCGCAAGCCGCTCTTCGGGTACAAGGCGTTCGTCTTCGCGACCGCCGGGATCGGCGCGCTCGGGTTCTCCGTGTGGGCCCACCACATGTTCACGACCGGCGCGGTCTACCTGCCGTTCTTCAGCCTGATGACGTTCCTGATCGCCATCCCCACCGGCGTCAAGATGTTCAACTGGATCTTCACGATGTGGCGCGGCAAGCTGACGTTCTCGACGCCGATGATCTTCGCGATCGGGTTCCTCTCGATGTTCCTGCTGGGCGGCATCAACGGCGCGTTCAGCGCCTCGGTCCCGGTGGACTTCGCCCTCCATGACACGTACTTCGTCGTGGCCCACATCCACTACGTGCTGTTCGGTGGATCCGTCTTCGGGATCATGGCCGGCTTCTACTACTGGTTCCCCAAGATGACCGGCCGGATGCTCAACGAGACCATCGGCAAGGTCCAGTTCGTCCTGATGTTCATCGGGTTCAACCTGACCTTCTTCCCGATGCATGAGCTGGGCCTCGCGGGCATGCCCCGGCGGATCGCGAACTACGCGGACACGGCCGGCTGGAACGACCTGAACCTGGTCGCCACCGCGGGTGGCTTCCTCATCGCGGCGAGCATGCTCCCGCTCCTGTGGAACATCTTCGTCTCGCTGCGCAGCGGCAAGCCGGCCGGCGACGACCCATGGGAGGCGAACACGCTCGAGTGGGCGACCAGCTCGCCGCCGCCCCCGTACAACTTCGACCGACTGCCGGACATCCGCTCCGAGCGACCGCTCTTCGACCTCCGGCACGGGCCGGCGACGGACCACTGAGCGCGGACGAGACGATGACCACCGACAGCCAGTCCCTCACCGCCGCGCCGGTCGTCCACGATCCGCTCGAGCACTACGGCCACGACCGTGGCGGCATCAGCAACCCGATCCTCGGGATGCTGCTGTTCATCACGTCGGAGGTCATGTTCTTCGCGGGTCTCTTCGCCGCGTACTTCAACACGCGAGCGTCGGCGGAGGTCTGGCCACCCGAGGAGTTCGCCGAGTCGCTCAAGATCATGCCGTTCGTGGGACCGGCCACGATCCTGCTGATCATCAGCTCGTTCACCTGCCAGATCGCCGTCTGGTCCATCCGCAAGGGCGACCGGACGCGGTTCCTGCGGGCGATGGCCGTGACCCTGGGCCTCGGCATCGTGTTCCTGCTGATGCAGGCCGTGGACTACTTCATGCTGGGTCACGAGGACCCGGCCCTGACCCTGTCGTCCGGCACGTTCGGCACCACGTACTACACGCTCACCGGCTTCCACGGCGCGCACGTGTTCGGCGGCGTGATCATGCTCGGGGTGGTCCTCTATCGCGGCATGGCCGGCCAGTTCTCGGCGCGCCACCACGATGCCGTCGAGGCGGCCTCGCTGTACTGGCACTTCGTCGACGTGGTCTGGATCCTGCTGTTCACGCTCCTGTACATCGTGCCGGGCCAGGGCTGAGAGGGGCCACCGATGCATCTGCTCCGCCATCCGCGCAACGCGGCCCTGCTTGGCCTGATCTTCGTGGTGATCGGGATCGTCTACCTGGTCGTCCCGAACGTTCTTGGCATCAACGACGCGGACGGTGACGCGAATGCGTTGGACATCGCGGCCGGCGCGACCATGCTGTTGGCCCTCGGCGTCGCGATGGCGATCATGGCCTACGTGCTGGCGGCAGGCACCCGCGAATGACCGGCCCGGATCGGCCGTCGGGTCTGACCGACCGCGCCGCCATCGCCGCGACCTGACCCGGACCCGCCGATGTTCGAAGCCTGGGATGCGCTGCTGCAGACCCTGACCCAGTTCGTCATCCCGGACTGGGGCGGCCTGATCGCGCTCCTGCCCATCGCGATCATCGCGCTCGTCGTCCTGACCTTCGCCATCCTGTTCCGGCGCCTCCTCAGCGCGCCGAAGGCCCGTCGAGGCTTCCAGCCGATCGAGCCGGCGACGCCCGAGGGCATCCACATGCCCGGCCCGTCGTTCGCCCCGGTCTTCGCCGCGATCGGTGCCTTCCTGCTGTTCCTCGGGCTCGTCTTCGGCGGCACGATCCTCATCCTCGGCGCGATCGCGATGACGCTGACCCTGCTGTACTGGCTGGCCGAAGCGATGCGCGTCTACGACCGGGAGATCTCGGCCTCCGCGCCGCCGCTGCCGGTCGTCGCGCACGACGGACCGCCGCCCGGGGTCCACATGCCCGGCCCGTCGTACCGGCCGTTCCTTGGCGCCATCGGCGCGACGATGCTCATGCTCGGGCTCGTGTTCGGCGGGTGGCTGCTGGTGATCGGCCTGATCGCCCTCGTCGTGACCCTCCTCGGCTGGCTCGTCGACGCGGTCAAGGAGTACCGCAAGACCGTGGAGGCGGACCGGACGGGGCACCTGGAGAACATCCCGGCGCCGCGGACGCCGACGCTCATGATCTCGACGCTGGCGGTCCTGTTCATCGGCGGGATCGTCCTGCAGACAGGGATCTTCCCGCCGCGCACGGCGGACGGATCCGGGGGGCCTGCCGCGTCCGGCGGCCCGCCACCGGCCGGATCGGCGGCTCCGCCACCCAGCAGCGCGCCATTGCCGGAAGGTGACGTCACGATCACGGCGCAGGGGATCGCCTTCCTCGAGACGTCGTTCGACGCGCCGGCCGACGCACCGTTCACGATCGTGCTCGACAACCAGGATCCAGGGACGTCCCACGACATCGACCTGAAGGACGCCTCCGGCGCCCTGGTCTTCGACGGCAAGGTCATCCTCGGCGTCTCCAACATCGTCTACGACGTCGGTGCCCTGCCGGCGGGCACGTACGAGTTCATCTGCTCGATCCACCCGATTCCCGCGATGACGGGGACCGCCACGCTCAAGTAGGCAGGCCCGTCACGCCGCGACGTCCGATCCTGGCCGCTCTCGCCATCGCCGTCATCGCGACCGTGGGCATCCTCCTGTTCGTGAACCTCACCCGCGGTGGAGGCGGCGACCGGGCGAGCATCGGCGAACCGGCGCCGGACATCGTCGGGACGACGCTGGATGGCGAGCCGTTCCGCCTCGCCGACCTGCGCGGCGAGCCGGTGGTCCTCAACTTCTGGGGGCCGTCGTGCGTGCCGTGTCGCGACGAGTTCCCACTCCTGGAGGCCAAGAGCGCCCAGTACGCCGGCGACGGCCTGCGCGTCGTCGGCGTCCTCACGGATGACCCGCCGGCGCCGGCCATCGACTTCATCGCCGAGTACGGCGCGACGTGGCCGACGGTGGCGGACCCGGACAAGGCGGTCAAGACGGCATATCGCGTCATCGGGCGCCCGCAGACCTACTTCATCGACCCGAGCGGGATCATCCGCTCCATCCAGGTGGGTGAGCTGACCGACGCGGACTTCGACCGACAGTACGCCAAGATCGCCCCGTGACCGACCGGGGGCCGGGCCGATGATCGGCGGCCCGGCGATCGAGGTCTCGGGCCTCTCGAAGCGCTACGCGGAGCGAACCGTCCTCGACGAGGTGTCGCTGACGGTCGCCCGTGGTGAGCTGGTCGCCCTGCTGGGGCCGAACGGCGCCGGAAAGACGACGACCGTGGAGATCGTCGAGGGGTACCGGTCCGGCGACGGTGGCTCGGTCCGGGTCCTCGGCGTGGATCCGCGTGTCGGCGGGCCCGGGATCCGGGCTCGGATCGGCCTGATGCTGCAGGGTGGCGGCTTCGACCCACGATCCCGGCCGAGGGAGACGCTCGTCCAGTACGGCCGCTTCCACGGGACGCCGCGCGACCCGGACGAGTTGCTGGCGCTCGTCGGGCTCGAAGCGGTCGCCCGAACCCCGTATCGGCGGTTGTCGGGCGGCGAGCGGCAGCGGATGAGCCTGGCCGTGGCCCTCGTCGGTCGGCCGGAGGTGGTCGTCCTGGACGAGCCCACGGCCGGCATGGACCCGGAGGCACGGGCCGTGACTCGGGGGATCATCGCGGACCTCCGGACGGCCGGCGCCGCCATCCTGCTCACGAGCCACGACCTGACGGACGTGGAGCGCCTGGCCGATCGGATCGCCATCCTCGACGGGGGTCGGATCGTCGCGGCGGGCACGCCGGCCGAGCTGTCCGCCGGGATCCGGGCACGTCTGCGCTTCCGGCTGGATGCCTCGCTCGCACCGGAGGCGCTCGTCGCGCTGCAGGCGGCCCTGGCACCCACCCACGCAGGCGTTCGAGTCGTGGCCGACGGGGACGACGCCCGCTATGCCGTCGAAGGGGTCGTCGCGGACCCTGCGCTCGTCGCGGCACTCGCGGTGTGGTGCGCGTCGGTCGGTCGCTTGATCGTGGATGCGCGCACCTCGGGCGGCTCGCTGGAGGACGCGTATCTCGAGCTGGTCGGGGCCGGACGGGCGGCAAGCGCATGACGTCCGGGCCGGAGCGGTCGGTCGGGTCGGCAGCCGTGCCCGGCCGGGCGACGGCGGCGAGCCGATGGCGGACGACGGCCGCGCAGATGGCGATGGAGCTGCGCCTGACCTCCCGGCGCGGCGAGAACGTCCTCGTGACGGTCGTCATCCCCGCTGTCGTGCTGGTCTTCTTCGCGTCGATGCAGCTCGTCCCGACGGGAGCCGGCGACCCACTCGACTTCCTGGTGCCCGGTGCGCTGACCCTGGCGATCATCGCCACCGGGCTGGTCAACCTCGGCATCGCGACCACCTACGAGCGCCACTACGGCGTCCTCAAGCGGCTCGGCGGCTCGCCGCTCACTCGCTCGGGCCTCATGACGGCCAAGGTCGGGACGGTCTTCGTCGTCGAAGTCCTGCAGATCGTCCTGTTGATCGCGATCGCCGTCGCCTTCGGTTGGCACGTGGGCGAGGGGGCGTCAGCGGTCGCGTTCCTTGCGGCGTGGGGGCTCGGGACGCTCACGTTCGCCGGTCTCGGCCTGCTGATGGCCGGTACGCTCCGCGCCGAGGCGACCCTGGCACTGGCGAACGCGGCATTCGTCGCCTGCCTGCTGCTCGGGGGGATCGTCGTGCCGGTGGATCACCTGCCCCAGCCGCTGGCGGCGCTGGCGGCGGTCCTGCCACCGGCGGCACTCTCGGAGGCGTTCCGGGTCGCGCTGGGCTCCCAGGCGGGCTCGGCGGCGCCGTTCGCCATCCTGGCCGGCTGGGCGGTCGGGGCGGTCGCGTTGACCGCCCGGACCTTCCGCTGGGAGTGATCGAGGCGGGCCGCACCCGCCTCGAGGTCAGCCGCCCTTCTGCGCGTTGATCTGCTTGTCGACTTCCTTCTGGATCTGGTCGTCGCGGCGCTGCTTGACGCGCCGTGCGAGGAAGAAGCCGATGACGATCGGCCACAGCATGGATGCGATCGCGCCGATGGCGACGGCCGTCACGTACTGCGGCGACGAGTTCGCGTTGGTGAGGACGAGGACGAGCCACGCGATGGCGGCGCCCACGGCGCTGCCGATGATGTGCTGAAGCATCGATGCCTCCTGCCCGACCACCTTGCCGATGGGCGTACGGTCCCGCGGTCGAGCCCTGAGGGTAGGGTCACGACATACCGGCGTCAATCTGACAAACCGCCTGAACGTTCGGGACCGAGCGGCCACTCATAGAGAGTGACCGCGGCCGCCAGGGTCTGCCCACGCCGGGCTCGGTCTGTCCACCGCCGCCTCGGTCCGTCCACCTCGGGGCTCGTGCGGTGCGAGAACGGCTCGGCGGCTGGTCCTCGGCTGGGCGAGACACGCGTGGCCTCCTGCGGCGACCTTCGCTTCATGCCAGATGTCCACGACGTGACCGTTCGGCGAGCGACCGTGTTCACGCTGAGGGCCCGCGACCCTGAAGTCGGCTCGAGTCACGCTCGACTTGGTTCGGATGCCGTCCGCGCGGCCAGCCAAGGAGCCCGGAGGCAGGCGCCCCGTCGCCCAACGGTCGCCACATGGCCGTTTGGCAGGATCCGGCACGACCAGCGCCGCAACCCGCGCCGCGGGACGTCCGACGTCGGGAACGATTCGCGCGACGGTGACGCCATACCATCCGGGCACGACCACTGTGGCCGTGCCGTGACAGAGGGTGACCGTGGACCAGCGGATGCT